>CAYXDC010000048.1:0-24479 GCA_964463505.1 uncultured Anaerolineaceae bacterium
GTGTGCACGCAAGAGTTGTCAGAAAAGAGGAGCCTGAGGTAGGATAGGATTTTCCACAAACCATTCTACCGGAGGCTCCGAATGAACTATAGCACTGAAACCATCAATAGTGTAGCGCGGGAATTAGCTGCGATGTTCAAAAATGCGGTGGTTGAACAACACACTGCGGGTCAAGGAACGACAACGATAGCGCAAATAGAGACGGGCATACGAGAAGCATTGAGGCAGATAGGAATGCAAGCATTGGGTATATTTTTGAGTTCGATGCAGACAACACCCGCGAGCGAAATTGCATGTACGTGTGGCGGGATCTTGAAATACCAGCGAATGCGGCCTGCGACGGTGATCAGTGTGTTTGGGAAGGTGAGGTATGAGCGGGCATATTATGCGGGTTGTAGTTGTAAGGAAGGCAAAGCACCGCTGGATGAGCAGTTTGGGTTAGAGCCAGGAGCGGTGACTGCCGGGCTGGCAGCACTGCTGGCTTTAGCTGGGATTGAATTCTCGTATGATGAAAGCCCAAAATGGTTACAGGCCTATCTACTGTTTGACGTTTCCGAAAACACAGTACGTTCGGAGACAGAGCGAATGGGAGTGTTGCAAGAGAAGCTAGAAGAAGATCTCGTGAAACAAAGCCAGAATGAAGAATATCTACAAAAACGTCAACGTCATCCGGGTACCGTGGTTACTCGGATGTACGGATCCATGGATGCTGCCAAAGTACGCATCGAACCTCGACCCAAGAAAGGCGCAAAGAAAGCAGCACACGAAGATTGGCGGGACGTGAAAGTGCTGTGTTGGTATGAAGTAGAAACCGTATCGCCTGCACAGTGTTCAACTCGCCAACGAGAAAAGGCGCTGCGGGAGCAAGCTGTCTTGCGTGCCAAAAACATGCGCTATTTCTGCGATATCACCGAAGCAGAAGACTTTGGAAAACTCCTGTGGGCTACCGGCTGTGCGGTCAATGCCGACTTGAGCCCAGAACTGGTGTTCTTAGGAGATGGCGCCGTCTGGATTTGGAAGCTGGTCGCTCAGTATTACTCCAATGCAGTCCAAATCGTGGATTGGTACCATGCCGAAGAACACTTGGAAGGCGTCGCCTTGGCTGCTTTCACCACACTCCCACAACGAGCCCTCTGGCTTGAAACCGTCACTCAGTCTCTCTGGGATGGACAGGTAGAAGACGTCATCCTCGCCTGTGAAGACTTGGCCTCCTCTTGCCTAAAAGCGCAACAGGCTGTCACCTATTTCACCAACAATATGGAGCGGATGCGCTATGACAAATTCCGAGCCGCCGGCTACATGATCGGCAGCGGTACGATCGAGAGTGGCTGTAAGCAAATTGTGAGCCAACGCCTCAAGCTTCCCGGTGCTCAATGGGAAGTTACAGGCGCCGTTCAAACAGCCAAAGCGCGGGCTGTCTGGCTCAGCGGGCAATGGCATACTTTGTGTGAGCGGCGCTCGGCTCTCCCTTTAGCCATCTGACAACCTTTGCGTGCACACCACAGTACCAATCTTGTTGACAGGTTCCCCTATCCCCGGTATAATACCGTCCGCACTCAAGCCCCGGCTGTAAGCTGCTGGGGCGCTATTCTGTATCCCAAACTTCCCCGCACCTGGGCGCTTCGTCTGGGTTCCTCGAACAGCTCGCACAAATGCGCGTAGCGTGTGGTGAAGTGAAGCTTGGAGAAAATAATGAAATATGCTATTGTGGAAGATGGCGGTAAGCAATACCGCTGCGTGGAGGGAGGCACCATAGATGTTGACCTCTTCTCTGCGGAACCGGGCGAGCAGGTGGATCTGGAACGGGTCCTGTTGGTCGCAGATGGTGACGATGTCATGATAGGGACGCCGCTGGTCGAAGGCGCTAAAATTCAGGCGACTGTTGTAGACCAGATCAAAGGCCCCAAGGTGGTGGTGTTTAAATATAAGCCGAAGAAGCGCATTCGCGTGAAGACCGGCCACCGCCAGAAATATACTCGCCTGCAGATCGACTCGATCGTGCTGATATAAGAGGAAGGTAGCCATGGCACACAAAAAAGGTGGCGGCTCGAGCCGCAATGGTCGTGATAGTCAGAGCAAGCGTTTGGGCGTGAAGAAATATGGTGGGCAGGTTGCGCGCTCCGGTAATATTCTGGTCCGCCAGCGCGGAACGCTGATTAAACCCGGCGAAAATGTGGGTGTAGGCCGTGATCACACTCTGTTTGCAACCGCAGACGGGCTTGTCCTGTACGAAACCATCCGCGATGACCGCAAACGCGTCAGTATTGTACCGGTTGAAGAAAAGAGCGAATGAGATGAAAAAGGATATCCATCCGACATATTACACCGATGCCAAGGTGATTTGCGCATGTGGCAACACCTGGACTACCGGTTCAACCCGTAAGCTCATTCAGACCGATGTTTGTTCGAAGTGTCACCCATTCTTTACGGGTGAGCAGCGTATCGTTGACACCGAAGGCCAGGTGGACCGCTTCTATAAGAAGCTCGAAGCACGCAAGCAATATCTAAGCGATGTGGAAGCGCGCGCCACGGCTCGCACCTCCCTGGACCGCACGATTGCTGAGCTGGAACTCGGCTCACGCCCCACAGAAAGCCTGGCGAAAGCCGGCATTAATAACGTGGGCGATGTCCTGGCCAAGCTGGCGTCCGGTGAAGCCGCCGTGCTAGCGATCGAAGGTTTTGGTCGCAAGTCCCTGGCTGATCTAAAAAAACGCCTGCGCCAGTTCGGATACGAGCTGCCGGAAGCCGCTGAAGAAATCACCGTCTGATTTCTGACTCCATAAAGGTTTTCAACAGGCAGGCGTGCTTTTACGCCTGCCTGATTTTGTGTTAACACAGAGGATCCTTAGATTACGTAATGCGCTGGCAGATGAAAAACTTGGCGCAAGCGCCTTTCAGGCGGTACAATAGGTCATCTATCACCCCAACCGAGGAGATCCATGAAACATCATACTGGCTCAATTGAAGTGATCACTGGCTCGATGTTTAGTGGTAAGACCGACGAGTTGATCCGCCGTTTACGCCGGGCGACCATTGCTCGCCAGAAGGTCCAGGTTTTCAAACCGCTGATCGACAATCGCTATGCCGTGGAAAAGGTTACCTCGCATGCCGGCAGTGAGTTTGATGCTATTCCGGTCCAATCTGCCCAGGATATCCTTGGTTTGCTAAACCCCCTCACCACAGTGATTGCGATTGATGAAGCCCAATTTTTTGATCAGCAAGTCGTGCAATTGGCGCAGGATCTGGCAGATCGCGGTTTGCGTGTGATCGTTGCCGGGTTGGATACTGACTTCCGCTGCGAGCCCTTTGGTCCCATACCTGTTCTGATGGCAAAGGCTGAAGTGGTGGACAAGCTGCATGCGATTTGCATGGTATGCGGGGAACCAGCCAGCCGCACCCAGCGCCTGGTGAATGGTAAGCCTGCCCATTATGAGGATCCGGTGGTCATCGTGGGAGCCTCGGAAATGTATGAAGCACGTTGTCGCATGCACCATGAGGTTCCTCGAAAATAAAGAGGTGTGTTATGCAAAATTATGAAGATTATTTGGATGAAATTCTGATCACTGAGGATCAACTTCGCCAGCGCATCACCGAGCTTGGCGCGCAAATCAGCAATGACTACCGCGGTGAAAAACTGCATCTTATCTGCATCCTGCGCGGTGGGGTGATGTTCTTAACTGATCTCATGCGGGCCATCAAGATACCGAATACAGTAGACTTTATGGCGGTTTCATCTTATGGCAACAATCGCCAGAGTACCGGTCAGGTGCGCATTACCCTGGATTTGAAAGATAATATCCAGGACAGGCACGTGTTGTTGGTAGAGGATATTGTGGATAGCGGCTATACCATTGCCTCTGTGCTGGATTTTCTACAAACCCGCCATCCAAAGAGCCTGAAGGTCTGCACTTTGCTCAACAAACCTGAGCGCCGCGAAGTGGAAGTGCCGATCGATTATTGCGGATTTGATATTCCCAATAAGTTTGTCTTTGGATATGGCCTGGACATCGATGAATTTCATCGTAATCTGCCTTTCATTGCTTGTGTGGATCTGAGTCGTTATTCGCCTTCCGAATAAATCAGCATGCCCAGCAAGCCCAAACCTGCCGCTCTCAATGAGGAAGACCGGGCTGCATACGCCGGGCGGTGGGTGGCGCTGGCGGGCGGACTCGTGGTCGGGCATGGTGGTACTCCAGAACAAGCCTGGCGTGCATCTCAGGCTGCCCGCCATAAGGAATCCCATGAGGTCCAGTATATGCCTACCTTGCAACCCTTTGCATTTTCTCCTTTAATGGAGCGCGTGCGTGAAATCGCCCCGCCGGATATGCCTATTTATTTGGTTGGAGGCGCAGTCCGCGATGCCCTGCTTGGATTACCAACTCATGATCTGGATTTTGCGCTTTCCGGAGATGTTCTCGGTCTGGCTCGGCGTGTGGCAGATCATTTAGGCGGGGCATATTTTCCTCTAGACGAAGCGCGCGCCACGGGACGAGTCATTTTGGTGAATCACGGCGAGCAGAGGCAGGTGCTTGATTTTGCTGCTTTGCGTGGCTCAGACCTGGAATCCGATCTGCGGGCACGCGATTTTACAATTAACGCCATGGCTGTGGCTCTGGATGCACCGCAGGCGTTGCTGGATCCCACGGGCGGCGCGGCCGACCTGATCGCCAGACGCTTGCGAGTTTGCTCACCCGCCAGCCTGGAGGAAGACCCACTGCGCATCTTGCGCGGGGTGCGCCATGCAGCAGCACTACAGCTTAATATCGATTTACCGACTCGCCAGCTCATGCGCCAGGCAGCTCCAAATCTGGTGCGCGTCTCACCAGAACGTGTGCGTGATGAGCTCTTTCGCATTTTCGGCGGCCGTCGCCCGGATCTGGCGATTAGAGCGCTTGATCTGCTGGGAGTTCTGCCTGTAATATTGCCCGAGCTGCTGGCTTTACAGGGGGTGCTTCAATCCCCGCCGCATGTCTATGATGTATGGAACCATACCCTGAATGTACTGAAGCACCTGGAACAAATATTTGAGGTATTGCTTGTTGAACACGACCCAGAACGGGTTAATTCCTGGACATTGGGGTTGATCTCTGTGCGCCTAGGCCGTTATCGCAACCAGTTCAGAGATCACTTTGCCCAGACGCTTCTCAATACAGATCGTTCCCTGCTTTCGCTGCTTTTCCTGGCGGGGTTGTATCACGATGTGGCCAAGCCTCAGACGCGTACAACCGACGACAAAGACCTTGTGCACTTTTATGAGCATGATGCCATTGGAGCTGACCTGATCGCCTGGCGCGCCAATGCTCTGCACCTTAGTAATCCAGAAATCGAGCGCTTGCAAACAATTGTGCGCCAGCACATGCGCCCTCATTTCATGGCGAAAGAAAGCGGGCAGATCTCGCGCCGGACGATCTACCGGTTCTTCCAGGCTACCGGGCAGGCGGGTGTGGATATTTGCCTGCTCTCTCTTGCCGATCGCCTGGCAACCTCTGGACCTGGTTTGTCACAGGATGTTTGGACGCGGCAATTGGATGTGGTGCGTACTTTGCTGGAGGCGTACTGGGAGCAACCAGAGCAAAGTGTTTCTCCCCCACCATTAATCAGCGGGCACGATCTGATAAATCTCTTCCACCTGGCGCCAGGTTCGCAAATCGGGAGCCTGCTGCAGCACGTGCGAGAAGCCCAGGCAACCGGGGAAATTCAGGATCGCCAGCAGGCTTTAGATTTTATCCACCGAACGCTGGATTCAACCCTTGATGCGCATCAGTGAAATTAGCCAAAGTCTTAAAGTCAATTGCCCTCCCCACGCAAATCCGGGGAGGGCAATCTATATTAACCAACATAATATGCAGAAGATCAGGGGAAGATTTCAGTTAGGAACGGCTGGTAAAAGCACCGGCAGCCGTTCTCGTGGGAGCAGCCTTCCACGGGCAAGCGCGGGACCTGATCTTTGGGGTAGGCGCCTTCCATCTCCCGACAGGCTGGGCAGCAGTCGTCGGATACGACAATGCGTACGTAGCGCACGCGCGGGTTGATCTGGAATTTTTTTAAAGCAATAGCTGTTTCGGACATTTCGCTTAAATCAGCCTGGCAATTAATGCAGTATTGAGCATTGTCAGGCGATTGAGCATGGCAGTTGGAGCAGGTTTGCAAGATGCGCCTCCTGTGAAGATTTTCTTTATTCTAATCCAACTGGCAACAAGATCAAAGGGGAAAATCAACAGAGTGTGATCAAACCGGATTGGACTGGCACTAACCCTGCAACAAACCCTCCAGAATGGTTAAAGAGTAGCCGCCTGGAGGGAGGCCAGGCGGCTCAGGACGGAAGGAGACACCCTTTTATTTATGAATATAGTGTCAGACGTGACTGGGTGCTTTCTTGCTCAGCTTTGGCGCGGCGAGCCAGCTTCTTTATATGAGCAATAAGCATGCTGCTTGGCATCGGTTTGAGCAGGTAGTCATCTGCGCCCTCATCCAACGCCCGTGCAACCATACCGGGTTTGCTGACTGCCGAGAGCACCAGGATCGGCACCTGGCTGAATTTGCGGATTTCTTTACATACCTGCCAGCCATCCATATCGGGCATCAACAAGTCCAATACAACTACCTCAGGTTTGACCTGGCGTACCAGATCGATGCCCAGGACGCTGCTGTTCGCGGCGACCACATCGAACGTATTCGGTTCGAGGATCACTTTGAGCATGTCGGTCATCTCTTTGTCGTCGTCAATTACCAAAACTTTGGTCTGCACGCTGCTTCTCCAAATATTGCATTGCAACAAGAATGCTGGGCATGTCTGAGATCGAACTACCAACCGGCTGTTCCTGTGTACGTCCCCTATTATGCACGAAAACCAAAGCGCCTTACCTTACAAACACTTTACAATGAAGGTGCACACTGTTGCAGACAGTTACCTCGCCCCTTGTATGCGAATCTTTTGGACTTAAACGAAAAAAAGCGAAACGGCTTGCCGGAAGACACATTCAACGATATGATAGGGTTGTACGACCAAGGCTTCCATGATGCAGCAAGATATCTCCTGCCCGAACTGTACCCAACCGGTCGATCCAAACGCCCGGTATTGCGCCAATTGTGGGGTCGATCTGGCGCTGGCAGCCGCCCTGGCAGAGCGCGAAGTGATGGCGCAAACGCTCCCGCCCGAGAGCCTGCTGCCCCTGGCCCCCGAAACTTTGGTGCCGCGTATGGGTGATACCATGCTGGAGCGGGGAATCTTGACCCCAGAGCAGCTTAGGTTGGCGTTGGATTACCAACAGCAGTTACAGGAACAAGGCCAGCCTCGCCTGCTGGGTCAAACTTTGATCGAGTTAGGATTGGTAGACCGCGAAACCCTGGATCAGGTGATCACTCTACAAATTATTCAGCTTCAAAAAGCCTTGCAGGATGCTAATCGTAAGCTTGAACAACGCGTTCAGGAACGGACGCTCCAATGGTCACAGGCAATGGAGCGACTGACAGAATTGAACCGCTTAAAGGCAAATTTTATTTCCTCTGTCTCTCACGAGCTGCGCACACCACTCACGCATTTGAAGGGCTATTTGGAGCTGCTGGCCAATGGCGACATTGGCGCGCTTTCGGAAGAGCAGCTATCCGCTGTGGCAGTGATGCAGCGCTCGGAACTACGCTTGGAGAATTTGATTGATGATCTGATCCAGTTCTCACTGGTTTCGCGTGGCGAATTGAGCTTAAATACTGGACAGGTGCAGCTGGGGGATTTGGCGCGTGCGGCTGTGCTGCAGGCAAACCCCAAGGCGCGCAGTAAAAGTATTGATCTCCAGCTACAAATTGCCCAGGCGCTGCCGGAGATATGGGCAGACGAGGAGAAAATTGGTTGGGTGCTCTCGCAGCTCCTGGATAATGCGATAAAATTTACTCCAGTGGCCGGGCAGGTTCAAGTTATATTGACGACCGATACCGATACGGTAACGGCGACCGTCAGGGATACTGGGATAGGTATTCCGCCAGAACGACAAGCGGAAATTTTCGTTGCCTTCCACCAACTGGATAGCTCTTCAACGCGCCGGCAAGGCGGCACAGGTTTAGGGCTGACCCTGGTGCGCCGGATTATTGATGCGCATGGCTCGCAGGTTAAACTTATTTCCGAAGTAGGGCAGGGAACCAGCTTCTCGTTTTCCTTGCCGGCAGCTCATCACGCTACTATTCAACAGTTGTGGTCGCCTGTTCAAAGGGGTGAGGATGAAAGCGATTAAACCTGATACTGGCGGTTTGCGCCCGCAGGAATTAGAGGCTATTTATACGATCAGCCGCGCTGTTGCCCGGGCAGTGGATACCGAAGCGGCACTGGACGAGATCATCCGCCTGGTGCGCCCGGTATTTATTTTTGATAATTTTGTCGTTTACACCTGGCGCAGCGAAGAAGGCATACTCGATCTGACCTTTGCCAGGGCGATCGGGCGTGGGCGATTTCGCGAGGCTGATTTGGCCTGGGGCGAAGCTGTGGCGGTGGATGCTTTCCACAGTCGCCAGACGATCCTGCGCCGTGAAGAATTGACTGATGACGATCCAACCAGCCGAGATCGCACCAGCTTGCGCTATTACCTGGGTATGCCGCTCAACCTGGGAGAAGAAGTGGTCGGTTCGCTGGTCTTTGTGCGCTTTGGCGGCCCTCCTTACTCTCCCGATCACATCCTGTTAGCCGAATTCATCGCCGTCCATGTTGCTCAGCTTCTCAGCCGTCACCAGCTTGTAGAACGTATTGCCCGCTTGGAAGCTAAACGCCAGCTGGACAATCTTCAAGACGGTTTCATGGCCATGGTTTCGCACGAATTGCTCACCCCTTTGGGTTTTATTAAGGGCTATGCCACAACACTCCTGCGCCAGGATACGCAATGGGATGAAACAACCCGCCTTGAATTTCTTACCATTATCGACGAAGAGGCTGACCGCCTGCACGAGCTGATTGACAATCTGATGGATTCCTCCCGCCTGCAAGCTGGAACCCTGCGCATGAGTTTCCAACCTGTCAAGCTGGATACATTCCTGCGCGATGTGGCCCTGCGCGCCAGCTCGCGTGAGGAAAAGCTCAAAATTGATTTGCGCATCAACATAAATGGCTTACAGGTGATTGCCGATCCGACCCGCTTGGCGCAGATTTTCGATAATCTGCTCAACAATGCTGTGAAATATGCGCCAGGCTCGCCGATCACCATCGGCCTCGATCTGGATAATAAAATGGCGCGCATTACCTTGAGTGATCAAGGTCCGGGTATTGAGCCGGAGCATCTTGTACATCTCTTTAAGCGCTTTTATCGGGTTCCTGGACAGAACACATCGATTCGCGGAACCGGTTTAGGTTTATACATATGCAAAAAGATCATCCAAGCCCACCAAGGAGAAATGGTTGTGGAATCCGAGCCGGGCAAGGGGACTGCTTTTAGCATTTATTTGCCCACCGAAAAGGTGGCTTTAGGACAGAGTTCCATCGTTCAGGAGGTGAATTCATGACGCAAAGTATATTAATTGTTGATGATGAGCCGCGCTATTTACGTCTGATGGAGGCAAACCTGGTTACGGAGGGTTTTCATGTCTTCCAGGCAACCAACGGGCAAGAAGCGGTCGATGTGGTTGTCGAGAAGCATCCTGATTTGGTGTTTCTGGACATTATGATGCCGGTCCTGGATGGGTTTGGGGCATTGGAGCGCATTCGCGAATTCTCCAATGTGCCCATCATCATTGTTACAGCGCGCGGTAGTGAGAATGACCGGGTGCGCGGCCTGGACCTGGGCGCAGATGACTATATCGTCAAGCCTTTCTCGGCGACCGAGTTATTGGCTCGGGCGCGTGCTGTGCTGCGTCGTGCACAGACTTCGGGAGGCAGTTTTCAGCAGTCCATCTTCACACATGGAAATCTGCGCATTGACTTTGCCCGGGCGGAAGTCTACAAAGGGGATAAAATGGTCTTCCTCTCGGCTACGGAATACCGCCTGCTGCTCCAATTTGCCCATAATCTGGGCAGTGTGCTCACCTCAGACCAGCTCCTGACAGATGTTTGGGGCCCAGAGTATAAGGATGACAAAGAAATCCTGTGGGTGAGTATTTCCCGCCTGCGCCAGAAACTAGAAGGGGACCCTAAAAACCCACGCCATATTGTCACCCGCTCGGGATTAGGTTATACCATGCCGCAAATGTAGGATACTGAGCGCATGAAACCATTAAACACACATTTGATTCGCGCTAAAAAACTGGGCGTTTTGATCCGAGATGCTCGCCTGTCTGCGGGGCGCAGCATTCCTGATTGCGCTGCTGCTATGGGCGTGGGCGTTGAGATCTATGAGGCTTTTGAATTAGGCGAGCAATCCCCATCTTTGCCGGAGCTGGAATTCCTGGCTTATTATCTGGATATTCCTCTGGAGCATTTTTGGGGTCAGGAAACATTGAGCGCCAAGCTTGAAAAGAACCGCGTCGATATTCAAAAGCTAACCATCGCCCGCCAGAGGGTGATCGGCGTGCTGTTGCGCAAAGCGCGCCTGGAGGCTCAAAAGACTCTGGA
Organism: uncultured Anaerolineaceae bacterium; assembly: GCA_964463505.1. Lineage (GTDB taxonomy): Bacteria > Chloroflexota > Anaerolineae > Anaerolineales > UBA4823 > JAJZSS01. The sequence goes on from CAYXDC010000048.1 coordinate 10,526, forward strand.
AGACGTTGCTCAGGCTGCAGGGTTGGCGGTTGACGACCTGGAAGCCTATGAATATGGCGAGCTTCCTGTACCGATACCGGTGTTGGAGCAGCTGATTGGTCTCTTGAATCGCGATTTGCGTGAATTCCAGGACCGCAAAGGACCCGTCGGAGTGTGGTTCATCCAACAGCGCGCTCTGCATGAATTTAAGGATCTGCCTCCAGAATTGCAGGAATTTGTTTCCCGCCCAATTAACCGCCCATATCTTGAACTGGCGCAACGTCTGAGTGAGATGTCGGTGGATAAATTGCGCGGTGTAGCCGAAGGTTTACTGGAAATTACGCTCTAATTCTTTGCAGTCCGGATTGAGCGATCTGGAATTGGAGAGGTTCAGATGGCAGATTCCATCTCGCCGCGCAAAATTTCTGCCGAGGGACAGGCCGCCTATCAACGCGGGGATTACCTGGCTGCTGCCGAACACTTTCGCGCCGCAGCGGCTGCCTATGAAGCGGTGTCGGACTTGCTGATGGCGGCAGAAATGCGGAACAATGCCAGTGTCGCTCAACTCCAGGCGGGAAACGCCTCAGCTGCTCTGGCGGAGGTGGATGGCACCCCTGAGATATTTGCTGCTGCTGGGGATGTGCGTCGCCAGGCGATGGCCGTGGGCAATCAGGCTGCTGCCCTGGAGGGGTTGAAGCGTACCGATGAGGCCCTGGCGGCTTACGAGCTTTCAGCCGATCTCTTCCAGCAAGTGGGTGAGCCAGATTTGCGCCTGCATGCCCTGAAAGCCATGTCTGCTTTACAATTAGAATCCGGACGCCGCTTGCAGGCCCTGGCGACGATGAAAGCCGGATTGGACGATCTGAAAAAACCTACGCTCAAGGAGCGCTTTTTACAGCGTTTATTGAATATCCCCTTTCGTATGTGGAATAAGTAACTGGTATCCAGGGGAGCATGATAACCCAACTAAATCTAGCTATTCGACCGGCACTGGCCTCTGACCGGCAGCGCGTTGCCAGCCTGATCCATTTTGAAGGCCATACTCACCGCCATCTGGATTGGCGCCCGCCATTGGATTGGTTGGGCTACCAGCCTTTTCTATTGGCAGAACAACAAGGTCAATTAGTAGGAGCTTTGGCTTGCCCTCCGGATCCGGCAGATGTGGCCTGGGTACGGCTCTTTGCCAGTAGTATGCACCTGCCTATACAAGGTGTTTGGGAAGCGCTATGGGCGGCTTTACTCCAGCAAATCGCAGCAACACACACGATTGGTCGCCTGGCAGCCCTGCCGCTAAGCCACTGGTTTGAAGATTTGCTGGTTAAGAGCCAGTTCTCTGCTACCCATGCAGTAGTGATGTTGAATATTGAGCTTCCCCGCCTGACCTTTATTTCACAGCCCGCCCCCGAAGAGGTAAACTTGCGCTTGATGAGCCTGGATGACTTGCCATCCGTACAGATCGTTGACGAAGCGGCGTTCCAGCCGATCTGGCGGAACTCGCTCCCCTCCTTAGAGATTGCTTTCCAGCAGTCAGATATTGCTACGGTTGCCGAGCTGGATGGCGAGATTATTGGCTATCAGATCAGCACCGGGAATGCGGGTGGAGGTCACCTGGCGCGTCTGGCTGTACACCCCACCCAGCAGGGCCGGCGGATTGGTAAAAGCTTGTTGTTGGATATGCTCTCCCGTTACAAACGCCGCGGTATCACTCGTGTGACGGTTAACACACAGCAAAATAATCCTAGCTCACTGATTCTGTACCAGAAAGCTGGTTTTATCTTGACCGGGGAAGAATACCCGGTCTATGAATTTACCCCTTAAAATCAATAGGAGTTACGCAATTCCCGGAAAATGGGGGTTGTTGGGCGTGCATAGCACGCCCAACAACCCCCATATCCTCCAACCAAGTGCGTAAGTACCAAAAATCAATCATCTTACTTTGAGGAGCTTTGTAATGAATGAAGTAGAGAACACCTGGCGTGCTCGAGATGGGGCAGAGCTATTTGCGCGCGGCTGGCTGCCGGCTGAGAGCCCAAAGGCAGTGATTGGTTTAGTGCACGGCCTGGGTGAGCATAGCGGGCGTTACCAGCATGTGGCGGCGCATTTTGCGCAAGCGGGTTATGCGGTGTACAGCTTCGACTTGCGCGGGCATGGGAAGACCCCAGGACCGCGTGGACATGTATCTTCTATTGATCAGATCCTTCAGGATATCGACTTAATGCTGGAGAAAATCAATCAGAGTCATGCTGGCTTGCCTCGTTTCTTATATGGGCACAGCCTGGGGGGCATTCTGGTGTTGAATTATGCTCTGACTTACCAGGCCGATCTGGCGGGTGTAATTGCTACGAGTCCCGGTCTGGCTACTGCTCTTCATGAGCAGAAATTTAAAGTATTTCAGGTCCGGGTTTTAAATGCAGTACTACCTAAAATGACCCTTCCTACCGGTCTGGATGCCAACTCAATCTCGCGCGACTCAAAAGTTGTTCAGGACTATAACAACGACCCGCTGGTTCATGATCGCGCCAGTCTGGGTTTTGCCAAGGGTATGCTGGATATGGTCAATTGGGTGATGGCGCATGCCCGGGAATTCCGTTATCCGCTTCTGCTTTCCCATGGCACAAGCGACCGGCTGGCTTACGCCCGGGGCAGCCAGGAGTTTGCGAAGCTGGTTCCTGGCAATGTGACTCTCAAGCTTTGGGAAGGACTATCTCACGAAACGCACAACGAGCCTGAAAAAGAGCAGGTGCTGCAATATTTATTAGGTTGGATGGACCAACAACTTGTTCTACGGGCGAAATAATATAAAACATTATGCAAACATTAATCCAGAACCCCTCCTGGCGACTGGACAAAGCCTGTCGGGTATGGCAAAATTCATCAATTATCCGAACAGGAGATCTTATGGAAAAGAAAAAGTCCCTCTCAAAACGCGAGACCATTCGTGAGGAACGCCGCCGGAAAGAACAGCGCAACAAGCTGCTCATCATCGGTGCAGCAACGGTAGTTGCCGTGGTGCTCGGCACTATTCTGATTGTACCCAGCCTGATCAATGCCAATGCTCCGGTGGGTGAGATTGTCCAGATTACGCCGGTGGCGCATCCTATGGAAGATGGTCGCGCCCTGGGGCAGGTGGATGCGAAAGTCACAGTAGAGGTCTATGAAGACTTTCAGTGTATTGCCTGTAAAGGTTTCTCTGAAACCATAGAGCCGCTGGTCATTCAAAATTACGTGGAAACCGGCCAGGTCCGTTATGTATTCAAGCATTACCCGTTTCTGGATGATCGTTCAAGTATCAAGGAATCTGATCAGGCGGCGAATGCCAGCATGTGTGCTCTGGAACAAGGCCGCTTTTGGGATTACCATGCCATCTTGTTTGCCAATTTTGGTGAGGGGTCTGGAGCATACACGGATAAGCGCTTGGAAGCCTATGCCGATTCGTTGGGACTGGATCTGGCTGAGTTTAATGCTTGCTATAAAGACAAGCGTTATAACGATGATATTCAGCAGGATCTTGCCGATGGAACAACGCTGGGTGTGACCGGGACACCTACAGTTTACGTGAATGGCAAGCGCGCCGGTCGCGAAGGTTTCGTGGCGACGATTGAGGAGATCAGCCTGTTAATTGAGCAGGAATTGGCTGCCAGCGGTTCTTAATCTTTTGTTTTATGAATTGTGCAGCGAGCCCGGTAGATTAGCCGGGCTCGCCTTAATATTAATAGCACTTATGCACATTTTCCCCGGAGCTGCGTAGCTACTAATTAATTCAATGGAATTCCCAGGGCGGTCAGGATCGCCACGATAATCGGGGCGACGATCAGGGCCGGCAGGAAATTGCCCACCCGGATGGGCTTGATTTCCAGTAGATTGCTGATGGCTAAACCCAACAGCAGCACTCCGCCGGTAGCCGTCATCTCGTCCATCATGGCGGTGGAGAGCAGCGCCTGGGCCTGGGTGGCGACCAGGCTGATGCCTCCCTGGTAGACCAGGATCACCAGGCTGGAAAAAAGGACCCCGACTCCCATCGAAGAAGCAAAAGCCAGTGCGCCAAACGCATCCAGGATAGATTTAATTGCCAGCAAGCTGTAGTCGCCGGTCAGGCCATCCTGAATTGAGCCAAGGATGGCAATCGGGCCAATTGCAAATACCAGGGAAGCAGCCAGGAAACCGCGCACAAAGCGGCTGCCGTGATTATTGGAGACCACTTCGGTGTTGGCAGCCTGACGGCTGCGCCCTTTTGATAATCGCTCCTCCAGCCAGGCGCCCAGGTTGCGCAGGCGATCTTCGATCTGCCACCACTCCCCCAGCAGGCTGCCAATGAGCAGCGCGCCGGCAATCACCAGCGGTTGCTGGGTGTCGAAGGACATCTGGATGCCAATGATGGCGGTGAACAGCCCCATACCTGCCAGCACAGTCTGGCGGACACGGTCGGGCAGGCGCGCGCCGAATAATAAACCCAGCGCGCCGCCTATTAAGATGGCAGCAACATTGATGAAGGTTCCAGTCAAGATCGAATAGCCTCGGGGATAAAGTGGGGTTAGCCTGGATTATTGCTTGGCCAGGGTGGGTAGGTCTTTGCCGGCGGTCTCATTTTCGAGCAATTCAAGCACGAAACACAACGATGACAGCCGGTTCAAATAACGCAGCAGCTCGATATTTTCTAAATCCCCTGCATGGATCATGTGGGCGACTTTGCGCTCGGCGCGGCGTACGATGGTGCGCGCCAGGGCCAGGGCCGCGCCGGCCAGCGAATCGCCTGGCACGATGAATTCGCGCGGCATGCCCACCATGTTGCCAATCTGATCCGTTTCTGCTTCTAACCAGGCTACACGTTCGCCGCTAATATAACGAAACGTGGCTGCGTTTTCGGGCGTGGCAGATAACTCGGCCATCAGGCGGTAAAGATCACGCTGAGCCATCAAGATCATCTCAGCTGTATGCGGATGCTGGCACAAGGCGCGCGCCACACCCAGCGCCGCGCTGGCTTCGTCCGCCGATCCGATCGCTTCAGGGCGTGTATCGTATTTGGGTACCCGGCCTTCACCTAAAAGGCCAGTGAAACCGTCGTCTCCAGTACGTGTGTAAAAATCAGACATGCCCGAATTATAACCCCTTCAGCCTCGCTCCTGTCATACAATGCTGCCCGTTATCTCGAACCTCTTTGCTTGTGCAAATCCTATGTCGTTCATTTCAAATAGACAGCGCTGAGTCCAGGTAGCATCCCAGTCGTGATTACAACCTGATCGGTCCGAATTCGGGGTATAATAAAATTCCAGTGAGGGACTGACATAAGACTACGAAAGGAGTCTCATCATGCAAATTCGTTGTACAAACTGCCACCGACCCTATGCGCTCGGCAAAGTCGAGGTCCATGCTTTGTTGGACCAGATGGAAGCTGAACAGCTACACCATATCAATGCTCCCTGCCCGCACTGCCGGCGGGTAAATAGAGTGTCCCGCGATGAGTTGATGCGGGCTGCGCCAGACTGGCGCCCACAGGAAGAAAAGACGGAGACTGAATGACCTCTGCTCCCTTTTACGAGTCCCCCCAGGAGCTAAAGGCCGCCCTCAATACACAACAATATATTGCCAATGATGAAATTGCCACCATCTTGTTCCTCAGTCAGCAACTGGGGAAACCCTTGCTTACCGAAGGCCCGGCCGGGGTGGGCAAGACTGAGTTGGCCAAAGCCATCGCAGGCGCCACCGGCCGCGAGCTGATCCGCTTGCAGTGCTATGAAGGCCTGGACGAGACCAAGGCGCTGTACGAGTGGGAGTACGCTAAGCAATTGCTCTACACTCAATTGCTGCGCGATAAGCTCCAGGAGACGCTTTCACAGGCTTCCACACTCACCGAAGCTGCCGATCGACTGGCAGGTGAAGAAGATGTGTTCTTTTCCATGCGTTTCCTGCTGCAGCGCCCGCTGCTGAAGGCAATCCTGAGCGCAGAACCCACTGTATTGTTGATCGATGAAATTGACCGGTCGGACGCCGAGTTCGAAGCTTTCCTCCTGGAGGTGTTGAGCGATTTTCAGGTCAGTGTGCCCGAGTTGGGCACGCTGAGCGCCGTCCACCGCCCGCTGGTCATCCTCACCAGCAACAATACGCGCGAGCTGAGTGAGGCGCTCAAGCGGCGCTGCCTGTATCTATTTATCGATTATCCCACCCTTGAGCAGGAGATGGCCGTGGTGCGCCTGAAAGTCCCCGAGCTCTCGCCCAGGCTGGCCCGTCAGGCTGTAGAGCTGGTGCACAGCCTACGCACGCTGGACTTGCGTAAATCCCCCAGCATCAGTGAGACCCTGGATTGGGCAAAAGCACTGGTGGCGCTGAACACCAAGAATCTGGATAAGACTGCCCTGGAAACTACCTTGAGTATCCTTTTGAAACATGAAAGTGATTTGCAGCGTGCCCGGCGCTGGCTCCAGCGAAGTGATCATAGTGGAAAGCTGGACGACAGCGGGTCTTCACCGGTCACTCGCTGGCGAAATTAAAGGTTGATTTAAGTTCTGCTTGCACGCTGATTTTCCCGGTTCACTCTTATTGGTAATGGGAGGACTCCATGGAAGAACGCATCCTTAAATTTATCGCTGCCTTACGGGCTGGGGGTGTGCGTGTCAGTCTGGCAGAAAGCGCAGACGCATTCGCTGCCATCGATCGCCTGGGGGTGAAGAGTCGCGAGTCGTTCCGGCTGAGTATGCGGGCGACCCTGATCAAGGATGCTGCCAATCTGGCTGTTTTTGACGAGTTATTCCCCTTGTTTTTTGGCATTCAAGAAGCGTCACTGATGTTCAATCTCTCTCAGGAACTGACGCCGGAGGAGGCCGAAATGCTTGCCCAGGCTCTGCGGCAGTTCAATGACCGGCTGCGCAGCATGCTGGAGCGCCTGCTCAAAGGTGATCTGTTGGACTCCGATGAACTGGCGCAGTTTGGACATATGGTCGGCCTGGACCAGATCGAAAATCTGCGTTATCGCCAATGGATGGCGGGACGCTTACAGAAGGCACTGCAGTTCAAGCAGGTGCGTGATGCGCTCGAGGCGCTGGCAGAGACCCTAGAACAAATGGGGATGGACAAACAACGTGTGGAGCAGCTGGCGCGCATGTTGCAGGCTAACCAAAAAGCCCTGCAGGATCAGCTCAGCCAGTATGCCGGGCAGCGGATTGCAGAAAACATGAGCAATCGGCCTCCCGAAGCAGATGCGGATGGTCTGCTCGACCGCCCGTTCAATGCACTCTCCGACCAAGACCTGGAACGCCTGCGCAAGGAGGTGCAGCGCCTGGCAAACGCCCTGCGCACACGCGTGGCTTTGCGCCAGAAACACGCCAAAACCGGTCAGCTGGATGCCAAAGCAACCCTGCGGGCAAATCTCAAGCACGGCAGCGTGCCGGTTGAAATCCGCCATCGCGACCGCCACCTGCGCCCCAAGCTGGTGGTGATCTGCGATATCAGCACCTCCATGCGCTCGTGCTCAGAGCTGATGCTCAGCCTGTTGTACGCCATGCAGGATCAGATCGCCAAAACGCATGCTTTTGCGTTCATCGACCACCTGGAACATATCTCTCCCGATTTGAGCAGGCGGCAGAGCGAAGAAGCTGTGAATCAGGTTTTACAGCGCATGCCTTCCGGTTATTACAATACCGACCTGGGCTTCAGCCTGGAAAATTTCTTCGATCAGTACCTGAACCTGATGGACAGCCGGACCACTTTTATCCTTGTGGGGGATGGGCGCAATAATCACAACAACCCGCGCCTGGAATTGTTCCGGCAGCTGGCGCGCCGCAGCCGGCGCACGGTGTGGTTGAATCCAGAGCCGCCCGCGATGTGGGGCTCGGGCGACAGCGACATGCTCAAATATGCCCCGGAATGCGATACCATCCTTCAGGCAGGCACGCTCTCCGAGCTAACCCGCGCCGTCGATCAATTGTTATAGGGTTTACGATGTTGATACATAAATGGGCCGCTGGTGGTGATCCAGGCGGCCCAGTGTGTTAATCAGCTCAGGTGATGGCTGGCGCTCTTGCGCCTGCTTCTTGTGGCGAGCGCAAATACAGATAATTCAATTCGCTGATGCGTTTTCCAAGCGCCTCCGATAGCGCACCGGCGGGCATGCGCCAGGTCCAGTTGCCGCTGGGGCGACCGGGGTAATTCATGCGGGCGGAATTATCCAGGTCCAGGAAATCCTGCAGAGGGGCGATGGCAAACACCGCCACAGAAGACCACACCCCGCGGATCAGGTCCCAGGCGATATCGCGCCCATCACGGTTCATATAGTGGCGGTAGAAATCCTTCTCGTCTTCTTCCACCCGCTCATACCAGCCGCGCGCGGTGTCGTTATCGTGCGTGCCGGTATATGCCACGCAGTTGACCGGATAATTGTGCGGCAGGAAGGGATCAATAGGGCCGCCGGCGAAGGCAAACTGCAGGATCTTCATGCCAGGCAGCTCGTAGCGCTCGCGCAGCGCCACCACATCCGGCGTAATCACCCCCAGGTCTTCGGCTATAATGGGCAGCTCGCCCAGCTTCTCGCGCACAGCATCAAAGAAATCTGCCCCCGGGCCGGGCGCCCAGCGCCCCTTCTCGGCAGTTTTGGCGTCGCCGGGCACTTCCCAGTAACCCACAAAACCGCGGAAATGATCAATCCGCACGATATCGACCAGCTGCAGCACTCCCTGAACGCGCTCGATCCACCATTGATAACCCTGATCGCGATGCCTGTCCCAGCGGTAAAGCGGGTTGCCCCATAATTGCCCGGTGGGTGAGAAATAATCCGGCGGCACTCCGGCGACCGAGGTGGGCATCCCTTTTTCGTCCAGATAGAACAGCTCCGGGTGCGCCCACACATCGGCGCTGTCGTGGGCGGCAAAGATCGGGATATCCCCGATAATGCGAATTTTGCGCTGGGCGGCGTGCAGTTTCAAAGCCGCCCACTGCCGGTAGAACAGGAACTGGCGGTAGGTGTGGCGCTGGATTTGCAGCAGGTGTTTTTGCGTGAAAGCCTCCAATGCCTCAGGGTCCCGGTCGCGCAGTTCCGGTTCCCAGGTGGGCCAGGGCGCTCCGCCGTGGACGTCCTTGAGCGCCATGAACAGTGCGTAATCCTCCAGCCAGGCAACCTGCACAGCCTGAAAATGGCGGAAAGCCTCGCTTAAATTGGGGCTGGCATGATAGCCAAAATATTCATAAGAACGGTCCAGAAGGTCGAGCTTCCAGGGGATGACGGCCCCGTAATCGACCTGATGCGCAGGAAACTGCGGCAGGTTCGCCAGTTCATTGGCATGGATCAGGTTATCTGCCAGCAGAGACTCCGGGCTGATCAGGTAAGGATTGCCTGCAAAAGCTGAAAAAGATTGGTAGGGCGAGTCCCCATAGCCGGTCGGGCCCAGGGGGAGCACCTGCCACAGCGTGCAGCCGTGGTCAGCCAGGTAATCAATCCAGCCATGCGCCTGCGGGCCAAGATCCCCGATCCCGTAGGGTCCGGGCAGGCTGGTGGGATGTAACAGGATCCCGGATGAACGCTCAAAGTTCATAAGGCAGCCTCTTGGTCTGGATATAGTCATCGCTGCGGATGAGCATGGAGGGCAGGTCCTCGGGGATGACATCGGTGGCGATCATGCCGCCACCTTCCACGACCACGCCCTCGGGCAGGATAGAATGTTTGCCCACCATGCAGATGCGCAGCTCGTCGGGGTGTATCTCACCCACCCTGGCGTTGGCGCCAATATGCGCGCGCTTGTCGATGATCGACCGCTGCACAATGGCCCCGCTTTCGATCACACATTCGGTGAGGATGATGGACTCCCGGATGATGGCGCCGCTTTTGACCACCACCCCGGGGGCCAGCACGCTGCGTTCGATCTCTGCGCCGGAGGCGATCACGCAGCCATCTGTGATCATGCTGTCCTTGATGATCGCCCCGCTGGCGATGCGCACGGGTGGGCGTTCTTGCGTGCGGGTGTGAATAATCCAGGAGCGGTCGTTCAAGTCAATCGAAGGCGGTTCATTGAGCAAATCCATATGCGCCTGCCAGTAAGAAGATGTGGTTCCCACATCCACCCAGTAGCCGGAATAGGGGAATGCGAACACGCGCTTGCCCTGGGCGATCAGGCGGGGGAGGATATCCTTACCGAAATCATGCGATGAATCATTGTCCTGGTGATCTTCCCACAGGGCTGTGTCCAGGGTGTCCAGGGTGAACAGGTACACGCCCATATTCGCCAGGGTGGAAGGGGGATCTTTGGGCTTCTCGACAAAGGAGGTGACCCTGTAATCATCTCCCACGCCGACAATGCCAAAACGGCTGCCTTCGGAAAGCGGCACGCGGATAGTCGCCATGGTCAGATCGGCGCCCTGGTCGTTGTGAAAGGCTACCATGGCATCGTAATTCATCTCGTAGATGTGGTCGCCGGACAGTATCAGCACGTTCTCGGGCTTGCCCTGCTTGATGAACAGGAAGTTCTGCTGCACCGCATCGGCCGTTCCCAGGTACCAGTCGGAAGCGCCGCGCGCTTTGTAAGGCGTCAGGATGCGCACCCCGCCCGTGAACTCCCGGTTCATATCCCAGGGGCCGCCGGCGCCGATGTGCTCGATCAGCGATTGCGGGCGATACTGGGCCAGGATCATCACGTCGAAAATACCCGAGTTAGAACAGTTAGACAGCGTGAAGTCGATGATGCGGTATTTGCCGGCGAAGGGTACTGCCGGTTTGGTGCGTTTTGCGGTCATGACCCCCAGCCGGGAGCCTTCACCACCTGCCAGAATTATCGCACGAGTTTTCATGCAACCCCTCCTGATGCTACTTGCAAGATGAATTTGAAATTCCAGTAACGATCACGTAATGGGTGCTCCAGCTAAATTAATTTACATGGATTTACAGGATGGACAGGATAAACCTTTCTCTGCGAACAATTTTTCTTATCCTGTAATTCCTGTCCATCCATGTTAATTACCGTCCGGTTGGGCTGTGGTCTTGGTCTTGCGGTGGCGTTTGACCGGCGCTGCGCTGCCTACGGGTCCGGTTTCACCCGGCTGCGGGCTGGCTGCTACGCGGTCAGCCTCAGCCTGGGTGGCAAGCGCGGCAGTGCGCGCCAGCTTGAGTGCGCTGGCGATCTGGGCGCAGTGCTCCTGGAAATGCGCCGGGGATTGCAGCAGGTTATACCCCAGCCGCCAGTAGCTGCGCTTGCGCTGCACAAACTCCGCCGGCAGGCCAGCCACCATGGCGGCCGTCTCTGCCAGCAGGGATTCCAGCGCCTCCAGCAGGCCATCCAGGGTCGGGATTGCTGCCAGGGTCGCCTGGGCCCGGGCCGGCTGGTGGACATGGTAGATGAAATCCGCTTCCTGCCCCTCGATCAGACCGGAAATCCAGGCATGCGTGTCACGCTCGGTGGCGATCAGGTGGGCGAGCACTTCCAGGCTGGACCATTCGTCCGGACCGGGTTTGTAGGCCAATTCCATCTCACTGGCCCCATCCAGGCATTTTCGCAGTGCCGCCATCCCCGCCGCATCGATCTGACGCGTGTTCTCGGCCAGCTCCGCGGCGGTGGCAGGGATCTCCGGCAGGTAGCGGCTGGAAAGGGTCATCTTTAAGCGCTGTTTCTCGCCGCCCCGGTAGTATTGGACGGTCACTTTCTCACCCGCTTTATGCGTGCGGACCACGTTGATTACGTCTGACAGTCCAGCCAGCTTGCGCCCGGCAAGTTTGGTCAGGATATCGTCTTTGTGCAATCCGGCAGCCTGGGCGCCCAGGCCTTCAACGACATTATGGATGCGCAGCCCGGTTTTCCCTTTAGGCAAACCCAGCTCGGCGGCCTGTTCAGGGCTGACGGGCTCCAGCCCGGCCACCCCGAGCAAGGGCATGCGCACAAAACGCAGGTCCAGGCCGGTCTCCAGCACCGATTTTAGGTTTTCGAGCCCCACCTGCCAGCCGCGCCGGGAAGCCTGGATCACCGGCTTCCAGGTTTTGTCATCGATCATCCCGCTTTGTTCCAGGCTGACTTTCGTGCCCCCGTCTTTAGGCGCCAGCGACACCCTGACTCGGGTGGCAGCCGGCTCGCCCCGCCCGTGCCAGGAGAAGACGATTTTTTTGAAGGGCTTCAGGCGGATGAATTCGCCGCTGGCGAAATAACCGCTGTTCCACCAGACATACAACCGGCCTCCCTCGTGGGCGTCCGCCTGGGCAATATTGCACAGCCACTCGCACAGAGCGGTGGCGTTGGTAAACGCGCTGAACACCTCATCTACCGGGGCGTGTACGAATTGTTTGAACTTGAGTTTGCTTTTTTTGTCCGGCATAAGGTTCCCTGCCTGGTTGTGGATGGATTTTACCCGCTGCGCTGGCGCTGGATGACCGACAGGTAAAGATCTAAATACTGGCGGGCAGAACGCGCCCAGGAGAAATCTTGCGCCATGCCACGGCGCTGTAAGGTCTGCCAGTAGGCCGGCAGGTTATAGGCGTCCAGGGCGCGGCCCAGGGCCACGGCAAAATCGTCAGGCCGGGCGCGCTTGAAGAGCAAGCCGGTGTTGTGGGCTCCCCGGCGGCGATCCATGATCGTGTCCCGCAGGCCGCCGGTGGCGCGCGCCACCGGCACGCAGCCGTAACGCATGGCGATCATCTGGGTCAGACCGCAGGGCTCGTAGCGCGAGGGGATCAGCAGCGCGTCGCTCCCGGCGTAAATACGCCGGCTGAGGGCTGCATCGAAGCGGATGGCAGCCCGCACGCGGTCGGGGAACTCGGCTTCAAATTCCCGCACCTGGTCTTCGATGGCCGGGTTGCCGCTGCCCAGCACCACCACCTGCCAGGGCTGGTCGGCCAGGGCGCGAAACGCGGGCGGCATCAGGTCCACGCCCTTCTGGTGATCCATGCGCGAGACCATCCCAAACAGCAGCGTGTTGGGCGCTTCTGGTAGGTCGAATTCGCGCTGCAAGGCCAGCTTATTGGCCAGGCGGCTGGATAAATTCTGGCTGTTGAAGGCTGTGCTCAGGGCAGAGTCGTGCTCGGGGTCCCAGGCCTGCATATCGAGCCCGTTCAGGATCCCGGAAATGGTTGCCTGGCGCGTACGCAGGAATTTGTGCAGGCCCGAGCCGAACGCCGGGGTGAGGATCTCCTGCGCGTAGGTGGGCGAGACGGCTACCAGTTGATCGGCACTTAATAAACCCAGGGGCAGCGGCATTTGCACTGCCCAGGCCGGCAGGGCGCTTCCGCTGGCTGCCGGCAGACCGAAAGCCTCCAGGGCGGGCTCGGCGCCTGCGCCCAGGTAGGGCAGGTTATGCACCCCCAGCACGCTGGTGGTGTGCTGGAAGAAACCCCCGGCGGCGCGCAGGCGCTGCAGGGCGTAAACTGCCGGCGCGGTGTGCCAGTCGTTGGCGTGCAGCACATCGGGCTGCCAGTCCAGCCGGCGGCACAATTCCAATGCTGCCAGGGAGAAAAAGGTGTATTTATGCCCGTCGATCAGGTTGTCGCCGCTATAGACCGGCGCAGCGGCGGGGACCGGCTCCCCGGCGATAAAATAAACCGGCACACCGTTCCAGTCCATCTGGTAGGCATCCGCCTGCAGGGCGCCCGACTGGTGCGCCACCGGGAAGCTGGCCACCGGCTGCAGCGCATAAGATTTTTTGCGGATCGCGCCATGCAGAGGCAGCGCCAGGCGCACATCTACAGCCAGCCCGGGCGGTGCGATCTCCCTCAGCGCGCGTGGCAGAGACCCCGCAACGTCGCCCAGCCCCCCAATCTTGACGAATGGGTCTGCTTCAGCAGCCAGGAACAACACTCTCAGGATAGATTGCACGCGCCGCCTCCCCATATCGCAATGTTTCTTTACGGTGGAACAATTCTATTTTACACGATATTGCCTCACCAGGCTGCCAGGGCTTGGCGGATAGAAAGATGTGTTGTATATTCCAACTCGAGTTTAGACAAATATTAGGGCGGTTCTACCCTTGAGCAAAACCGCCCCTTGGTAGAAACTTGGAGGTGTGCACAACCAAGAGA
>CAYXDC010000049.1:0-13540 GCA_964463505.1 uncultured Anaerolineaceae bacterium
GGAGCCGGGCGCGCCAGTCCTGCGGGGAGCGGCAGATATGTACGTGGGCATGAGCGCCCTTCACTATGAGCATAACGATCTGAAGACCGCCACGCAGCACCTGCTCACAAGCCAGGCTCTGGGTGAGCTTGCCGGGTTACCGCAAAACCCGTATCGCTGGTGCGCGGCGATGGCGCGCATACGGGAGGCCCAAGGCGATCTGGATGGCGCGCTCGACCTGCTCGACCAGGCCGAGCGCCTATACGATGGTAACTTTTCCCCGAATGTGCGTCCGGTCGCGACGCGGAAGACACGGGTGTGGGTGGCCCAGGGTCGGTTGGGTGAAGCCCTGGGCTGGGCGCGTGAGCAGGGACTGTCCGTTGAAAACGAGCTTAGCTACCTGCACGAGTTCGATCACATCACCCTGGCCAGGGTGCTCCTGGCCGTCTATCAGAACGACCACGCAGACCGCTCAATTCAAGAGGCAATGGGGCTGCTGGAGCGCCTGCTGAAAGCCGCGGAAGAACGTGGGGGAAAGGGAAGCGTGATCGAAGTCCTGGTACTGCAGGCGATTGCGTATCAGGCACAGGACAACCATCACCAAGCCCTTTCCACACTGGAACGCTCCCTGGCGCTGGCCGAACGGGAAGGCTATGTGCGCATCTTTGTGGATGAAGGTGAAGTGATGCGATCCTTGATTGAGGATCTTTCCCGCAAGCGAGACCATCTGCTGAGCGGTTATTCAGACAAACTCCTGGCTGCCTTTGCGCAACCAGTGGCGGCGCCTAAATCAGCAAACCTCCATCAAAAATCAGACCTGGTTGAACCTTTAAGCGAACGCGAGCTGGAAGTGCTCAGGCTGCTGCGCAGCGAATTAAGCGGCCCAGAAATTGCCCAACAACTGATCGTATCGCACAATACATTTCGCACTCACACAAAAAACATTTACAACAAACTGTGTGTCAACAACCGCCGAGCGGCCATCCGCCGCGCCGAGGAACTCGATTTATTCTAGCTGACCCGAAAATCCCAACCCCAGCCCCGGCAGGTTTCACAACTACCTGCCGGGGCTGTTTTTTTTCGCCAGCAATCACCACCTCAATCACATTAATGGGTGATGACACCTCATCCCATCGGGCAGTATGCTTTGGGTAGAACAACAACGAAAGGAAAAACGCAGACGCATGATGAGTGACAAACACACAATCGACGAAAAACATAACCAGTATCCGTGCTACGAAATCCGTATCAAGGGACACCTGGATGACCGGTGGGCCGAATGGTTTGAAGGACTGACCATCACGCTGGAAGAGGACGGCGACACGCTTATCACCGGTCCGGTGGTCGATCAAGCGGCGTTGCATGGATTGCTAAAAAAAGTACGTGATTTAGGTATGCCATTGGTCTCGGTCAGCCCTGTGGAACCCGGTAGCTCGGATATGCCGGATATCAAATTGTAAATGGGCTTAAACCGCGTCAGTTAAAAATTCAACCAATAGGAGATAAATAATGAACTCAAACCGAATGTATGCGGCGATTGTAGGAGGGCTTTTTATCATCGGGACCGTAACAGGCACCATTGCCGCCATCATTGGTAAACCCATCCTGGATGCGCCAGACTATCTTATCAAGATATCAGCCAAAGAGAGCCAGATCATTATTTGGTCATTCCTCGTATTCCTGATGGGTGTCGCCTGCGCCGGGATTGGCCTGGCTCTCTATCCGATCATGAAAAAATACAGTACAGGCCTGGCAATCGGGGTGGTTGGATTCAGGGTGGCCGAGGGCATACTCGAAATCCTGGGCGGGGTTCTCACCATTGGCCTGCTGGCCTTGAGCCAGGAATTTGTCAAAGCCAGCACGTCTCACGCGACCTACTTCCAGGCCATCGGGGCTATCATCAAAGCCGGAGACGCGTGGCTGAGCAATGGCGCCGTGCTGCTGCTCTGGTGCATCGGCGCCTTGATGTATTATGCCGTCTTCTACCAATACCGGCTTGTCCCGCGCTGGCTCTCCGTCTGGGGGTTGGTTGGCATTTCTTTGGTCACCATCGGCGGGGTACTCGTCATGCTCCATGTCATCCCCGGTTTCGGGACTGTGCAGATGCTTCTCAATCTGCCGATATTCCCGCAGGAGATGGTCTTGGCGGTCTGGCTGATCGTGAAAGGAGTCAATCCATCGGTAGTCGCCTCCGGGGCTGTAAAAACTTCGACGAGCGAGCTTTTGAGCGCAGCATAGTTCGAGAGATGGGTCTCAAGGAGAAGGCAAAGTGTTAATAAGAGGTTCGAACGTTCTTTCGATATGGTGCGTCATCAACTTCATACTCGCCTTTCTCATATTGTGCTATGTCATCGTTCTCAAAGGGGACTCCCCAATTTTGCAAGTGGCTTCTTTTTCAGAAGCTGAAATTGCCAGCCTGAGTGCCAAGATTATAGCAGCGCTCAATTGTTTTACGATCCTGTACAACTCTTGCTCGCTGATGATCTCGGTATTGACGTGGCGTCTGATCCGCAAAAACCTGGTTGCGGGTGAAAAATGGGCTTTCTGGATGTTAGCGGGTGTGATCGGATTTCTTGAACTGATGGCATTTTTTGCTTCATCCTACATCGGGAATGGGCGCTGGCAGGTGAATCTGGTCCAGAGCATTCTTTATATTATAGGCATTAGCTTTTCAGGCTATTCCTTATTCCATGAAGGAGAAAAAAATGAATTCAACCTCTAAAATCGCAAGAACCGCCGGTCTGCTTTATTTACTTTACGTGGTCACCTCGTTCGTAGCCAATCTATTTGGGAAATTTGTGTTCGTGGAAGCACCGGTGACTGTCAATCACATCATGACCCATGCATTTCAATTCCGCATCGGTTTTGTGATCAACCTGTTTGCGGTCGTTCTTTTCCTTTTAGCAGCCTGGGCTTTGTACGTGCTGTTGAAACCGGTGAATAAAGACCTTGCATTACTTTTCCTGTTATTAAATTTAGCTGGTTTCGCTGTCTGGTTATTCAGCTCGCTGTGCCTGTTTGCCAGCCTGCTGATCTTGAACGGAGCAGAAACCAACCAGGCGTTCCAACCAGATCAACTGCAGGCGCTGGCGGTGTTTTTCTTCGGTTTATATAAAACCGGGGTTGTTATTGCTCAGGTGCCTTACGGGGTCTGGCTGTTTCCCCTTGGTTACCTGGTCCTTAAATCGGGATTTCTGCCAAAGATCATCGGCTGGTTGTTGATCGCAGATGGCATTTGTCAATTTGTGTATGTCTGCCAGCGTTTGATCCTCCCAGATCTTGGGATCATCGCTTACCCCTGCCTGGTAATCAGTTTTATCGCTGAGGTATCCCTGGCTTTGTGGCTTTCCATCAAAGCTGTGAAACCCCAGATATCCGCGAATCCTGAATAAAGAAAAGAGAAAAGATGAAAAACTCAAAAGGCACCTGGAAAAAAGCGTTCGTTCTGACCCTGGTGGGAGGCCTGGCCTTCTGGCTGGCTAACTTCGCAATCTCGCGAACCGCCATAGCAGCGGAATACAGGGCTGCCATGTCCATTTCTTATTTTCCAATGCTGCTTGAATCCTTGATTGGGGGCTTGATCATTGGGTTTTGGGTAGGTTATCCTTTGCTGCGTTTCTTTGATAAGATCCCAGGGAAGAATTCAATTCTTAAAGCAGTCCTCTTAAGTTCGATTGTCCTGGTCATCGTCACAATCCTGCTCGGTGGTCCTTCCAGTTTTTTTGCGACAGGAAATGTCTGGCGGTATTTCGTCATCGGCACAGTATTTAACGTAATCCGTATCACAGCCCTTGGCATCGCCATCGGTTATGTGTGCAAGATGCAATTTCGCGAATCCAAACCAACTGAAGTCGCAGTGAATCCAGCCAGGTTGGGATAAGGGAGAAGCCATGAAAATCAGCGTTACAGATCAAAGCAAAACGCATAATTCTCAGGACTTCTTAAAGAAACTGCTTACTCTGACAGCAGCAGGTGGAGCAGCATTCTGGATCACTGATTTACTGGTTGCAGTTTCCCCTATGGCTGTGGCATATAAAGCTGCCTTTTCAATCTCTTCGCTGCCTGTAGCCCTGGCCGAAGCGTTAACTGGCGGCTTGGTCATCGCATTCTGCGTCAGTTTTTTCCTGATTCGCTTTTTTGACCGGCTTCCCGGTAAAGAATCCATCTTCAAGGCATTGATCCTAACCTTTGGCGTAATGATTATTATCGAAATCCTTTCAGCGCTTGGAGACCCGGCCCATGCCTCCGTTTACCTCCTACTGGATACAGGAATGAACGCTCCAAGGTTTCTTGCACTTGGATGGATGATAAGCCATGTATTTGATATGCAAAACAGAAAGGTTTAATTATGAAAGCAATAATTTGCCCCAGATACGGTTCACCGGATGTTCTTAAGCTCCGCGAGGTGGTCAAACCAGTCCCGCAAGAGGACGAGGTGTTGATCCAAATTCATGGCGCCTCTCTCAATTCGCGTGACTTACGCATGCTGCGGGCGAAACCAATATTTATGCGACTGATGCCTGGTGGTCTTTTTCGCCCTAAAAACAAGATCCTCGGAGCTGATGTAGCCGGGCAAGTCGAGGCAATTGGTTGTAACGTCAAGCAGTTTAAGCCAGACGATGAGGTCTTTGGGTACTTACCGAGTGCAACCGGTCGTGGCACTTTTGCCGAGTATGTATGTGCCAAAGAAAATCTAATAACACTGAAACCGTCCAACCTGACCTTCGAACAGGCCGCGGCTGTGCCTCTGGCGGCGATGACCGCCTTGCAGGGATTACGTGACAAGGGAAACATTCAACCAGGACAAAAGGTGTTGATTCAAGGTGCGTCTGGAGGCGTGGGAACCTTTGCTGTTCAGATCGCCAAAGCGTTGGGGGCTGAAGTGACGGCGGTGTGCAGCACGAGGAACCTGGTAATGGTGCGCTCCCTTGGAGCAGATCATGTCATCGATTATAAGGTAGAAGACTTCACCAAAAACGGGCAGCAGTACGACCTGATCCTGGCTGTGAATGGATATCATCCGATATCTAATTATCTGCGCGCATTAAACGCTGAAGGAACTTATGTCGTTGCTGGTGGCTCGATGGCTCAACTCTTCCAGGCGGCGAACAAAAGGAAAAAAGTTACTAAGACCGGGAGCCAGAAAATATATATCGCTTCGCTGGTGCAAAACCAAAAAGATTTGATCCTGATAAAAGAACTCCTTGAATCCAGGAAAATCATACCGGTTATCGATGGATGTTACCCGTTAAGGAATACTTCTGAAGCTTTCTGGTATTTTGAGAAAGTACATCCCAAGGGAAAAATCGTCATCACTATGGAAGAAAATCGCAAAACCTGACAAGGCGCAGCTCCCGACCCCTATTCCGCTAGCTTTGCAGCGGCAGGTGAGCTTGGTCATTAGATCGCTCAATACATTTACAATCTGTGCTGCCCACGGTTACGCACTTCAAGCCAAGCAACATCTTCTTAAGAACGATGATCTCCATCAAAAAGCCTGTACCCTTCCAAATGTAGGAAGATACAGGCTTTTGTTTACCATTATAACCACCGTGGAGAAGGCACCCATAGAACACACGGTGCTCAGAATCCAAATATCACCGCCGATAAAAAGTGGTTATAAATTATGGTTGATATCTCCAGCCAACGAACCGCCGCACCATGAGTTAGTTTCCATGCAATTGTGTGCATGTGATCAATTGAATAAAACAGGCTAATTCTCCCAGCGCACAGCATACTCCGGGCTGCGACGCCCGCCAAACAACTTGGCCAGCACAACCCCGGCGACAAACCCACCAATATGCGCCCAGAAAGCTGTTCCGCCTACATCAGGCCCACCCATTGATAACACACCGCTGAATAGCTGCAGTACGAACCACAAGCCCAGCACAATGGCGGCTGGGACCAATGTCAATCGTGTGAGAAATCCCAGGGGGATGAGAGTCAAAACCTTACTTTGTGGATACAGGATCAAATAAGCCCCCAGCACGGCGGCAATAGCGCCACTGGCCCCCACGGTAGGGATTTGCGAGGTCGGATTGGTCAGTACATGGGTCAGCGAGGCAACCACACCGCCCACCAGGTAAAACACTAAATACATCCCTTTTCCCATGCTGTCTTCGACATTATCACCAAAGATCCATAGGTAGAGCATATTCCCACCCAGGTGCAGTAAACCCGCATGCATGAACATGGAGGTAAAGATATCGGCGACATCACCCAGGTCCAACCCAGAAGTAAGATTTCCTGGGATCATGGCATATTGATATACCAGGGCTTCCTGATTAGGGCCTGATAACCATTGCCAGGCGAAAACAAGGATATTGGCAATGATCAGCAAATAGTTAACTACCGGCACACGACGAGTGGGAATTTGATCTTTGATCGGGATCATGTGATTCGCTCCTCAATACTGGATGTGCAGCTTTAGCAAGTATTAAACCACATTCTCCGCGGGAATTTTGGGCAACCAGAAGATCATCAATAGAGCAGCTAGCAGCGCCAGAAATCCACCAAACAAAAATGGCGCAGCTGGACCGTAACCTTTCCATGCTCCAAGCCCCTGCCAGAGTAACCCGGCAATTAAGGAGGCGGGAAAAGCAGTGAGACCAACCGCAGCCGAGTATAGACCGTAAGCAGTCCCTCGTTTTTCGGCCGGCATTAAATCTGCGATATAAGCCTTACTGGCGCCTTCGAACAAGGCGTAGTAAACCCCATACAGACCAAAGAACAGCCAGACAGCTGTTCCGGTACTGGATAGAGCAAAGCCCAGGTAGATTAAGCCGTAGGCCATCCATCCAAACACGATCAATTTTCGGCGTCCAATCTTGTCTGATAGCGCGCCAGCCGGTCCAGCCAGCACTGTGTAGACTGCGTTAAATGTTAGCAGCATCCCCATAACTCCCAGGATGGTCAAACCGCGCTCCTGGCCGCGCAAAATGATAAATGCATCCGATGAATTTCCCAGGGTGAAAATGATTGTTACTCCCAGAAAGCTGATGAAGCGTTTATCCAATCCCTTAAAGCTGAGCACAGGCGCCGAAGCACGTTTTTCCTGGGTAGGCACGCTAACTTCCCTGGCCCCCAGAGCAAGAATCAGCACAGCCAGAAATGCCGGAACGATGCTGGCCAGAACAACAATCTGAAAGGTGCGCCCGGATAGTACATTGGGATTGGTCTGTGTCAACCAGACGGTCAGGGCGGCAATGAGAATTCCCACAAACGCTCCGGCCGAATCCCCCGCCCGGTGGATGCCAAAAGCCAGGCCGCGTTTATCACTGGAAACACTCTGCGAAAGCAGGGCATCCTTGGGCGCGGTACGGATGCCTTTGCCCAGCCGGTCAGCAAAACGCACCCCCAGGACAATTCCCCAGGCACTGGCAAAATACAGGAAAGGTTTCGAGAGAGAGGAAAGGCCGTATCCAAGTACTGCCAAGCCCTTGCGTTTGCCCAGCCTATCAGAAACTGCACCGGAAAACACTTTCATCAGGCTGGCGGTAGTTTCAGCAATGCCTTCGATCAATCCGACCACTGTTGTGGCCTGTCCCAAGACCCCCGTCAGGAAGAGCGGTATCAGGTTATTGATCATATCGGAAGAAATATCCGTAAGGAAGGAGGTGATGGTCAGGATCCAGACATTGCGGTCCAGGCTCCTGAATATAGAAACCTTATTAGCATCTTTTCGGTCAGGTTTTTCAAGCATTGCATTCCCTGGATGTACAGCCGAATTTCAAAGGATGCAGCCGGTCGCTGCATTTTTGGATGATATGCTTATTTACCTCGTAGCCATGTGACAGATTTATAAGACAAATAAAATGACCACCCCGATTACCGCTACCAGAGAGCCGGCTACTGCGCGCAAGCCAATTTTTTCCTGGAAATAATAACGACCTACCGGCAGCAGCCAGACGGGAGACAATGATGTCAGCAAGCTGGCAATGCCAACATTGGTATTTTCCAATGCCACCATCATCAATCCGCTGCCCAACATTGGCCCAAAGAAAGCCCCAATCAAAATGTACTTCATGGTTACCTGTGAGGTAGCCAGTTCCTTTATTGTACTTTTGATTTCCCCTTTGATCAGCATCAGAACCATCAGGATCAATAAGGCAAGGCTAACCCGCAGTAAGTGACCGGAGATGGCCGGCATCTCGCCTGCAAGACCCAGCTTGGCCGTAATGTTACCAATGGAGTGCAAGAAAGCTGATCCAATGGCCAGGGATATCCCTTGCAGATAGGCAGATCTTCCAGCCACAGTGCTACTGCCATTCTTGCGATCGGATACCACCCAGATAATTCCGGTGATAGTGACAAAAATGCCCGTGGATTGAATCCAGGACAGCTTTTCATCCAGAATGAACCAGGCCAGAACAGAGCTGATAACTGGGATCAGGCTGATAATCAGCATGCTTAACCGTGTGCCTATCCTGCTAAAAGCTTCAAACAATAAGGTATCACCCAGGACCAGGGCAAACAAACCAGACAGACCCAACCAGAACAGATTATTCAGATGCACAGTCGTAGGGAACACAGAGCCTTGCATGAGCCAGTGAGGTAAGAGCAAAAGTAAGAAAGTAAATATCAAGCGGGCGCGATTGACCGTCGCGACGCGAGCTAATCGAGTGGCCAATGTATTAAAAGTAGGGCCAATGGCAAAACAAATCGAGGCCAGCAGCGCGGCGATCTCTCCCAAATAGTTAAGCAGCATAGTGTTTATTTGCGATGTCTTTTTCGTTGGATTGGGAAAAGGATAGGAGTCCAGGATGAATCCTCGCGTGCCAGGAGCTCCATAATTTCAGCGGGTGGGCGACCCAGCCTGGCCAAAGACGCCATCCAGCGCATGGGCCGGTCAACCTGCGAGAAAAATGCCTTGTAACCGGCGCACAAATAATTCAAACCCCCTTGTCCGCTGCCTGTACGCAGGATGCGATCCTTCGGGCAACCGCCATTACAGATGAAGCGCACCTCACATGCCAGACAATCATCTGGCAGCGTATCAAGCTTCGCCAGGCCAAAATTCTTTTGCTGCTCGGATCCAACCAGCTCACTCAAGGGCTGCTCTTGGATATTACCCAGGAAATAGTCTGGCTCAACGAAATGGTCACAGGCAAACAAATCGCCATTATGTTCCAGCGCCAGACCCAGGCCGCAAGTCTCGCTGTGCACACATAAACTGGCAGGATAACCTAACCAGACACCCAGGCACACGTCAAACAACTGCACAAACACTTTGCCGACATCTTTGTGCACCCACTCATCAAAGATGCTGAGCAAGAAATTTCCCCACTGGATAGCCCCCACAGAGCGTTCAGTCACCTGGTTGCCTTCCTGGTAACCGGTCGCATTGCGTCGTTCAACGATTGGAATAAATTGGATAAATTTCGCGTGCACTTGATCCCGCAAGAACTGGTATACATCCAGGGGGTAAGCTGCATTCGCGGCATGGACACAGCACAGAACATTGAATTCAACACCAGCATCGATTAAGTACTGCAAGCCTTGCATGACTCGCTGATGGGTTGGCTGGCCTCCTTTATCCACCCGGTAAACATCGTGCAACTCAGCCGGCCCATCCAGGCTAACTCCTACAAGGAATTCATGCTGGCATAAAAATTCTGCCCACTCATCATTCAATAACAACCCATTGGTTTGCAGGCTGTTATGGATGATCATTCCGGGTTTGCGATAGCGCTGCTGCAAGGCAACTGCGCGACGGAAGAAACCAATCCCCATCAGGGTTGGTTCCCCACCCTGCCAGGCAAAATATACCTCACCAGATCGTTGGGCTTGAATATATTGGCGCGTATAGCTCTCCAACAATTCATCTGACATACGAAAACCACTGTCTGGATACAGTTTTTCTTTGGAAAGAAAATAGCAATATTTGCAGGCCAAGTTGCATATCGACCCGCGTGGCTTGGACATTACGTGGAAGGCAGGCGGAGCATTATATTTATGCGTGGATGTGGAAGAGATCATCTTTGATCAGCTAAATTATTTTTTCAATTTGATTAATTAATTGAAGTATAATGGGCGCAAAGTTGGATGTCAAGATAAGTAAAATTACACTCGAGATCCGATCAGTGAGGCCTGCCTATGCCGGAGCTGCACGCATACCTGAATATTCTCCCTGAAGACCTGCCCCAACGAAGCCGAGTACATGTCGAGATTCTACCTGATCCTGCCAGTCTATTTGCCCAATTTGCACGCAGTCTGGCGGATGAGATTAAAACCAACAACCAGGCCGGGCATCCTACACGCCTGATTCTACCCGTCGGCCCGGTTGGTCAATATCCAATATTGGCAGAAATTTGCAATCGGGAACGCATCAGCTGGCGCAATATCCATACCTTTAATATGGATGAATATTGCGACTGGCAAGGCAGATGGATTCCTATAGACCACCCACTCAGCTTCAGGGGCAGCATGCGCAGGACCCTGTTCGATCGCCTGGATCCCGAGCTGCGCATTCCAGATGAGCAAATCCACTTTCCAGACCCGCTAAACCTGGATCGTATCAGCCAGGATATCCAGGCGGTGGGCGGCATCGATACCTGTTATGGAGGCATTGGTTATCACGGCCATATCGCCTTCAATGAGCCGCCTATCTCGCGCTGGTACCAGATCTCAGTAGATGAATTCAGGCGCTCGATCACCCGGGTTGTGCCGCTGGCAGAAGATACCATTGTGATGAACAGTATCCGGAACACGGGTGGTAATCCCCATAATTTTCCTCCCATGGGTGTAACCCTGGGTATGGCCGATATCCTGGAGGCGCGGCGCATCCGTATGTACTGCCCAGGTGGAATGTGGCAGCGCTATGCCGTGCGCATGGCGCTCTTTGGAGATGTCAGTGTGGAATACCCTGCCACCTTGCTACAAGAGCACCCCGACTATATCCTCTACCTGGATGAAGAGACTGCCAAACCGCCTGTGTTTAGCGGATAACTTCAATCTGTGAATCTGACCAGTCCAACAAACAACCCAAAATCTCCGCTCCACCACCCTTCACCTGTTCATAAGCCTCGGCAGCCTGGGACGACATAAAGTGGTGGGTAATTAAATCCCTGACGGGTAATTTTTCAGTTGCCATCAGTTCCAGCAAATACTGCCGGTTGGCTTGCTGAGTCCAGGGCTGGCGAATGGTAGGGGTGGTTGGGCAGCGTGGCTGGTTAGCGGCGATCAGGGTCAGCTCGCGCTGCTGGAATTCCTTAAAGAAGTGTAATTCAGCCTGCTCATCGATAATGCCCACGGTTACAATGCGGCCACCGATAGATGCCAGCTTAAAAGTCTGGGGGATCAGGCGGGTATTCCCAGTGGCATCCAGAATGACAGGCGCCCCTACGCCATCGGTGAGTGCCATGATGCGGCTGACGGAATCTTCTTGAGTTGGATTGATCGTCTGGTCAGCCCCTCGCTGGCGGGCTAATTCCAGACGCTGGTTTGAAAGGTCCATGGCGATAATCTGCTGTGCACCTTGCAGTCTGGCCAGAGAGACTGCAATCTGACCGATGATCCCCAGCCCTATGACCAGGAGCGTTTCTCCCAGCTCGAGTTTTGCACGTCGCAGGGCATGTAAGGCCACACTGGCAAGGGGAACAAAAACAGCTTCATCATCTCGTACCGCATCGGGAACAGGCAGGGTCACCCAGGGCTCTGCAGAAGCCAGCGCCAGCGATGCATGACCGACCAAGGAAATGACACGTTGGCCAGTGTGCATACCCGCCGCGTTCTCGCCCGCCGATATGACTTCACCAGCCAGCGCATAACCCGGATTCGCGCGAAAGCTTGCATCATCCCACACTCGGGTTAGCGCTGCTCTTTCTGTGCCTGGGCTGATCAGTGAGAGCCTTGAGCGGATCAGTACCTGATTTGCCTGCGGAGCTGGCAGCGTGTGTGTGATCAGCTCAGCATGGGTGTCTTGAAAAACAATCTTCTGTGCCTGGAAAGAGTTCATCGGATAATTCCACTCAGCGATTCGATTTGATGGTACGCGCGGATAGGTGTGGGTTGAGCCGGCTCCACTTATCCAGGATTGACTGGTTATGTTCAATTGCGCCTGGCAGGTTGTAACTGGCAAAGATAGGTACCTCTATTCCAGCCTTTATCAGGCGCTGTACGATTTCGGTCAGCAGGCAGTTCCACACCAACGCACCCATCAAAGTAGAGCTGGCGGCAGTTCGCCAGGGCAAACCCTGCACATCCATCATGGCATCGCCTGGCGTGCCACCATTATCGATTACATAGTCAACGACTTCATAGAGCTTTTTCCCAAGCACCGACAGCGGAGCAATGCGGGCATACTTCAACGAACCGAGCCATACCGTGGTAAGACCGCGCTGCTTGGCCTCGATAGCCATTTGAACGGGTAGTGCATTTGAACCACTATCAGCAAACACCATGAATATCTCTCCCGGTTGGGGGTCATATTCATCCAATATCGGCGTGGCAAGCTCGGATAAGCGCTCCAACTGACTGCTCATGCGTGCGCTTTCATGCAACATAAGCACTTGTGGCGCAAACATGGGTACAGCCGCCGCCAGGCCGCCAGCCCGGAAAAATGTCTCCTCCACCAGAAGATGCGAGTGCCCTGTACCGAACAAGAAGATGCGCCCATCGCGCGCGATCACCTCCGCCATTTTTTCTGCCACCTGGCTTAGCGTAACTTGTTGGCTTTCGATTACCTCAGCTTGCAAGCGCGTGATGGATTCATAATAGCGTTGAATTCCAGAAGGTTGGTTTAGCGACGACACGTCAAATCTCCTGCCTGTTTAATGAACTTATATATTGCTACACGAAATTTCTTAGTGGATTACCGGGTTCTCTTTCGTTCGCTGCACGGTTGACTGTTCAGGAGCCCTTCCAGATCGCGTAGATCAACGACCTATTCACTCTTGTGTGGGAAATTATCCGGACTACCAATCCGCCCAGGCAACTCCAACTTCTGGTATGCCTGGGCGGAATTTTTCTACCATCAGCTTAGATCTGAGATTCAGCGAGCAGAATATTACACACCCGGAAGCGGATCATCCGCCATCATCAGGTGGACTGCAGCAGTCCGGAAACACCTGGGCAAAGCCAGGATCTTGGGATCAGGTCCAGTATAGCGCTGAGCATCCTGCAGAGCACTGTCAAAGGTCGGGCGGGTTTTCATCCCCATGGCCCGCGCATAACCAGGCGCATAGGCGCCGACGATGTAGGTTGCAGCCGCATGCAGCTCGGTAATATGCCCACAAGACACCATTGAAAACGCATGATACGGGTGATAGCCATAGTTGAAACGATATTTATCGATGTATTCCTGCTTGTGGCTAAAATACTCTCCGTATTTTTCGACATCGGGCAGCGTATTGTGATAATCCTTTTGGAACAGGTCATACAGTTCGCGATAGGAAGGAAACTCCTCATCATGGAAATATCCATTACAGATCGATGAGCAGATCACCACAAAATTATCTTTCATCACCCGCCGGTGGCGGATGATATTGGCGCCGATAGCTTGCAAAATTAATATCGGGTTGGTGCCATGCCCATTTCCATAATGAAAATTTTGGGGCATGCC
>CAYXDC010000049.1:13640-24271 GCA_964463505.1 uncultured Anaerolineaceae bacterium
GAGGCAATCGACTTCCAATGGGTGATCCCCGTCGCCACCATTTTGTAGCCACCCGAGTAGCCCCCATAGGGATTTCCCAATACATGCCCGATCATGATCGCCAGGTCCGATTCGTAGACCTCACGATTCATGATCACCCGATCGCCCAATTCATCGTATCCGAGATCGATTAAATTATCCCAGTCTTCCGAATCGTGATTAATGATCTGGTGAGCTGGCATAAACTCGTTATAAACCTGGTCTCCCAGGATAGCCTGGATTTCGGCGTCGGTATTTTTTCGATGTAAGCCATTAGAACAAATTAATCGGATGTCTTTTTTGTTCACCCCCGCTTTGAGACATTCTTCAATAAGTATGGGGATGGCGACCTTGCGATGCGAGTTTGGCTGGTAACCGCCCTTTACCCGATCGGGAAAGCTGATGGTCACTTTGGAGCCTGGTCCAACCAACTCGGAAATTGGAGGCATGCCAATCGGATTCCGAATGGACGCACGCGTCACTTCAACAATATTTTCCAGGAATGGGGGATCCAGGACAGTCTCCCCAGGAACAAAGATTTCTGCTGAATCAGGCAGAGTAGCACCGAGGGTGCCCTCCCCATATTCAAACTGAACAACTTTCATAGTTTGATTCCTCTCACAAGGGTTCAATTTAGCCTGGAATATTTTTATCCAGCAGACAGGTACTTTTCAATAATACTATTTAGCTCGCGCACATCGAACCCAATCTCACCCGTAAAGCGTGTCAGGGCTACCAGGCCGCCATCAATGGTAGGGATGCCAGCAATCAACGCGGCGTTCTCTTCTTTCAGCCCGCCACCATAAACAACGGCTACCTCAGCGTCAAAATTTTCCCGGACGATTTGTTTGATCAAGGCAGAGACGATACTTATATAATCTGGGCCAGGTGGCACTCTGCCTGGTCCGATCGCCCAGACGGGTTCATAACCAACCACAATGCGACCCGCTTCCAGTGCTGCTTTCTGTGCCTGCAAACCGTTCAGGAGCTGGGCTTTCAAGACCTCGGTTATGCGAGGCTGTCGTTGGGCAAACTCACCCTCCCCACGCTCCTCAGCCGATTCGCCAACACACAGCAATACCTGCAAGCCCGAACTTAAGGCACAGACTACTTCAGCCCGGATAAGCTTGTCGATTGCCCGGTTCGAGATCACCTGCAGCACATGGTCGTTTTCGATATTTGGTTCGTAGGCTTGCATCACCTGCATCTTCGCCTTGCGTTCCTCAGAATGCCCAATGATCGCCCATTGACTACCCAGGGACGCAGCCGCTGCCGCCGGCAGGCTGGAGGTGAAAGCGCCAAAATTCTTCCCTGGCTGGATATTCTCCCAATGAACAGCCTGGCAGCCCACTGCCAGCATGCGGGTCTGCTCGCCTGGGAAAGAATTCAATTTCCGGATGGCAGCATTCAGCAACCCTTCCGGTACGAGGTATGCCAGCCTCAAATCCGCATGAGTTCCCAGGCCTAAACGGACACTATCACTGATGACGCTTTCGATCCAATCGATAGGGTCATCCTGGGGACACAACCCGCCGCGTGATTTCGGGACTTCAAAACGTTTCAAATTAACGAAGATATGACGCATGATGTTCTCCTGATGGCTTCAATTCTCCCCACCACTTACCTCAGTGACGTAATTCGCTGGTTGATAGCCCGATTTGTCAAGCTATTATTAGCGAATTACGGAGTTGGTTGGCTGCTGTTGACCAGCACTGGCTATCACAAATAACTGTAAAAGATTCCGCCGAGGGGTTTGTAAAATCCTACTCGTATTGTGATTTATCCCAGAAGTTGGTGAAGCGCCGGATGCCATCATGGGTGTAAGGATGGTCGAAGGCTTCCTGGAACACAGACAGACCAGCGGTAACAATATC
The DNA here is from genome assembly GCA_964463505.1 of uncultured Anaerolineaceae bacterium. Taxonomy (GTDB): domain Bacteria; phylum Chloroflexota; class Anaerolineae; order Anaerolineales; family UBA4823; genus JAJZSS01. The sequence continues at coordinate 15,533 of CAYXDC010000049.1, forward strand.
AGCGCCCGAAACAGCCGAATCGACAATCTGGCGCCCATTACGAACTGCAGCTACGATAATCTCCGTAGAGAAACCGTAATTATCGCGGATGGCAACAATGTCATCGATGAAACCGCGTGTCTCTTCACCATTGGTTTCTTTCCAACCAATAAACGGTGAAACAAAATAAGCGCCAGATTTCATGGCCATCAATGCTTGAGCTGCGTTGAATACGAGGGTGATATTGGTGCGGATATTCATTTGCGCCAGCGTGCGCGCCACCTTGAAAGCCGGCTCGATACATTGAAGCTTTATCACGAAGTTGGGTGAAATCGCAGCCAGTTTCTCTGCCTCTGTGAGCATATCCTGATAGGTAACAAAGTGTGGATTGACTTCCACAGATATCGGTTTATCGGTGCCTTCTACCAGTTTGGCGATGTTGCGGATAGTGGTCATGAAAGGTTTACCAGCAACCTGGACGTGGCGCGGGTTCGTGGTAATGCCATCAATATCAAAAGCATCCAACGCATAACTCACTTCTTCTTCAATGGCACTGTCAAGAAATAGCTTCATCAGAACTCTCCTGTGTTGGAAAAATAATTGATAAGGTGAAGAGGGTCAACATTTCCCGGATCCAGCATTCCATCCAATAAATGTTACCCAAGCATAAATCAGAGTTGCTCCGGATTAAGATAGAACAAGTTCGTCAATGCCAGAGAGGCTGCCCCGACAATCCCCGCCTGCCAGCCAAAACTGGTTGCCCTCAGTTCAACTTTTTTACCCAAACCAGCAAAAGCAGTCCCACCCAGGGTTTCTCGAGCAATGGGAAGGATCAAGTCTTGCCCCTGGACATACAAACCACCCAAGACGATCATCTGCGGGTTGAGAAGGTTTACCAAATTAGCCAAAGCGATTCCCAGATAATGCGAGGCTAGTTCAACAATTTCTATGGCTTGTGGGTCACCTTCTCGCGCCGCCTGGAACAAGAGATCGCTTCGTCGACCCTCGCCTGACTGAAGCTTAGCCGCCAGCAATCCAGTGGGGTGCGCTAAAGCAGCTCGCTCGGCCTCCTGGACCAGGGCTGGCTCTGATACTAAAGTCTCCAGACAACCACATTGTCCACAGCGGCAATTCTTACCATTGCGAGCTTCAATGATCATATGCCCAATTTCACCCGCCCCCAGGTCCGCGCCGCGCAGCAACCGGTTACCAATTACAATCCCCGATCCAACCCCTGCACGCCCATACACAAATGCCAGCGAACTAATACTCCGCCCAGCGCCGAAGAAAGCTTCACCCAACGCCATGGCTTTCACGTTATTGTCTACGACCACCGGTAAATTCAATTGCTCACTCAGCCAATCTCGGATCGGTACGTTTTGCCAGCCCAGGTTATAGGACATAAGGTTGACCCCGGTCATATAATTGACCAGGCCGGCTGCTCCTACCCCAACGCCCATGATGCGCTGGCGATCTAATTTACTCTCAGTGATGATATTCTCGATCTGTTGGGTTATTTCCTGAAAAATTTTCTCAGGCGGTGTTGCTCGAGAGAAGGTATACGAGTGACTGATATATATCTCAGCTTTTAGGTTGGCGATCGCGATGCGATACAGCTCGACGCCAATCTGAACGCCAATTGCAAAACGAGCATCCTTGTTCAGGCGCAAGGCCGAACGCGGACGACCTACCCCTCTACGACCGGATAGCTGCTCAGTGCCCTCTTCGTCCACCAGGCCCAGGGCTAATAATTCGTCGATAATATTGGTTATGGTCGTGGTGGAGAGGGAAGTTTGTTCAGCGATCTGAACCCGATAAGCCGGCTCATGGTAAAGCAGGCGCAGCAAGACTGCACGCATGTTGTGAGCCTTGACTCGATTAATATTGCTCCCTACAATTGTTGAACTGATCATAGTTGAGGGACCCCATTGCGTCAATTAATTATTCAAGTTGAATAATTAATTATTATTCTATCTACAAACCAATACTCAGTCAAGGGGGAATTGCGCGCGGCGACTGTTCGGTATTTTCAGTGCGCTCAAGCCTCATACACCAGCTCGCCTTGCACCCAACAACGCACAACTTGTAAATCCGGCGTCACCAAAACCAGATCAGCCTGAAATCCAGGAGCAATCTGACCGATCAAATCTCCCATGCCGAGCAAATCTGCCGGGGTGGTCGTCAGGCAGGTCAGCGCATCTCCCAGCGAACAACCGCTATAGGCTATTAAATTTCGTATGGCGTCCGTGTGCGTCAGAATACTGCCCGCCAGCACACCGTTCAACAACCTGGCGGAGGATGCATCCACATTTACTTCATAATCTCCTAATACGTATTTACCGGGGGGCATCCCCAACGCAGCCATCGCATCACTTACCAGGGTCAACCGACCCGGCCCAGTCAGTTTCCAGATCAGCTCGACCAGTGCCGGGTGAACATGAATTCCATCTGCGATCAAACCAAAGCGCAGCCCTGGCTGGGCCAGAACCGCGCCTGGCAATCCAGGTTCAAACTGCAATAGAGGCGACATGGCGTTGAAAAGATGGGTCGCATAGCGGACGCCGCAGCGGAAACCCTCCCGAGCTTGGTCGAACGTTGCCATGGAATGCCCTGAACTGACCACTATCCCTCGGCGCGTCAATTCCGAAATGATCTCCAGCGCACCAGGCAACTCGGGAGCGAGAGTAACGAGCAGTACACCTGTATCAGGAGATAAACCCGCATAATCGTCCAGGCTGGGCGAGCGCAGATATTCCGGACGATGAGCGCCCTTGCGTTCAGGATTCAGGAACGGCCCCTCTATATGCAATCCGAGAGGTCGCGCGCCCCGGAAACCCGCAGGAGCTCCGGCCTGGAGCAAAGCCTGGGCGCGGGCAATGCGCTCCAGAGGCGAGGTGATGATCGTTGGCAGGAAGCTGGTTACACCGAAACGCGGCAATTTCTGGGCAACCGGGTAGATCGCATCGGGCTCAGCGGTGAAATCCAGGCCAAACGCCCCATTGATCTGGAGCTCAATCAGTCCAGGGATCAGTATCAGTCCGTTTGCATCGATATGCTCTGCATCGGACCAACCCGTCGTCGGAACGGCATCATCTACACGAAAAATACGCCCATTTTCCACCATTACGGCCTTATTCAATAGCCTGTCAAATGGCGTATAGATATCCGCTCCACGAATTATCTTCCGTGATATGCCCATTGCATGTCCTTTTTTGTTGGATCAAGCCAAGTAACCCGGCCTCAGTTTTGGATCGCCCTTCTATAACTCTTTATACCACCCTAATGTTATGATTAGCAATAGAATCATGATCGATCAGCAGGAGCGAAGAACAGGGGTGTTTGAGACCGACATCACCGCTCTACATAAAATGAGATCTTATGGAGGAACTTGATATGACGGAACCATTCGATCATCCAATACATTCACAACGTTTTGACCTTGAGCACACAACACGCAGTGAATTCATCAATGCCATGGTGCACCTCTATCGTGGCGAGCTGAGTGAGGCTACAGCCTGGCGTACACGCATCGACACCACCACTCATTGGGCAGTAGTCTTGAGCGCCACAGCACTAAGCTTCGTATTTAGTGACAAGAGCGCTGAACGCCACGTACTGATCCCCATTATCTCCCTATTTTGCACTTTCTTAATGCTGATGGAGGCGCGCCGTTATCGTTTTTTTGACATCTGGCGCTCGCGTGCCCGCATGATTGAGATAAATTTCTATCGCCCTCTGCTAAACGGCTCAAAAGTGGAAATGCCCGAATGGGCTGACACTCTGGCTCACGACATGGAATGGCCACACTTTCATATGCCCTGGTGGGAGGCGCTGGGCCGGCGTTTACGACGCAACTACCAGTGGATCTATGCAATTCTATTGGGTAGCTGGGTGGTCGTCCTGATGTCGCATCCGACATCAACCACATCGTTAACAGAAATAATCTCCCGTGCATCCATCGGACCTTTCTCAGGGCGTCTCGTTGTTGTCGGAATGCTCGTTTATTATGGCTCTCTGCTTGTTCTGGGGATTTACAGCTATTGGTTCAGCCATTTCAAGAAAAGTTTGCCGGCAGGACACCCGGGACGGCTGAGCGCAGAACATCAAGATTAAGATTACGGAGTTTTGATATCCAAAATCCTGACAAGCCGAAATCTCAGGCGACCGCTTGTATGTCGCAGACGGCACCTCTGGCCTGGTCATGCTGGATTTAAGCAATCCTTCCCAGCCTGTAAAAGTGGGTCAATATCGTACAGGGGGCACGGTGCGCAGCGCGTGGGTTAATGGGAATGTGGCTTATCTGACAGACTGGACCAAAGGCTTGTATGCCGTAGATATATCGAATCCAGCCCAAATTGACTTGATCGATTACAGCCTTGTACTAGGACGGGCGCGGGATGTTCGCTACCAGGATGGTTATGTGTACCTGGCAGCCTATGAAGGTGGTTTCAGGATTTACTCAGCACTCTGAGAAAATTATTTGCCAGAAAGCAGTTTATGGTAGTTTGAGTGCTTCCAGGGGCGCAAGATGGATGTCTGCGGCTGGCTTTGAGCTGAAAACAGCCTGTGTATAGGGGTGGTTAACTTGGGCACAGTACGGGCAAGTCAGACGCCCGGACAAAAGGGGACGCCCACACTGCAGGCAATGCACTCCCACCAACCGGTAACGGAACTGCCGTAGTCTCCATTGAACACTGGGTTGGGTATTCATGCCAGGTAAAATCCGAACACAAAAGCAGCCGTCATCAGTACCAGCAATCCCGGTAGAACCGCCAGAATCATACTTCTACTCAGAATGGGATGACCAGTCTTCAGGAAAGACAACAGCAGGCCGCCTAAACCAATCAGACCACCGCCCACACCCACCAGGAGAAAGCCCAGCGGCGTCCTTCCAGTCAGGCTGAGGTAGAACGGTAGACCAAAAATTAGCAGGCCAGAGATGCCATGCACCACCATCAGGGAAAGTGTGGCGAGATTCCCGGGCAGGAGCAGGCGCGTAGCCAATACTAAAACGAAGCCAACAACAACCAGGAGTAGATAGGTCGTTTGCCATTCAGGAAAATGCTCGGCAACAATACCTAAGGATAAGCTCAGTGGGATCAACGTCGCCACGATCGCCACGAACGAACTGTCCAAAATTTCCATTCCAATGATCAAAATCAGCAGGCCAGCAATTAACAATACCCCAAAAGCAACCGTGTAAGCAACGATCACCATGGTTGGCTTTCCGTCGATCCCAGCTACCACTTGATAGGCCGCCAACAAGCCAGTCAGTAGTAACAAAATACGGTCGAGCATAGATAGTTTGGCCATTAGATCGCCTGTAATAGGATCAACAGCATGGTGTTCAGCATATACAAAGAGGCGTACTTGAATAAACCGAAGTTCACCTTCTCAGATGGCTTGATCAGGCTCACCCCTGCCAGGAAGAACATCCCCACGGATAGAACCGAAAGCAAGCGCAGATAACCCCAGTCCAAGCCGATCAGAAATGCAGCATATCCGAATGATCCGGCTGCCAGCACGCTTGCCAGGGCAATGATCAGCCGTGTAACTCCATAGCCATACTCAGAGGGGAATGTGGGCACACCAGCGCGTTTGTAATCATCATAGTAGCGCATATTGAAGGTCATGATATGGGTGGGGATCCAACACAAGACTCCCAGAGCGAGCAATAAGCCGACTGCGTCAATCTCGCCTACTGCTAAAACACGTCCAGCCAGCACAGGCATACCGCCGGAGATACCACCCCAGATGATCGACCAGGGTGTCCGGCGCTTCAGCCACATGGTATAAACTACCACATCAAAAAACAACCCGGCAAATACGACCAGCCCGTACAGGGGCTGCATGAGCAGACCCCAGGCTACGCCAGTAATGGAGAGCCCCAGCCCCAGGATCAGCCCCGTGCGGGGGCTGATCTGTCCGGAGGGGATGGGCCGCCCGGTCGTCCGTCCCATCCTGGCATCGATATCCCGGTCATACACCATATTCAAAACCGTGCTACCGCTGATTGCCAGAAACAAGCTGCCAGCCAACGCCGCTAGAGTGGAAAAGTTGGTCACTGGACAGGCGAAGCTAACAAAACCAGCCATACCAGTAGCCAGTAATAATCCAGTTTGCAGGCTTTTGATCAGCTTCCAGTACAGGCGTAATTTCGTTTTCATTACCCGAAAGACAACTGATTGAGGAGCAAGCTTGTGGGTTTGGGCTGAAGTTGCCATATTCTACCTATTATCTCACACAACGAAAACCAGCATTTGGGCTCATATACTCAGGACCAGAGCTATTGCGCATCCAGGTGCGCAGCATAAATTCATATTCTGCTTTGCTGCCACCGCGCAGATAACGATAGTGCTGATCTGGATAGTCATCTAATGTCCATTGCCATACATTGCCGGCCATATCATACACACCATACGGGCTGGGTGAGTCGATGGTCTGGTAGCCTTCATATGTCTGCCCATTGTAAAAACCAACTGGTGTGGTATCTCCGGCTTTGCCTAAAGTCCATTCAAACGGGTCACGGCTGAAATAGGCATTAACATGCGCATTATTAAATTCCTCGCCCCAGGGGAAAGGACGCCCATCGGTGCCTCGCGCGGCTTTCTCCCATTCAAGCTCGGTAGGTAATCGCCAACCATAGTAATCACAGTATGCGTTTGCTCCAAACCAGCTTACCATCACCACCGGGTGGTTTTCATAGCCAGCGCGCGCAGAGAATATGCCGTTGGATTGATCAATGCGCAGGCTGTCGTCAGCCAGTGGAACATGTGGGTAATCCCCAGCAGGGATTTCCATTTCATGCTCGTAGGCATGGAATTCTTCACCCGGATGATACCCAGCGATATAATCCCCATCCACTTTGAGCGTTCCGTCAGCCAGGGAGGCATTCAGATATTCAGCAAACTGCGTATTCGTCACAAGGGTGACCATCATTTCGTAATCATAGTCAATGGTCTGGGTATGATTAAACTGACCTTCAAAGAATTCACCGGCTGGGATCAAAGCCCAATTCTCTGGATCAACACCCGTATCCACAACCAGAGGTGGATTCGATTGAGAGAGTATAGGTGCGCAACCAATGAGCCCAAACGCCAGGAAAGCGACCAGGATTGTTGTGCGCTTCATGCTTTCACCTCCTGGGAAGATGATAAATTGACATCCTTTTTCCATCGCCCATTTTTCGAGAAGAAATCGACCAGCAGCCAGATAAGGAAAGCGGCCAGTGCTAAAAGGACGATCACCAAAGCCAGATCTGCCAGAACCATCAAAGTATCCACAGTCGGCTGCTGGCTGGCTTCATCGACAAACAAACGTTTCATACCAAAGACAGTCACAGAGCCAAATGCCAGATCCGAGAAAATTATCACTGCCCAGCCAAAGATTTTCCGCGCCCGTCCTTGCAATCCCATCAGGTCTGCATAATAAAAGAGCATCACCGTAGCCGTCAGCGTGGCCAGAATATGCCAGTGCCCTGCCAGGAGGATGCGCTCATCGCGATATGGCCAGACGCGAATTATTTCATCCAGCCGCACGGCCATGAATATACCCACCCCACTGACTGTGAAGTTCATGAAGATCATTTGCCATAACGATCCAAACTTTAATGGATCATCGACCAATGCAGCCAATCTTATGAATAAACCTGCTTTCTTAAGTCCACGCTTTTCCAATCCTGTGCGGATTAATCTCCCAAAGCCATAGATCACCAAAAATAAGGCGCCTAACAAGATAAATGTTGAGCCAACATAAATCGTGGTGTGCGCCCATTCCACGACCATCACCGACCAGGCTCCAAAAGTCAAGATCACTGACCCAACGATATAGAGAGGCATAGCCATTTTTTGCCAGATGCCTTTGAAATCCAACCAGCGCCCAATCACCAGCGATACGCCTGTTGTTAACAACGCCAACATAATATGTAGATGTCCGATAATTGATTTTTGCAGGATGGTTTTATGAGGCTCGCGAATTGTGGTTTCGGCCAGGAAGGTTTCAAATCCATTGCCATAGTACATACCCGCAATCGCCCCAAAAAAAGATGATCCCAACATGGCAACAGCAACCACAAAAAATGCAGTGCGCTCGAGATCCAAACCACTCCGTGTACGGGCGTAAGCAGTATCTGAAATGTAGTATTCTTTGCGCCATGGCCAGAGAGCGGCTGCCAACAACACACCAGCCCAGAATACCAGAGCCTGTCCCGTAATGAACAGGCCATGATAAATCCAGTTATGGCCAAAATAACCAAAAGCCAGGCCAAAGAACATAGCCATCATGTAGCCTACCGTAACCGTGGCATTAACTTTGACCCGCTCGCACTCTTTCATCGATATAATGCCGGTGATAAAGTAAACCTGGATCGCCACCACTGCCATGGCAATGCTGTGGTAAAGCATAATCATACGACCTTCCCGCTCAGCCTGGAAGATGCTCATGCCTAATAAATCAATCATGAACTCCTTTACCCCCAGCTCTGCCAGTGGTCCTGAGAGCGTGCCCCACACAGCAGATACCAGCGCTATCAGGCCAATGGCTACCATGGAAAGGCCGCGCGTGGAACTGAACAGATAGTTGAAACGTTCTTTGACTCCTTGCATTTATCAGTGCTCCTTTCAACTCATAACGACCAACCAGCAGCCTTTCCACATGGCAGCATCTTAGAAGGTGGTTATCCACCTTCCAATTTTGTGGTCATCTTGACTATAATCGGGTATCATAAAATCCGCATTGACTTAAGTCAAAATATCAATTTTC
>CAYXDC010000050.1:0-24127 GCA_964463505.1 uncultured Anaerolineaceae bacterium
TCTCCCTGGAGAATGGTGATCTGGTCCTGAATGTGGCTGAGACGCTCAAAAGTCACTGTGCTGGTCCGGCGGACCATGCCAATCACGTTGTAACCTTTGGCTAACAGCAGGTCAGCCAGGTAAGAACCATCTTGTCCGGTAATGCCTGTAATCAGGGCGCTAGGCATATGCTTTCCTCGCTTTAAAATTCAACCGCTGAATTATAATCTCCAGTTTGTGCGGGTCAAGTGTGATGTTAATCCTGACTTGAGGTAGAACCATTTTCAGCCGGCGACTTACTACGTCGCCAATCCCAGGCCAGATACAAGAGCGCCGAAGCCAAGCCCAGCCCGATGGTTGGAAGCAACTCAACAATGGGCCATTCTAAAGGAGTGTAACGGCGCAAATACCAGGGAAAAAACCAGGCTATGACCAATCCCAGAGAGATAATAGCTCTGCGAAACCAGACATCCCTGCTTTGGCGGTATGAGACCCACGCCCATGCCGCCAGGGCTACCTGGACGCATGCAAATGCAGCCCGGTAGCGTGGATTGTCATCCTGATCGCCACCGCCTCGGAAGGAAGCAACCAGGATCACCAACCAGACAAAGATTGTAAAAGCCTGAGCAATCCGATCATTTTCCTTACGGTTCCAGGCGCGCAATGTCGCATAGAGCAACAGACCCAACAGGATAGTCCAGCCTGCAGCACGCCAAATCGTGATCCATGGCCAGAGCGGGGAGCTGCTGCTGGCGATCACCGCTGCGGGTAGGAAGGGCCGCAGAACACCATACCCAACCAGGATGGGAATGTGCAGGATTTCTGGTGTACCATCAAACACTTTTTGCATCCACCCGGAGGCGCGTTCACTCTGGTAGGCTTGCCAGGCAGCCGATTTGCGCAGCCACCAGTTTATAAGGTCCAGGGGATTCGTGATCCCTTCTGGAGCAAAGCTGCGCCAGCTAAACCACAGGCCAATGATCGTCAGAACAAATAAAACCAGAATTACTCCCCACAACCAGCGTTGAGGTTTGTGGCTTTGTGCCCGAGTGGGCCGGCGAGCCAGGATGGCAGTCAATCCCAGCCCGGCTAATAATAAGGCCGCGAAGGGAGGGGAAAACGCCAGGTATGTCAGCAATGGGAACAGGACCCACAGCAGGCTGGGCCAGGTGTGCTCCTGTAGATAACTTATCAAGCCGTAAAATGCCATGGCTGCCAGGCTGATCGTAAAAGCTTCCCGCATTTGTGAGCTGCCCAGCAGTACGGCTTCGGGGTAGAGAACGACTCCCCAGGTTGCGATCAGTGCGACGCGCGCATTCCAGGCACGGCGCGCAAAGCCCCAGGTAAAAATGACTGCCAGCGATGAAACTGCCGCAGATATTGCTACCATCACCAACGGAAGATGCTGCGAGCTGCCCACGGTCCGGTAAACCAGGGCACTGATGAATAAGAGGCCTCCATACTGATCTGCCTTGCGAAAGGTGCCCTGGAAGGCACGCAGGAGTGGCTTTTCAGAAGTAGCCAGATCCCATGCGGTGCGATCGCGTGTATAGGCATCGGACATGATATATCCCGCTTGCTCTTCCGGGGTGCCATGTCCGTGGATGGGCATTAGCTGAGACCAGGTTGCACCTGCAAACAGGCGCAAAGCAGCCGCCAGGAGCAGGGCTGAGCCTAACCATCCGGGCAGCGTACCATGCTCGCTGATCTGCAGCAACCACCATCCACCCAGCAGAATCATGGCTGAGATCAGAATGGCAGCCAGATAAACTGGCCAATCCTGTAACGTTTGGAAATGACTGGCGGACCAGGCGAGGAGTAATGCAGCACTCACGCAGCCAGCAGTCAGATAGAGCCATTTCAGCCTGGAGTTATTGAGCATAGATTTGATCACGGTCGATGTTGATTAATTCGTTTGTAGGTTTTGCTTTTATGCATTCCCAAATATTTTTTCGACGCGCGCAGTCCAGGTGTACTGCTGGGCATCCAGCTTTGCTTGTACGGCCAGAGCATGCGTGCGCTCTGGAAATTGTAATCCATTCTGGATCGCATTAAGCCAGGCATTGCTATCCTCAGGGGGTAGCAAAATGGAATTCATCGGATTAAGGATTTCTTGTAAAACGGGTAAATTACTGGCCAGGATGACTCTGCCACACGCCAGGTATTCGAATAATTTCATTGGACTGAGGTAGCGCCCAATATCCCCGCCTGAAGAAGCTGCAACTTGTGCCTGGTATGGCATGAGAAGCATCTCACAAGCTGCCTGATAGCATGGGAGGTCAGCATTGGGGATAAATCCTGTCAGGATCACGTTTGAAATCTGGCGCTGACCGGTAAGCTCTTGTAGATGGGCTACTTGGGCCGGTTCGCCACCTGCCAGCAAAAACGTGACTTCTGGCAGCCGAGAGGCCAGTTCCAGGATTAACTCGACTCCCCGTCCAGGATAGAGATGCCCGGTGTAGCCCACGGTAAAGCGTTCAATCAATCCCAGTTTATGGCGGGCATCGGGGGAGGAAGGCAGGGAAACAAAACGCTCGAGGTCGACTCCATCAGGGGTGATTAACCTAAAAGGTTCAACCACCTGTGGGCCAAAGGTACCTGTCAGCTCATCAGCCAAAGCGCGCGTGATGACCACCACCCGCTGCGCTCCCCGCCCGCTCAGAAAGTAGCGGAATAGCACCTTACCGGCGAGGCCCTGCGGAAAATCATGCACTTCTAGAATGGTCGGAGTTCCCAACAGGCTGGAGATCGCCGCAGCTTGGGGCAGGCGTGTGTAGATCAGATCGACCTGGCTGTATCTTGCGGTTTGGACTGCTTTCCAGCCGTAATCGTAGCTGCGCCAGCCTGGCCTTACTGGCAGCCAGCGTACAGGAAATTGGGCTTCCAGGCCGTACTGGTTAGCGAGCGCTACCCAGGACCTTTGCTCCAAAGTGGACTTCCGCGTTTCGACCGTCTGAGGATCGGGGACGAGGACCTCTGCGCTATGGCTACGCTGTACCAGCGCCTGGGCCATTTTCATCACCTGGAAGGTATTTGCCCTGCGCGCAGGTAAATATGTAGGAGCGATCAGTGCAATTTTCATCGTTATTGCGCAAGCATACCATGTCTTCAGTCGGACACGGCCAGGGCTTTTTGGCGCAGGATTTGCTGTGTTTTCAAAGCATTCAGGCCAACGCTGAAGATATAGTAACCTGCAAGCAAGGCTGAGTTCGCCAGGTAGCCATAACGCGGCACCAGCAACAAGATCCCCAGGAGTTTCAAAGCTGCCAGGGCCAGGTTGACCTTTGTGGGATAATCTGGGCGGCCCAAGGAGAGCAGCGCGATCCGGTTCCAGTAAAAAGTATTGGCAGCAAAAAAGCCGATCAACAAGATCACTAACGCCGGATAAGCAGGCAAATAATCCGGACCGTAGAAATAACGGATTAAAAGTCCGCCACCCAGAATCAGCACCCCAGATGCTGCCAGGGTGTAAAGCCCTGCCATCCGTGAGCCCTGACGCAGGATGTAGCTTACATTTGGCCAATTATTGCGGGCGACCTCACGCGAGAGTTCTGGATAGGTGGCTTGCGGCAGCGGGCTGACCGGCATCTGGATCAGGTTGGCCAGGGTGAGCGCCAGGCGGTAATAGCCTGTCTCTAAAGGTGTGCGGAAGAAAGATACCCATAATAATTCACTATCTTTGTTGACCAGGTTCAACGACGCGCTGATATTGGTACTGACTGCAAAATGAGCCAGCTCGCGCGCTTGTGGACGGAGAACGCGCAATGGCACTCGCCACCATCCTGTTCCCCACTGGCGTCGGGCTTCTTGCCAGGCCAGCCAGGTCAGGCCAATCGCGCTGACTATTTTCCCGGCGATATAGGACAGCAGAATTTCTTGCATACCGCCCTGGAAGATGAACGCGATCGAAATGAAGAATAGCGATACCAGGCTTTGGAGGACTCCGGTAATCGCAATTTTTCGATAGCGGTCAAAGATTTGCAACAAGCCTGTAGCGCTCTCGGCGATCAGGTTTGCCAGGACGATGACACCATATAACCGGAACCAGTCAGTGAGGCTGGCATCTTTAGCGAGGTAGACCGCGCCTAAAGGCGCCAATAGCCAGATCAGGCTAAAAGCCAGGATGGAGGCCAGCATTTCTGCCAGACTGGCAGCCTTGAAAATCGCTGCAGATTGCTGGTTGTTCTTTTCTTCATTGTGCTGACCGATGTACTTGATCACCAACTCGGCCATCCGGAAGGAAGCGAATTTATTGATCACGCTGGTGAAGAGCATGATGCTACCCAACAACCCGTAGTTAGCGACCCCCAGCAGCCGGGCAGTCAGGATACCCTGTAACATACTCAGCGCCGCCGATATTCCGGTGGCGCTGAATAGATAACCTGAATTTTTGATCAGTCGTCTGATCATTGTGTTTTGCAGGATTTTGCCGATATATGCCTGAATCGGCCGGTACAGGGCACGAAACATAGCGAGATTAAATCGTGGCTATCTGGCTTGCCCAGGCTCTTTCTGCGAGATACCAATCCACCAGGTTTTGGATGCCTTCTTCCAATCCAACTTGTGGTTCCCAGCCGATCAATTGGCGAGCTTTTTCCACATTGGCCCAATTGGTGAGCATGTCTGCTGGATGGCGTGGTAGATATTCCACCTGGGCTTTCTGGCCCAGACTGGCTTCCAGAATCTGGATCAGCTCATTGATTTTGATCACCTCGTGACCACCCAGATTGATAATCTCGTATCCTAGCGGTTTTAATCCGAGGATAGTGCCGCGGGCGATATCATCCAAATAGGTAAAACCACGTGACTGCTCTCCGTCGCCGTTAAGATATACCGGGCGGCCTTCTTTGATCCACTGCACGAAGCGGAACATCACCATATCCGGGCGAGCTGCCGGACCGTAGACTGTGAAATAGCGAAAAACGGTGACATCCACCCCGTTGAGATAGTGATAGGCGTGGCACAGCGCTTCAGCGCCTTTCTTAGTAGCCGAGTATGGCTGTAAAGGGTGGTCGCTATCGGCTTCTTCTGAAGTTGGTAAGGGAGCATTCTCCCCATAAATGCTGGAAGTAGAAGCGAGTATGAATTTTGGAATTTTGACCTGGTTGCATAGCTCCAACAAGTTCAATGTGCCTGTAACATTCGTGTCCACATACACCCATGGGTTAAGCACGGATTGGCGCACACCTGCCCGAGCTGCCAGGTTGATCACAGCATCATAACTGGACTGTCCGCGTTCAGCGAGATCCATTTTTACTGCATCTATCAGTACATTATGTTGGCTAATATCCAGCTCGGTAAAGCGAAAATTGGCATAACGGTTAAGCTGGTTTAAACGCCAATGTTTCATACGTACATCGTAGGCGTCATTCATGTTGTCAACGCCAAAGACATTATGTCCTGCATCCAGCAGCAGACCTGCCACGCGGGAGGCAATAAAACCGGCTGCGCCAGTGACCAAGTATGTACTCATGTTACTCCCCGATCTGGAGAACTATTTTCGACAATATCAAGAGTGAGCCAGTAAGCTAGTGGCTCACTCTTGTCGCTGATCGATTACAGCCGCACAACCTTAGGATTGTCGCGTCCGATTTTCCCAAAAGCGTTGCGTGAATCAACAATCAATTTGGCTGCATCCAGAATGGCGGGATAATCATAAACTTTGTGATTGGTTATGATCACTACACAGTCTGCTTCGCGCACTGCAGCCATCATATCGGGCACACTTTCGCGTGTCCAGTGCTCATGGGCGATGCAAGGGACGTAAGGATCGTGATAAGAGACGTGAGCGCCTTTTTGCTCCAACAGGCCAATCACATCCAAGGCTGGCGATTCGCGCAGGTCATCGATATCTGGCTTATAAGCAGCCCCTAAGACCAGGATATTGCTACCCTTGATCGATTTGGCCTGATCATTGAGCGCATCCTGCACCAACCCGACCACGTAGCGAGGCATTCCTGTGTTGATCTCGGAGGCCAGCTCGATGAAACGGGCAGTGTAATTCAATGCGCGTAGTTTCCAAGACAGGTAGAGCGGGTCAATTGGGATACAGTGCCCACCCAGGCCTGGCCCTGGGGTGAATTTCATAAAGCCAAATGGCTTGGTTGCCGCAGCATCAATAACTTCCCAGACATCTACACCCAGGCGGGCGCACATAAGCGCCATTTCGTTGACCAGACCAATATTGATCATACGAAATGTGTTTTCCAGTAATTTGGCCATTTCGGCAACTTCGGCTGAGGAAACTGGCACGACGGTTTTCAACGCCTGGGCGTACCAGACCGCTGCCACATCGGAGCAAGCCTGGGTGATACCGCCAATCACTTTGGGGGTGTTCAGGGTCGTCCAGTCCTCACGTCCGGGATCTACGCGTTCTGGCGAAAAACCCAGGAAGAAGTTTTCGCCGGTCTTCAATCCCTCGATCTCTTCGAATTTGGGCAATAAAATTTCACGCGTCGTGCCTGGGTAAGTGGTTGATTCCAGGACAACCACCATGCCGGGATGAACATATTTGGCCAATTCATCGGTCGCAGATAGGATATAGGAAAGATCGGGGTCGCCTGTCTTGCGCAGCGGCGTGGGTACACAGATACTGACTGCATCAGCCTGATTCAGAACCGCGAAGTCTGTGGTGGCTTTTAATTTCCCAGCCTGCACCAATCGAGCTACCTGCTCGGTGGGGATATCTTGAATATGGCTTTCCCCGCGCTGGATGGTGTCGACCTTACGGCGGTCGGGGTCGATACCCGTCACTTGAAAGCCTGCCTCGGCAAAGACTACTGCCAGAGGTAAGCCAACATAACCTAAACCTAAAATCATCACCTGTGCGGTGCGGTCTTCGAGTTTCTTGCGTAGCTCTAGTTGAATATTGGAACTCATCGAATTTATCCTTGTATAAAAATTTGATGCCTAATTTACAGGATCGGCACTATGATCGTTTTGGATATCTCGCTTTGACGTACATTTGTTAGCACTAAAACAGGCTGAGCTGTGTAGCTGTACCTTTCGGTTTAGGATCAGGGTTTTCGTCTTCTTGAACCTCGACTTCCTGGCTGGCCTGGGTAAGTAATTCGGGCAGGCGGGAAAAATCATCCTGGATTACTGAGAGCAGCGAGCGTTGGTGCAAGGCTGCCGCCGGATGATACATGGCGACAATTAACCGGCCTTTGATGCGCATCGCTTGCCCATGGATCAGGCTGATTTTACCATTTGGCATAAATCTGCCCATCGAATAACGTCCAAGAGTGACGATCACCTGGGGATTTATAGCCTGGATTTGGCGTTCTAAGTAGTCGTTACAGGCCTGGATTTCTTCAGGCTCTGGGTCGCGGTTGCCTGGCGGACGACATTTTACAATGTTCGTAATGTAAACCTGGGTTCGTTGTAACCCTATACTCCCGAGTAGCTCTTCCAGTAATTTGCCGGCTGCACCTACAAATGGACGGCCTTGTTCATTTTCATGGAAACCTGGGCCTTCACCAATAAACATGATAGATGCATTGGCTGGACCTTCTCCGGCAACAGCTAGTTTCCGGGAATGGTGTAGCTTACATTGTGTGCAGACGGCGACTTCCTGGGCGATGATTTTTAGTTCATTGACAGGATTCATCAGTCTATACTCCTCACATTCTCTGCTTGCCTATCTGAGAGTGGCATCACTTGCTGAGCCGAATGTTTTGTTAGCCATTCCAGGTAGGCTGCATCTAATTTAGAAACTGTCATAATCAAGGCGTCCTCGAGGTTATCTTGATAATATTTTGGACGCCCTCCGACCACCTCGAAACCGAACTCTCGGTACAGCGCCTGAGCTGCCTGGTTACCGGCGCGAACTTCGAGAGTAGCGCTTGTACAGGCATGCTGAATGCTATCCTGTAAGGCTTGCACCATTAATTTCCGGGCGACCCCCGTGCGGCGGTGATTGGGGTGTACAGCAAGGGTGGCGATATGGGCCTCATCCAGGATTAACCAGACCACACATAATCCGATGACCTCCGGTTCTCCAGTTGGATCGGCCAGTTCAGCTGCATAAGTGAGCGAATTCGGGTTCTCGGTTAGCTCAAACCGGTAAGCATTTTTTGGCCAGGGCAAGCTGAAGGCTTGCTGATCTATCTCCACAACCTGAGGAAGGTCATCCAGCCTCATTGGACGGATGTGCACAGTAACTGGCTGAGTTGCCTGGTTCATGCAGGGATGGGATCGTTATGATGAAGATAGATCGGCGCCAAAGCTGCGGGATCGTCAGTCTGACCAGATTGTAAGCGCTGCCAGCCTAATTCGGCCAGGAATCCGGGGCGGCGTACAGAACGGGCTGGAGAAGCCAGATTAATCAGCTTCTTCTTGCGCCTTAAGATATGGCGCTCTTCCTCGTCGAGTTCACCGGCGATCAGTGTAGGAATTTCAATGCGCTCGGCAAGCTGTTCGGCTGTGAGCACTTCCATTGTATTTTGAGAAACCCAGCCCTTCTTTTGGAGCTGATACCAATCAACTGCCAGACGCCCGCGTCCAGCGCGTAAAACCGCTGCCAAGGGTAGGTCGAGGAGCGGTTGACCGTAAGCCAGAATATCCAGGGTAGGAATGCCGATCAGGGGCAAATGGCGGGCAAGGGCGATACCCTTAGCCAGCGCCAGGCCGATGCGCAGACCTGTAAAAGAGCCGGGACCAATGGCGACGGCGACAGCCTCGACCTTGTCAATTTTTTTACCCGATTTTTGGATCGCATCTACAATGGCTGGCGCCAATTCGACGGTGTGGAAATCGTGGCTCGTCCAAATGACTTCGGAAAGGACCTGCTCACCATCGTAAAGCGCCAGGCCTGCAGTTCGGGTTGATGTATCCAGGGCCAATAACATCACGGCACTCCATATACTGTCCGGCGGAAGGCAGCCAGCAGGTCTTCGTAACGCTTTCCATGCGCTGAAAATAAGAGATCGCGCTGGTGTTCGCTGATATAGTGTAACTGGATGTTTAAATATTCGCTGGGCAGAGCGGGGCTAATCCGTTCCGCCCACTCTACCACGAGCGGTCCACCCTCCAACATGTGATCGATATCCAGATCCACTGCGTCCTGGGCATCCTGCAAGCGATAAGCGTCCAGATGGTACAAGCGCATCCCTTCCGGGCGCCGATAGACATTCACCAGCACAAATGTAGGGCTGGTGACCTGATCCAGCGATCCCCAACCGATAGCAATCCCCTGAACCAGGGTAGTCTTGCCTGATCCGAGATCGCCAACCAGACAAATGGTATCGCCTGGGCGTAGCATTGCGCCTAACCGCATGCCTGCTCGCCTGGTTTGCTCTGGGCTGCGACTGATAAATTCTGTGGAATGTGGATCAAGGATAGGCATTTTGCTCGGATTATACGCTTATTACGTCCCCAAGGGAAGCTTTCTCCTCTCGGGTTTTAAGGTTTGATCTGTAAATTGGCCAGAGAAGCTGCTACACGCTTCAGACCAACATCTTCAAAGAAGATATCTACGATTTCGTCATCATCCTGCAAACGACTGTTCAGGACCATGCCTTCGTTCCAGACCGGATGATTTACTCGCATCCCAGGATAGTATTTTTGTTGTAATTCTGACTTGCCAGAGCGCTGAGTTTCAGAAGGCCAGCGGAAAGCTGCGGCTTTGCGCTCTGGGGTTTGCTTCTGGCTGCGCTTGGGCTGTGAGTTTGCCAGCAGATCCTGGGGTAAGTCTTCGAGAAAACGGGAAGGTTGGGCTGGTTCATTCATGCCGTAAGCCGCCCGATTTTGAGCGAAAACCAGGTAAAGACGCTCTTCGGCGCGGGTAATCCCGACATACAACAATCGTCGTTCTTCTTGCATTTCTTCAGGGTCATCAAAGGAACGGCTGTGCGGCAGTGTGCCGTCGTTTAACCCAACAATGAACACAACCGGAAATTCCAGGCCTTTAGCAGCATGCAGGGTAAGCAGCGTTGGGGCATTGGCGTTTTCCTCCACAGTGTCCTGATCAGACACCAGGGCAATGCCTTCCAGGAAGAGCTCCAGGCTCTGGTCTTTGCGCTCTGCTGCCAGGCGGCGCAATTCCATTACATTATCCCAACGATCTCGACCTTCATCACTCCCATCATCGATATAGGAATGATACTCAATATCGTCCAGGATGCGGTCCAGTAGATCCTGTGGGTTATAGTCCTGTTTTAGGATTTGCCACCGGTAGAGCAGGCTACCAAATTGCTCAAGAGCGGTTAAACTGCGCCCTTTAAAGTACTCCCGCTGTACGGAGGTTGAATTGCTGCCGAGTTCCAGGAGCAGCTCACCAGGAGATAGGCTGACCTGTTTGGCATGCGTGCGCAGTTCCAACAATGTTTTATCCCCGATCCCGCGCTTCGGAGCTTGGATGGCGCGTTCCAGGCTGATTTCGTCTCTGGGATTGTGCACCAGCCGTAAGTATGCAATCAGGTCTTTGATCTCTCGCCGCCCATAAAAGCGTTGGGCGCCGACCAGCTTGTAGGGAAGATTGGCTTTCAGAAAAGCTTCTTCCAAAACGCGGGATTGGGCATTGGTACGATACATCACCGCAAAAGCACCCGGCTGCAGTTGCTGGCGCGCGACCAGTACGCTGATTGTGTCAATTACAAAGCCGGCTTCAGCCCGGTCATCGAAGGCTTCAAAAACAACCGCCTTTTGCCCCTGACCACGCTCAGTAAACAAACGTTTGGGAGTGCGCTGCGGATTGTGGTCGATGATCGCCATAGCAGCATCCAGGATGGCCTGGGTAGAGCGATAATTTTGTTCCAGCAGGATCTTTTGGGTTTGTGGGTAATCGTCCTCGAAGCGTAGGACGTTGCGGTAGTCCGCCCCACGCCAGCGATAGATCGATTGATCCGCATCGCCAACCACAAAAATGTTGCGGTGGAAGGATGCCAGATGCTTGAGTAGGGTATATTGAGCCAGGTTGGTATCTTGAAACTCATCTACCAGTACATGCTCATAACGACGGGCGTATTTCTCGCGTATGCTGGGGTGATTATCCAAAAGAAAGACGGTATAGAGCAGTAAATCGTCGAAGTCCAGGCCGTTATTATCTAAAAGTAGTGACTGGTAGCGCTGGTACACCCGCCGCATTGCTTCATCCCGGTAATTATTAATCGGTACTTGGTCCGGTAGGAGTAATTCATTCTTCGCGTTTGAGATCGCGGCATGGATGCGGGCAGGTTGGTGTTGCTTGGGGTCCAGGTCGAGATCATTTACAGCCTGGCGGACCAATTTGAGTTGATCATCCGCATCATAGATCACAAAATTTGCATTGAAAGGTAAACCATCTGCTTCCCGGCGTAGGATACGGGCGCAGATGGCGTGAAAAGTGCCCAGGGTCACGCCTCGGCTGGCATCGCCTAACAAATCCGCCACGCGGTTTTCCATCACCCGGGCGGCCTTATTGGTAAAAGTAACCGCAACAATATGATAAGGACTGACACCCATATGGCTGATCAGGTAAGCAATGCGATGCGTGAGCACGCGGGTTTTGCCCGAGCCAGGTCCGGCCAGAATCAGTACCGGCCCTAAGCCGGCGATAACAGCTTGCTGTTGTTGTAAATTGAGACCGGTAAGTAAATCCAATCCAAGACTCCCAAAAACGATTTATTGCCCCATCCATAAAATGAACTTATCAAGCAAATCAATTCATTCTACCGTCAGGGAGATAGCATGTCAACGAAATGCCCGGTAAGTGATATCGGTTGCCAAGCAGAGCGCGATGGACTAAAATCAACCTGTGAATTGGGGTATTTTAGGACATGAATGGGCAGTACAGCTCTTGCGCGAGCATTTTGCACAAGGGCGTTTAAAGCATGCGTATCTATTTACTGGTCCGCCAGGGGTGGGGCGCCGGACACTGGCGCTGCGCCTGGCGCAAGCGATTAATTGTCTCAACCCTCCTGAACCTGCTACGCCCTGCCTGAACTGCCGTGCATGCCAGCAATTGGAGGCTATGAAACATCCCGATCTGCTGATTACCCAGGCGGAACTGCCTGGTGGTGTATTGAAAGTAGAGCAGATTCGGGAATTACAGCACCGGCTGGCGCTGGCCCCCTATGAAGCCCGCTACAAAATCGCGCTTTTGCTACGTTTTGAAGAAGCCCATCCCAGTGCGTCCAATGCATTGTTGAAGACTCTGGAAGAACCGCCTGCCAGAGTGATCTTATTGCTGACCGCCCAAAGCACGGAAAATATTCTACCGACGATTGCCTCGCGTTGTGAAGTTCTTCGTTTACGCCCTCTACCTTATGCCCAGGTGGAGGCGGGCCTGGAAGCCGGCTGGGATATCCCTGCTGAACAAGCCCATCTGCTTGGGCATATCTCGGGTGGTAGACCAGGCTATGCTTTGCGTTTAAGTCGAAGTGATGAGCTCATGGAAAAACGTCAAGCCTGGTTGGATGATCTGAAACAGCTTCTGTCTTCCAATCGGGTGGCCCGTTTTGCGTATGCGGAGGCTGTGTCAAAGGATAAGACGATATCCTTGTCTGATGTGCTGCAAACCTGGCTTTCTTATTGGCGTGATATATTGCTCTTGACCAGTGGCGCCGCAGTCCCGCTGGGAAATGTTGACCGCCAGGATGAAATTGAGCAGTTGGCTGACCAGCTAGCTCTGAATACAGCCAGGAAGGTTATCCAGGCTGCCGAACGGACTTTGCAATTGTTGGATATGAATGTCAATCCACGCCTGGCTCTGGAAGTCTTCTTGCTAGATTTACCCTATTTTTAGCCAGGCGTTTGGCATTATCTTTGCTCGGTAAGCAAATCTCGAGTTAGATTCAGCGAATATGCTATACTCTATTGGGTCTGAGTTTGGTTGTTCTTAACCGTGCTCCCCAGTGCGCAAGTTCGATATGAATGAGAGTCAGCAAGATGTTCGGGAAACCCAAAAAGACTGTAAAGGATACCGCCCCTGATCAAGAAACCCATGCCACACGGGCTTCGTTGGAGTTGCTTTATCACACCAGCCGGGAATTTGCTTCAGCCCTGGATTTGCGCACAGTATTGCAGCGAGTTTTGTTTTTATCGGTGCAGTACGCCGGGGCTATGAGTGGCAGTATTATTATCCTAGATGAGCATGGCACCCCGATCGATTCTGCACTCATATTTGGAAATCAATTTCGCGATAATCCCACCCACCAGCTGCGTGTGACTCTTGAACATGGCCTGGCAGGCTGGGTTGTGCGTACCCGCGCTGCAGCCCTGGTGTTGGATACCAGCCGGGATGATCGTTGGCTGCACCGCCCTGATGATGCGCCGGAGCAGACAGGACCAAAATCAGCAGTCAGTGCGCCCATCCTGGCGCATAACAAGTTGGTGGGGGTGATAACTTTGGTTCACCCGCAGCCTGGCACACTGACGAACGATCATCTGGAATTGCTGCAAGCCATTGCCGGGCAAGCTGGTATCGCGATCCACCACGCTCAACTCTATCTGAGTTTACAGGCCGCGCACGAGCGCTATCGAGAACTCTTTGAAGATAGTATCGACCCGATTTTTGTCACCGATTGGCACGGTGGCATGATTGAGGCGAACCGGATGGCATTGAGTTCCAGCGGCTTGCAAGAAGAAAATTTTCGAAAATCCAGTATTTTGGATTTACATGCAGTAAATTGGGATGCGGTAGGAGAAAATTTCTCTGACTTGAGCGATGGGAAGACTGCGACTTACGAATCTTGCCTGTACAATGCCCAGGGTCGACAAATTCCGGTGCAGATACAGGTGCACCGGGTGCTGATTGACGGAGTTGCGCACTTGCAGTGGATCCTACGGGATATTACAGAGCGCAAGGATTTGGATAGATTGCGTGAAGATCTGGTATCCATGATCTATCATGATTTGCGCTCTCCGCTGGGCAATATTGTGTCCAGTATGGACATCCTGGATAGTCTCCTGGAGGGTGATGCGGTGGACGGACCACGCGCATTGGTCAACATTGCCATGCGTTCAACCGAACGTATCGAGCGCTTAACCGAATCTTTACTGGATATCAGTCGGTTGGAAGCCGGCCAGCCGGTTGGTGAGCGAAAGTTCGTCACTCCGCAATTGCTATTGACGGATGCCTGTGAAGCGATCATGCCGATTGCCCGCAACAAGAAGCAATCCTTGGAGATTGTGAGTGCTGATGATCTGCCTCAGATATGGGTGGATAGTGATATGATCCGGCGCGTTTTGATCAATTTATTGGAAAATGCGGTCAAATATACCCCATCCGAAGGCACGCTGAAAGCTGGCGTAGGCCAGGAGCGAGATACGGTGGTCTTTTTTGTAGAAGACACCGGACCGGGCATTTCAGAGTTGGATCAAAAGCGAATATTTGATAAGTACACACGTTTATCATCCAGTCCAGGCCTAAAAAGCATCGGTTTAGGACTGGCATTTTGCCGGTTAGCAGTAGATGGGCATGGTGGCAAAATATGGGTGCAGAGTGAGCCGGGCAGCGGTTCGCGTTTTAGTTTTAGTGTACCAGTGCAAGAGTAACTGGCTATCTTTTTGTCTACTGAATGAGTGAGATATGCGACAAATTCAACGTGGAATTTATTTTGAAGATTCTTACCTGGGGGTCACTCTGGGTGGTTTGGTTTTCTCTCATGGCACAATAATGATTGACGCGCCGTTGCGGATTGAAGATGCACGTTCCTGGCGCTCAACGCTGCTCAACCAGCGCGGCGGTTCCAATCGTTTGTTAGTGAGTTTAGATTCTCATCCAGACCGCACGCTGGGGGCGCGCTCGATGGAATGTGCAGTGGTTTCGCATCAAAAAGCAGCCAATGTGTTTCGCACCCGCACATCTATCTTTAAAGGGCAAAACATTGAGATGGGGGCCGCATGGGAGGATTATGATGATGCTATTGGTTTACGCTGGGTGAATCCTGATATCACCTTTACCGATGCGATGTCTTTGCATTGGGGAGGTCCTGAAATAATATTAGAGCACCATCCCGGTCCTGCGCTGGGAGCAATCTGGACGATCATACCAGAAGAGAAAGTCGTATTTATTGGGGATGCTGTAGTTCTTGATCAGCCACCTTTCCTGGCTGATGCGGAAATTCCAGCCTGGATTGATACATTGGACCTATTGAAAGATACTTATAAGGACTATATTATTATCGGTAGTCGAAGCGGTCTTATCACTTTGGAGCAGGTCCATGAACAGATAGCTTATTTGCAAAAAGCTCAACAGTTGATCCAGCAATACATTAATAAGAAGGATCAAGTGGAAGCCATGGAGGAATTGATTCCAGAATTAATCCAGGGTTTCAATTTTCCTAACCGCTGGCGGGAAAAATATCAACAGCGTCTGCGTTATGGGCTTATTCAATATTACTCAAATCACTATGGTTTACCATCGATCATTGAACCTCCTGTTCTACCGGACGTTGAAATTTAACCGAGTTCTGAAAACATCAAGTGCAATACGGATACTCTATGGAACCTGCTGATTTCTTGCCCATCTATGAAATGACACGTGGTAAGACTGTGGAATCAATCCATTCAGGCGCTGTTGCCGTGGTAGATGCCACTGGAAGATTGATTGCTAATTACGGTAATCCTGGCCTGGTTACATATCTGCGTTCTTCCGCCAAACCTTTCCAGGCATTGCCATTGTTAGAAGCAGAAGGACGTGAGCGATTTGGTTTTACCCCGCGCGAGATTGCATTGATGTGCGCCTCACACTCGGGTACCGATGAGCATGTGACTGTTGCGCAGTCGATTCAAATGAAGGCTGGGGTTACAGAGGCCGAATTATTATGCGGAGTACACGAACCATTCCATGAGCCAACCGCTACTGTACTGCGTGAGCGCCGGGAAGCGCCGACGCCCAATCGTCATAATTGCTCAGGCAAGCATTCAGGGATGCTGGCGTTGGCGCAACTTTATAAAGCCAACCTTCCTGATGAAGAAGCACTGGACTATATTGATGTTCAGCATCCGGTGCAAATCGCTATCCTGAACGCGTTTGCGGATATGTGTGGATTGCCTGTTGAACAGGTTCAGGTCGGGATAGACGGGTGCTCTGCTCCGAATTTTGCTGTGCCTTTGCGTAATGCAGCTTATGGTATTGCGCGGCTGTGTGACCCACTTGCAGGAGCCGTTGAGCCCACCGCGCGACATGAAGCTTGTCGGACGATCACATCTGCTATGATGTTCAACCCGGATATGGTCGGTGGACCAGATACCTTTGATACCTCTCTAATGGTACTGGGTAAAGGGCGCTGGATTTCTAAAGGTGGAGCGGAGGGATATCAAGCGATTGGGATCCTGCCTGGGGTTCTGGGGCACGATACTCCAGGCATAGGAATTACATTGAAGATTGCGGATGGCGACCTGAAGTCCCGGGCCAGGCATGCAGTAGCGCTTGCAGTCATGCAACAATTAGGTGTGCTCTCTGAGGATGAATTAGCCATGCTGTCGCGCTTTGGACCGGAGACCCCGGTTTTGAATTGGCGGAAAATAGAAGTTGGAATCGCGCGACCATTGCTGCAATTAGAATTCAACCCTTGATCCAGGAGATATGATGAATCTAACTGAAAAAGCCCAGCTGGCTCACCAACGCTTGCTGGAGTTATTTGGTTACCCGGAGTGGCGCGACCCATTGCCTGCTTTAGATGAGCTGGTGTCAACGATCCTCTCCCAGAATACTAACGATCAAAACCGGGATCGGGCATTTCATGCTTTGCGGCAGTATTTTCCAACCTGGGAGGCGGTTCGGGATGCGCCTGCTGAGGCGGTGATTGATGCCATCCGTCCGGCTGGCCTGGCGAACCAGAAAGGACCACGCATCCAACGCGTGCTCAGAGAGATCACTGTGGAGCGCGGCGAGCTGGATTTGAGTTTTCTGGCTGAACTACCCACCGACGAGGCGCGTGCCTGGTTGCTTAAATTTAATGGAGTAGGACCAAAAACTGCTGCTATCGTATTGCAATTTGCATTGGATAAACCGGCTTTTCCCGTGGATACCCATATTTATCGAGTCTCGGGCAGATTGGGCTTGCGTGATGCAAAAATGACAGCCGATCAGGCACATCAACATCTGGCGAATTTATTGCCTCCCGACACGTATTATGCTGCCCACCTGAATTTAATCCGCTTAGGACGTGAGATTTGCCAGGCGCGCCGCCCACGTTGTGAAAGCTGCCCACTTACAGATATTTGCGACTATTATCTTGCTGACCGGTCTTAATCGCCTGCCCAGGGTCTATTGGTTACAGACCACAATGTAGTGTCATATTTGATTGTGCAATTGATCACTTTTATATTGTGATCTTTGGCAATGCCGCGAATATCCTGAATCCGGTATGATAAGTGTAATAGACGATCGACCCTCTAATTTGCTCATCGCTGTTTCCTCCTTTGGCGAAAGTCTCCGCCAGGTCCTCCTCACCGACCTGGCGGAGACAACTTAAATTCAATAACAAATCTCGTCGCTTTTCATTAACCTGTATTGGCCTTAAATATCAAAGGCGCTCTTGGATAAGAGCGCCTTGTTGGCGTTTGCTCCGAGGATTATAGCTCGTTTTCTACAATGGGTAAGACTACAGTGAAGGTTGTGCCTTCTCCTGGCGTTGATTCCACCCAGATGCGCCCCTGGTGATTTTCAACGATTGACTTGACAATTGCCAATCCAAGCCCCGAGCCGGAAATATCTCCATGCACATTGCTCCCTCGATAAAACTTATCGAAGATATAGGGTTGATCGGATGGGGGAATGCCTGGGCCGTTGTCGCTCACCTGGACGATCATTTGCCCACCTTCAGCATGTCCACACACGCGGATTTCACCTTCAGGCGGTGTGTATTTAACTGCATTACCAATTAAGTTGCTGAGCATCTGGCGCAAGCGGATGGGATTGCCAATTGTTGGCGGCAGCGATTCGTCAGCCTCCAAGATCAGGGTCTGCTGTTTATCAAAGGCGCGATTGCGCAGCCCATCGACGGCATAACGCATCATCACATACATGGGGACGACTTCTTTGCGCGTGTCAAAGCCGGCTTCGATACGTCCTAAATCCAACAGGTCGTTGATCAACGCGGTAATGTTATTTACACTGATTTGTATTCGCCGGATGAACTCAGCTTGCTGATCGTTGACTGTGCCCACTCGATCAATCAACTCTACATAACCGAGAATGGCAGTCAATGGAGAGCGCAGGTCATGTGAAACGGTATTAACAAAATCGCTCTTGATCTGGTCGAGTTCCTTGAGATGGGTGATGTCTTGCATTACCAAAACGATACCAACTTCCGGGATAGGGGTTAGCTGAGCATTCAATACTCGCCCATCTTCCAGAGAGATTTCCGTTCGATAAGGGTGAGTCCGTTTGTCACTATTGAACATTTCCACTAAATCAGGATGTCCAACGACATCTTCTATAGGTTTGCCAACAAAGTTCGCCCCATGCAGCGCAAACAATTGTTGCGCAGTACGGTTCACCAGCATCAAACGCGTGTCCAGGTCGGTGACAATAATTCCTTCTTCGGTATTGGTCAATAAAGACTCGAGTTTACGACGTTCTTTTTCGGCTTGCTCGAAGGAGCGGGCATTCTCAATAGCAATGGCAGCATAACCTGCCAGCGCAGAGAGCAGCGTTATATGTTCTTCTGCAAGATCATGACCGCGTTGACGGTTGGCAATACCCAAGATGCCAATCACCCGTTCGTGAACTACCAACGGCACGTAGATTAACGCGTAAACTAGATAAGAAGTCAGGATCTTAAAAGGCTCATGATTATTAATATGAACAGGCAGTCCTGTGTGCATTACCTGGCCTGCCAGGCTGTCGTGGATCGGCAGCCGGAAGGTGCGCGCTAGATCAGTTTGAATATTCCGCTCAGCGCGCATATACAGATCGCCGCTGCTCTCATCATATAGCAATAAGCTGCCTTCTTCAGCGCCGGTCAACTCCACTGCCGCGTCGACCACCGAGGTCAATACGTGGTCTAAATCCAGGGATGAAGTTATCTGACGACCAATGATTTGTAATGTTTGGAGACTATCCAGACGACGTTGTAACGACTTCGTTGTGCGGCGCGATTCTACCAGCGCCCATTCTTTAAGATGGTGGCTCCGCTCCTGGGCTGATTGGACAGATTGCAGGATCTCGGCCGGACGCATGGGCGTGGTAAGAAAATCATAGAATCCCACACGCAGCGCCTTGCGAGCCAACTCATCGGTTTGTTGGTCGGCGAGTAATAGAACAGGTAGCTGAGGTGCACGTTTAAGAAGTTCAGCACCCAGTTCGATTGCGCTTTGACCTTCCAGTGGGTAGCCGATGATAACCAGATCTGGTAAGTATTCTTTCAGAGCTCTGGTCGCCTCAGACTGGTTAGCAGTGGTCATTACATCATAGCCAGCCGGGCGCAGCGCAGCCCGCTCTAATAGCTGCCCCAATTTTGGATCGTTAAGGATGAGGAGAATTTTTCCCTGTGGCATATTAATTCACTTACCTGGTGAGGCTCTTAAGCTCTTGGTGTAATTTAGTAATCATTTCATCCTTCGCCCGTTCATTGGCTTGCGCATTTTGGGCAGCCAGTTCTGAAGAGCGAACGCGCTCCTCTAATGCGCGAAACAGGCGTGCATTCACCATAGAAATTGAAGCATAGTCGGCGACGGCTTCAAGTAAGGTTTGATTGCTCGGGCTGTAGGGGATTGGCTCTTTGCGGACAACCACCAGCAGGCCAATGACTTCTTTTTTTATCTTCACCGGGACGACCAGGGCAGACTGTCCGATCCGAGATACTTTAAACCGGGCCAGTGGGCTGCCATGGATGGTGAGACTCTCACCAGAAAGCGCTACCAATGAGCTGATCCCGTCATCCCAGGGTTGGTTGAGCCGGATGGAGCTGCTCGCTGGTAAATTGCGCTGGGCGCCCAAAAGGAAGGTTCTTTCACCAGTTGAGCGGATTAGAAGCCATCCAGCGTCCGATTCAGTCACGTAAACAGCGCCTTCGACTACTTTATCAAAAAGGCTGCTCTGATCGGTAATCGAGGTTACTGCCTTACCGATGGCAAATATTGTGGTTAATTCTCGCACTCGGCGGTGTAGCTCATCATTTGTCTGTTTGAGCTGTTTGGCAAGGTTTTCTCGTTCTTTACGTGCCCGAACTTGCTTAAGTACACGCTCTACGGCAGTGACAATCTCGGCCTCTCTCGCCGGCCATAGCACATAATCGGAAGCTCCCAGACGGAATGCCTGGATAATATCGCCTTCCATCCCTTTGGCAGCGACAACAATTACTGGCACATCCATCCCTTGTGAATTCAAGGCGACCAGCAAGTCTTTCCCGCTCAAGCCGGGTAATTGAAGATTGGCAATAATGACATCAGGAGAAAATCGTGCAGCCTCTTGCAAGGCAACAGGCGCACCCTGGGCAACCTCTACTCGATATCCAATGGCTTGCAAGGTTTGGCGGGTGATCAGGTCGATGATTTCAGGATCATTCTCAACAACCAGGATACGTTCGAGGGAGGGCTTCATGAAATTAATCATAGCACGGAAGGGTGAAAAGCGGGAGAGATCATAAATATTATTTGCGTAAGGTACTCAATCCACACCTACCCAATAGGCATCGATCTGGTTTAGTGCAGAGTTAGAATTGTGTAAAAATCGTCCGTTATGCTTGACTTGCAGATAGAGTGTGGCATACAATCAGGTTAGATATACACGGGAGTTCTATGGATTATAAGGATTATTACAAAATTCTTGGGGTGGAGCGCAAAGCGAGCGAAGAAGAGATCAAACGCGCCTATCGAAAACTGGCCTTGAAATTCCATCCCGACCACAATCCGGATGACCCATCCGCTGAAGATAAGTTTAAAGAACTTAATGAAGCCTACCAGGTTTTAAGCGATGCAGAAAAGCGCGCCCGCTATGACCAGTTGGGGGATTCCTATTTCCACTATCAACAGCATGGTGGAGCACCAAACAATTTTAATTGGGAAGACTGGTTCACAGGTTCGCCTTCCGGGGGAAATGTGAGGGTGGAATACGGCGACTTGAACGATGTGCTGGGGGGCGAATTCTCCGAATTTTTTACCCGCATATTTGGGGGGATGCCTGGCAGGCAGTCACGTAGTTCTGGGCGCAGTACTCACCAACCCCCGCGCAGTTACGAACAGAACATCGAAATAAGTCTTTATGAGGCTTATTCTGGCACTACACGCCTGATGGAATTGGATGGACGTCGCCTCGAGATCAAGATTCCCAAAGGTGCCCGCACGGGTACCAAGGTGCGTGTGCCGCAGGTTGTCTCCCCTGGCCCATCTGGTCCGAAGAGTGATCTGTATCTGGTAATCCAGGTGGCTGGTGATCCACGCTTTGAACGTAAAGGTGATGATCTACATACTGAGGCACCCATCGATTTGTTTACAGCAGTCCTGGGTGGGGACACGCAGATTGAAACACTGGCTGGAAAAGTGGTTTTAACTATCCCGCCTGGTACCCAGAGTGGGCAGACATTTCGCCTGGCTGGCCGCGGCTTGCCTAATCTTAAGCAACCGGATCGTCATGGTGATCTATATGTGCGGGTCAAGGTGCTGATACCGCGGAAGCTATCGGATAAACAACGCACGTTATTTCAAGAATTGGCAAACACGAATTGACAGAGATGCCGTAGTGAACGGCATACTCAATCGGATATGGAGTTGGTGATGAAAAGAACAAGTTTATTTCTCCTGGCAATTTTAGTTTTAGTATTGAGTGGTTTGGCCTGCCAGACCCTTACAGGTCTTCCAGCCGACCAGATATCTAATGGAACCTCCTCCGAGGTGCAGATCAATCCTGACGATGAAGTAGCGGCTCCGTCCCTCGAGCTTGAACCAGGCGCAGCACAGGTTACAGTTTTGGACATGCTGTCCGCTCAAGATACCCTGATTAACCTGTATAAACAGGTTAATCAGGGTGTGGTTTCGATCCGCGTATTAACGGAAGAAGGCGGCGGTCTGGGTTCTGGCTTCGTGATTGATAACCAGGGCCATGTGGTGACGAACTATCATGTGGTTGAAGGGGTGACAGACCTGGAGGTTGCTTTCTCTTCCGGCTTCAAGGCACGCGGCGAAGTAATCGGCGAGGATATTGATTCGGACCTGGCGATAATTGCTGTAGATGCACCAGCAAGTGAGATTTTCCCGCTTCCTTTGGGTGACTCGGATTCCATCCAGGTCGGTCAGACGGTGATCGCCATTGGTAATCCCTTTGGTTTAGCAGGGACGATGACAACCGGGATTGTGTCGGGTTTGGGCCGCACACTGCAATCGATGCACACGACTGTGGATGGTGGATCATTCTCGGCTGGAGATATCATCCAAACGGATGCAGCGATCAATCCAGGCAACTCAGGCGGTCCTTTACTAAATTTGCAGGGTGAGGTGATTGGTGTCAACCAGGCGATCCGCACATCCAATTTCACAACCACCGGTGAACCTACGAATTCCGGGATCGGTTTTGCAATTTCCATCAATGTAGTTAAAAAAGTGGCTCCTTCATTGATCTCTGAAGGGATGTACGAATACCCCTATTTGGGCATCACCAGCACTGACGACATGACGCTTGTATATCAGGAAGCATTGGGCCTGCCCACTTCTTCAGGCGTGTATGTTACCAGCGTGACCCCTGGCGGCCCAGCGGATCGAGCAGGTGTCAGGGCAGGAAGCCAGGAAACAGATATCTTAGGTTTGTTGGCGGGTGGTGACTTAATCACCGCCATCGACGATCAACCAGTGGCGAATTTTAATGATTTGATCTCATACCTGGTTAAATATACCGAACCTGGGGATCAAGTGCAGCTGACGATTTTACGCGGTGAGGATCAAATTCAACTGGAGGTGACCTTAGACAAACGTCCTACCCCTTGATGCTGGAGAGCTTTACTTCTCCGCCATCTGCAAGTAGCCATCGGGCCCTATTCGTGAACAGGAGGTTGTATATGTTGACTGATCATGACCTGCATGAATTGTTGAGCTATCAGGCAAAGACCCCCATTCTCAGCGTTTTTCAGAGCACAGATCCTGCTGAGGGGAGTGCAGATGGGCATAAGCTGCGTTTGCGCAGTATGCTCAAAGGCATTAATCAACCAGATGATGTTTCAGCCATACTGCGTTATTTTGATCACGAGTATAACTGGTCTGGGCGCAGTGTGGCGATTTTTTCCTGCCTGGCAGAAGGATTCTTTCGCGCCTATCCATTGCAAGTCCAACTCCGGAGTCGGGTGCGCGTTGGCGAACACCCCTATGTAAAACCATTGGCAGATATTTTGGATGCTTATGGGGGTTATGGAGTGGTGCTGGTAGATAAGCAAGGCGCCAGATTATTCAATTTTCATCTCGGTGAATTGCGCGAGCAGGATGGCGTTATGGGTGAGGCGATCCGGCATGCTAAGCGTGGCGGTGGATCTCAAGCTGGAGGACGCCGAGCTGGCGGAGCTAACCAGTCCGATTATGTCGAAGAACTAACGGACCGTAACATCAAAGAAGCTGTTGATTTTGCAACCCAATTTTTCGCAGAAAACAATTTGCGCCGGATATTGATTGGCGGTACTGATGATAACGTGGCAGCATTTCGCAGTCACTTACCCAAAGCGTGGCAAAGCCTGGTTGTAGGCACTTATGCAGTGAGTATGGCGGCTACTGAACCTGAGATCCTCGAGCGAGCGATGAAAGTGGGAGAAGCGGCTGAACTACAACGCGAGAAGCAGCTGGTCGAAGCAATGATTACCGGTGCTGCCAAGGGGCGCGGTGGCATTCTGAAACTGGAGGATACCCTGGAGGCTGTCCGTTCTGGGCGGGTGCAAACCTTGATCTTGAGGGATGGCTACCGAGCTCCTGGCTATCAGTGCCAGGGTTGTGAATATGTGACTACGGAACAATTGGAGAAATGCCCATTCTGTGGTGGAACATTCAGACAGCTCCCCGATGCGGTTGAAGAAGCAGTACGCCAGGTCTTAGCTCAAGGTGGTGATGTTGAGGTTCTACATGATGAACAACTGATCAGCACCTTTGAGGATATTGGCGCCTTACTACGCTACTAATCAGTAAAGTACTTGAAATCTTCCTGGAATTAATGCCCCACGCTAAGTCACAAGAAACAGCGTGGGGCATTTGCTTGGGTAATCACTGGCGTGCGCCAAATCAATTGGATTCGTGTAACAGAATTATT
>CAYXDC010000051.1:0-24064 GCA_964463505.1 uncultured Anaerolineaceae bacterium
CAACCTCCGTAAGGGTCTTTCACCCTCTAGTCAGCGCCCATGCTGGGCGCACCAAGAAAAACCGGGCTGCATTTTGAATGCAGCCCGGTTTTTGATTCTGATCGTCTGGCCTCGGAAACCTAGCCAACCGGCGCCAGCGGCGTGGTGAAGAACAACACCAGCATAATCCCAAAACAAACCAGTACGAAGATCAGCGCCGCCAAGGCCAGCAGGTGATGGCTGATGGTTTCCTTGCGCCGCTCCTGGTATCCCAGCAGCATGGCTGCCAGCCAACCCACTATAAAACCGCCCAGGTGCCCCCAGTTATCCACATTGGGAGCCAGCAAGCCAAAGATAAAGCCGATGGCCGCGTACATCAGCATATTGCGCGAGATACCCGAGCCGAATGTCCCGCCGCGGTTGCGCCCGTAATAGATCAGTGCAGCAAATAAGCCGAAAATCGATCCCGAAGCGCCCACAAAGAGCGGCGTGCCCAGCAAGGTGCTGAGCGCTGCCCCACCCACCCCCGCCAGGGTATAGATCACGAAAAAGCGCGAGCGCCCGAACAACTCCTCTGCCAGGGGACCAATGGAGCGCAGCCATAGCAGGTTGAAGGCAATGTGCAGCAGGCTACCGTGCAGATAGGTGGCGGTGAGCAGGGTCCACCAACGCCCCATGTTCCAGGGGATGGTCCCGCCCATGCCCAGGCGGTAGAGCGAAGACGAGCTGGGCGCAAGGAGTCCAAACAAGCCGCCCGTGCGCAGCGAGCCGCTGATGTCCAGCAGAATGGCAGTCATATAGAGCGCGAAACAAGCCAGGAAGATGCCTTCGCCAAAGCGCACCTGGCCGCGCAGCATGTCACTCAGCACGGGCAGCCTGGCAATGATGCCGGGGCGCGGCAGTTTGCAGTACAGGCAGTGATGAGCGTTATAGCTTATCAAGCGCCCACAGCGCGGGCAGTGAAACGTTGAACGGTGGCTTTCAGTGGTCTGGCGCATGGCTTAACCCTATTGCAGAACATAACGATAAGTCTGCCGGATAACCCCTTGGCACGCGTGAGTATAGCATATTGTAATGCAGCGTGGGAAGTTGGTGGACTGTGACGATGATTATTCCAGAGATGTAGCACTCCATCCAGCGGATCATGCGGCGGTATTCAGGCAGCAAGCGATGTTCAGTCGGCGCGCGGCGTGACCTCTCCGTCCGAGGAGATACCCGCCACACGTTGTATGCCGGTGTAAATACAGGCTGCCAGGCGCGTATAACGCTGTTCGCCTGGCCCCAGCTTGAGGGCGCTGTGGTTGCGGATAGCCTGCTCCAGGCCCTGGGCGGGGAAGCTGGTCCACGGCTCCAGACTGGTGTAGTGCGCCCGCCGCCACCAGGGGAAGCCGGCGCGGAATTCGCCCAACTGCTCCAGATGCCAGATAAAGCGGAACAGCGCCGGGTCAAAGCTCAGGCCAAAACCCACCTGGCGTTGCGGATTGGTCAGCGCCACCCAGCCCTCCTGCAAGCCGGTCAGATAAATCAGCTCTTCCACCTTGGCCTTCCCATGCGCCGGGATGTGGCTGGCATCCACCGGGTCGCCCTGTGGGGTCTGCAGGCGTGGCCACTCACCGCCCAGGCCGGGTATGTAGCGCCGCATGGCGTAGCCATCGGTCTTTTCGTGAGCGATCACCTGGCTGGCAGGCGCATCGATCACCGCCCCCTCTTCCAGGAATGGCCCGCCCAGGGAAATGCGCTGGCCCCACATCACGTGCAGGGCGATACCGGCTTCATTGGTCAGGCGTTCTTCCAGCACCAGCACGGCCTTGCCCGGCTCCAGGCTGAGGCGTTTTTCCAGCAGCAGGGGGATGGTCTGCAGGCGAGTGGTGAGCTGCACGGAGACGCGCTGCGGGGTATCCTCCAGCACAGACTGGGTCCAGGCGGCACGCGCCAGCTCGCCGTGGGCGCCATAGGGGGCGCCGCGCACCTCGGCCGGCGCGCCCCCGCTCGGCAAAGCCTCCTGCCAGCCCACCACGTAATCACCGGGCAGCGCCGGATCGCGCTGGTCGGGGAGCAGCCCGGCAGGGTCATGGTAAAGGACGTCCAGGTCCAGGGGCTTATAGCGGAACTCGCTAATGTGCGTCCCATGTCCGGTAAGCAGCGTGACGCGCAGCAGCTCGTTCTCCAGGATCAAGGCCGGCGCGCCCTGGTAGCTCCAGGCGTTGGAGAGGCGGCAGCCGTGCGTGCGCAGGCCGCCGGGGAGAGTTTTCGATTTGGCAGTAGGGGTCATGGCGCCTCCGGTCAGATAGGTGTGGGGATATGATACCCCATGCGCCTGACAAATAGCGAAGAATTCCCGCCGCTCTGCTTTACCATTTCTGAACACCAGAGCAGAATGGCGCTGATAGAGCAACCTCCTTGACATCCTGAATAATCTCATGTATTATGTGACTGTACGGTCATATGACTGGTTAGTCATATGACTGACTGGTCTTACGACCACTCAGTTATTTTTTTATGTGCGAGGAGGCTGCAGATGCCCAAAGCAACCTTTTTCAACCTGCCAGATGAGAAGCGCAATTTGATCATTGAGCTGGCAATTGAAGAATTCGCCGAGCATGAGTATGCCCAGGCTTCAATTTCGCGC
Source organism: uncultured Anaerolineaceae bacterium (assembly GCA_964463505.1). Classification (GTDB taxonomy): domain Bacteria; phylum Chloroflexota; class Anaerolineae; order Anaerolineales; family UBA4823; genus JAJZSS01. The sequence continues at coordinate 2,609 of CAYXDC010000051.1, forward strand.
CTGGTGGAACAGGCTGGCATTGCCAAAGGCAGCTTTTATCAGTACTTTGAGGATAAACGCGACCTGTTCATGTATCTGGTCGATCTGGTCGGGCAAGAGAAGATGACCATGCTGGCGGAGCATCCCCCACCCGACCCGGGGATGGGCGTATTCGACTATATCCACTGGCTGTTTGAGGCCGGGTTAGAGTTTCAAATCACACACCCACGCCTGATGCAGGTCGGGTACCGGGCATTGTACGGCAATCATATGCCTTTTCAAAGCGAGGCGCTGGAGCAAATGAAAGCCGCCGGAGAGGCGTTCTACCGGGATCTGGTAGAACAGGGCATCCGCCAGGGTGATATTGACCCTGACATCCACAAGGATATGGCGGTGTTTGTGCTCAGCACCTGGCTGAATGAATTCGGCAACCACATCCTGGGTAAACTCGCCATCGATCCTCAGCAGCTTATCGCCGGGGAGCTGGATCAAGCCCAACACCAGCGCATCCTGGAGGATGTAGACCACTTAATGAAAATTTTGCGTTTTGGTCTTGCTCCACATCAAGCCCACAATGCAATCCAGGTTCAACCAATTATGACGCGGAGTAATCCTCATGATTAAGGCACAAAACTTGTTTTATTCGTACAGCAAGACTAACCAGTACCAGGTGAATGACGTCAGCTTTGAGGTCAAAGACGGTGAGATCTTCGGCTTTCTGGGCCCCAATGGCGCAGGAAAATCCACCATTGTGAAGATGCTGACCGGGCAGCTCAAGCCCAAGCAGGGCTCCGCCAGCGTGCTGGGGCTGGATGTAGCTCGCAAGCCCAAGCAGGTGCAGGCCCAGGTCGGGATTTGCTTTGAGATCACCAACCTGTACGAGGACCTCAGCGCGGCCGCCAACCTGAATTTGTTTGCGCGCCTGTTCAATATCAAGGATTTCGATGCCGAAGCCCTGCTGGAACGTGTGGGCCTGGGCGGGCGCGGTCGCGACCTGGTTTCCAGTTATTCGAAAGGCATGAAACAGCGCCTGATGGTGGCGCGGGCTTTATTGAACCGCCCCCAGGTACTCTTTTTAGATGAGCCCACTGATGGACTGGACCCGGTGTCGTCTGATGCGATCCGGCGCATCATCCTGGAAGAGCGCCAGCGGGGGGCGACCGTCTTCCTGACCACGCATGATATGCTGGAAGCCGATAAGCTTTGCGACCGGGTGGCGTTCATCAACCAGGGGCAGATCGCGGCCATTGATACGCCGCATGCCCTCAAACAGAAGTACGGCAGGCGCTCGCTCAAAGCCCAGGTCGCCGGGCCGGAAGGACGCCTGGAATTGCGCGAGATCCCCCTGGATGATGGAAATTCCGCGGCTGCGGTGACCGAGCTGTTCACCCAGGAAAAGGTCATCACCCTGCACAGCGAAGAAGCCACCCTGGAAGATATCTTCATTCAGATCACCGGAAGGGGGCTGGCATGAACCCGCGCATGCTGGCTGCTTTGGTCTGGAAGGACATCATCCTGTTCTTCAAGAACCGTTTCTTCGCCTTCATCAGCATTATAGGGCTGGTGGCTTACATCGCCATCTACTTCACCATGCCCAATACCGTGGATGAGACCCTGGAACTGGCCTGGTTTGGGCCGCAGCTGCCTGGCATGGTGGTCAGCGAGCTGCAAGAGGATGGGCTGGAGCTGCGCAATTACCCCTCCGAGGAGGCTTTGCAGGAGGCCGTGCTTTCCGGCGAGGACCCTGTGGGGGTGGCTATGCCGCAGGATTTCCTGGAGCAGCTCTCTAGGGGCGACAAACCGCCGGTGCGCATCTATTTCAAAACGGATGTGCCGGACGAGTACCGCGCCGCATATACCCTGTTCCTGGAGGAGCTGGGCTTCGAGCTCACCGGGAACACCCTGAATATTGAGTCCGAAGAAGTTGTCCTGGGACCCGACATGGCCGGTCACCAGGTGCCGCCGCGCCAGCGCATGCTGCCCTTGATCACGGTGTTCATCCTGATGATCGAGACCTGGGGCCTGGCAGCCCTGATCAGCGCCGAAATCGAAGCGGGCACGCTGCGCGCCCTGCTCACCACACCGCTCACCATCCCGGGGCTGTTTGCCAGTAAGGGCTTCACCGGGGTGTTCATGGCCTTCACCCAGGTGGTCGTGCTGCTGCTGATCACCGGAGGCCTGCGCACTGAGCCCCTGCTGGTGCTGACGGCTTTGCTGCTGGGAGCTTTCCTGGTGACCGGGATCAGCTTCCTGATCGCCTCGGTGGCCGGGGATATGATGTCGGTGATGGCCTGGGGGATGCTGGCGTTGATCGTGCTGGCCATCCCGGCTTTCAATTTGCTGCTGCCCGGCCTGACGACCGATTGGATCAAAATCCTACCCTCCTATTACCTGGTGGATATCGTCTACCGGGTGCTGAACTTCGGCGCGGGTTGGAGCCAGGCCAGCAGCGGCCTGCTGACCCTGCTGGCTTTTGGGCTGGTCTTTTTTGTGCTGGGCGCCTATGCCCTGAGGAGGAAGTTACAATGAAGCTGCGCAATGTAGGGATCTTGATTGTCAAAGAGATGGTGCAGGGCCCCAAGAGCTTTATGTTCATCCTGGCCCTGGTGGTGCCGGTGGTGTTCACCCTGCTGGTCTCGCTGATCTTCGGCACTTTTTTCAGTGGCAAGGCGCGCCTGGGAATCTTCGACGAAGGCAGCTCGCAAATGACCGGCCTAGCGCAGGCTAACGCAGCGCTGAGTGTTTCGGTCTATGACAGCAAAAATGAGCTTGAGGATGAGACGCGGCGCGGATCGGTGGATGTGGGCCTGGCGCTGCCGCAGGAATTCGACCGCCAGGTGCTTGCCAACGAGCTGGCGCGCATCCAAGTGTATGTGTGGGGCGAGAGCCAGATGCAGAACCGCATCATCCTCAGCGCGGCTGTGGTGCATGGCATCCGCCAGGTCGCCGGACAGGAAGTGCCGGTCGAGATCATCCAGACCGTCCTGGGCGAGGGGGTGAACATCCCCTGGGAGAAGCGCCTGCTGCCCTTGATGGTGTTGATCACGATTTTGATGGGCGGAACTTTAATCCCCTCTACTTCGCTGGTGATGGAGAAGATGAAGCACACTCTGCCCGCCCTGGCGGTTACCCCGGCGACCATGCTGGAAATTTTCACCGCCAAAGGGATCGTCGGCGCCATCGTCAGCTTAATGACCGGGTTGCTGATCCTGTTGCTGAACCGGGGCTTCGGCAGCCAGCCACTGCTGCTGGTGGGCATCCTGGTGCTGGGCTCCATCTTCAGCGCCCAGATCGGGATCATGCTTGGGTCGATGGTCAAAGATATCAACACCCTGTTCGCCACCATCAAAAGCCTGGGCATCTTCCTGTATGCGCCGGGATTCGTGTATATCTTCCCGGACCTGCCCCAATGGATCGGGCGCATCTTCCCCACCTATTACATCATCCAGCCGGTGCTGGAGGTCTCGCAGAATAACGCCGGACTGGCAGAGGTGGCCCCGGAGCTGGGCATCCTGATCGGGCTAATTCTGCTCAGCAGCGTGCTGCTGGCGGCGTTAGCGCAACGCCAGACGGAGGTCATGGCGGCAGTCTGAAACGAAAACGCTCCGGTGGGGTTATCTTCACCGGAGCGTTTTTTCATTTCCTCAGTTGAGGAAGCCATTATATTCAAAGGAGAAAAACAACATGTTAGTAGAACGCATCATTGGAGCATTCACTTTTCGCAAAGGCGTTTACGCCGAAGTAGAGAACGACACCACTTTCACCACCAACGCCTGGCTGATCGTCGCCGTGGCAGCCTTCCTGAGCGCCCTGGGCGGGGCGGCTGTGGCGGGCGGCTCGTTCACCAATATGTTCCTGGGGGCGCTGGTGGGGGCAGTCTTTGGCGTAGTCGGTTTTGCCATCTCAGCCTTCGTGATCAGCTGGATCGGAGCAAGCGTGTTCAAAGCCCAGGTGACGTTCGAGGAAGTGGTGCGCACCACCGGGCTGGCCTACGTGTGGAACGCGGTGGGCGTGCTGGGCATCCTGGGGGCTATCATGACCGTGCTGGGCTGCATTGTTGGCCCCATCCAATTTGCAGCAGCGATTGCCGGCCTGGTAGCAGCCATGTTCGCCATCAAGGAGGCCCTGGACCTGGACTGGACCTCAACCATCATCACCGTGATTATCGGCTGGATCGTGCAGTTTGTCTTCAGCCTGATTGCCGGGGTGGTGCTGGGCGTGCTGGGCATCGGCGCCGCCGGGATTATGGGCATCTTCGCCCGGTAAGTAATCCATCTGTCGAATAGAAAAGGGCGAAGCGGTTTTTCCGTCAGGATAATTTTACTTTTCCTGTTTCGCTCTACGAACTGGTCAACCAACAACCCCCAGGGGTAAATCCTTCGGATTTTTAAACCCCTGGGGGTTATGTTTCAAGAGCGATGCTATATCAGACTAATTTTTGCCCGCACTCAGGGCAGAATTTGGCGCCTTTGGTCTCTGCTCCACAGTTGGGGCAGTTGGTCAGCAGGGGTTTTACTTCCAATTTAGCGCCGCATTCCGGGCAGAACTTGGCCCCGTGAGTATCGGCGCCGCACTGCGGGCATTTGGCGGTGGTGACGGTGGGTTGTACCATGCCCGTGCCGCATTCCGGGCAGAACCTGGTCCCGGCAGGCGCCAGGGTATTGCAGGACGGGCAGCGCGCCTGGCTGGCCGCGGCGGCTTCTTGAGCCTTTTTCATGCCCTCGGAGGCTTTCTCCACCACATCCCCCAGACCAAAGGCGTTGGCAAAACCCTTCAAGGCCGCTCCGGCCTGCACACCGCGCGATTCGGCGATCTCACCCTGGCGCGGGCTGTCATCGTTGCAAGTGCCAGCCTGGGAGTCGAAATCGGTCAGGCAGACCACCCGCTGGCAGGTGGGGCACTGGCGGAAATGGGGCTGTACCTGCTGCCAGGCAGCTTCGAGCTGCTGCGGGGTGAGCTTCATGCTGTAGCGGGCATCCTCGCCCAGCACATTCTCAGCCAGATCAGAGCCCACCAGCGGCACTTTGCGCAGCAGCCCGCCCAGGGCGGATTTCTTCAGGTCCTGGGCGACCACCGTGCCGATGGCCGGTTGGCTGCGGAACTCGCGGTTGCAGCTATCGCAATAGAAGATGGCATATGGGCCGGCTCCATCATTGCGAACGTCATAATTGGGCATGCGGGTGAAATTTGCCATAGATAATCTCCTGGTTTTTTTCATAAGGAAAAGGTTTCGACTCCAGTTTAGCCCCCTGAAAGGGGAATGTCAATGGGGTAACCACTGATAATGAATTTACAATGTTGTTGGGAGCAAACCTGCCCCTCCAATTCCCGGATTACGAGGAATGTGGGGTAAAATACGATAATTACACTGTAATTTATCGCATTACAATCAATCCATTGGATATAAGATCAATTTCAGAAAGTGCTCGAGATTTCAACAACCAGGTTATACGTAATGCCTGAGATGCCTGACAATTGATTGGAGGAAAACCCCCATGCAGATAATCATCCCCCACTTATGGTTTGATCAGGAAGCCAGAGAAGCCGCCGAGTTCTATACTTCCGTGTTTCCCGATTCCAGAATCACGCATACCTCAACCCTGCACGACACCCCCTCAGGCGATACCGACATCGTTTCCTTTGAGCTGGGGGGGCAATCGTTCATGGCGATTTCTGCCGGTCCGCTGTTCAAGTTTAACCCGTCGGTGTCCTTTTTCGTTAATTTCGACCCATCCCGCGATCCGAATGCGCGCCAGAATCTCGACGTAATGTGGGACAAATTATCTCAGGGCGGCACAGCGCTGATGCCGCTCCAGGAGTACCCGTTCAGCAAGCATTACGGCTGGATACAGGACAGGTACGGCCTTTCGTGGCAGCTCATCCTTACGGAGCCCGAAGGGGAGGAGCGGCCATTTATCGTGCCATCGCTCATGTTCGTCGGGGCGGTCGCCGGCCGCGCCGAAGAGGCGATCAACCTGTACCTGTCTGTGTTTAATAATTCGAAAATGGGAGCCATCCACCGCTACGGCCCAGGACAGGAGCCGGATCAAGAAGGGACCGTGATGTTTGCCGATTTTATGCTGGCAGGGCAGTGGTTCGCAGCGATGGACAGCGCTTATCCGCACGAATTTGCCTTCAATGAAGCAATTTCGCTGCTTGTGAATTGTGACAATCAACAGGAAATTGATTATTTCTGGGGAAAACTCTCCGCAGTGCCGGAAGCCGAGGTGTGCGGCTGGCTTAAAGATCGCTTTGGCCTGTCCTGGCAGGTATCCCCGGTGGCCATGGATGAGATGATGCGCGCAGGCAGCCCGGAGCAGATCGCGCGCGTTACGCAAGCTTTTCTCCAGATGAAAAAGTTTGACCTGGCTGAGTTGAAGAAAGCCTACGCAGGTAGCTGAGTAACTGGATCAACAGGATCTGTCATGTTTTCGAGCCGCAGGATGACCTGCGGCTTTTCTTATACAGATGTACGCCTGGGCCAAGCGCAGAAGTATATTGACATATTAACATGGATGGACAGGATCAACAGGATGTTTAACGAAACCAGGATCAGGAAAGTGAGCATTTATCCTGTCCATCCTGGATATCCATGTAAACACCGGACCCTTCAGGTTTTAATTATTGTAGGAGGTAACTGCAGACAATGATGCAGGTTATTCTTGATAGCAACGTTTTTGTATCGGCGAAATTCTATGCTACAATATCCCCGATTATGATCCTCGTTCGAAGCGCAACACACACCACCTATCCAGTCGGCTCGATCTCAGGGATTTCCAGCGAGCCTCCTCGAAACGCGCCTGCTGCCCGGTGTCTCTGAACAGATTCTTTAGCCAATCATGCACACCCTTTCAAGCCGCAGGCCAGCCTGCGGCTTTTTTTATTTATCCTTACGAACGCGGTACACTTTACACGCTGTTGAATTACAGGAGTCAAAATGATCTCTATCAGCCTGTCCAATATCACCCTGATCCTGGGCGCCAAAACCATCTTCCGCGGGCTCAACTGGGAGATCCAGCACGACCAAAAGATCGGCCTGATCGGGCCGAACGGAGCTGGAAAATCCTCCCTGCTCAAGCTGATCGAAGGGGAGCTGAGCGCCGAACCGGGCGGGGCGGTGGTGCGCGCCAAAGGCCTCTCCGTGGGCTACCTGCCCCAGCAGCCCAACCTGGACCCGCAGCAAACTGCTCTGGAGGCCGCCATGGCAGGCAACCCGCGCGTCGTCGAATTAGAGCACACGCTGGAGCGGATTGAGACCAGCCTGGGCGATCCGCAGGTGTACAACCACCCCAAGGCTCTGGAGCGGGCGCTGGCGCAGCAGGAACGCTGCCTGGCAGAATACCAGTCCCTGGGCGGCGAGCGCTACCCGGAGCGGGTCAAAGACCTGCTGCAAGGCCTGGGCATGGAGGCAAGCGACTTCGACACGCGGGTCGGAGCGCTGAGCGGCGGGCAGAAAAAGTTGGTGGGGCTGGCGCGCCTGCTGCTGGCGCGGCCAGATGTGCTGCTGCTGGACGAGCCCGACAACCACCTGGACCTGGCAGGCAAGGCCTTCCTGGAAGGGCTGATCAACCAGTATCCGGGGCCAGTGGTAATCGTCTCGCACGACCGCTACCTGCTGGATGCAGTGGTCACGCACATCACCGAGTTGGAAGACGGCGCCCTGATCACTTTCGAAGGCGATTACTCCGGCTATGTGACCGATAAGGAGCTGCGCCTGGCGCGCCAGGCCGAGCTGTTCCGCGTCCAGCAGCGCGAGATCGAGCGGTTGGAGACGGTGATCAAGCGCTACGCTTTGTGGGGCAAACTCTATGATAACGAGAAGTTCGCCAAGCGCGCCAAGACCATCCAGGGGCGACTGGATAAGATGGAGAAGATCGACCAGCCGGTGCTGGAGCGGCGCAAGATGGGGCTGCAGCTCAACGGCTGGCGGGGATCCAATAAGGTGCTGGAAATCAAGGGGCTGAAGAAATCCTTCACCAACCGCCAGCAGCAGAACCATGTGCTGAATGCACTGGACCTGCTGGTGTGGCATGGCGAGCGGGTGGGGCTGATCGGGCCGAACGGGGCTGGCAAATCCGTCCTGCTGCGCCTGATCCTGGAGCAAGAAATGCCGGACGCGGGCGAGATTATCCTGGGCCCGAGCGTGAAAGTGGGCTATTACGCCCAGGAGCACGAGACGCTCGATCCCCAGCAGACTCCCCTGGAGGCGGTACGCTATGCCGGGGTGCTGAGCGAATCGAGCGCCGTCGCTTTCCTGATCCGTTACCTGTTCAGCTACCAGCAGGCCAGCCAGAAGATCGGCGACCTGTCGGGCGGGGAGCGCAGCCGGCTGCAGCTGGCGCTGCTGGTGCTATCGGGGGGGAATTTCCTGCTGCTGGACGAGCCGACCAACAACCTGGACGTGGCCTCGGCGGAGGTACTGGAGAACGCCCTGGAGGATTTCGAGGGCACGGTGCTGGTGATCTCGCACGACCGCTACTTCCTGGACCGCACGGTAAACCGCATTCTGCTGCTGGAGGATGGGCGGATTAAGGAATTTGCTGGCGGTTACAGCGATTACGCTGCCGCGGTGGGGATTTAACCGCAGCCACACGCAGAAAATTAACTATTCACATGGATAGACAGGATATTCAGGATTATTAAATCAGGAAACAGATTTTTTATCCTGTCCGTCCTGAATATCCATGTAAATACCAGGCCCTACAGGTTTTACTATTTTCTGATTGTGCTGAAGTGGTTTCTCGTTCGTGAAGCCTGAATCGAACAGGTTATAAGGAAAACTGTAGGGTCGCTTATAACCTGACTCGTTTAAGACGCAGGCTGTTGCTGACCACGAACACGCTCGAAAACGCCATCGCTCCGGCAGCCAGCATGGGGTTGAGCAGCCCGATCGCTGCAGCCGGGATCAGGATAATATTGTAGAAGAAGGCCCAAAACAGGTTCTGTTTGATGGTACCCAGCGTACGGCGCGAGAGCTTGAGAGCCCGCTCCACGCCGCGCAGATCGCCGCTAATCAGCACCACCGGGGCGGCAGCCATGGCCACATCCGTGCCAGTGCCGATGGCGATACCCACTTCTGCCTGCGCCAGGGCCGGGGCGTCGTTGATGCCATCCCCGACCATCGCCACCACCTTACCCTGCTCCTGCAAGGACTTCACCTGACTGGCCTTATCAGCGGGCAGCACCTCCGCCAGGACACGGTCCACGCCCACCTGACGGGCAATGGCGTCCGCGGTCTGCTGGTTGTCGCCGGTGATCATAACCACCTCCAGCCCCAGCGCGTGCAGGCTGGCGATGGCTTCTCGAGAACCTTCTTTGACCGTATCGGCGACGCCGATCACGCCCTGCAGGGCTCCATCCACCGCCACCAGGATGGCGGTTTTAGCCTCGGATTGCAGGCGCTCGATCTCGGCTTCCAGGCCATTGAGCGGGATCTGGGCGGCCTGCAGCATGCGCAGGTTACCCACCCACACGGCGCGCCCGTCCACCTCGGCGCGCACGCCGTGGCCCACCTCAGCCTGAAAGCCCTGCGGCTCACTCAGGACCAGGCTGCGCTCGCCGGCTTCGGCTAATAAGGCTTCTCCCAGAGGATGCTCGGAGCCTTTTTCTACCGATGCGGACAACTTAAGCAATTCGTTTTCATCCAATCGACTATGCGCATGACCGTTGGGATCGATCAGGCGCCCATCCGGTCCGACGCCCACACCCGCCGATACCTGCACAGGCTGAGAGGCCAGGACGATATCGGTCACCGCCGGCTGGCCGCGCGTGATGGTGCCGGTCTTATCTAACACCACGGTCGTCACACTGCCCAAGCGCTCCAGCGCCTCGCCGGATTTGAACAGCACGCCCAGCTCGGCCGCCCGCCCGGTGCCCACCATCACCGCGGTCGGGGTGGCTAAACCCAAAGCGCAGGGGCAGGCGATCACCAGCACGGCGACCATGTTGATCAGGGCGCGTGTGAACAGGCCGATCTCAGCGTTAGCAGGCAGCGGGATCAAAAACATCCAGGCCAGGAAAGTAAGCGTGGCAATGCCAATCACCACCGGGACAAAGATCGCCGAAACACGGTCGGCCAGCTTCTGGATGGGGGCTTTCGAGCCCTGTGCATCCTCCACCAGCTTGATGATCTGCGCGAGGGCAGTCTCGCGCCCGACCTTTGTAGCCTCGAAGCGCAGCAAACCCAGCTTGTTGAGCGTGCCGCCGATCACCGCAGCGCCAGGACCTTTTTCTACCGGCAGCGATTCGCCGGTCAGCATAGCCTCGTCCACGTTGGAGCGGCCCTCGGTCACCACGCCATCCACGGGGATCTTCTCGCCGGGGCGCACCAGCACGATATCGCCGACGCGCACCTCGTCCACGGCCACTTCCAGCTCCTGCCCGTCGCGCAGGATATGGGCCTGCTTGGGCTGTAAGCCCATCAGCTTCTTGAGCGCCTCGCTGGTACGGCCCTTGGCGCGCGCTTCCAGGAATTTACCCAGCTTGATCAGAGTGATGATCACTGCTGAGGTCTCGAAATAGACATGCCCGGGGATGAACTTGAGCAGGACGGCGATCGAATAGAAATAAGCCGCCGAAGAGCCCATGGCGATCAACACATCCATATTGGCCGAGCCGTTGCGCAGCGCCTTGTAGGCGCCCACGTAATACTGGCTGCCGACGTAAAACTGGACCGGTGTCGCCAGGGCGAACATCAGCCAGTGCACCCACTCAGCGTGCGCCCACATGCCGAACAGACCCAGGTCGCGGCCCATGGCCAGAATAAATAAGGGTACGGTGAAAAGCAGGCCAACGATAAGGAAATGGCGCTGCTGCCGGATCTCGGCTTCGCGCGCCAGGCGCTCGGCGTCCTCGGCCTCACCGCCGGTCTCCACGGCTTCGAAGCCGGCCGCGGCCACTGCTTTGCGCAGGTCGGCCTGGCTGACCAGGGTGGGGATATAGCGCACGCGGGCGCGCTCACTGGCGAAGCTCACCTGGGCCTCCTGGACGCCTTCCAGGCTGGACAGGGCTTTTTCCAGGCGGCGGGCGTCGTTATCGTCGCTCATACGGCGGATCAGCAGGTCGGCTTCGCCCATGGCGATATCATAGCCGGCGCGCTGGATACGCCCGATCACCTGGTCCAGCCCGGTCAGGCTGGGGTCGAATTCGACCGTGGCGCGCTCAGAGGACAGGTTAACCACTGCGGTCTGGACGCCGGATTCTTTTTTGAGGTTGCGTTCAATGGTCGCCACGCAGTTGGCGCAGGTCATGCCCGTGACGGGCAGGGAGATTTGTTTGGATTCGGGCATAGGAGCTCCTGGAATACCGTTAAATTATTTGCATCCCTAAACCCCAGGGGTTGAAATCCTCCGGATTTCTTAGACCCCTGGGGTTTAGGACCGAACCTAGAGTCGGCTGGCAGGCGGGTTGAAAACCCGCCCTACATTAAGCGGCCGGGTAATTTATCTCTGCCAGCAGGGCTTTGATCTGCTCTTCGGTGGCGGGGGCTTCGAAGATGATGGTGGCTTGCTTGCCGGCGGCGTCGGCGACGACTTCCTTGACGCCTGCCAGCTCGCCCACTTCGGTCTTGATGGTGTGGACACAGTGCATACAGGAAATGTTGGGGATCGAATAGGTTACCGTGGTCATTGAGATTCTCCTAAAACATTAAGATTGGATTTACACACCTTCAGGTGCGGCTGGCTGCTTCAAACACATCGCTGATCTCGCGCAGTACGCGCTCGCGCTCATCGGGGTCGTCGCCGCGCACCGCCGTGATCAGGCAGGAATTGAGGTGCTCGTCCAGGATCTGGGCGCTGATCTTGTTCAGCGCCGCCTGGACGGCCTGGATCTGGCGGATGACGTCGATACAGTAGGCGTCTTCATCCAGCATGCGCTGGATGCCGCGGATATGACCTTCGACAGTTTTGAGGCGCTGGGCAGCGTTTACATGCTTCATAAGCGAGTGCTCCTTCTATCTACCCCCCCCAGGGGGGTGGGGTAGGAGTATTGTACAGTGGAAGTGAGAGGTTGTCAAGAGGATCAGCTTTGAAAATCTACGTTATAATTTCATTGAGGCAACAATGAACATCGAAGAAATCCGAAGTAAAAAATTTCAGCTTTACCAGATAGCCGCCAAATACGGGATCAAACAGGTTTTTATATTTGGCTCGGTTGCCCGCGGGGATAGTAACGAGGTCAGTGATATCGATTTTCTGGTAGAGCTGGATGAAAATGCTTCCGTATTTGGGGTGGGGGGATTCCAATATGATGCCCAAAAATTATTAGGGGTCGAAGTTGATGTTATCCCAACTTTTGTTCTACCCTCAATTGATGATCAAAATTTCGCACAAACGATCCAGGCTGAGGCAATTAAGGTTTGAAAGACAAAAAACTGCTGGAAGATATTCTCAAAGCAATCGAATCTATTGAGGCATATGCAGTAGACAGCTTTGATGTATTTCAAGCTGATTCGAAAACACAAGACGCGGTTTTATACAATTTAATCATCATTGGCGAAGCAGCTAATCGTATAACTGAACAATTTCGAGATAATAATCCATCAATCCCCTGGTCATCTTTGATCGGCACACGCAATATTATTATGCATGGATATGATCAAGTCAGATTACAGATAATCTGGGGGATAATGCAGCGCGATCTGACGAATCTAAAAGCAAAGATCACCGAAGTACTGGATATTTATTATCGATAATGGTTTGTGAAATTTGTGCCCGGCATCCACGATGATTGATAAAGCAAACCAACAACTCATATATTTCGCTCGAAATTGCACTTTGATCCTCGCCTATATTATTCCAATGACGTTACTGGGAATAGTTTTCCTGGCATTTTTCACGATTCCTTTGATCTCGACTTTAGACAAACCTAACCATCCCGACGTTAGGTCGGGCTGACGATCAGCACATTACCAATCGAATATCAAGCCGTTTTTGCCACTTCAGGCGTCTTTTTGACCACCGCAAAGCGCGATTTTGGTGTTCTCCTGCGGCCCTTCGGCCAGCCGGGAGCAATTCCGCGCCCTTTTGGTAGTCGGACCGGACTGCCAATCAGCGCAAAAATCGGGCGGATGCTCTGCAGCACCCGTTGCGGGGTCAAGTGTGGCTGCGGTTTCTGCCAGGGGAAGGGCGCATCAACGACCAACGGGCGAGCCAGGAAGATCATCCAGCAGGCGAGCGGGGTTAGTTCAGTCCAGCGATCTCCGGTTTCTTGGCTCTGAAAGCGGGGTAAGGTCCAACCCAGAGTTTCCTTGCGGAAATGGATGCCCGCTTCCACCGGCAAGCGAGCGATGTAGGCTCGCCAGAGGACCTCCACCGTCACCGACAATCCGATGGGGATGTGAACGGGTGGCAACCAGGCCAGCCACAGGGCTTCCGGGGGTTTCTCTCGTTCCAGATGGACACAGGCTCGCGCGACATGGTAGGGCACATCGACGCCCTTCTTCTCATGCAACACTCCCCAGCGCTCCAGGCGTACCTGACCCCAATGCTCATCTTCCAGCTCGATCACTTCGGCAGGTGCTCCCCAGGTTTCTGGTTCTTTGAAAGCAAACCGGGCACCATGAACTCGGGGACGTCCCTTCTGGTGAGGAGCTCGTTGTGGGGGTGGACCGTAGAGTACCCGGTCGCAGCGTAAACGAGCTACAATCCCGCTGCGCAGCCCTTTCACCTGGCGCAAAAAGCCGGCATTCCCATACTTGCCATCGGCGACCACCACATCCAGCGCTTCCCGGCAGTCGCAACGGGCTTCGGCCAGGGTGTGGATTTGCTCTGCACCGAGTTCTTGTGCCGTTTGTGTGCTGACCACTCGCCGGGGATCGATGGGCAAGCACCAACTGGAGTGTGGCTCGACGCACCATTCCAAAAGAGAATAGGGGTACCCACCGTGACCGTGCCGCCATTCACATCGCTGCTTGCCTGGAAGACGTATTGGCGATCCTCCAGCACTCGGCTTCTGGGTCTGGGCCAGGGCGAGCCATCCAGTGGGAAAATGCAGATGCCACTTTGCGGTACTTGCTGGGCCCAAAAAGGTTCGCAGCCACTGGCTGTCTATTTCTCCATCTTCGACAGCCCCATACAGGCTCGGCCACTTGCGCTGAAACTGTTCGGATTAGCTCAACATGGCAAAGGATGACACCCGACCTTCACAGATGAGCGCATCCAGCAGGTTGAATAAGGCATCTCGCCGGACGGTCATTCCGTGCTCATAGACGGCTTGACGGAATTCGATTAGTTTGTTAATGTTCTCCTTGGTAGATTCGTGTGTTGTCACGAATACAAGTTTCTACCAAGGGGCGGTTTTGCTCAAGGGCGAAGCCGCCCTAGTTTTTGTCTAAACTCGAATTTGATCAAATCCATTAATAATGGTCTTGAACTCTCTCGGCTCGAGATATGGGGGACGATTGCGATAAATCTTCTTTTTTTTAGGCTTGGTTCTTTATTCCTTATTCGTAAGTTATACCGAAAGCAGCCTCATATTTACTGAAGAATCCATCACAAAGAAAGGGTTATTTGGCGAGAAGAAGCTCCTGTGGGCTGAAGTTGTTTCTATGTACACGATTGGACCACGATTAACAATCAAGACGAATGATAAAAGATTACAAATAAATCAGAACCATTACCGTGATCCAGATAAACTTATTATTTTTATCCAAGATCACATTGATCAAAAAATGCGAGCTGATGTGTATTTTTAATCTAAAAATCCACGCACCGATAGATGTACTATGAGATATCCAAGTCTATTTTTCGCCTCAGTTATGATGCTGATTTATATTCTATATATCGGTTATAAGCCTTGAATCAAACCCGGAGAATATCTGAACTATATCAAGAAACGGGGAGGGGAGATAAACCAGAACATTAAATTTCTCCCAATTTCCATATCTAACATGTTATTCAAACACAACCCGAAAACGGATTTATGGTGGATGCGATTTTCGATCATCATCGGCTTATTAATGTGCATAATTGGTTTATTTGCCGCAATATCTGTTCCGTAATAGTAAGGTCAGTTTATATGTTGCCCCTAAGGTGTCATGTCAGCCTCTTACTCTACATCACTTCCCTAGACGCCAGGTGCTCCCAGGGCGGCGAGAGACTGCTCTGCGGATCACGGACCACTCCACTTACACTATATGCTTGAATTTCACTAAATATATCTGGATTATCAGAACTGGTCATAAGGTTTAACCTAACAATCAGTTCTGATCCTCTCTCCCCCTCTCCTCTCGAACCTCTTCTCCACAACCAACAACTGCTTACCCCAGCCTCTTCCTCCACACCGCATAGCGTGAAGCCAGGTGCACCCAGGGCGGCGAGAGCCTGCCCTGCACTTGGGCCTCCCTGATCACGCCCCTCAGCTCGGCGGCGTTCTCGAAAGGCGGCGTCAGCAGCCTGGCCCTACCCAGCTCGAACAGGGCATGCGCATCCGACCCGGCGGTGCCGGGTAGATCGTGCAACCTGGCAAAGGTCTGGGCCTGCTCGTTGTAGCCTCCGTGCATACAGCGGGCGTTGAGGACTTCAACCGCATCCACCAGCGGGGCGATGGCTTCCAGGTCGGACAGCTCCCAGCGCCCGCCGCGCAGCAAGTCAAAGGGGTGCGAGACGGAGATGAAGGCTTCCTGCTGGCTCAGGATGTCAATCGTTTGCAGCGCCTCCAGGCCAGGGGGCACCTGCTCCTGCACGAAAAAGGCCAGGATCTCTCCCTGGCGGGTCATGATCTCCTCGCCAACGATGACCAGCTCCGGGTCGATGGCCTGGGCGGCCAGCGCGCCGGTGATCGAATTGTGATCGGTGATCACCACCCGGTCTAGGCCCTTGCGCCGGGCGGCAGCTACCAGGTCGGCCGGGCGGACCAGGCTGTCGTCGGAGATCAGCGTGTGGCAGTGGGTCTCGATCTGCCACATCATACACTCTCCGGGGAGGCTTCCAGCTGGAACAGGGACGGGGTGAACGCCCACACCAGCAGGCCGAGACTGACACCCAGCCACAGGGTGGCAAAGCGGATCAGCAAGGTGGCTGTGGCGGCGGTCTCGGCCGGGATACTGGCTAGCAGCACCAGCATGCCAGCGATGGATGCCTCGGCCGCGCCCAGTCCGCCGGGCAGGCTGGAGACTGCGCCGACCAGGGTGGAAAAGGACAGGATGAACACCGCCAGCGTGGCCAGCTCCCAGCTCGGGTGCATTCCCAACCCCAGCAGGATCAGGTAAAAGCCGATCCCCTCCCCCAGCCAGGAGAGCACGCCCAACCCCACCGCCAGCAAGGCGGGAGCGGGACGGAACAGGCGGTAGCTGCCCTCGTAGAACTGGCGCAGGGCAGGGATCATTTTCTTCACCACCGGCAGGCGCTCGCCCAGGGACAGGAACCAGGACGCCAGCGGGCGCACCTGCAAGACGATCACCACCCCACCCAGCAGGGCCAGCAGGACCAGGAAAGCCGGCCAGTACTGAGGATAGGCCACAACGCCCAGCGTAGCCAGGGCCAGCACCGCCAGCCCGTCGCTGAGGCGCTCGGCAACCACCACCGCCACGCCCTGTGCAACCGGCAATCCAGTCTGGCGCTGCAGCCACACGGCTTTAAGCGCTTCGCCGGCTTTAGCCGGGGTGACTGCCAGGGGGAAACCTGCCACAAACAGGCGCGCCGAGTGTGACAAGGGGAAGGAGTGTACGCCCACCAGCCCGAGGTAGTAATGGAATTTGAAGAAGCGCAGGATGTAATTGAATAGGGTCAGTCCGATCGCGGCCGGGAAATACGCCCAGCGGAAATCGCCCAGCGCCTGGCCCACCTGGCGCAGATCGCCCAGCAAGAGCAGCCCCAGCATGACCAGGAAACCTAACACCAGCCCCCACACCAGGCGCGAAGCCAGCCCCGAGGATTGTGAAGCTCGCCGCGCCGGCAGAGGCGGGGACTTTAATACGTCGTAAACAACGCTTTCGGTTTCCGGTGGAACGCTCAAGATCGACTCAATCGCAGCAGTGCCCGTTTTTAGCAGAGGCAGCTTTGCGGCGCAGCAAGTAAGCCAGCCCCAGACCTGCGGATGCCAGGGCTGCCAGCCCGATCCCGGCCTGGACGACCGTCTTGGGCTCCATACCGGGCATCACCACCTGCCCATCCCCGTAAGACTTGAACAACTGCCCCCAGCGATTGTTCAAGGCGGCTTCCACGCGCTTGCGCCCCACGAAGGGATACCAGTAGACATTGTGGTAGAAGTTGCTGGCGAAATACGACCAGGGCACCAGTGGGCTCTGCAACAGGGGCTTCTCCAGCGGCTTGAGCGGGCCGTGGTAGATCAGCTTCTGGCCGCGGCTGGCGAAGGTGTCTTCCTGGACAAAATTCCAGGAGCCTTCCTGCTCGATATCGTAGCCTACGATATCGATCTGGCGTGGGTCGCCAACCCCCAGGCCCATCTCGTGCGCCCGGCGGATGAAGCGGATGCCCAACGGGTCGAAGCCTTGCAGGCGCGCCGAGACGGCGTCGATGGCGACCTGGTCGGCGGAGGCCAGGATGATATTCTTCTCATGCCAGCGCATGGCACGCGGGCCGGGACCATCCCCGGCGAAGGTGCCGTCCATCACAGCGAAGATGCCGGGATGGATCTCCTGCTGGATCATCAGCAGGTCCACCAGAGTATCGTGGATATAGGCGTGGGTGTAGTGGCGGTTGCGGTGCAGCAGCCCGCCAAAGGCGTTCTTCATCGCCCCGGTGATGGTGGTGAAGACGTGCGTCTTGACCGTAGGCAATTGGACGATATTCATACC
Source organism: uncultured Anaerolineaceae bacterium (assembly GCA_964463505.1). Classification (GTDB taxonomy): domain Bacteria; phylum Chloroflexota; class Anaerolineae; order Anaerolineales; family UBA4823; genus JAJZSS01. The sequence continues at coordinate 20,346 of CAYXDC010000051.1, forward strand.
CACCAGCGCCTTGGGGATGAACACCCCCTCAGGGTAAACCTTGTCCAGCACCAGGTAAGGCTGCTTGGTGTGATACTCCATCCATTCAAAATCCTGGTTATACAGGTAGATACAAGGTACCCCTAGCATATCCGTCACAAAGCGGTGCTTGTTATTCACCTCGGCGTCGGCGGTATCGACCACCACGGTATCATTATGCACGCCCACCAGGTCGTTATAGCCCAAGCCACGCAGGCCGCGGATCACGCCTTCGAGCTGCCAGGGGGTGGAAGAGCAAGCCGGGTACCAGGTTTGCCAGGAAACATTGATTTTCAGGCCGGTCTGAATATCTTTGCCCAGGGCGGCTTCCACGCCCGCCAGCTTAATCAATTTGGCGTAATCTTCAATTACCGTCTCGGGGCTGGTTTTCAGCACCGCTACTTTACCCTTGCCAGGAAAATCTGTCATTTTATACCTCCCTCCAGGCTGTGCCCTGGATCGAGCTAATCGTATAGGAGTTTCACAGCTCCGGGGAAAATGTGGGCAAGTCCAATTGTAGCAAGATTTCAGGACTATGGGTAGCAACGATATTGATAATTCTGCAAGCTGGGGATCATAGCAGGTTGAATCTAAGCGGATTCTCATCTGTCACTTGCCGGTTACGGCCTTTATGGAATAGAATAATCGTGGCAAGGTACGCGGACTATCGAGGGGCAACCCATCCCGCGCACATCCATTAACATGGTTGGCAGGCAAGGATCGCCTTTCGCAGCGGGCGAACACGGAGCAATTATGGTAGATTATGCGATTCCGAATTCCGAAGGACCCGTTTTGGTGATCGGCGCAGCAGGGCTGGATATTCTGGGACGCCTGCGCGGCGAACCGCAAGCCAACAGCTCCAACCCAGCCCGCATCCGCCTGGCTTTTGGCGGGGTTGCGCGCAACGTGGCCGAAAACTTGGCGCGTCTGGGGCAGGAGGTCATTCTGCTGACGGCGGTGGGCGAGGATCTGATCGGCGACCAGCTGCTGCAGGATGCCGCCGAATCGGGTGTGGATATCAGCCAGGTGTTGCGCACAGCCGGTTACCCCACCGGGGCGTATATCGGCGTGGTGGGGGGGCGCGGCGATATACACCTGGCGGTGGATGATATGCGCATCATCACCCAGGTGACGCCGGCCTACCTGGAAGAAAACTACCAGAGCTTTAAAGAAGCCTCCTTATTGCTGGTCGACACCAATCTGTCCAAAGAAACCCTGCGCAAAGCCTTCAGCCTGGCGCGCAAAGCTCGCCTGCCGGTGATCGCCGATCCGACCACCTCCACCCTCACCCACCGCCTGTACCCTTACTTGAAGCGCCTGTTCATGGTGGTGCCCAACGAGCTGGAAGCCGGGCTGCTGTGCGACCGGGAAGTTGCCCCCGGCAAGCGCCACCTGGCCCTGGAAGCCGCCCAACATCTGGTGGCTCAGGGCGTGCAGATTGCCATTATCACCATGGCGCAAATGGGTATCGTATATGCCACCTCCACCACCAGCGGTCACATCACCGCAGTGCGCACGGAGATCGTCGATCCCACCGGGGCCGGCGACGCGCTGACTGCGGCGGTGATTTTTGGGCTATTAAACGATTTTCCGCTGGATGATGCTCTGCACCTTGGCGTCTCAGCCGCCGCTATGGCCCTGCGCTACCAGGGCGCGGCGATCCCCGATCTTTCCCTCGACAGACTATACGAAAACTGGTGACCTAAGATGAATACTCAATTCCCAGCTGTGCCCCTGCATTTCTCCACTGAAGTCCGCCGCGCCCTCAAACAGGGCCAGGCGGTGGTGGCCCTGGAATCCACGGTCATCACCCACGGGCTGCCCTTCCCCGAAAACCTGGACCTGGCACGCGACATGGAAGCAGTCGTGCGCAGCTATGGCGCCACCCCGGCCACCATCGCCGTGCTGGAGGGGCGCATCCACGCCGGGTTGGAGGACAGCCAGCTAGAATCCATGGCTGGAGCAACCGAGCTGGCCAGCGGTTTAGGCAATGCATTTCACAAGATCAGCAGCCGCGACTTTGGGAGCGCGGTCGCCCTGGGCTGGAACGGGGGCACGACCGTGGCAGCCACGCTGGTAGTCGCCCAGCGAGCAGGCATCCGCGTCTTCGCCACAGGTGGCATCGGCGGGGTACACCGCACCGCGCCTGGCGAAGCGGCTTTCGACATCTCCGCCGACCTGGCGCTGTTGGGGCGCACACCGGTGATTGTGGTCTGTGCGGGAGCCAAGGCCATCCTGGACCTGCCCGCCACGCTGGAAGTGCTGGAAACCAATGCTGTGCCGGTGGTAGGCTACCAGACGGATGATTTCCCGGCCTTTTACTCCACCAGCAGCGGCCTGCCGGTCAGCGCCCGCGCCGATACCCCGGCGCAGATCGCGGCCATCGCCAGCGCTCATTGGGGCGTGGGCGAACCCAGCGCCGTGCTGGTGGGCAACCCGCCCCCCGTCGAAGATGCCCTGACGCCCGAAGCGATTAACGGCATCATCGAGCAGGCCCTGGCGGTACTGCACGCCCAGGGCATCCGCGGGCAAGCAGTGACGCCCTTCCTGCTCGCCAGGGTCAGTGAGCTGAGCGGCGGCGCCAGCCTGCACACCAACCTGGGATTATTGAAAAATAATGCGCGTTTAGCAGCGCAAATCGCAGTGGAATTGAGTATGTTGGGGCTTAGAAGAGCCAGGAAACAGGAAGTGTAGCCTGGGGCGGACGCTCGGTCTGCATTACGCGATCAGTTTTGCCATCACCCAATCGGTCTGCAGGTCGGCGCCCAGCCTGAAAGTATGGGCGCCGATCTTTTCAAACCCCCATTTCTGATAAAAAGCCTGGGCGCGCGGATTATATTCCCAGACCCCCAACCACAGCAGATCACACCCCCGCTGGTGGGTTTCGTCCAGGCAGGCCTGCATCAGCCCCGGGCCGACGCCTTTGCCAATCCAGGCAGAATCCGCATACATGCGCACCAACTCGATCGGGCGGGCATACGGCCACGCAGATGTACCAGATTCATAGGTATCGATATCCGGGGGGCCAGCGTGCAAATGAGCGTAGCCCGCCAGCTCGCCTTCGATCTCCGCCAGCAGAAAAACCCCCGCCGGGTCAGCCAGCTCCTGGGCTTGTTTGCGCGGATTAAAAGCTTCTACCAGGTAGGCAGACATGTTTTCGGGGGTATTCTGAGCGGCGAAATTCTCGACAAAGGCGCGCGCGCCAAATTCAGCCAGCAAGGCATTTTCGGAAGGGCGAGCATTGCGGATGGCAATCATGGGCAGAGAATTCGTTATTCAGTCCAGAGCATCTTCAAAAGCCTGGCGCAGGTCGGCTTCGCTCACCCGGCCCAGCCATTGCTTAATGATTTTACCATCCTCATCCACCAAGAACAGGTGCGGCTGGACACGGTAACCCAGCGCCGATTTAAAGGGGTCTGTGTTCGGGTCGTCGATATCCAAATAGACGAAATTCATGCGGTCGGAATATTCTGCTTCCAGCCCATGCACGATGGGCGCCAGCGAGCGGCAGGTTCCTCACCAGAAGGCAAAGAACTCCACCAGCTGGATCTCCCCCGAGGACAGCTGGGCTGTGCCGGGGTCGCTGGCCTCCAGACCGGCCTTGATGGTATTGCGGGTTGCCGGCGGGGTGGCCTCGGCGGGTGTCTCGGTGGGATTGGCGCTTGCCTGGTTCTCCAGCGCCGGTAAAAACTGCGTCTGCT
>CAYXDC010000052.1:0-23710 GCA_964463505.1 uncultured Anaerolineaceae bacterium
TGGTTTTCCGAGACCATCTTTATCAACCACGAGGCTTCATGGACAAGTTTATCAATAACCAAGAATTTATGCTGGAACTGTTGGACGATGATGATCTGGCAGGACGGGCAGGAGAAATTGGGGCGGCTATTCTTGAGGCGCGTTCGCGGCGGCTGACGGACATAGCCGTAGAAATGGAAGGCGAAAGTGCAGCAGGCTACAAAAGGATCCAGCGGTTCCTGGGAAAAGCAGATCCACGCGCTGCCCTGTGGCGGTTGTTTCAAGAGGATGCAGAGTTTGTGATTGGTGACCCGACAGAGATTGAGCGCCCTCATGCCTGGAAGACAGAGTATGTCGGCAAACTGAAAGATGGCAAGACCAGAAGGTTCTGGGCTTTGATCCTGGCTACGGCTTATCGAGGTCGGGCAATCCCGTGTGGGATGGTAACTTACTCATCGAAAACGATTGCGCAGAGCTTGGGTTCGCGCAATCTCAATCATTTTCGAGCGTTTGATGGACTGAAAGATATGTTGGGCGGACGCCCGTTGGTGTTGGATCGAGAATTCAGCTACCTAGAATTGATGCTCAATCTATTCGAGGAGCAAATCAACTGGGTGATCCGTCTGAACTTGCGTTCCAATCCACCTAAATTCTATGCTGATGACGGCAAGGAAGTAGCCCTAACGATTTCACCTGGAAAGACAGTGGTTATCAACCATGTTTGGTCCATGGGCAAAGTGTGTATGAACATTGTCGGAACCTGGAAAAAGGGGCTGGCCGAACCGTTGTGGGTGATGACCAATCTGGAGGCCAAGCAAGGCTTGCAGATTTACTTTGCCCGCATGAAAATCGAGGAAACTTATCGCGACCTGAAAAGCCTGCTGGGGTTGACCAAGCTCATGAATAAACAGCAGATGTACATGGAGAAAATGGTCGCACTTTTATTGTTGACTTTCACGATCGGCCTGCTCGTCGGCGAAGAATTGCGTGACTTGCTTTATAGCGGGCCAATCACGGAGGATGAGCAGGTTGAAGACAAGGAACGTATCCCCGGTTCACCTTCTCTCAAAAAGGGCAAAAAGTGGAAACGCTATTCCGGTCTATTTGTCTTGCTAAAGCAAAAATGGAAACTATCCGATGAACAGAAGGCTTTGATACTCAAGGCTGTTTTGGCTACCTTCCAGAACCTGGTTCACCCCCCTGTCCGAAATTTTGTCTGAACCTCAGTCAATATTGTGTTAAATGATTAACGGGTGGAGCGTTGCTGGACCACTTGAAGCATTTCACGAGCCGAGCGCAGGGTGTTTTCACTAATCTGGCCCATCATTTGAGCTAATTCTGGCAAGCGCTCTTCGCCATTCAATTGAGTTACCCGCGTGGTGGTGCGTCCCTCATCCAATGCTTTTTCGACTCGGAAATGAGCTTCACCAAAGGCTGCCAGTTGCGGCAAGTGAGTAATGCACAGCACCTGGTGGTTTTCTGCCAGATGCCAGAGCTTCTTGCCAACAATTGCACCCACCCGTCCACCAATGCCCTGATCGATCTCATCGAAAACCAGGGTGGGAACCTGATCTGCCTGGGCCAGCACGTTTTTTAAGGCCAGCATCAAGCGCGAAGTCTCGCCGCCAGAGGCAATCTTAACCAGAGATTTAAAGCCTTCACCGGGGTTGGGGGCGATCAAGAACTCAATCTGCTCAATCCCGTGTGAGTTAAATCCAGTTTTCCCCCCATCCGGTAACGGGGCGAAGGGTGCTTCCAGGATGGGTTGAAAATCTACACGGAAGCGCGCTCCGGGCATCTGCAGATCTCCCAGTTCATTTTCGATCTCTGTGGCCATGCGCTGTGCTGCTAAATGCCGGGTGCGCGCGAGCGCCTGTCCGCTTTCACCAAGTTGGGTTAATAACTGTTCAAGCTGGAGTTCTAATTCCTGGATGCGCTCTCCGGCATGGGTGATCTCTTCCAGATCTCGTTTGGCCTGGTCGGCAAAATTTTGGATCTGCGCGATGTCCGCGCCATATTTCCGTTTAAGATTGTGCAGCAAATCCAGACGTTCTTCAACCTGATCCAGCCGGCGTGGATTGAACTCAATTGTGTCCTGATAAAGGCGCAGGCTGGCCGCGATATCCGTCAGGCTTTCCACCAGCGCCTGAGCCTGGTCAGCCAGGTCCGCCTGCGATGGATCGAGGCGCGCAAGATTCACCAGCGCATCTACCACCTGGCCGATCAAGTCGCTGGCGGCTGGAGTCTCAAGATTGCCTTCATCCAGAGCCTGAAGTGCCTGCTGGCTTAATGCAGCCAAGCCTTCGGCATTGGCCAGACGGTTGCGCTCGTCCTGGAGCTCACTCTCTTCACCGGGGCGCAAGCGGGCAGTTTCTATTTCATTAATCTGATAGCTGAGCAGATCTGAACGCCGAGCTGCATCCAGTTCTGCAGTGCGCAGGCGTTCAAGCTCGCGCTGAATGCCATGAATTTGCTGATAAGTAGTGCGGTAATTCGCAAGTAGGCTTTCGATTGATTTGGCGCTGCTTTCGTCCACCGCCTGGATGGCGCGGGCGTAATTGTCAAGCAAGGACAGGTGTTGTTTCACACGCAATAACGAGAGGTGCTCGGACTGTCCATGAACATCCACCAGATATTCGCCCAATTCGCGCAGCAGGCTGGTACTGGTGGCGCGCCCATTAATGCGGGCGACATTACGACCTGAAGAACGGATCTCGCGCCCTAATACGACACTATCCGGTTCGTCCAGTAACTCTTCACTTTGGAGAAGTTCGTTGACCGCGGCTAGATTCGAAGGTGGGATATCAAAGACAGCTTCAAGATTGGCGCGTTCTTCCCCGGCGCGGATCATTGTGGAATCAACTCGCCCACCCAATAATGCTTCGACGGCATCAATGATGATCGACTTACCAGCCCCTGTCTCACCCGTAAATATATTGAGGTGGGGAACGAATTGAAGTTCTAGTTGCTCAATAATGGCAAAATTAGCGATGCGTAGTTCTTTCAGCATAAGCTTTTCTAAATCGTGCAATAAAAACAGTTATTGAATACGGATGCCTGAAAGCCGGTAATAAACAGAAGAGACAACACCAAAAGTGTAAATCCCGTACCATACCAGGCTGATGAGTGATCTAAACCCGCCTCCCAACAAAGCACCCAAGAGGATTGGGAGCAATGGGATTAAACAACCCACTGCGGCGGCAACGGTTGCGGCGATAAATAAGGCCCGCGCTCGCCTGCGCTGGGTGACTCGCCGCACAGCTTCCGCAACCGCCGTGCCAACAAAAGGGCCGAGGAAGAGGGCAAAAAAACCGATATAAGGGACGACCAGGCTGCCCAGCAAGCCGAGAACTCCCGCGATGCCAATCGCAATTGGATAATCATACCAGAGCGCAGTTTCAAAGGTGCGTTGCTGGCCGCGCACGCATTCTTTGCAACGATAACCGGTGGGAGTCAGTACAGCACAGCGTGGACAAATTGGCTTTTCGCAGCGATTGCAGCGTAATGTTGTTTCAGTATCTGGGTGATTGGCACACACCAGGACGGGAGGTGTATCGGTCATCTTGAATTACCTGTAGAAGGGTTGCGATTCATATGAGGGGTAAGATTTCTATAAAAATAACCAGGATCTTGAAAGCGGACAAATTTGACGGTGTGTTCACTGGCGCGGGCTTCCACACGATCTCCGTCCAGCATGGTCACAGGCGGTTGCCCATCGATGCTAAAAACTGCCTGGTGGTCCGTGTCCACTGTGATGCTGACTGTAGAGCCTTCGGCCAGCACGATTGCACGTTCAACCGAAAGATGTGGGGCTACGGGGACAAGCAGGATGTTGCGTAGCTCGGGCGGCAAGATAGGCCCTCCCGCGGCCAGCGCGTAGGCTGTTGAACCAGTTGCAGTGGCTGCAATCAGGGCATCGGCAACATACGTAGTCAGGAAGCGCCCATCGAGGTAGGCATTCAGGCGGACCGGGCGCAGGATCTGCCCCCGAGCGACCACCACTTCATTGAGGACATCCCAGGCTCCCAGGCGGGTATCTTCTCGCCACTGCTCAGCACATAACATCATACGCTTTTCCAACCAATACTCGTCAGTCTGTAAGCGTGGCAGGATTGTGCGCCACTGATCCAGCTGCACATCAATGAGAAAACCGAAGCGTCCCATATTGATCCCCAAGATGGGCACATTCGCTGGGCCACAAAGATGACCGGCACGTAGCATCGTGCCATCGCCGCCAACAGCAATCAGGAGCTCGAATTCCCCACCCATGACACGTTGGCGGAGCTCTTCATCATATAGAAAACCGGTCGCAGTGATACAGCCCCTCTCCAGTAAAAACGCGTTGATCTGTTGGGCAACTTCAGACGCGGCTGGTACCTGTGGGTGTGTGGCAATGGCGATGCGGTCGAATGGGGCTTGGTGTTGTGACATACCCGCTAATTATAGTGGTAAATCTGGCAGTCGTAAGAAAGTGGGGCCAACCTAATCGATCTTTTCATCACATGTCTGGCGATAACCACAACCTCGGCAGCGACCTGGCTCATCGTGGGAGCGAGCAACCCCTTTGCGCCGTTCCAGTAGGCGCATTTCATCCAGTATATTCAACAGAGTGGCTTCAAGTTCCGCAGTGTAATCGATGGCAAAAGTGCGATTGGGATAGTGCAGGATGCCATAGGGTGGGCGCTTCCCATAAACGGATTCAACCAGCATACAGTAAGCCGCCAATTGAAAAATATGCGCATCATAGGGCGCTGCAGATACCTGACTGGATTTCACTTCCACCGGGATCAAGTGATTGCCTTGTTGTACCAGATAATCTGGCTTTCCGGTCAGGCCGTTGCGGGGATCATAAAGCGGCTCTGTAACTGGCCCCCACTGGCGCGTGTCGCTAGAGATCACACGACCACCTGGTAAACCGGCTGATTTCTGTTGCCGTCCGGCTTGCCAAAATAATAATAGAGCCAGTACAAAGAGAACTATCGCCAGAGGGAGGGTAAAACCAGACATGGGAAATATTTACAAAGCGTGTAGAAATGTCTGTGTAAGTTCGGCTGCAAGGAGACCTAAGGCTGCCAGGACCAGTAGATAAGCCAGGGTGCGCAGCAGACCTGCCAGGATCACTTTTTTTCCATGCTGGGTATGGAGCGTGGTCCCGGCAGTCATTTGTGGCTGGTTTTCAGATGGAATATCCTGTCGCTGATACCACCAGGCCCGCTGGCAGAAGATAAAGGTGCTGATTTCAGATGCCCGGATGGTGCGCATAGATGAGTATGGTCAGATGCCAGAGTCTTTTAGCCGCTGTTCAACACTGGCGAGACTCCGCTCTAATTGTTGCTGGCGCAGGCTGAGGGTTAGATCTCCGCGCGTCCGTTCGGTGACCCCACGCACAATATCGGTCAACCGGCGCAGACCACCGGTGATGGCATCCGGGTAATCCATAGTCACCAGCACCCCATAAATATCATCCATGTGGCGTAATAAGCGCTCGGCTTCGACTGCTTCTCCACGCAGCAGACAATCCAGGCAGCGTCGGCGTAGCTCGCCTGCCGCTTCTGCCAGGCCCTGCAAATAGGTCGCGAACTCCAGGCTCAATGTCTCTGGAGACGGTAATTCACTGTTTTGGACCAGTGCATAAACCAGGCAAGCCTCAGCATATTCTTTCAAGGCGTCCTGGGTATACCCGGCATAGAATATATCGGGATGGGCGGCAAGTTCTTGGCGCAAGGAGGCGATAATCTGGCGACACTCGCTTAAATGTTCCTTGGCCAAATCCCACTCTTCGCGATGTACAGCCCGGATGGCATGGGCGCAGTGGCGGGTGAGAGTGCGCGATTGAGACAGGGCGCGGTCGCGGACTGCGGTAGCTATCTCGAAATGGGCGTGGATACGCTCAGCGGTTTCTTCTAAATGATTCATGATAGTTTATTTGGGAGAAGATGGATCTTCGGGTGATTGCGGAGGCTGGGGCGGACGGAATAGGTGATCCGCTAGAGGTGAGGCAGTAGGGATGGAGATAGCTCCGAACGAAGACTCATAGCGGGCCAGATTGTCTGCGAGGGCATTGTAGAAAAGCTTGGCGCCCAGAGGAGACATCACGATCCGTGCCAGGACTTCCGCTTGGTTGGCTCCCGGGAGGACCTGAGCAAAATCAAAGACCAGGTCTGAAGGAGAATGGGCAATGCGCACAAAATTGGCATATTCAACTTTGAGATCATCAGGGAGCTGCAAGGGAGGCAGTTGGGGGTGGGCAGGGCGAGACGGAGGCGAGGACATTGATATCCTTCCTTAGTTGGTAGGGAGAGACTGCGCGCAGTCTCTCCCTACCTGATTGGTTAAATTTTTAGAATGGAATCTCGTCGCCGTCAGGCTCGGAAACTTGACCGCCGTATTCGCCGCCGGTTGAGCCAGATTCGCCCTCACCTCTGCTGGAGAGGAAGCGTACGGTCGAAGCGCTGACTTCGAACGATGCACCGGGGCCATTTTGCCCGGTCCAGACGCGTGGGCCTCCGGTCTTCTGATCAGGGATCAAACGTCCCTCGATCAGAACCTTGCTGCCTTTACGCAGGTATTGGTTGCAGGTCTCAGCTTGTTTTCCCCAGGCAGAAATTCGAAACCAGATCGTTTCTTTGACCTGGGCGCCATCCGAGCCAGTGTATTGGCGGCTAGTGGCGACATTGAAATTGGTCACTGCTTGCCCGGAAGGCGTGAAGCGCATTTCCGGGTCTTTCCCCAAATTGCCGACTATGATGATGGTGTGGTACATGGTAAATCTCCTCTGTTTCGACGAGCGGTCTGTCTGATGTTCCAGGCGCACGCCGCCTGGGGCAGGCCTTCGGTTCACTCGCCGTATACAGAACAATTGTACACTAAATTGGCTCAAAAATAAAGAGGGATTTTGTGATCTTCTGGATATTTTACGTTGCCTGGATGGAGAAGCTACTATCCATTCCTGAACTGAAGGCAATAATGGTGAAAGGTATTGCTCACCCAGGCATTGCCCAGTCCATACGGCGCCAGGCGGATATTATCCTGGACCCAGATTTTTTCATCTTTGAGAGCGTATGTTTCCGTGAGGTTGCGCGCTAAATCCCAGGCCAGAGGGTAGATAACACCGCCCTTTTTTACATTCTTGACGATGATCGTTAGATATGCCCCCTGTCTCAGATGGGGCTGCAGACCGGCATAGATAGCGGTCAGGCGTCCGATGAACTCGTTGTAATCGCTGAGATTGCCTAGGTCTTGGGGGTCATCCGAATAATAGACATCCAGGGTTTGATCTGTGCGGCGCTGTTGTTGGGTTTTGGCTCCTGGAGCATGCAACATATCCCAGTAAGGCGGAGAGGTCAGCACATAATCAATCAGTGGAATATTTAGAGCCTGGATATGGTCAGCAATTTGGGCAGCATCACCAGTGATCACTTGGGCGGTCAGTCTGATAGCCGCGTCTCCTAAGCGCTCACGTTCTTCGGCGACTACCTGGCGAGCGAGAGCGGAGTATTCAGGGTTCAGCTCCACACCGTAGCTATGCCGCTCGCAGCGCAGCGCTGCTACCAGGGTACTGCCGGTGCCTACCATGGGATCCAATACTACCTGACCGCGTTTGGTAAAAAACTCGATAAATTCCTGGGCCAGAGTCTCGGGGAATTTTCCTGGGTGGCGCAATACATCTTTTCGCCGAGGTGGGGGATTATGGATGAACCAGGATTTTTGGAACTTTAGCCAGGTTTTGGGTTCGAGGTCATTGAGGCGATTGTGGTAGGTGCGTTTGGGCATATGGTTTATGGAAAGGCGGAGTAGATTTTAAGGTCTGAGAAGCTAACCGTGACGGCGTTATCTCCGGCAGAGCGAGCAAAGACGCCGAGACTGCCGTTGAGCAGGTTCGGGTCGCGTATGGTGAATAAGAATTCCCCGTTGGCATAATAACTGATTTCTTTACCGCGTGCCAGGACAGCAAGGCGCGTCACACTGGGTGCTCCAGGTGGAATGGCTCCGCTGGGCGTTAAGGGTTGGGGAGAGGAAGCAGTACGATTGAAATATTTGTCCAGGCGCGCCTCGCCATTACAAGAGATGGAGAAGCGATAAAATTCCAGGTTGCTGGACATGCGCAGGATTAATCCATATTCATCGCTGTCTTTACATAGGCTGGGAGCGGCGGTGATTTCGGCATAAAAATCACCAGGCACCGGCTCGCTAAACAAGCTATAGATATAGCCGCGGGGTTCTGAAATTGCCAGGGTTAGTTCTGCTTTTCCCAGAGCAGCGCTTAATGCGCCCGCCCGGCCTAGAGTCCAATGCTCTGGATCGCTGAAATCTTCTTCAATCAATAAGGCGCCAAAAGAAGGGCGCATATCGGGGGTTGGGGTGGTCACTTCCTGGATAGGACGCGGGGTAAAAGTTGCCGTGGAAGGAAACCAGACAATCGTAGAGGTGGGTGTATGGGTGGGCGGCAGCGGCGTATGAGTGGGTAGTGGTGGCAGGGGCGTGCGGGGGGCGAGGCAGGCAGAAAGGACTGAAGCCAACAAGATCGTGATGGTGAGTGAGCGAATATGTTTGGTTAGTGCGGGTGAGTATTTTAATATCCTCATACCAATCAGCCTGAAAGGTGTCTCTATCCGCCGGGGATGGGTGATGTTAAAATCAAACTGGAAACCAAAGCCTTTGGCGTTGCTTGTTGTCCGATCACGCCTGGCAGGTTCATTCTAGCATAAACTGGGAGGCATGCAGAGCTTCGCCAACCAACGATCCTTTTCGAATGAGGAGAGCATCATGCGGAAGAAAAGCATTCTGATCACCGGTGCAGCTGGAGAAATAGGAGATGCATTAATTCGGAGCCTGGCACAGAGCGCCACAAACCAGGTCATTACCCTGGATATCCGCCCTTTGCCGCCTGAAACTGCTCAATTGGTCACCCACGTGCAGGGAGATCTGATGGATCAAGCCTTGCTGGCGCGACTGGTCAGTGAGTATGAAATTGCGACGATCTACCACCTGGCAGCCCTGCTCTCGACGCGGGCCGAATTTACCCCGGAGGCAGCCCACCAGGTAAATGTGGAAGGTACGCTTGGGTTACTCAAGCTGGCCTCGGAGCAATCTCAGTGGCGGGGAGAGCCGGTGCTGTTTATCTTTCCGAGTTCGATTGCTGCGTACGGGATGCCAGATCTGCAAACCAAGACAAGATTTCCATCTGTCCGGGAGTGGGAATGGAATTATCCAACCACCATGTATGGCTGTAACAAGCTGTACTGCGAGCTTCTGGGAACCTATTACAGCCACAATTTTCGCCAGCTAGCCGCCGAAAAGCCAGTAATGCTGGATTTTCGCTCGGTGCGTTTCCCTGGTCTGATCAGTGCTTTTACAGTTCCCAGTGGGGGTACCAGCGATTATGGCCCAGAAATGCTGCACGCCGCCGCAAAGAATGCGCCTTACGCCTGTTTTGTGCGTGAGGATGCAATAATTCCCTTCATGGTAATGCCCGATGCTGTCAAGGCTTTGCTTGGATTGGCAGCAGCGCCTACTTCTGCGCTGAGCCGGACGGTGTATAACGTCACGAGTTTTAGCTTAACCGCGGCGGAATTTCGAGATCAAGTGCTCAAGGCGTTTCCGAATGCTCAAATCAGCTTTGAAACTGATCTTAAACGCCAGGGAATAGTCGATAGCTGGCCGGCAGGTCTGAATGATCATGATGCACGTCGCGATTGGGGCTGGCAGCCAGAGTATGATCTGGAAAGATCGTTTGGCGAATATTTAGTTCCCAATATTCGCGACCGTTACCAGAGTAAATAAACTTGATGGCTAAAGAAACTGATAAGCCTGTACCCGGCAGGCTGGTGTTTTTTGGTTCTGGCGAAACTTCACCCAGCGGCAGAAAAGTATTTGAGTATCTTCTGCGTAAACTGCCGCCCGCGCCTAAGATTGCTTTGCTAGAAACCCCGGCAGGGTTTGAGCTAAATTCGGCGCAGGTGATTGCTCGAGTGGCGGATTTCATTCAGCACCGCCTGCAAAACTACGCGCCACAAATCAGTATTGTCCCGGCTCGTAAACGCGGCACACCTTTCAGCCCGGATGATCCACAAATTATTGCCCCTCTGCTGGACGCGGACTTGATATTTATGGGACCGGGAAGTCCCAGTTATGCTGTCCGTCAACTGCGGGATAGCCTGGCGTGGCAGACTATCCTGGCGCGCCACCGGCTTGGGGCGACATTGGTCCTGGCCAGCGCGGCCAGCATCGCTTTTTCGGCTTTTGCATTGCCTGTCTACGAGATTTACAAAGTGGGTGAAGACCTGCACTGGAAGAATGGCCTGGATTTTTTTGGCACGTATGGTTTTCCATTAGTGTTCATACCCCATTGGAACAATAACGATGGTGGGGCAGACCTGGATACCAGCCGTTGTTATATTGGCCAACTTCGCTTTGCACAACTGATGGAGATGCTGCAGCCTGATCTAACGGTGTTGGGGATCGACGAAAACACAGCCCTGATCATGGAGCCAGGAGAGGGAGACTGTCAGGTGATTGGTCTGGGTGGTGTTACCTTGATCCATACTGGGCATGAGCATGAGATAGAATGTCTGGATGTGGAGGAAACCTCTCTGGATCGCGTGGCGCACCAACGTCAGGCGCATGTACACCAGTTTATGAACGGAGAAAGCTTTGCCCTGGGCGAGTGCTGCCCGTTGGTAGTGCCGGCGGCTGGTGAAGGTCTTCCGCCACAAGTCTGGCAGCAGGCGCTTGCTGCACAGAAATCATCTGCACCTGTGCAACAAGCAAAGCCTTCCGAACAAGTATTATACTTAGTGGCTGAACGCCAGGCAGCGCGTGCAAATAAAGACTGGTCGCGATCGGACGACCTGCGAAAGCAGATAGCTGAATTAGGCTGGCAGGTCAAAGATACCCCAGAAGGTCCCAAACTGGAACCAGTTGAGGCGGCTTAATTTTTTCAATCATCAACATGACATGAGCATTTCAGGCTGGAGTCGTTATCCAGAAGGAAATCACTTATCAGGAGACGATATGTCCACAGCGCAGAAAATTGGTTTTATTGGCCTGGGTTTGATGGGTAAATCTATGGCCCGGAATATCCTTAAGGCAGGTTTTGCCTTGGTCGTTCATAACCGCAGCCAGCAGGCTGTAGATGAGCTTGTTTTACAAGGCGCTAAAGCGGCGCACTCGCCCGCGGAGGTAGCTGCGCAAGTGGATGTAGTCTTCACCAACTTGCCCGACTCACCCGATGTGGAACAAGTTGCCCTGGGCCAGCCTGGGATCATCGAAGGTGCTCACCCCGGGTTGATTTATGTGGATCACTCGACGATAAAACCTGCCTCAGCCCGACTGATCAGTCGTGTGCTGAGTGAGAAAGGCATTGCCTGTCTGGATGCCCCAGTCAGCGGCGGCGATATTGGCGCTCGCGACGGGACACTGACGATTATGGTGGGTGGGCCGGCAGAGGCTTTAGAACGCGTTCGTCCGGTGCTGCAAGCCGTGGGCAAAAAAATTACCCACGTCGGCGAGAGTGGCAGTGGACAAATTGCCAAGGCAGCCAACCAGATCATGGTAGCTGCTCAAATGGTGGCTATGGCCGAGTTGCTTGTTTTTGCCAAAAAAGCCGGCGCCGATCCGCGCAAGGTGGTTGAGGCGATCCGTGGTGGAGCTGCACAGTGTTGGACTCTGGATGTCAAACCACAGCGTCTGTTTGCCGGAAACCGTACCCCGGGTTTCAAGGCCTATATGCAAGCTAAGGATCTCGCAATTGTGCTGGATACAGCCCGCGAATATGGCATCCCGGTGCCTTCTGCCGCACTGGATGCCCAGCTTTATAACGCGATGCTGGAGATGGATATGCCTGAGTTGGATAATTCAGCAGTGATAGGTGTTTTGGAAATCCTGGCAGGTGTGCGCTTATTAGATGGGTTGGAACCAGAAGAATAACCCTCGGCCGGAGAAACAATGGCAGACGGATTTTCTGCAAGGCAGCTATTACAGGCGATTAAACCGCGCTGGTCCCTCGAAGGCTTCAGAGATTTTAGCTTGATTGCAGTGGGGGCTTTATTGCAGGCTCTGGCGCTGCGTTTATTCCTGGTGCCTACCAACCTGGTAAGCGGGGGTGTTAGCGGCCTGGCGCAGATCATTAACCACTTTTCTGGTTTCCCCATTGGCTTGATGGTCTTATTGGGAAATGTGCCGTTGTTCGTGTTGGGCTGGCGGCATTTAGGAGGGTTACGCTTTGCCAGCCGGACCGCATTTGCTGTAGTTTCTTTTTCCCTATGCACCGATGTGCTGGTGAATTTTCTTCCACCCACTGGCTTGACCTCAGATCTGGTATTGAACACTTTGTATGGTGGTGTGGTAAGTGGTATTGGCTATGGACTTGTCTACCGAGGCCGAGGAACCAGCGGGGGCAGCGATATCCTGGCGCGCATCCTGAATCATTGGCGGGGAATTTCCATATCGCAAAGTTACTTGATTACTGACTCGCTGGTCATCCTGTTGGCAGGCTTATCTTTCAGTTGGGAAAATGCCTTGTACGCGCTGGTGATCTTATATATTTCCGGTATAGCAGCCGAGGCAGTGACCCAGGGGGCGAATGTTGTAAGGACCGTATTGGTGGTTACTTCTAATCCTGAAAAGGTCACTCAGATCATCTTGAAGGATATGGAACGTGGGGTGACCCTGATGCAGGCCCGTGGTGGCTTTACCGGCGAGGAGCGCACCGTCTTGTATTGTGTGGTGAGTAGATCTGAGATACCACAGATCAAGGCTCTGGTCCGCGAGGCCGATCCACGAGCATTCATGGTGATTGGACAGGCCTACGAAGCGCTGGGAGAAGGTTTTTTGCCGCTGGATCACAAAGTATGATTCCCATAACACATCCATAGCATGAATTTTCGGTTTATTTTCTGACTCATGCAACCAATCAGATTCAACTACGTAGACCATATCAAATCAAGATTACCCATCTATGGGCTGCTCAAACTTGAGCGATGAACAGGAGCAATAAAGTGAGCGCAAACGAGTCGCTCTGGCTTGACCAGGCGCTTCATGGTGATCCACAGGCCTTTGCTCAATTGGTGGAGTTGTATCAACGACCTGTGTTCAACCTTTGTTACCGGATGCTGGGAACAGCAGAAGATGCAGAAGACGCATCTCAGGAGACTTTCTTACGCGCCTATCGTTCTATGCGGCGTTATGATACCAGCCGTTCGTTTATTACCTGGTTACTTTCCATCGCTGCTCACTATTGTATCGATCAGATGCGCAGGCGACGCTATCCGGTCATTTCTATTGAAGATCTACCAGTCCCCGACCTGCCCGATCACTCGCCAGGTATGGAGGCTAAGCTTGGCAATAAACAGGAGCGGGAGCGAGTACGCAGCTTGTTACAATCATTGGATCCCACCGATCGTGCAGCCGTTGTGCTGTATTACTGGTACGACTATTCCTATGATGAAATCGGTCAGGCGCTATCCCTAACCATACCAGCTATAAAAAGCAGATTGCACCGTGCCCGAAAGACGATGGCAGAAAGTTGGAAAGAAAATGAGCACAAAGTTGAAGTACCAGGGAGGTTAGCTCATGAATCACAAACCGTTTGAAGATTTGCTCTTTACCTCTGATGGATTGACGAATGCAGAGCGTACAATCCTTCATGAACACCTGGATATCTGCGAAGATTGTCGCTCGCTTTCGCACGCCTGGGAGCACGTGACGATTGAAATGCGCACATCCCCACTTGCCGAACCTGCTCCAGGATTTTCCAAACGATGGCAGATACGTCTGGTGGCAGATATGGCTCGCAGACATCGCCGGCAAAGCTTGCTGATGCTGACCTTCAGCATCCTGGGTGCGTCTCTGCTGGTCGGCGCACTGGTTATCCTCTCGCTGCCATTGGCTGGGTCCCCATTGGCGCTTGGCATGGCCTGGCTTTCAAGGCTGTCGATCCTACTATCAGCTGCCAGTGTCACCCAGGACATCCTGGCAACCCTATTTAAAATGTTAGCAAATACAATTTCGCCTCTCTGGCTGGTCTTAGTGCTTGGAGTAGGTAGTCTTGCGGCGGTGTTATGGGCTGCGTCATTGCGTGTGTTGTTGCTGCCGCGGAGGGTAACCAAATGAAAAATGTCTATAAGCTATTGGTAATACTGGTCGTATTGAGCATCGCATTCTTATTGCCTGGTGCGGCCCTGGCACAGGAATCAAATGGAGATGAGGTTGTCGTTGGTGGAAATTACATTCTTGAAGCGGGTGAAACCTTCGATGGAAACCTGTTCGTCTTAGGCGGAAATGCGACGATTGAGGATGGCGCGGTCTTGAATGGAGAGATTGCGGTTGCTGGTGGAAACCTGACTGTGAGTGGGGCAGTCAATGGCGATATTTTTGCTGCAGGCGGCTTGATCGTACTGACAGAAACAGCCAATATCCAGGGAGATATTTCTACAGTGGGTGGGCATGTCGATCGCGCTGCCGGTGCCATCGTCTCTGGAGAAATCAACAATGATCTGCGCAGGCCTTTTGAGCTTCTGTTGCCGGGCGGTGATGTTGTATCGCCCAGCCCAGACATCCAGGTGACCGGAAATCCGGTATACGATGCGATTTGGTCAGCATTTTGGGTCATGATGCGCTCGTTTTTGTGGGCGGCGTTGGCTGTCCTGGTCGTGCTGTTCGCACCTGCATCGGCAGAACGCGTGGCTCAGGCTGCGGTCGACAAGCCTTTGATTATGGGTAGTGTGGGCCTATTGACGATCTTAGTTGTACCGGCAGTGCTGATTGTGATGGCGATCACGATCTGCCTGCTGCCAGTGAGCCTGCTTGGATTTCTGGCGCTCTCCTTAGGCTGGGCATTTGGCATTGTGGCTTTGGGTGTCGAAACTGGTAAGCGGCTGGCGGCATTGCTGAAACAAGAGTGGGCGCTGCCTGTTTCGGCAGGTATTGGTGCGTTCATCCTGACTCTGGTGACCAATGGCCTCAACGCACTACTATTCTGTGTGGGTTGGTTGCCAATGCTGTTGATTGGTTCGCTGGGCCTGGGGGCGGTGCTGTTGACTCGCTTTGGAATGCGTTCTTACCCACCTACCGATCCACTTGCAGAGCAAGGTTCGTCTTCGCTACTGCCGGTTATTCCACCAACTGAGTAGAACTATCCAATATCAAAAGCGGGGATGGCGGTCAACCGACTGTTCCATCCCCGCTTTTATATTTCACACATGTGCAGGGAACCAACCTAGAAACCGAACCAGCGCAGGACTTTTTCGTCATCGCGCCAGTTTTTGCGAACCTTTACCCGTAAGCGCAGATAAACTTTCCGTCCGGTGAGGGTTTCGATTTCGTGGCGCGCTTTTTCACCGATACGCTTGATCATGCTGCCTGCCTGGCCAATGACGATTGCTTTATGTGATTCGCGCTCTACGAATAGCGTCGCTTCAATGTATAAGCCCGTCTCTTCCCGTTCGGTGAACTGGTCGATGCGGATGGCAACGCCATGTGGAATTTCGTCGCGTAATAGGATCAGGCTGGCTTCGCGGATCAGATCGGCAGAAATATCGCGTTCGTAAAGATCGGTGATCTGGTCTTCCGGATAAAAAGGAGGATTGACAGGTAGGTGTTCAATCATTTCCTCCAGCAGGATATCTAGTTGATCGCCCTGGGTGGCTGATATCACCAGCACAGTTGCGAGTGGATCGAGTGTCTGGAACTCTTCTTTTCTTTGGGTAGCCTGATCGGGTTCGATCAAATCGGACTTATTGATTACTAATAAAACGGGGGGAACCTTTGCCAGGGTACGTATACGATCTGCCAGCAATTGATCTTCTTCTTGAGGTGGCTGGCTGCCGTCCACCACAAACAAGATAAGATCGCTTTCTTGCAGCGCACCAGCAGCTTGTTCGTTCATATTCTCACCCAGCTTGTGACGCGGTAAGTGTAAGCCGGGCGTATCGATGAAGATTAGCTGTGCGTGATCAATGGTGAGAATCCCCAATTGCCGTTTGCGAGTGGTTTGAGGGCGCGGCGAGACAGCTGCGACCTTTTGTCCCAACAGGGCATTGACTAATGTCGATTTACCTACATTGGGGCGGCCCATGACTGCGATATAACCAGCACGAAATTCGGAGGTGTTTTGTTTTTGCATACCTTGATTTTATCAATGAAGAAGGTATTTTGGCGGTGGATCATGGTAAAATTATGTTGAACCGTGATTTATGGTGGATTTGTGGGGGTAATTTGTGATTTTCTAAGCAATTCTTTATTGACCTGGCTCAGAGTTAATTGTATAATGTACTTTCGTCTCATAGGGCTTATTGTTCAAATGAGATTATTTTTGATATTCGGGGCCTCTGAATACACTGCGTAAAGCGTTGTTGTGAACTCCGCTGACATCGTTTTACGCATTATGTATCTTCGCCTGAAGCCATTGACGAAAGACAAAAACCAGGAGAGTCCGCATGGCAACCGTTTTGCCGAGCAAATCTTACGCGCGTATCAACGTACAGTTACAGCTTCCAGACCTTATTGAAGTTCAGCTTGAATCCTTCGAGCGATTGAAGAAAGAGGGTTTGGCCGATTTATTTCATGAAATTTCGCCAATTGAATCTTATAACAAGGGGATGAAACTATATTTCCCCAGTAATACACCCGAATCAAAACAATTTGGACTTACCTACTGGTTTGGAGAGCCAAAACATTCCATTGAGGAATGCGTTGAGCGGGATCTAACCTATGCCAGTCCCTTAAATGTTTCTGTGCTTTTGCTTGGAGGGGAAGTCCCAGAGCCGATCAAACAAGATATTTTCCTGGGCGATTTTCCTGAGATGACTGAGAAAGGCACCTTCATCGTCAATGGTACCGAGCGGGTTGTGGTTTCTCAGTTGATCCGCTCGCCAGGGGTTTATTTTGAAGCACCCCTAGACCGCTCTACAGGGCGGGTGCTGGCCATGGCGAAGCTGATCCCCGATCGCGGCGCCTGGATGGAATTTGAAACGCGCAAAAGCGATTATCTGACCCTGCGCTTTAACCGCAAACGCACAGTGCCAATTACCATCTTCTTGCGCGCTCTGGCAGCCGTAGACGACGATCTGGCGGATTCCCCACTCAAAGAAGGCACCGACGAAGAATTGATGGAGCTTTTCAGCAGTGTGGATAACAATCCGGACCGCATGTTCATTGCTTCCACCCTGTATCAGGAACCGGAATGGGATCTCTCGCATGGGCACACCATAGCCGAGGCGGCTCTGATCGAGTTCTTTAAGCGTATGCGCCCAGGTGATCCGGCGACTCTGGATAATGCGCGTGGCTTCTTGAAGGAACAACTGTTTGATCAGCGCCATTACGATCTGGAACGGGTCGGGCGCTATAAGCTCAACCAGAAACTGGAACTACAAGAGCATGTGCCGATCACTCACCGAATGGTGACGAAATGGGATATCGTGCGCTTAGTCCGGCGCATGATCATGATCAACAATGGATCGGTTTTGGCTGATGACATCGACCATTTAGGCAATCGCCGTGCGAAAACGGTTGGCGAATTGATCCAAAATAAACTGCGCATTGGTCTAAGACGTATGGAGCGGGTCATTAAAGAACGTATGTCCATCCGTGACCAGGATCAGTTATCTCCGGTAACTTTGATCAATATTCGACCCGTTGTTGCTGCCTTGCGTGAATTCTTTGGCTCCAGCCAACTTTCCCAGTTCATGGATCAAACCAACCCACTGGCAGAATTGCGTCATAAACGCACCTTGTCGGCGCTTGGGCCAGGTGGGCTGCGGCGTGAGCGTGCCGGCTTTGATGTGCGCGATGTGCATTATTCGCATTATGGGCGCATCTGTCCCATCGAGACCCCCGAAGGTCCGAACATTGGTCTGATTGGCCGTCTGGCCTCCTTTGCTCGTGTGAACGAGTATGGCTTTATCGAAACACCCTACCGCCGGGTGCGCAAGACCCTGCAGCCAAGTGATCCGCGTCTGCTGGATCGCATGCTGCGTGAGAATGTCGTCGATCCGAAAACTGGCGAGGTGGTCGTCAAAGAAGGCGACCGGGTTACAGCAGAGTCACTCAAGCTAATCCAGGCGGTAAACCCGCCTGAGGTATTGGTGGTCCCCTTCGTGACCACCGAGATGGAATACCTTTCAGCAGATGTAGAGGATCGCTTTGTGATTGCCCAGGCCAATACACCTCTGAGCGAATACAGCGAATTTATCCGCCGGCGTGTTTCCTCACGTCACTATTCGTCGTTCATTTTCTCGGCCAACACCAGTCTGGATTATATGGATGTGGCTCCGCACCAGATTGTGGGTATCAGCGCGGCGTTGATCCCCTTCCTGGAGCATGATGATGCGAACCGGGCGTTGATGGGCTCGAACATGCAGGCCCAGGCTGTGCCACTGCTGACACCCGATGTGCCGCAGGTTTCTACCGGTATGGAATATCACGCCGCCATGGATTCCGGTCAGGTAATCATTGCTGAAGACGATGGTGAAGTGACCTCGGTTACGGGGAGTAAAATTGCTGTCCGCAATAACGAGGGCAAAGATCGTGTGTATTCGCTGCGCAAATACCAGCGTTCCAATCAGAGCACCTGTATAGATCAGCGCCCTGCTGTGGTTAAAGGGCAACGTGTCAAGCGGGGTGATGTCATCGCTGACTCGTCCTCCACGAGCAACGGACAGCTGGCGTTAGGCCAGAATGTGCTGGTGGGGTTCTTATCCTGGGAGGGCGGAAACTTTGAAGATGCCATCCTGATTTCAGAACGACTGGTTCAAGATGATCGCTTTACCTCGGTCCATATCGAAAAGTATGAAGTCGAGTCGCGTGATACGCGCTTGGGTCCTGAAGAGATCACTCGTGATATTCCCAATGTGGGTGAAGATGCGATCAAGGATCTGGATGATCGCGGGATCATCCGCATCGGGGCGGAAGTAACCCCCAATGATATCCTGGTGGGTAAGATCTCTCCAAAAGGTGAGAAGGAATTAACTCCTGAAGAACGCCTGCTACGGGCGATTTTCGGTGAAAAATCGCGCGACGTGAAAGATACCTCCTTGCGTATGCCGCATGGCGAGCGTGGTAAGGTGGTGGATGTTAAGGTTTTTACACGCGAGGACAATGCTGATTTATCGGCTGGTGTGGACATGATGGTGCGGGTATCTGTTGCCCAGCGCCGGAAGATCACAGCCGGCGACAAAATGGCAGGACGGCACGGAAATAAAGGCGTCGTATCACGCGTGGTGCCTGTCGAGGATATGCCATTTTTGGAAGATGGTTCGCCCATCGATATTATTCTCAATCCATTGGGTGTGCCTGGTCGTATGAATATTGGTCAGGTGCTGGAAACCCACCTGGGGTGGGCTGCACGTCAGCTTGGATTCCGCGCGGTCTCGCCAGTATTTGATGGCGCTACAGAAGAAGAGATTGAAGCTGAGTTGGCGCGTTCCTGGATGGTTGATCAGGCCTGGTTGGAAACAGCTGAAAAGGCCTGGGATTGGCTGACTGAACAGGGCTTTGACCCAGAGACAATCCAGGATGATGACGAGGTACGCCGCATGTATCTGGAAGTGTGGCTGGGTGATCGAGGGTACGATATCTATAAGCTAATCTCCGATCCCATCTACACTCGCCACTCAGTGGTTAAAGAATGGCTGAGTGAACAAGGCTACGAACCTGATAATATTATCAGCACGGAATTGTTCAGCAAAGTTGGTGCAGAGCGTGATAAACGCGCAGAACAAGCAATCAAAGCATGTTTGGAGCTCTGGACGAAACGCAAAGGTGTGGACATCCAAGGGCTAAGTGAAGAGGAGATTCGCGCCCGTGCAGCTCAGATAACCCTGGACACTGGGGATCCAGTTCCAACGCTGGGTAAACAATTGCTGCGCGATGGCAAAACAGGCCAACCCTATGATCAGCCAGTAACTGTGGGTGTCATGACCATGCTTAAACTGCACCACCTGGTTGAGGATAAGGTACATGCCCGTTCAACCGGCCCATATAGCCTGGTCTCACAGCAGCCACTGGGCGGTAAAGCCCAATTCGGTGGCCAGCGCTTTGGTGAAATGGAAGTTTGGGCGTTAGAGGCTTATGGTGCTGCCTATACCTTGCAGGAAATGCTGACGGTCAAATCGGATGATGTGCAAGGCCGGGTAAAGACCTACGAAGCAATTGTAAAAGGCGAGGCTATCGAAGAACCGAGTATCCCTGCATCCTTCCGCGTGCTGGTGAAAGAATTGCAGAGTTTGGGTCTGGCTGTCGAAGCTGTAACCGATACCGGGGAGCTCATCCGCTTTGGCAAAGATGAGGAACGTGCTCGCCCGCCGCGTCCATCCACCGGTCTGCTTGGATTGGGAGAAGACCTGTAGACTCGGAAATCGTGTGCGCAAGGTCCTTGACTCACCTATGTGCGCATGGTAGAATCGCTTTTCGTTACACTAATATAGAGGCGGCAGAACCCCCGCCAACTTCAATCCGGTGATCACTACTGGTGAGGCCATCGAGTAAGTTGGATGGCCTCACTTAATGGAAAAAATTAGCGAGCAATAGTTCTTTTTTTGGAGGCGAAGGTGCCAACCATCAATCAATTGGTCCGAAAAGGCCGCAAATCGAAGAATGTAAAGAGTAAAGCTCCTGCATTGCTGTACACGTTGAATTCAATGAAGCAGCATCGCAATCGCCAGGAGAAGGGTGCACCGCAGAAACGCGGGGTATGTACCAATGTGCGTACTATGACACCCAAAAAACCAAATTCGGCGCTGCGTAAGATCGCCCGTGTGCGCTTGTCCAATGGGATTGAAGTAACAGCTTATATTCCTGGTGAAGGGCATACTCTGCAGGAGCACTCGGTTGTTCTGGTGCGCGGCGGTCGTGTAAAAGATTTACCAGGCGTCCGTTACCATATTGTGCGCGGTACTCTGGATACCGGTGGTGTTAACAACCGCCGACAGGGACGTTCAAAGTACGGCTCGAAGCGGCCTAAATAGACTGATCAGCTCTCTGGAATCGTCAGCTTGTACCTGTTGGCTGGCGATTCTTAGCGCTAAATAGGAGATGTTAAATGTCTCGACGGAATAAACCGGAAAAACATCAGGTCCTCCCGGACCCACGCTACAACAGCGTGCAGTTGCAATCCTTTATCAATCGGGTAATGCGCAATGGCAAGCGCAGCACCGCCACCTCACTGGTGTATGGGGCTTTTGATATGATCGAGGCCAAGGGAAGTCGAAGCGCTCTGGATGTCTTTGAGCAAGCGCTGAAGAATGTTTCCCCCGTGGTCGAAGTCAAACCTCGCCGTGTTGGTGGTGCTACTTACCAGATTCCAATGGAAGTTCCACCCTACCGGCGTTTTGCCCTGGCCACGCGTTGGATTCTGCAAGCTGCCCGCTCTCGCTCGGGGAAAAGTTTCTCTGAGAAGTTGGCTGGGGAGCTGTTGGATGCTGCGAATAATACGGGTACCTCAATTCGCAAACGCGAAGAGACCCACAAAATGGCGGAAGCTAACCGCGCCTTCTCTCATTACCGAGCGTAATTGGGGATAGGTTGCGACTAGAAGTCTTAAGTAATCATCAGGTTTTGTAAATGCCTCGTCCTCACGCGCTAGAACGCTACCGCAATATTGGGATCATTGCTCACATCGATGCGGGCAAGACCACGACGACTGAACGTATCCTATTCCATACGGGTAAGACCTACCGCATTGGTTCAGTTGACGATGGTACAACCGTGACTGACTGGATGGAGCAGGAGCGCGAGCGCGGGATTACGATTGTTTCTGCGGCAGTCTCAGCAGAATGGAAGGGCTATCAAATTAACGTGATTGATACGCCTGGGCATATTGACTTTACTGCTGAGGTGCAGCGCTCTTTGCGTGTCCTGGATGGCGGGTTGGTGGTATTTGACGCTGTGCAGGGTGTTGAGCCGCAGAGTGAGACCGTATGGCGACAAGCTGACCGTTATAGGGTGCCACGCATTTGTTTCGTTAATAAGATGGACCGAATAGGGGCATCTTACGAGCGAACAATCGAGTCAATCCAGCAGCGTTTGGGCGCCAATCCAATCTCGATGCAGTTGCCCATTGGCAGCGAGTCGTCCTTTAAAGGGGTTGTGGATTTATTGTTGGAGCGCGCTCTCCTCTGGGATGATGACCAGGCGCGCGAGGCGCGCGAGGTGGATGTTCCCCAGGATTTACGCGCCGAAGTTGCGGAGATGCGTGCTCGCATGGTTGAGCAGATCGCTGAAACCGATGATGAGCTGACCCTGAAATATTTGGAAGGGGAAGAAATTTCGGTTGCTGAACTCAAAGCCGCGCTACGGCGGGCAGTGATCACCATGCGTGCTATTCCGATTTATTGCGGTAGTTCGCTGCGTAATAAAGGTGTTCAGCCGGTTTTGGATGCAGTGGTTGATTATTTGCCTTCTCCGGTGGATATCCCGCCGGTAGATGGTACGCACCCCAAAACAGGCGAAGAGCTCCAGCGTGCTCCCAACGATGATGAGCCGCTAAGCGCATTGGTCTTTAAAATCGTGACAGATCCGTATGTAGGTCGCCTGGCTTATATACGTGTATATTCTGGGAAATTAACCCAGGGTTCGACCGTCTACAATTCATCTAAAGATTCGCGGGAGCGTATTGGTCGTTTACTGCGTATGTATGCTGATCGCCGGGAAGATATCAGCGAAGTGTATGCTGGTGATATTGGCGCTGTATTAGGTATGAAGCAGTCATTCACCGGGGATACGCTCTGTGATCAGTCCAGTCCAATTGTATTGGAAACAATTACTTTCCCCGAGCCGGTTATCTCTGTCTCGATTGAGCCGAAAACAACCGCCGATCAAGACAAAATGGGTGAGGCTCTACACAAGCTTGCTGAAGAGGATCCTACCTTCCGCGTGCGTACGGATGAAGAAACTGGTCAGACGATTATCGCTGGAATGGGTGAGTTACACCTGGAAGTCCTCGTAGATCGAATGCTGCGCGAATTTCGGGTTCAGGCTCGTGTAGGACGCCCCCAGGTGGCATACCGAGAGTCGATCACCCGTCGCAACGAAAAAGCGGAACTTCGCTATGTCAAACAAACGGGTGGACGTGGCCAGTATGGGCACGTAGTCCTGGATATCCAGCCGGGCGAGGCTGGTAGTGGGATTGTCTTCAAAAATGATATTGTGGGTGGTGTAATCCCGAAAGAGTACATCCCCGCTATTGAAAAAGGTATTCGCGAAGCTTCTGATGCAGGTGTACTGGCGGGATATCCAGTGGTTGATGTTAATGTCCGCCTGTATGACGGTTCTTACCACGAGGTCGACTCCAATGAGATGGCCTTCAAAATGGCTGGATCAATTGCTTTTCGCGAAGGTATGCAAAAATGCGGCCCGGTATTGCTGGAACCGATCATGAAAGTGGAAGTCACTGTGCCGGAAGATTATCTCGGTGATGTAATGGGCCAGATCAATGCGCGCCGCGGAGAAATCCAGGGTATGGAAATTCGCCCTGGAAATGCTCAGGCAGTGAAAGCAATGGTTCCCATGGCAGAGATGTTTGGGTACGCAACTGATCTGCGTTCTGGTACGCAGGGACGTGGTAATTTCACGATGGAGTTTGATCATTACGCACAGGTTTCTGAGAGCGTGATGCGCACCATCGTTAATCGATAGTCATAATTTGATCAATTGATTTAGAGAATCCATAAGGAGAGCATTTATGGCGAAGCAAAAATATGATCGCTCGAAGCCGCACATGAATGTAGGGACGATG
>CAYXDC010000053.1:0-23407 GCA_964463505.1 uncultured Anaerolineaceae bacterium
CTGCTCCTTGACCAGCTCCTCGCCGGACTTGGCGGCGTACAGGTCGATGGTCTCCAGGAAGGGGGCGTCGTACTCCTGGTAGCCGAAGGATTCTGAGACTTTGCGCGCCGCGTTGTACAGGTAGGTGCGCAGCGCCATATCTTCGGGGTAGAAATCGCGTGTGCCTTTGACGGGTTGGATGGTGCTCTTCATGGCCGGGGTTGCCTCTCAGGTGGTTGTATGCGCCTGATTGTAGCATAAAAACCGTGGATATCATTGCGAGGGAGCACTCTGCGCGACTGAAGCAATCTGGAGTATATAACTAAGATGATTAAGCTTGCCAGCGCCAGAATGCCCCGCCCTGGGCGCTCTTTGACGTAGCGCAAAATGATCCCTTACGGCGCGCTCTATGCAACCAGAGCAACCTGATCTTCGACTGCGCCTGGCACAAAACATTCAGCCAACATTTTTAATATGAGTACTAGTCTGTAAGTCTCTCCAGCAGCTCGTACCCCGTGCGCAGATCAGGCGTATGCAGACCCTCGCTGAACTGGCTTAGAATTTTCTCCAGATGTGTGATACCGGACTGGCTTTTACCCTGATCGTGCCAGAGCTGGCAAAGGTTAATCACCGCGCGCAGTTCTAGCTGCCGGGCACCCTGTTGCCGGGCGATCTGACGGGCGGTTTCATAGCAGCTCTCCGCCTGTTTAAGCAAAGCTACCGGTGCATGAGGATCTTGAGCCTGTAACCGGAGCAGTTCACCTTTTATGCGGTAGGATTCTGCTGCAAACCAAAGCTCTGTGGTGCGTTGTGCCAGGCTAATGGCTTCATCGACACTCTCCAGGCCGCGCTCGATATCTCCGTTTGTGGCGCAGGCGAGGGCAAATAAATTCAGAAACGTGGTGCGATTGAGCATGGTTCCCAGGCGCCGGTATTCTTCCATTGCCTGGTGCATGGCCTCCAGATCAGCCGCAACCGCTTCAGCTTGCTGGCTATGGATAAAGCGTAAGAAGAACTGCGCGGCCAGCTCAAAGTTGCGCAGCTCATACTTGCACGAGACCTGTAATAGTTCCTCCGCCGAGTTGTGGGCGGCTTCTAACTCACCGGTGATCAGTTGTTGCCAACATTTGCGACTGAGAGCGTAACAGGTGGTCATGGGTACTTGCAACTGTTCAGCCATCGCCATTGCTTCTTGAGCGGATTGCTCAGCCTGTTTGGGGTATCCCATCAGCCATAAGCAGTTTCCCAGGTAAGCCAGTGCCACCACAGTGGGTGACATACCATATTGTAACGCCGCGGAACGCTGCAGCTCCAGGTCGCGCGACTCGCTGGTCCGGGTTAAAATGCCCCGTGCTTGCGCCAGCTTACCCTGATACAGGGGCACAATGTGTAAGCTGATCAGCGACAATAAAACTGGTTCCTGGATTTTCTCTGCCAGCTTAACCAGGCGAGAAAGCAGGGGGTTGACCAGCTCATGCTCAGAGCGTCCTAACCGGTAAATGGATAAAAACCACAAGGCTGGAATCAGGCGGGCGTCATCCGCCATTTTCTGGCAGAGTTGTTCTGCCCGGCGGTAATTCATTTCCAGTTCTGGCGCTGCCCAACCTTGTAGCGCGATCAGAGGTGGTCCCAGGCTCAGGTGCAGGTTCAAGCGCTGCTGATCCCAGGTTTCAGTCTCTGGCAATGAATCAAGTAGGTTTATGGCGTGCTCAAAATGGGTAATCGCCTCCCGGTTGGCACTTAATTGCATGGCGTGTTTGCCCGCCAGGGCGTAATGGGGCACTGCCTTGCCTGCCATCCCTGCCAGCTCAAAATGGCGTGCTAACTGGAGGGTGACCTGGGAGTTTTGCCCCGTGTCTTGTGTGTGGATTTTTTCCAGGTGCAAGCCGATCTGTTCATGCAAGCGTGCTCTTTCAACTGCATCCAGGTGCTGGTAGAGATATTTTTGGTACAGGATATGGCGGAAGCGATAGTGGGAAAGGGTTTGAGACTGGATTTGTTTGCGGCTTTGCGCAATCACCAGGTGATAGCGTTTGCTGATTTCCTGGCTCAAGATGCGGATCGTTTCGCTCACATCTTTCCTTGCCAGGCGTGCCAGGATTTCAGCGCTGAACTGCTCCCCTTCGACACTGGCAATGCTAAGCAATTCCTGGTGGTCCACTGGCAGTTGACTGATACGTTCCTCAAGCACCGCTTCTACCCGCACGGGTAGCGCATCCCAGTTTAAATGGGTGCCTTCTACCCAGCGGCCTTGTGGATTGCGATAAATCTCTCCTTTCTGTTGCATGCCGCGCAGCAGCTCGATGGTGAATAAGGGATTTCCACCCGTCTGGCGCAATAACATCTGGCGAAAATTGCTGCTGAACTGATTTGGCTCACTGTCCAGTAGCGCGTCAATAAAATTGTCGTCCTCACTTTGCTCCAGGTCCAGATGGAGATCACCCAGGCTGGTCTGTAATTCGTGGATCACCCCCGCCAGTGGATGGCGCTCACCGCGCCGGCCCATAGCAACCTCTTGCGGGCGGTATGCACCGAGCAATAAGATATGGCTGTTTGAAAGTCTGCGTGCCAGGTGAAAGAACAGGTTTACTGATTCAATGTCGATCCACTGTAAGTCATCCAGGATCAGCACCAATGGATTCTCCAGCGATAAACTGCTCAGGACTTTGGTGTACTGGCTGAACAAGGCCGCCTGGTTCAGTTGTGCTGGAGAGGGCGGTGGTGACATCTGGCTGAGTAGATTGCGCACCCGATTCTGGAGCTCGGGTTGGACACCAGGTATAGCCTGTGTGGTCGCAAGCAACTCACGAGCCGGAATGAACCGGTCAATGAGGTCGGGCCCATCTTCCAGAAGCCTCTGGATGACTTTTGGGAGTAAGCGCCACAGGCGCACAGCATGTTCAGGCGCCATTGCCCCTCCCAGAACCCGCGCTTCAAGATCCCCTGCCAGGGTTTGCAGAATCACGCGGAACGGGAAATAGGGATCTGCTTCGCCGGTATATGCATTGCAATTGCCCCAAACGACCACCAACTGGGGGTTCTGAAGTAAGGCCTGACGGCCAAACTCTGCCAGCAGAGACGTTTTCCCACTGCCGGGATCGCCAGTGACCAATAACATGCGCCCGGCGCCGTGCAGGGTAGCAGTCAGCTCGGCGTTAAGGCGCTGAAGTTCTGTTCTCCGGGCGACGAACAGAGGCGCTTCACGCTCAACTGGGCGTCGACTGCTCAGGAAGGGCGGCATCTGGCTGGGCTGGGTGATGGTAATTTGCTCAGCTTTCAAGGCCAAGGCATCGCTCTGACCACTGCGGATCTGTTCGTATAGCTCGGTCGTGGCGGGTTCTGGCTCTATCGCCAGGTCTTGCAACAGTCGGGTACGGCAGGTTTCATATTGCCCCAGGGCGGCATTACGCTGGCCTTTGTGCAGGTATGCCCACATGATGTGCCGGTGGGCAGTCTCATCCCAGGGTTCCAGGGTAACCCAGTGGCGGGCATGCTGCAGCACCCGCTCCACGTCGCCCGTATGGCGGTAGCGTTCCACCAACCGGCGGTGCGCTTCCAGTACCTGGAGGCGGAAGTGTTCTGATTTTAAGATAATCCACTCTTCAAAAGGTGCGCTATCTATTGCGAAGCCCTCCAAAAATTCTCCACGGTAGAGCTGTAGGGCATTTTCCAGGTATTCAGCTCCCTGGGAAGTGAGAGGACCACCCGGGTTGGACGCCGTCAGCAAGGCGCAAAAATCAGCCACATCCAGCCAGGCTGAGCCTTGGGGATTATATTGCAGAGTATTTTGAGAGATCAACAACAGGGGTGTTTTGGCGCTCTGGTCGCCGATCAGGTGGCGGAGGTTGGCAATTGCATTGCGCAGGTTGCTCTGAGCATGGTCTTCACGAAAATCAGGCCATAAAAGATCAGCCAGGCTGCCTCGCGACCAGGGGCGGGCGGATTCGACGGCTAAATACGCCAGCAAAGCACGCACTTTGGCTGAACGAAAGCCAGTCAGAGGCCCCCCATCTACCTCCACCTTGAAGGGTCCAAGCAACGCGATCAAGAGCTTCGCCACAAGAGACCTCCCCGTAAATTGTAACGAAGAGAGGATACTTAAATTCATTATACATGACCTCCATGATAAATCTCTTCTCCACGTTTTGGATACGCATTTATTGTATTGTTAGGTTAGTTTTTGACCCGAATTTACTTCAAGTCTTGTTCACTGTCTTGAATCCACCGCTCATTAAACGAAGGATGATTATTTTCTTTGATCATAAAGGAACCTGAATTTGATTACTGGAGACCAATTGCTGGCAGTTTTCGCAACCTATAATCAACAGGTCTGGCCGATGCAAATCATCGCCTATGTGCTCGGAATGATCGCCGTCTTGCTCGCATTCCGCCCCATCAGGGCCGCGTCCCGATGGATCGCTGCCATTCTGGCATTTTTCTGGTTGTGGGTGGGTTTGATGTTCTGGCTTCCCAGTGCATTGCAGGGTTTTACGCCTGCATACCTGTTCTGTGTGATGTTTGTGATCCAGGGCTTGCTTTTTCTGCCCCACCTGCTACATGCCACGATATCGTTTGGCACCTATTCCAGACCATACACCTGGGTTGGGATTGCCATGCTCCTGTATGCACTGGTGGGTTATCCCCTGGTGGGCATGCTGGTTGGGCATATCTATCCGCGCACGCCACCCTTTGGTCTGACCCCTTGCCCATTAATCATCTTTACCTTTGGGTTGTTCTTGTTGACTAACCGGAAGTTGCCAAAAGCCTTGCTGGTGATACCTTTCTGCTACTCCTTGTCTGGATTCTTGTGGATCACCATCGGGATTTATGAAGATGTAGGGCTGGTGCTGAGCGGTTTTTTGGGGATTTTGTTGATCAGGAGACGGGAGGCGCACATGTTCCCAACCCAGTCGATTTCATCGGTTACCCGGTCGGTTAAAGCCGGTTGGAGCCTGGATTTACCGGATCAAAAGACCACCGGTGGAACTGATCAGCAAAAAATGCCAGCAATTCCAGGAAACAACCAGACCAGGGAAAGGAGTTCCTAATCACAGGGAGTGAAAATGGCGCACACAAGGCTTTTGCGCAATGGTTAGCTCAAAGGTCTAACCATCGGTTCGGATATGTTTTTTCTCAGGAGGCAAAAATGAACAAGAATATCTTTCGTTTAGGCGTGATCATCATGCTGGTGGTTGTCTTCAGCCTGTTTGCCGTATCCCTGGCAGTTCAGCCGGCGGTTGCAGGCGCAGAGCGTATCCCATTCAAAAACTACAACATTGCCTGCTCATACCAGGAAGGAAAGACCTGGGTGAGTGATGATGGGATCGTACATCTGCGGGGCAGGATCCTGCAGTCTGTGATCATTTCCGAGGGCGAAGCCCTTCAGTATTTTGAGGGGACAGGTCAGATCGTGGGCAATGCTAATATCTTTGACCCTATTTTAGGTCTGGGCACCTATTTTGGTAGCCTGGAGATCTATCCCACGGATAAGGATGGTTACTGGGCGGGCAAATGGACGGTCCAGATCACGGAAGATGGACCGAAGGGTATTGCCCGGTTACAGGGCTATGGGCCGGATCTTAAAGGTATGTTCAGCAAAGGCACGCTGAGTTACCTGCCACCCACGGTATTGGCAAACTTCGCCTACTTATGTGGTGGTCAGCAGCCCGTAGCAGGCACTCTGGCAGAAGGGGTCTTGTTGATCCATGGCAGTGATTGATTGAACAAGATCGGTGGGCGGGGACAACGTCCTGCGCAACGCTTTGCCAGGACGTTGTCCTGCCTGCACAAAACGACGACATATCGGGGGAGTGAAATGATGAAACTCAAACCCTTGATTCTGGTCATGGCTGTGTTCTCATTGGTCTGGGGGGCCGGGTTTCTGCTGTTGCCGGCTCAGATGTGGGGGTTATATGGGATTACTCTGGATTCGGGTGGGATTTACATCGCCCGCATGTTGGGTGTGGTTTTCTTCATGCTGGGTCTGATCCTATGGCTCGCTAAAAACGACCCCGGATCGCAATCTCTGCGGGCGATTGTGATCGGCCTTGGGGTCGGGAATCTGATCGGCTTTGTGGTTACACTGTGGGGACAGTTAACCGTTGACATCAGCATGCTTGGTTGGGTTGGAGTGTCGTCCTTTCTGTTGCTGGGGCTGGGTTTTGGATATCACTTGCTGCAAGATCACCCGACCAGTGATTTGTCGGTCAGCAACTAAAAGTCTCAAACTCGGATGGCTCAGTAACCTTCGATCGTGCCCTGCGGGCAGGCCATGCTCTCTAACAGCCCGTTCACAGCCTGGCGGTCTTCGCTCCCCAGCGTAGCGCCTTCCAGGAATTTCTCCCATGCCAGGCACAGGCGCGGCGCCAGGTCCGGGTTGGCTTCCCAGGCGGTCGTGGTTTGCGCCACAGCTGCCTGCCAGCTTGCGCTGCGCGCCTGGGCTTCAATGAACGGCAGCTTTTCATACGGGTTGCCCGGGGAGAGACCTTTTTGGGCAGCCTGTTCACCCAGCTCGATGACCTCCCCCCACAGGCCCTGCTGGCGCGCCAGCTCGGCTTTCTGGTAAACATAGCACCAGCTATGCTCCGGCTCCGCGCCGAATAATTCCACCGGCGGGCCGCCGGGGCCGGCTGGCTGGGGCAGGATACGGCTCAAATTGGCCACCGGCAGCGCCTGGCGGGTGATTTCCGGCAGCTCGAGCAGTCCGCTATCGTCGGGTGAGAGCACCCATAGGCAGCGCCCGCCGCCGGGTTTGAAGTACATCACCAGGCTGTTCAGGCTGGAGCCGTTGAATTCAAAGGTGCGGAAGGAATCGTTGAATGGTTTCTCGCGCGCCAGCCTGGGTACTTGCAGGGGTCCGACATCGTGATACAGCTCAAGGAACCAGTAGCCGGCCTGGGTTGTACCAAACGGCTGCGGGTAAAGCAGGTTAAGAGCGATGCTGGTGGGACGCCGCCCCATATATAGGAACAGTTCGTCGGCCGAGAGCAGGGCGGTGCCTGGCTGCAGGCCGGGGGCGCGCCAGTAAAGCTGCCAGAAGAAGCTGTTCTGGCTCAGCGAGGAGCGGTAATAAGAGACGGCCACGCGCAGGTGATAGCCGGTGGATGCGCCGACCAGGGCGGCCACGAGCAGGATTTTGGCCAGGCGGCGCGGCGTGAAGGCTTCCAGGAGGGCGATGATCAGCAGCGACATCCCCGGCAGGGCTGCCAGGGCGAAGCGGCCGCTCTGCAAGCCCAACAAGGACTGGCGATCGATAAGCCATACCGGCAGCGGCCCCAACACCGTCCAGATCAGACCCAATACGGCGGCTGGCTTCCACCAATCTGAACGCGCTGCGGGGGCCATTTCCGGGTTGGCAGGTGAGGATTGCCCATAGCTCCAGCGCAGGAAGAAAAATACCCCCGCTGCAGTGACGAAACCAATCGCCAGGGAGAGCAAAACGGAGCGGTCCGACAGCGCCAGGCTCTCCGGCGTGATGGTCTGGTACCAGGCGCCCAGCAGATTGTGGATCAGGTCCTGCAGCATGGCTTGCGCCAGTTGTAAGATCAGCGCCAGCGGCCCCAGGCCTGCTGTGGCGCTCTCGGAGTTGATGATCAGCTCGGCGGTATGCGATTCGGGCAGGTTGCGCTGGAAGTTAAACCACCAGGCAAACACCCCGCCCAGCCCCAGCAGATAAGGCGCCCAGGACTTGACGACTTTGCCCAGGCTGTGGCGCAGCAGGGCGGGCGCGCTGCCGGGGACTGCCAGCCACAAAAAAACCGGGCGCAGCAGCTCCAGCGACCACAGGTACTCCATGGTCACCATGTGCAGCAGCATGCTCGCCAGGCTGAGTAAAGTGAGCGGCCAGAACCAGCGCGGTCTGCGCAAGGCCAGCAGCATGGCGCCTACCGATAGGAAATACAGCACATAGATCTGCCACTGCTGGTTGAAGGTGATCGCTACCGCTTGTTGGGTGAAGATGGGGTAGATGGCGAATAAAAGCGCCGCCCAGGTAGCTTCCCGGCGGCGGCCCGGCCAGATCAACTGCAGCACGTACCAGAAACCCACCACAGCCAGCCAGCGCAGGAGCAGGCTGAAGATATGCCAGGTCAGGGGGTGGGTGCCCAGCACGGGGATGGTGAGGGTGTAGCTCCAGGCTGAGAGCGGGCGCTCGTAGCGGTAGAATTCCCAGAAGGCCTGCACGCCCTGCAGGCGCGCCGCCGCCACGATCGGCCAATCGTCCCAGTACAGGCGCAGGAATGGGGCAGCAATCCCGAAGCTGAGCCCCAATAACAGCAAAAAGGCCAGCAGGTGGCTGATCCAGGATCTATGCGGGTTGATTTTCACGCCAGGATTGTAACATACGCCATGAGCTCGACGGTTGGGGGTGGTTGGCGGGGCGGTCAGGGTTAATGTACTTCGATCACGCCCTGCGGGCAGGCCTCCACACAGGCATTGCAGCCGGTACAGCGTGATTCTAGCACGGCATGCACGCGCCAATCCGCGGCGCGCACGCCTGTGGTGCGGCCTTTCTGCGGGGCGACCACGAACACCTGCGCTGGGCAGGCCTTCAGGCACGCCAGGCAGTCCAGCGGGTCAGTGCAGGCGCTCACATGCACATGGTGGGCACCTGGATTCGGCTGCCGCCGGCGCCATTCGATCAGGCGCTGGCGCGGCACGAGCTGGATGGCGTCGCGTTTGCAGGTCGTCATGCACACCCCGCAGCCGTAGCACAGGTTGGGGTCCACCAGGCAGCGGTCGTCGCTGGCGGAGTAGCGCACCGCCCCGAATGGGCAGGCCGAGCGGCACAGCTTGCAGCCCGAACAGGCCTCCCAGTCGATCAGCGCCGTGTACTCCGCCGGGAAGAAGGTCTGGGTGATGCCTGCGCCAATCTGCATGCGGTAAGCCATGCAGTCTTGGTCGCAGTTGCATAGCCCGCCGATAAAGGGCGTGTCGAAGGTCCACACCGAGTGCACCAGGCCTTCTTTATCCAGCTTGTGGATGGCGGCGCGCGCCTCCTCCACGCTCAGGTATTCCAGGTGCTCGCCGTAATCGGGCAGGTCGCCCAGGATGGCGTCTGGGTCCAGGTTCAGCCCATAGCAGTAGCGCATCTGGCGCGAGCCGGTGGTCATGCTGCGGCATACACACGGCATGCGCACGGCGCTGCTCATCTGGTCCAGGATCAGGTCCACGTCTTGCAGCGGCACCACCTGCCCAAAGTGGGTCTTCTTCTGGTTGGCAACCACGCGACGGGTGACGATCTCCGGCACAAATGGCATGGCTTGCACGGCGTCCAGCATGGGCAGGGAACGGGCGGTGCGCGCCTCGAAATCGGTGAAGAAGGCGCGGATGTGCTCGCGCCGGCCGTCCTGGCTGAGCAAGTCCTGGGAATAATTCTTCAGCGCCAGGTACCAGGCTTTACCTTCGCCGTGTTCGGTGCAGAATTCACACATTAATCATCCTCGTCTTCGAACAGGTCCTCAGCTACCTTGTCAAAATCGGGCAGGTTGCGCTCATAAGGCATCACCATCAATGGGGAGGAAATCAAAAAATCAGCGGTGGCGCGGTTGCAGGCGGTGGGGATATTAAACAGCACCGCCAGGCGCAGCAGAGCTTTCACGTCCGGATCGTGCGGCTGCGGCTCCAGCGGATCCCAGAAGAAGATCAACAGGTCGATCTCGCCCTGGGCGATCTTGGCGCCCATCTGCATATCCCCGCCCAATGGGCCGGAGCGCAGGCGCGTCACTTCGAGACCGGTTTTTTCGATCACCAGCTTGCCGGTGGTTCCCGTTCCGTACAGGGAATGGTAGCCAAGCAGATCCTTGTTGAATTTCACCCATTCCAGGAGATCATCTTTGCGGGCATCATGGGCGATCAAGGCGATCTGTTTTTTTGCGGGTAGGATTTCAGAAAAATCAGACATCGTGATTTCCTTTTACTTAACCATCAGCACCGTCTGCGGGTCGCTGAGGAAGACGGCGCCCTTTGCGGTGACCAGCACATCCTCCTCCAGGCCAATGTATCCATATCCCGGCACGGCCACACCCGGCTCAACGGCATACACATGCCCGGCTTCCAGGGCGTAGAAGGGCGTGCCACCGTAGCGCTCCCAGGCCGGGCCTAACACGCCAGCGCCATCATGGGTAAGCTGCCCCAGGTGATGCCCGGTGGCGTGTTTGTACTCCGGATAACCGGCGCTGGTGATGATGCCGCGTGCAATCTGGTCCACTTCCAGCCCGGTGATGCCCGGCTTCATGGCGCTTACCGCGGCCTGCAGGGCGCGCACCACGGTATCAAAGGTGTGCTGCACGGGCTCAGGCGCTTTCGTCTCGCCAGGAGCCAGGTAATACGCCACGCGCTGCAAGTCGGCGCAATAAAGTTCCTTCTTGACCCCAAAATCGATGTGCAGGAGCTGCCCGCGCTGTAGCTTGATCGGGCTGGGGCCGACATGTCCAACGGGCGAATCGGGTCCCGCATTCACCGTCGGGCAATCGTGGAAATCCCAGGCGGGGTGCAGCTGCAGCTCGCGGCGCGTGGTGTGCATGAAATCGCTGATTTGCTTTTCACTCATCCCCGGCTGGGCGTAATCAAATGTCCTGGCGAAGATGTCCTGGCTGGCATCGATCGCTGCCCGCAAGCGGCGCACTTCGCCAGGTGTTTTGCGCCCGCGCAAGGCGCGGTTGATCTCCTCCGCCGAGACCAGGCGCTGCTCCCAGGGCGTGCCATCGAAGAAGTGCAGCAGGGTGCGGTGCATGCCCACCGTTAGCCCATCCGCCAGCACATCATCCTCGGAGATATTGATGGCGATCTTGCTGGGGTTGATGCGCTCCAGCGTGTGCAGCAGCGAGCGGCTGATCGCTTCGTGGTAGGGGATCACGGTGGTATACGCGCCGGTGCGCCGGGCGGTTTCCGCTTCAAACGCTCCCACGATGGCATAGCGCTCGCCTTCACGCGTCAGCATCAGGGCGCTGTGCCAGGTGAGGTCGTGCCCGTAGATCAGGGGCAGCACCGGATCGCCTCCGGCTGAGGTCTCGCGCACAAAGGTCAGCCAGCAGTCGATATTCTTCTCCTGCAGGATTTGGATCGCCTGATTGACTTTTTCCTGAACCAGATCGGACATCGAACACCTCCAATTTCAGATCTATCTGTCCCTCTCCCTTCAGGGAGAGGGACGGGGTGAGGGTAAATTATTTATTCCAATACCAAAACGTGCTCCAGCGTGCCGGCGCGCTCGCTGAGCACTTTCACTTTCAGCTTGCTGCCCTTGCGCGCCTGCACCACCCACTCCACGCGGGCGCGGTTATCCGTACTGGTCACGCCCCAGGAGAAGAAGCCGTCCAGCTTATTGCTGCGCCCCTGCATGTGTCCCAGCTCCTGGCGCAGTTTGCCGCTGACCAGACTGGCGCTCTTGGGTAGCTCCAGCTCCACGCGCACCGGGCGCACCGCCTTGCGCTTACGAGCCTGCTCGCTGCTCATGGTGGGCAAAAAACCGCCATTTTCCACCACCAGCTCCACGTGATAGCGACCGTCTGTCAGGCGTTCGGCTTTCAGGCGCAGCACTTCCAGGCGCGGCAGCATCTCTGCCAGGGCCAGCGGGTACTGTACATTGCGCGCTGCTTCTGCGCCGATCCATTTGTGCGGTGGGTTGCCCCAGGTGTACAGGTAATCGTAGCCGCCCAGCTCCACTGGTCCTAACTGGGGGTGCTCGAAAGGATACCAGTCAACATATGCGCCTGGATCGCCGTTTTCATCCACCCACTTCAGGATCTGCACGTCTTCTGCGTGCGGGTGATCGCGGAACCATTCGATAAAATTGCGCTCTTTGATCCCGGCCTCGGTGGGCAGGTCCCATAATTCAACCGTGAAGGCGTACGCCCCCAGGTGATCGTAGACCCAATCATCGAAGGCACCATAGGTCACCTTCTTGGGATGGTATTTGAAATCGTGGTACGTGGAAACGCAGCGGTAGCCGGTCAGCTCCGTGCCAATCTTGCCGATCTTTTTGAACACCCACAGGTCTTCAGTTTCCAGCTCGTCGTCCGGGCGGGTGGAGAAGGGGCGCAGGATCACCCGGCTGAAGGTGTGGTAGGTGATGGCGAAATTGATATTGTTGTGTGAAGTCACAAAATCCACGGCCGCCTTGATCTCCGGCTCGGAAGCAGGGTACGGCCCGGCACCGGATTGCTCGCCTTCTGGCAGCCATTCGAAGGGGAAGTTGCGGTTGAAATCCAGCCCTTCGTAATCCCGCGCCAGCTTGATCAAAGCCCCATCATAGTCCTCGATCAGCCCTTCGGGTAGGATGCGGTAATACTGGCCACCGTGTTCGTACGGCTGGCGTTTTTCCAGCAAGCGCGGGTCCAGGCTGCTGATCTTCCAATCGCCGTTGGGGTCGGGCAGGCGCATTTGCAGCACACGCCCGTCGCCATCGATATCTTGCTCGTGCAGACCTTCGTCTTTATCCATATAGGGGTAAGGGCGCACACCCGAGCGGATGAAGCGCGGCGGGGTGCTCATCGCCCATTCGGCTCCATCCGGGTTTAGGCGCGGGGCAATATAAAAGGTGCTGGTATTCACCAGGCGCGTCAGGCGCTCGTCTGCGCCAAAACCGGTCAGCAGGGTGTGCGCCAGCATTAGAACGGTGGTGGTCCCGGTGATCTCCGTGGCGTGGATATTGGCATCGATCCACATGGCGGGCTTTTCGGTGTCAGGGCCTGTACGCGGGTTGGTGATGGTTAGCAGCCAGAGCGGCTTTTTTTGGTAGCTTTTGCCCAATGTGCTGAGCTTGAGGATATTGGGGTACGCAGCAGCCCACTCACGCAGGGTGCTTTCCAGCTCAGCGTTGGTGAAATAGCGGTTGAAATCCATAGGACCTCCTTGTGATTGGGACACCTCTATTGTACGCACAAACCGGGTTTTTGGGTGATGGAGGCGCGAAAAGTTGCTACCCGTTACCCTGCACAGCCTGAAAGATCTCGTCCGCCTGAAAGATGCGGTTGCGCCCATGACCGGTGATCTCGCGCACCATTCCGGTATTTTCGAGCTTTTTCAGATATTCCTTATTAACACTTATAGCCTTAACTGTAAATATGGAGTATCCATATTTACACTTTAAGCCTAAACTGTAAATTTGACTAATTGTTCTTTACCCCCTGTAAAAAATCGGCTAGTTGGAACTAGCAGGCTGGAACCAGTATTCACGCATCTGATTTAGAAAGTTCACCGTTATTGAATAACCGCAGGTAGAGCCTATTACGGAATCGATATCGCACTTCGGGCAAAGCGCTGTTTCACCGATCCCATTGAACCAGTCGGTCTAGTCTTCAGTCTCACGGGCAGTGAATATCGCCAGGCAGTGAAAACAGCCGCAGAGCTCGCTTTTCAGGATCTCAGCGCGGTGATGGATGGAGTGCCTATGAGCAGCGATATAGGCGGGGGTGATCATAATGTACCTTCTTGTAATGCGCGTTCAAGTAAATCGGCGATTTCCAGATCCATCGCCCACTGCCGCAAGTAGACAAGATCGAGCGCAGCGCCCTGCACCTCTATGATTCCTAGCACATCTCGCCACTGACGATCAGAGACATCGCCTCCCATTCGATACCATTCTAATTTCGCCAGCAAGGTGTCTTCTGGAGATGAGACGAAGGCTTCTACTGGTGGTTCAAGCCATAAGACCTGCCTCCGGGCGCGAGCAAATTGTTGCTCTGTGAAAGGGCGTGTTTTGGGGATGAAAATGTCAACTTTGAAAAAACTCGTACGATGAAGAAGATTAAAACTGGACCGTTGAGCAATGGCTTGATAGATCATTTCTTCATCAAGATAAAAATCCTTAATGAGCGCGGCGGTAAAGGGATTAACCTGTTCGAGTTTGAGATCGGCAATAATATCTGAGTCCTGGGTCATACGGACCATGCCATAAATCGTGCTGGCTAAAGAACCCCCAATCAGATAACGAATACCCAGCCCTTCGAGGACACTGGTAACGATTGACGTAACCTGGGCTGGCTCATTGTGCAACATCATTTTCTCCGAATAATTTACGCGCCGTTTCTATCCCAAGTAATAAATCTGCCAGACGACGAGAGAGCTCAGCCTCACCTGCTTGAGGTAAACGTGTGCGTAAGCCGCTCAACGCCAGTTCCCGAGCAAACGCATTC
Source organism: uncultured Anaerolineaceae bacterium (assembly GCA_964463505.1). GTDB lineage: Bacteria > Chloroflexota > Anaerolineae > Anaerolineales > UBA4823 > JAJZSS01. Next base: position 14,115 of record CAYXDC010000053.1, read on the forward strand.
AGTTCTGCTAGCAGCTCCATTTTTCGCCAGGGCGGCAGTGCTCGCAGTAGCTCGACCTGCAGTGCTTCGATTTTCGGGTCGGTATCGTCGTAATAAGGGGCCATAATTTTAGTATAGCATGATTGCTATTCCCCCCAGAAGATAATCTCCTGGAAGCCCGCCGGGGCGCGCAGCACGCCTTCCACCACCGGGCGCTGCTCGCCATCCACACGGGCGCGCACGGGCTTGAAATCCCCGCGGCAGCGCAGCTCAATTTCACCCTCGCCGTATGGGTAATCGCCAGTGCTTTTGCGGCTCAGCGCCCAGGCGCCGCCCACCGCTTCGAGCAGGAATTCATCCAGCCGTCCGGGGGCGTCTGCTGGGCCATCCCCGGCGTCTGTGTACCACTTCCCTGAGGCGCGTCCGCTGGCATCCGGGGTGATTTCCAGGCCGGGCTGGTAACCAGGCTGCGTCAGGGGCTGCTCTTGCGACGCGTCTTCCTCCAGGTCGTATTGCAGCAGGCTGTGTGACACATCCACAGGCACGATCGTGCCTGCTCGCACCAGCAAGGGCAAGGTTTCCAGGCGGGCTTCCAGGCGCACCTGCCCTGGGCCGCGGTAGCGCGCCCCACTCCAGTAATCGCGCCATTCGCCAGCCGGTAGTACCACGCCGCGCTCAATTTGCCCCGCCTCCAGCACGGGCGCAGCCAGCAAGGCATCGCCCAGCAGGAAGGCATCGCTCACTTCCCACAGGCGGCGCTCGCTGGGATGGTCCCAGAAGAGCGGCCGCACCAGCGGCCAGCCATTCTGCGAGGTCTGCCAGGCCAGGGTATAGAGATAGGGCAGCAGGTGGGCGCGCAGGTGCAGGCTGTGGCCAATGATCTCACTGTAGGGCTCGCCGTATAACCAGGGCTCGCGCCGCGCTGCGCTGCGCGAGGAATGCCCGCGAAAGAACGGCAGTAGGCTGGCAGCCTGGAACCAGCGCGTGAACAGCTCGGCATCTGGATTACCATCGAAGCCGCCAATATCCGGCCCGCTGTACGGCCAGCCGCACAGTCCCAACCCCAGCACGGTGCGCAGCGCCATGCGCAGTGATTCCCAGCTCGATTCGCTGTCTCCGGTCCAGTGCCAGGCATAACGCGGCAGCCCCACCCAGCCAGAGCGGGTGAGCAGCCAGGGGCGGCGCTGGGGAGTATGGCGCAGCAAGCCCTCGTATCCGGCGCGGTTCATCAGCAAGCCATACAGGTTATGCGCCTGACGGTGGTCGCTGCCCTGTCCTTCCATAATATGGCGCACGTCCGGCGGCAGGCTGGGGTCGCCCACGGCGCTGAAGGTGGCAGGCTCGTTCATGTCATGCCAGATGCCGGCAATCCCCTGTGAAAGCAGGATAGGATACTGGTCGCCCCACCAGCGGCGCGCGGCCGGGTTGGTGAAATCGGGGAAGTAAGCCTCGCCCGGCCAGACCACACCCGGGTATGCGCCACCCTTGGCGTCGCTGGCGAAATAACCGTTCTCCAGCCCTTCCTGGCACACCTGGTAATGGGGGTCGCGTTTTACGCCCGGATCGATGATGGTGACCAGCTTCACCCCGCCGTCCTGCTCCAGATCTGCGGTAAGCTGTTTCAGATCGGGGAAGCACTGGCGGTCCACGGTGAAGACGCGGAAGCCTTCCATATAATCGATATCCAGGTGGATGGCGCTGAGCGGCCAGCCGCGCTGGCGAAAGCCGCCTGCCACTGCGCGCACATCGGCTTCATCCTCATAACTCCAGCGCGATTGGTGGTAGCCCAAGGACCAGCGCGGCGGCAAGGGGGCGCGCCCGGTCAGCTCGCTGAAGCGTTCCAGGCAGGTGGCCGGTGCGCCAGGGATGAAATAATAACGCAGCCGCCCGCCGCTGAACCAGGCCTGCGCCTGTCCGGGAGCTGCGTCGGCGTCGAATTGGAAATCGGCCGGGAAACTGTTCTCATAAAAGATCAGGTAGCCGCAATCGGGCTGCAGGGTGTAGTACACCGGCAGCGGGGCGTAGATCGGCTGGTCGCCGGGGCCATACGCGCCGCCTGGATCGGTATTCCACAGCTGGAAGCGCCCGCCACGCAGGTTGAGCGGGCCGCTCTGCTCGCCCAGCCCGATCACACACGCCTCCTGCGGCAGGCTGGCGCGTGCCAGCCAGGCCGGGCCGGGGTAGAGCGCGTCGGTCATTGAATGCAGCGGCGGATCGGCGCGCTGCAGCAAATGCCCCTGGCCATCCGAAAATTCCACCGCGCCATCGCGAGTCAGGTGCAGGTCCAGCTCGGTGCTGGTCAGGCGCCAGCCGGAGTATGTCTCACGGATGTGCAGGTGTGGGTCAGGCCATTGCGTGCGGGCGATGGCGTACGGCGGCAGAGATACTCCAGGGCTCCAATCCAGGCGCACGATGCCCGGGTCAAGGAAATCCACCCTCAACTGGGCATGCGCGTAGTGCAGGGTCAGGCCGCTGGCATCGGGTTCGCCGCGCAGCAAGCCGCCCGGGATCAGTACACAGTCTGCTGGCTGAGGTTCTGGCGCAGGTCGGCCCATGGCCCGCCGCAAGCTGTACAGCGCACTGAGCCATACAACCCGCAGGCCGGTGAACCGGATGGCGCGCAAGGTATTGGTGATGATGGACATGGCGAGTTTTCTTTCTTGAGCGTAACGGTTTAGCTGTTTTGTTGCATGATTTGATCAAAATTGCGTTTGAAGTCGGCCGACAGGTGGTAACGCGCCTCGGCAGGCGCCAGCCAGCCCTTGGCTACCCAGGCTTCCAGCAGCTCGCTGGCCTGGCGCGGCGGTAACCCCAGCAGGCGCATCACGTCTTTGGCGGCGATTTCGTTTTGGGTGGCGAATAAGCGCAGCACGCGCATAGCGCGCTTATCCGGTTGGGGGAGGGTGGAAGCCTCTGTAGTGGGTGGCGTGCTGGACGAGCTGGCAAGCTGGCTCACTTCGAGAGCGGCGCTGGCATACGCTACCGCCAGGCGTGTGCAGAAATAGCTCAGCCAGATGGTCAGGTCGGGCGCGGCTGCGGCAGCATGATAGGCGGGCACGTCAGTCGCCAGGAATTCCTCCAGCGCGCCGCAACGCAGCAGCAGATATCCACCCCGGTAGAGCACCCAGGTCGCCAGGGAGCGCCCCAGGCGCGCATTGAAGCCGGAGAAGGGTTGGATGGCATTGATCTGGTAGTGCGCGACGCCCGCCAGCAGGGGTCCAGGCAGCATGCCGCCTGGCAGCGAAGTGGGTTGGTCGATCTCAGGCTGGTTCAGCCAGGCGACCAATTCTGCCATGCGGGCTGAGATGTGCGGTTCTGGAAGGTAAGGGGAGGCTTTGGCGCGCCGTCCGGCGGCGAGCACTGCGTGTAGCTTGCGGATATGCTCTTTATCCAGCGCCGCGGCCTGCGTACTCCATGCCTCTATCCGCTCCAGGGCCTGGTAAACGCGCTTCAATTGCAGGACATCTACTTCACGCCCGCGCAGTTTATGCCCGTCGATTAGCACCGTGATGGCTTCGTCCAGGCTCAGGCTGCTGCCATCCAGCCAGGTGGAGAAATGCGCTGCACGCACGCGCGCCTGTGTGCGCAGGCGCTCAGCCTGAAGTTTGGGCAGCAGCAGTTGTTCGATTTGCTCCCGCGCTTGTTCAATTGCCTGGTTAGCTTGTTGGATTTCGAGAGTGATCTGGAACGGATAGGTCACGAAGTAAGTATACCAAAGATCACTCCACAAAGTACGCCCGGCAGGCTTCGTCAATCAATTCTTTGCTCAGACGGGGTGGTGTGTTGTCGTAAACGCACAGCGCCTGGATCGTGCGCAGGAGATCGCGGGCATGCACAAATTGGATGGCGCGCCCCGTTTTACGATACCAGGTCTGCAGCAGGTACACGAACATGTCCTTATCCATGGGGATATTATGTTCGCGGCAGTTTTGCACAAAAACCTGGAAGAATAAGCGCTCGTCCGGCCCATTGACCGCCACCTTGAGCTGGATGCGGCGCAGGAAGGCTTCATCCACCAATTCATTGGGATCCAGGTTGGTGGAGAAGACCAGCAGCATGCGGAAAGGCACCACGATGGTTTGCCCCGTATTCAGGCGCAGGAAGTCCACCCGGCTCTCCAGCGGCACAATCCAGCGGTTGAGCAGCTTACTGGGGCTGACCTGCTGGCGCCCAAAGTCGTCGATCAGGAACATGCCCCCATTGGCTTTCATCTGCAAAGGCGCTTCATACATTTTGGCGATGGGGTCGAAGCGCAGGTCCAAGGCTTCCATATTCAGCTCGCCGCCCGCCATGACTGCCGGGCGTTCGAAGAGCGCCCAGCGCCGGTCGACGCGGCTCACCCCACCGGCACGCCCATTCTCCGGAGTGACCTGGCGGTGCACCAGGCGGTCGTGGATCTGGATGATTTGCCCCCCGGCGGTGACGGCATAGGGAATCCAGATCGGGTCGCTGCCGCCGATCAGCCCGGCGATCACCTGGGCGATGGTGGTTTTGCCGTTCCCAGGGGGGCCGTACAGGAACAGGGACGAGCTGGTGTTGATGGCAGGACCAATGCGGCGGTGAAAATCCCCCGGCAGGGTTAGCAGGCGCAGAGCTTCATTTACTTGCTTGGAATCCACCGAGCGGCGCTGTTGGGACTGCAATTCAATCCCTTCGTTGTAGTTCTGGATGGGCACCGGCACCGGTCCGATATATTGGCTGCGCTCGAAGGAATCGCGCGCGCGCTGCTCACCGGCCTGGGTCAGGGTATAGACGTATGCCAGGCGGCCCAGGTCCCCGCTGGCTCTGGAGACTTCCACCAGGTGCTCCTTTTGCATCCATAGCAGCAGGTTATCAATGATGCGGCTGGAGATCTTCAGCACCTCGTTGAAGCGCGTCAGAGAGACATTGCCTTCATTAAAAAGCAGGCGGAAGATCAAGTCGATAATAATACTCTGGGGAACTTTTAGCTCCTCAATTTCATTGGGTTCCACCAGAAGCTGCTTGAGTGGCTGGGTATCGACCATAAATCCTGAACTCCATTGGGTGATCGGCAGGTCGGCGCTAGCTGTCCCGACTGTGCTGGATGCACTGGACCATCACAACTATTTTATCTGCATTAACGGCGCGTATGGCACACAATATTGATAGGCAGATATGTGTAACTAAATTTGGATATGCCTTAGATACCTAGCCAGCGATTTTACCTGAACGGTGCACCTCCTAATAGAATTACTCCGCGGAGCGCCAACCTCGTCCGCTCAAGGCGCCGCGGATGGGTTAGAATCATCTCGGCGTGGCTCCGATATAGGTGCTGCGCAAACCGAGGTCATCATTATGCGATCCGCTGCGCCACTGAGACTGGCTATCCCCTACCTGGCAGCATTGCTCTACTTTGCAGTGTTGTTTGTGTTCTACCCTCACCGCACGATTTTCCAGGCTGATACCGATGAGGGCGTCAACCTGATCAAAGCCAGGCTGGTGCAGAGCGGCTACTCACTTTATCAGGATATCTGGAGCGACCAGCCGCCGGCTTTTACCCTAGCTCTGGCGCAGCTATTTGGCTGGGTGGAGCAGGACCTGCACGCAGCCCGCAACCTGGTATTGATGCTCGCCAGTCTGCTGGTGGGCTGTCTGGCTTACTTTGTGCACAAGGTGTGGGGCGTCTGGGCTGCTTTGCTGTGTGTTTTTCTGGTCTTACTGGCACCGTCCATCCCTGCGCTCAGCACCTCGGTCATGATTGGGCTGCCTGCCATTGCCCTGGCCGGTCTATCCCTGGCGGCGCTCACAGCCTGGCATAGCAGCCAACGCTTCCAATGGCTGCTGGTTTCCGGCGCGCTTCTGGGCTTCTCGGTGATGACCAAGTTGTTCACGGGCCTGCTGGCGCCCATCTTCCTGGCTGGCATCTGCATCGAGGCTGCCATGCGGGTGTCTAGAACGGCGCAGCATGCACAGGTACATACTCAACCCTGGCGCGCCATCCTGGCAGTGCTGCTCCCACCGGCTCTGTTATGGAGCGCGGCCTTTGGCCTGGTGGCCGCCGGCTTTACCCTGTTGGTGATCGGTCCCGCCCACCTGGCGCAATTGATCGTACCACACCTCGCCGCCGGGGAGACCAGCTACAACCCCTATTCTTTTTGGGATTTATTGAGCGCCGCTCTGCCCCTGCTGGCGCTGGCTTTGCTGGGGAGCTGGAGCGCGCTGCGGTGTAAACGCTGGCTGGCTTTCTACCCTCTGGCCTGGATGTGCAGCGCCTTCATCTTCCTGGCTTTCCACACCCCAATCTGGTACCACCAGCTCTTACTGATCACCGTTCCAGCCTGTATCCTGGCTGCCGGCGCGCTCGGCGACCTGTTCCAACTCGGCGGGCAGGCTGTACGTCGCGTAAAGATCGCTCCGTGGAACAGGGTCTATGGATTATCAGTGCTGGGCCTGGCGGTTGCCCTGGTCTGGCTGCGCCTGCCGCCTGTCCTGGACGAATTCAACCACCAGCCGTATTTCATCGCCCTGCAGCAAGCTCATCCGGTGCGTGAGCAGGTTATTCTCGACGAAATCGCTCCCTACCAGCCTTATGCTAACTGGATGTTCACCGATCTTCCCATGTATGCTTTTCGCGCCGAGATCCTCGTCCCCCCCGAGCTAGCGGTGCTGACCTCCAAGCGCCTGGTCAGCGGCGAGCTGCCACAGCAGGAGCTCGCCCGCCTGGTGGCAGCCTACCAGCCGGAGATTATCTTGCTGGGGCGCTTCGACTTGCCCGAATTAACCCCGCTGCTTGGTTCTGACTATACCCTCTACAGCCAGCACTTGAACACGCAGTTGTATTTGCGCAACGACCTGCCTGACCTGAGATAATAATAGGTATAACTCATCTCAAAAACACACCCTCCAATCTATTTTTGAGAAAGCTTCTTGTATTTCACACTGGCTTGCCAGGAGAATTGGTTTGTTTGGGTTCCCCCCGGCGCAAGATTTCTCATTGACAGGTTGGTTAAATAGGATAAAATTTATCTAATTTGGTTTGCCTGTCTTTATCCACCCCACTTTTCATTGTTGAGACAATCTCCCCTGCCTTACCCATTGCGGGTAACAGGCTTTTTTCTAATCCAACAGGACACAATGGAATCTATGAAGGCAGTCTCTGCGCGCTCCTATGGTAGTCGCGACGTACTCGATCTTGAAGAAGCGCCTTGTCCCGATATCGGCCCTGAGGATGTGCTGATCCGCATCGTGGCGACCTCGGTCAACCCATTTGATTGGGCAGTCCGCAACGGTTACCTGACCGATTATTACACATATTCTTTTCCCCTGATCTTAGGCCTGGATGTGTCCGGTGTGGTTGAAGTCGTCGGATCCGAGGCGCGCAGCCTGCAGCCCGGAGACGCAGTTTACGGTAGGGCGAACCCGTCCACGAACGGGGCTTACGCCGAATATATCTCTGTACCCGCCGCGCAGGTAGCGCTCAAACCGCAATCGCTTGATTTTCTCCAGGCTGCCGCGCTGCCGCATGTCGCCATCTCTGCCTGGCGATCATTATTGGAAGCAGCCGGATTGAGCGCTGGGCAAAGCGTGCTGATCCACGGCGCTGCCGGCGGGGTGGGCAGTGTGGCGGTGCAGCTGGCTAAATATCAGAGCGCGCAGGTAATTGCGACTGCTTCAGCGAACAACCTGGATTATTTGCGCAGCCTGGGTGCGGATGAGACCATCGATTATAACGCTGTGCGCTTTGAAGACGTGGTTCATGGCGTCGATGTGGTGCTGGATTTGATTGGCGACATGGGGGATAACACTCAGCAAAGATCGTGGCAGGTGCTCAAACCTGGTGGCATATTGGTATCGCTGGTGCAGTTCCCCTCTCCTGAGACAGCCGCTGCCCACGCAGTGCGGAGTGCGTTTGTGACCGCGGATGTGTGTGATACGCAAATCTTGACCGAGATTGGGCGCTTGATCGATGCCGGGCATATCCAGCCGCTGGCCTCGTCTGTGTACACCCTGGCAGATATCCGCCAGGCGCACGCAGAGAGCGAGAGCCGCCACGTGCGCGGCAAGATCGTCTTACAGGTCGCCGACTTGTAGTGCTGAGCGTTACGATCCAGGCTGATTAAACCCGGACTGAACAAAAGGTCGCATCTGGCCTATTCGCCAGATACGACCTTTTTAATTTTGGGCATAAACGAATAGTCACACACCAGAAGGCTCAATGGAGTAGAATCTTCTCAAGGCTGCCGTAAAAAAAAATTAAGGAGCGCAAAAATGTTCCTGCTCAATCCCCATTCCCCTGAGCACTATTTTCCAGACGAACGCTCGCGCCAGATCATGCTCCAAACCATTGCCTTCTTTGAGAAGAAGGGAAAGCACAGCATCAAGGAGGATGATCGCAATCGCACCTGGTACAGCGACTTCTTAGAATTCCAAAAGCAGAATCGGCTCTTTGCCACCCTGCTCACACCCAGCCAGTATGGCTTCGACCCTGACTGCCGCTGGGATACCTGGCGTAATTGCGCCTTCAACGAAATTCTGGGTTTTTATGGACTGGCGTACTGGTACACCTGGCAGGTGAGCATCCTGGGCCTGGGGCCGGTCTGGATGAGTCCCAACGAAGCCCTCAAGCGCCGCGCTGCTGAGCTTCTGCACGATGGTGAGGTCTTCGCCTTCGGGCTGTCCGAAAGGGCGCATGGCGCGGATATCTATGCCACTGAGATGAGCCTAACCCCCCAACCTGACGGGAGCTACCTGGCGAACGGCGAGAAATACTACATCGGCAACGCCAATATCGCCCCCATGGTATCCACCTTCGGCAAGATCGCCGGCACGGGTGAGTATGTCTTCTTCAGCGCCGACTACCGCCGCCCGAATTACCGCCTGTTGCAGAACGTGACCGCCAGCCAGAATTACGTCGCCCAATATGCCCTGCAGGACTATCCGGTGAGCGAGGCAGATATCCTTTTTAGGGGGCAGCTTGCCTGGGATACAGCCCTGAATACGGTCAATGTGGGCAAATTCAACTTGGGTTGGGCGTCGATTGGCATATGCACGCATGCTTTCTACGAGGCGCTCAATCACGCTGCCAACCGCCGGCTCTATAATATGTACGTGACCGACTTCCCGCATGTGCGCCAGATGTTCACGGATGCCTTGGCGCGCCTGACTGCGATGAAGTTATTCACCCTGCGCGCCGCCGATTACCAGCGCTCGGCCTCCCCCACTGACCGGCGTTATCTGCTTTTTAACCCGCTGGTCAAGATGAAGGTCACCACCCAGGGTGAGGAAGTGATTAACCTGCTCTGGGATGTGATCGCCGCCAAGGGCTTTGAGAAAGACACCTATTTCGAGATGGC
>CAYXDC010000054.1:0-17819 GCA_964463505.1 uncultured Anaerolineaceae bacterium
GAACTCTCAAGCAAAACGATTACCTATGCCCAACTGGCCAAGGTCATTGATCACTCGTTGCTCAAGCCTGAGTTGACCGAGCAGGATGTGATGGATGGCTGCAAGCTGGCTGCGAAATACAACACTGCCACAGTGTGCGTCAAGCCCTGCCATGTCAGGCTTGCAGCAGAGGTACTTAAAGATACCGATGTAAAAGTCAGCACTGTGATCGGGTTTCCCCACGGCAGCAATCTCACCGCGATTAAGGTAGCCGAAGCCCAGGCTGCGATGGACGATGGTGCGGTAGAGCTGGATATGGTGCTCAATATCGGTCAGCTGCGCTCCGGTCAGGATGCGTATGTCAGCGCGGACATCAAAGCCGTGTGCGATGCGGCGCATGCACGCGGGGCAAAAGTCAAAGTCATCTTTGAGAATGCCTATCTGACGGATGATCAGAAAATCCGGGCCTGCAAACTGTGCGAGGCTGCCGGCGCAGATTGGGTCAAGACTTCCACAGGCTTCGCTCCCGGTGGCGCCAAACTGGAAGATTTGCGCTTGATGCGCGCCAATGTCAGTGACAGGGTGCAGGTGAAAGCGGCTGGCGGCGTGCGCACATTGGATGCCTTGCTGGCGGTTATTGACGCCGGCGTGACGCGCTGCGGGGCTACCGCCACCGCAGTCATGCTGGATGAGTTTGAAAAACGATTGAAAGAGGGCAAACTGCCCACGGGTGATGCCAGGCTTGAAAGCGGGTACTAATTGTTTTCCTAATTTATCACGGAGTGGATTATGACAAAACAACTCACCAAACAAACCATCGGTGTAGGCGTGGTTGGGACAGGTTTTATCGGACCCGCGCATGTGGAAGGACTGCGCCGGAATGGAATCCAGGTGCGGGGGCTGGCTGAGAGCACCTATGAATTGGCTCAGGCTAAAGCGGCTGAGCTGAGTATACCTAAGGCTTACCCTTCCCTTGAGGCGCTGTTAGCTGATCCCGATATTGATGTTGTACACCTTGCCACCCCCAACGTGCTGCACTTCCCGCATGCCCAAGCAGCCTTGTTAGCTGGAAAGCATGTGGTCTGCGAGAAACCACTGGCGATGACCGCGGCCGAATCGGCGGAACTGGTGCGCCTGGCAGCCGAGACAGGCAAAGTAAACGCCATTAACTTCAATATCCGTATGTATCCGATGGTGCAGCAGGCGCGCAGCCTGGTGCAAAGCGGCGAATTGGGCAATCTGTTTATCCTCCAGGGCTCATATCTGCAGGACTGGCTGCTCTTTGAAACGGATTGGAACTGGCGCCTGGAAGCCGGCCAGGGCGGCAGCCTGCGCGCGGTAGGCGACATCGGATCGCACTGGCTGGATTTGATGACCTTTATTACCAGTCTGCGGGTCGAGGAAGTCTACGCCGATTTCAAGACTTTCCATACCACTCGCAAAAAACCCGCCAAACCGCTTGAAACCTTTACCGGAAAAATCCTCCAGCCGTCAGATTATATCGATCAGCCCATTTCCACCGAAGATTACGCCACAATCCTGCTGCATTATGAGCAAGGGGTGACGGGCGTGGTTACGGTGGCGCAGGTGTGCTCGGGTCGCAAAAACCGACTGTTCTTTGAGATCAGCGGCTCAAAATCCTCGGTAGCGTGGGATGGTGAGCGCCCCAATGAATTGTGGATCGGTCACCGGACTGCTCCCAATCAAATCCTGCTGAAAGACCCGTCGTTATTGACGCCTGTAGCGCGCCAGACTGCGTCTTACCCGGGCGGTCATGCCGAAGGTTTTCCGGATACCTTCAAGCAGTTGAGCAAGAAAGTTTACGATTACATTTTTGCGGGTGATTACACCAAACAACCCGATTTCCCCACCTTCGCCGATGGGCATTATGAGATGCTACTGTGTGAAGCGATCGAAAAGAGCGCTAAAGAAGGCCAGTGGGTGAAGGTTGGGTAATATTCCTGGATTAAAAATCAACACGAGGAGATAAACCCATGAAACTAGGATTTTTAACTGCGGCATTCCCTGACAGCACCCTCGAGCAAGCGGCCAAATGGGGCGCGGAAAGCGGCTTTCAGGCGATTGAAATTGCCTGCTGGCCGGTTGGCAAGGCCACTCGTAGATACGCAGGAGTCACCCACATTGATGTGAATGCGCTGGATAAGGCTAAAGCGAAAGAGATCCGCAAAATGCTGGATGGTTACGGGCTGCCGATCTCATCCCTGGCCTATTACCCGAATCCACTGCACCCAGACGCAGAGCATCGCGAGACGGTGATCAGCCATCTCAAAAAAGTGATTGAAGCAGCCGCCCTTCTGGAAACCCCCGTGGTGGGTACTTTTGTCGGCAAGGATAAAAACAAAACTGTGCCGCAAAACCTCGAGGATTACGCCAAAATTTGGCCGCCCATCGTCAAGTTCGCCAAAGAGCGTGGTATCAAAATCGCCATTGAAAATTGCCCAATGATCTTCTCTCTGGATGAATGGCCCGGCGGCAATAACCTGGCTTCCACCCCGGCCATCTGGCGCAAAATGTGGGAGATCATCCCCGATGATAACTTCGGTCTGAACCTTGACCCATCCCATCTTATTCTGCAAATGATTGATTACGAGCGCGTTTTGCGCGAATTCGGCTCCAAGATCTTTCATGTGCATGCCAAAGACCTGCATATCGACCGTGAAGGCCTGTATAATCACGGGGTATTATCCCAGGGGATGGGCTGGCAGGTCCCGCGTCTGCCGGGACTGGGTGACATGGATTGGGCAAAATTCTTCGCCGCCCTCACGGCTGCTCGGTACGATTATGTGGTCAGTATCGAACACGAAGACCGTGTTTTCGAAGGCGACGAGGACCTGGTAAAGCGTGGTTTTTATCTCTCCAGAGATATACTGAAACCGTTCATTCACTAATTTCCAATCACCCGCTTAACGCATGGCGATGATTTAGGAATTCAATCTTATAGGATTGTCCTGAGAGCCAATTTTATTGTCTAGCAACCAGCACAGGGAGGGCGAAGCGTGATCCATGCGCCACTGTCGGCGTTCATTGCACTGCTTCGCCCTTCTTTTTAGATAACCCAGCATATTCACGTGGACGATTCCTTGCCTTTATAATTTGAGCCAATTCATGAATCCATACATTGCAGACATCCTTTCCCAACCTGAAGCTCTGCGCGCAGCGCTCAGAAACTTTTCAGTTGAACCCCTGGATCCAATTATCCAACGAATAGGCAAGAATGAATTTGACCGGATTCTGATCACCGGCATGGGCGCCTCCTACAATGCTGCTTACCCGGCTTTCCTGCAACTAACCAGCCAGCCTCTGCCCGTGATGCTGGTAAATACTGCCGAATTGCTGCATTATTCATCTGGATTGATCGGCGGCCGCACCCTGCTGTGGATGAATTCACAATCCGGGCGCAGCATTGAGCTGGTGCGCCTGATCGAGCTGGCCCAAACCATACCACCTACCTGTATCCTGGCGTGCGTCAATGATGCCTCTAGCCCTCTGGCCTTGGCAGCGGATGTATGCTTACCCATCCATGCTGGAGTAGAAGCCACGGTCAGCACGCGCACCTATCTTAATATGCTGGCGGTGAACATGCTGGCAGCGATTACGCTGTTGGGTGGTGATCCTGCCTCTGTGATCCAAAAGCTGATTTCAGCTGCCGATGCCATAGAGCAATATCTCTCTGACTGGCAGAGCCATGTGGCTAAATTAGACGCCCTGCTCGATGAGGTAAAAGACCTGGTCATCCTTGGGCGCGGCGCATCGCTGGCTGCGGTCTGGAATGGCTCGCTGATCAGCAAGGAAGCTGCCAAGTGCGCTTTTGAAGGCATGCCTGCTGCCGATTTCCGGCACGGTCCGCTTGAGCTGGCCTCGCCCGATCTGACCATTTTGATGTTTGAGGGCGCCCGGCAAACCGCGCGATTGAACCGTGATCTTGCACTGGAGGTGGCTCGATTAGGTGGGCGCGTGCTCTGGTTGGCTCAAGAAGCGAATGCTGATTTACCAACTTTGTCCTTGCCGGCTGTAGACGAAATCGCGCTGCCATTGGTTGAGATATTACCATTACAGATGCTCACGATCCTCATAGCGCAGCGCAAAGGCATTGAGGCGGGGTTATTCCGGCATGTTCCCAAAATAACCTTACAAGAGTAGATATGGTGTTCCTGGCTGAGGGTTGGCTGTGATTCTTGTCGGAGAAGGAAAGCCGGTCTCTTGATTCTGAACTCCATCCACTGTGTAATTGTATTCTCTGTGTGAGTCAATCATCCTCCTGTGCTATAAACTTCTACAGTAACGTATGACTGTCGCTTCCCCTGCTAATAAAGCTCGCTTGCTTACGCCATTGCTGCTGCTCTTCATGCTGGCGATGATCCTGGCCAATTTGGGCGGCAATATGTATGGCCCGCTTGAAGCGCTGTACCTGCAAGACCTGGGTGCCAGCATTGGGCAAATTGGCTTGTTTTACACTCTCTCGCAGATCATTCCGCTGATTCTGCAAATTCTCGGCGGCTGGGTCTCCGACTCGCTGGGGCGCCTGAGGGCGATTGCCATCGGCAGCGTTGTGGGCGTCTTCACCTATGTACCGCTCATCCTGGCCACACACTGGGAGTGGGTGTTGCTCGCGTCTGCGCTTAGCGCGGTCACCCGCTCACTGGTCGGCCCGAGTTTTGATGCTTTTATTGCGGATCACTCCGCGCCAGAGAATCGCGCCCGATTGTTTGGCATCACCCAGACGCTCTTTGGGGTCGTAGGGGTTATTGGACCGGTTTTGGGTGGCTTTTTGGTCGAGGAGTGGGACTTTAGGCGCATGTTGATGGTTGCTGCTGGTCTGTATCTGGCAGCTACGGTCATCCGGGTGAGCATGGCGCGCGAGGCTGCCAAAGGCAAGGAGGCTAATCCTACCAAACTCTCCTTCGCCAGTTTGAAGTCAAACCTGGGAACGATGGTGGCATTGATCCTGACTGGTGGGTTGTTTACCTGGATTATGATTACTGATGGTGTGCGGGACATCTTCTTCAATATGTCGTTCAGCTTCTTATCCGTCTATATGCAGGATATTGCCAGCCTCTCGATCAGCCAGATCGGGGTGATGAACAGTATTTTTGGGATTGCCATGATGTCCGTCATGATCCCTGCTGGTTGGTTGGCCGATAAGGTTGGCGAGCGAGTCAACATCGCTATATCTTTCTTCTTCATGGCAACTACATTCACCATGATCGCTACGGCTCCACCTGCCAGTCCGGCCTGGATCTACGCGCTGGGGTGGGTGATTGCAGGGATCGGTGTTGGATTGGCTACGCCAGCCTACCAGTCTCTGATCAGCAAAGCGGTCCCGCAGCGTTTGCGGGGCGTGGCTTTTGGTTTATTCAGCACCAGCCTGGGTCTGGTTTCATTACCAGCGCCGGTGATTGGCGGCTATTTATGGGAAAACGTCAGCCCCCAATTCCCCTTTTATCTGACCGCCATCGCTTCCTTGCTATCGATTATTCCGGTCTGGCTCAAATTTAAAGTCGATCGCACACCGGAAGCTGATGCTCCCCCGCCAGCCGAGTAACAGCCCTACTGGAAAGCACAAACTGCGTGCAACCTCCAGAACGGTTGGGGGGGCTTCTGCGTGGCCTCAGTTAGAAATGAATCCGTCTTCCACGTGCGGTGTTTTTGTCTTGTTTTGGTCACTGAAATTTTGTATAATGAATATAGATCGACATAATGCTTTGCGGACACCATTTCAGGCGGTAATTTCGCTCTCCATATAATGCTGCAGGCTGGTTTTTCATCGCAGACCGCTGATTCATGATCAGCGGTTTTTTTCGTGATAAAGGAGGCTGAAATGAGCAGTATTCTTGAACCAATCCATAAAGTTTTGTTAGCCATAGATGGTTCGGAACATTCGCGCGCGGCCCTGCAAACAGTACAGGACCTTGCCCTAATTACTGCAAACCGCCCGGATTGTCAGGTAATGATCTTAGGCGTCTTGCCCTTAACAGAAGGCCTGAACCATGCGGCTTATAAATACCCGCTAATTCAGGCTCAAAATATGCTGGGTGAGCAGGGTATTCAAGCCAGTTACGAACTGATACAAGGAATTCCTGCAGAAGTGATTCTAAACTATGCGGCTAAAAAACTTCCAGATCTGATTGTTGTGGGGGCTAAAGGCCTGAGAGCGACTTTAGGAATCCTGCTCGGAGGAGTAGCCCAACAAGTGGTGGAGTATGCCTGTTGTCCGGTGCTGGTAGTTCGAGCGCCTTATCGAAAGTTGTCGCATGTATTGATCGTCACGGATGGCTCTGAGTATAGCCGGCATGCAGTGGAGTACGCGGCAACTTTTCCCTTTTTGAGAGGCACAAATTTTCAGCTCATGCATGTTTTACCGCCCTCTCCTACACTCTCAACTGATACGCTCGCCCGCGTCTGGAGCTTTTCGAATTACACGGTCGATCTGCCTGTTTTCATGTATCAAGAGGACGAAGAAGCAGCTGAAGCAATCCGCAAGGCAGGCCAGGCAATTCTGGACCAGGCGCATCAAATCCTTATTTCACATGGCATCGCTGCAAAAAATGTTCTTTTACGTGGCGACGCAGCTACCGAAATATTGCAGTATGCTGAGGATCATCAAATCGATTTGATCATCGTTGGATCCAGGGGTTTAAGCCAGGTCCAAAGCTGGTTACTCGGGAGTGTTTCCAGAAAACTGGTGCAATATGCTGGATGTTCGGTATTATTGGTGAAACACCCCACTGAGGCAGCCGGTGAACAAAGGCCGTAAGGGGATCGCTCCACAGCTCAACATAAGCACAACCAGTTAGCTACTGAAAAATCACCGAAAAACCCGGTGATTTTTCTTGTCATTTAATCGCTGGCGAATCGAGACCTCGACAACTCACACAGTCAATGGAATACTATAATCCAGTAAGGACAAATATAATGCAATGATCCCCTTCTCAGGAGAAATAGCTGATGATCAAACTGGATGGCCAGTTCTTCAGAGATGAATATGGGCGTACATTATTGTTGCGCGGCGTCAACCTGGGTGGCAGCAGTAAAGTGCCTGCCGAACCCAACGGCGCTACCTGGAATATAGACGGGTTCTACGATCATCGCAATGTATCGTTCGTGGGGCGGCCGTTTCCACTGGCTGAGGCGGATGAGCATTTCAGCCGCCTGCGCGCCTGGGGCTTTACCTTTTTGCGATTTCTGGTCACCTGGGAAGCCATCGAGCATACAGGTCCAGGGATTTATGATCAGGATTACCTGGACTATCTTTATGTGGTGGTTAAAAAAGCCGGCGAATATGACCTGAATCTGTTCATCGACCCGCACCAGGATGTGTGGAGCCGTTTTACCGGTGGAGATGGCGCGCCTGGCTGGACCTTAGAAGCAGCCGGCTTTGATCTGACTAAACTCCACGCTACAGGGGCGGCCATCCTGCACCAGGAACATGGCGACCCTTTCCCACGCATGATCTGGCCTACCAATTACAACAAGCTCGCTGCTGCAACAATGTTTACCTTGTTTTTCGCCGGGGACGATTTTGCTCCCCAGCTCAAGGTTGAGGGCGCGGCCATCCAGGGTTACCTGCAAAGCCATTACATCAACGCTATCAAGCAGGTTGCACTCAAGCTCAAGGATTTGCCCAATGTCGTTGGCTACGATACCCTGAATGAGCCATCCAATGGCTTTATCGGTGAGACAGATATCAGCCAGCGCTCCCAGGGGATCCCTGCTTTTATCGGTGAATCCCCCACCATCTTCCAGAGTATGCTGTTGGGGGCAGGTTACTCCCAGACTGTGGATGTGTTTTCAATCGGACTGACCGGGCTCAGAAAAACCGGCGTAAAGCTGGTTAATCCACAGCGCGAGACTGCCTGGCTGCCGGATCGAGAAGATATCTGGAAGCAGCACGGTGTATGGGGCTTGGAATTGAACGGTGAGCCAGCGATCCTCAAAGCTGATAATTTCAGCCGGGTGAATGGGCGAGTTGTGAACTTTGATGAACAGTATTTCAAGCCCTTTGCCAACCGCTACGCCCGTGAAATTCGATCCATCTTGCCTGCTGCAGTAATCTTTGTCGAAAGCGTCCCCTCACAGGGCGGGCTTACCTGGGGCATGGAGGATGCTGCAAACATTGTTCATGCACCGCACTGGTATGATGATGTGACCCTGGTCAGAAAATCCTTTTCCAATTGGATGACGGTGGATACCCACACGATGAAATTAATCCTGGGGCCGCAGCGTGTGCGCCAGTGTTTTGTGGACCAGATTGCCAGGGTTCTCCGCCAGGCAGAGGAAAAGATGAACCATGTCCCGACATTGATCGGCGAGGTGGGCATCCCTTTCGACATGCAAAACAAACACGCCTTCCGCACGGGCGATTTTTCCATGCAAATCCGGGCCCTGGATGCGACCATGACCGCCCTGGAGAAGAACTTTGCCAGCTTTACATTGTGGAATTACACGGCAGATAACACCAACGTCCGCGGAGACCAATGGAATGATGAAGACCTGTCGCTCTTTTCCCGCGATCAGATGACCGGTTCTGGTTCCGTCTATGATGGCGGGCGAGCGCTACAGGCTGCTTTGCGACCTTATCCAATAAAAGTGGCCGGTGTGCCAGTTTCCATGTCATTTGATATTCACAAAAAGGCTTTTGAATTTAGATTTCGCCACACAGCAGGGATTAGTGCACCCACAGAAATATTTATCCCAGTATCCCAATATCTAGATGGCTACTCGGTAGATGTCTCAGATGGGACTTACGAGGCCGACAGCGCCCATCAGACCTTGCACTATTGGCATTCTTCATTGATGGAGATGCATCGAATAAATATCCTAGCGAAGTGAGTGGGGTGTGACATTGGTGAGCGCAACCAACGAATCGGGATTGCATTCCCCAGTTTTTCTGTGGTCCACGGGCAATCTGGAACGGCTTGATTTCGAGATAATAACTATCTATAATATCAACATTACCCATTTGTTCATGCTAATTTAAACATTGTGCTCAGACAATGGGGGACCAGCCTGGCATCTAATGTGGCACATATCTCACGCTCATCGTTTCTGCACAAATATAGAAATATTGTAAACAATGCAATTAAGGCTGGTCAAATGGCACCCGGTTTCGATCTTGAACAGCAGGAGGCATACGATGTCTATCGAGAAAACCCGTGAAACAATGCAACGCTACTTCAATTCGGAACATAGCGATGTGAGCATGATGGCAAAAGATGTTGTTTTTACCATCATGGCGACCGGTCAGGAGCATACCGGTCCTGAAGGTGTGATGGGGATGTTAAACTATTTTTATCACATCGCCTTTGATGCAACTGCCACCACGCAGCTCACTCTCTTCGGGGAGAGCAATGCCATGTTCGAGGGGGATTTTGTGGGCAAGCATATTGGGGAATTTGCCGGAATTCCGGCCACAGGTAAGGATGTAAATGTGCCCATCTGTATTGTATATGATCTAGAGAACAATCAGATCAAGCGTGGGCGGGTTTACTTTGAAATGCCGGCTCTGATGGCACAACTCGGCGTGAGTATGGGTGGCGGTTAGCCCAACCAGCAAGAAGATTGATTTAATTAACGATCGGATTCCGTAGGGGGTGTTCAGCGCGCCATAGGGCGAAATCATTAAATTTCACGCCGTTCTGCGTCGAAACTGATTGCACAATCTTTAGGTTCGCTTACAATTGACATTGAGACTTGATGATCATTCCGGAGGACGTAAGCCTCTACAATGAACTACCCGCTTATTCCTTGTTCGCCAGGACGCCACAAGGGTCTCGGATGGTGGGTATGAGCCAGACCAGCCCATCAGATGCTTTTCTATCGGCATACTTCTGATCAGGAGCTGCATACCATTCAAATTACGCCAGAGCGAGCGCTCGCTGGCACAGAGATCAATAAATTTCTTTGTACGACGCGGCTCTGAAAATAGGTCAAGTGAGACAAATGGGTGCAAAAACAATTTATCACCGCATGAAATCCCTGAATACCCGCATGATCGCTAACTATCAACGCGGCATTGGGCCCACGCAGGTGGTGCTCTTACTGACCACGGTGGGGCGAAGATCCGGGCAGCCGCGTGTGACGCCGCTGCAATTTGAAGAGGTGGGTGATGTGATCTATATCGCCTCTGCTCGCGGGAAGGACGCGGATTGGTTCAAGAACATCATTGCAAACCCCAATGTCCATGTGCAGATACGCGACCGCAAATTTGATGCCAGAGCCGAGCCGGTGACCGATCCGGTGCGCATCGCGGAATTTCTCGAACTGCGTTTACGCCGCCACCCCGTGATGGTGCGCATGATCATGCACCTGTTTGATGGCCTGCCTTTCCGTTTTTCCCACGCAGATCTGGAAGCCATGTCTGCTGGGAAAGCCATGGTGATCTTACATCGAGTAGACAGCAATTTTCAGCATGCTCACTGGGTTTCGGACTGGGAATAACACACTTGCCTGGCAGAATTGATCACCGGGAGTTCAAGATTATCCGGGTCGGTTTTCAAAGCATGGCTTACAATTGAGCTGATATTAGATGGACTAACCGGAGGGCCCATGCCTGCACAACGAACTACGCGTTTATTCCTTGTTCGCCACGGCGCCACCCAGCTTAGCGCTGAAGACCGCTTTGCCGGCTCAATTGACCCGGAGCTTTCGGAGATGGGGATTTTTCAGGCTGAACGTCTAGCAGAACGCCTGGCTGACGATAGCATCACCACCGTCTACTGCAGTCCCATGGTCCGCACCATCCAGACGGCTACCATTCTGGCGAAACCGCACAATATTATCCCCATTCAGCGCGATGGGCTGCGTGAGATTAGCCACGGGCATTGGGAAGGGCAGCTCCGCAAGGAGGTCGAGACGCAGTTTCCTGAGGAGTATGCCGCCTGGGAGGAAGATCCATTCACCTTTGCCCCACAGGGTGGAGAGGCAGGCGTCAATGTGATCGCCCGCGCCCTGCCGGTCATTCGGGAGATCGTGCTCAATCACCGGGGCGAAAACGTGCTGGTCGTTTCACACAAGGCCACCTTACGCCTTTTGATCAGCAGCCTGCTGGGTTTCGATGCGCGCGGCTATCGCGATCGCCTGGACCAATCCCCGGCTTGCCTGAATGTACTCGACCTCAAGGACCCGGTGCGTGCCCGCTTGATGCTCTTCAACGATGTCTCGCACTATGCAGACCAGCCCTCGCGTTCCGGCGGACGGCTATCCAAGTGGTGGGATTCGAGCAGTAAATGAAACGAGACTGCAAAAAAGTTTGATGCGTGTAGAGCGGGCAAAATTGGATCGCGAACGGGGATTCCAGAAAGTTTAGCTCGCCCATTGGATTAATGCTTCAGGCACCCAGAAGCCCCCATAACCGAAAAAGACCACCACCAAAGCCAGTATAAGCAAAAATACGCCTGCAGCAATCAGAAGGCGATCTTTGGTCTGGTAGTGCAGCTCTTCCAGCCAGGTGCGCGGCTTAATCCCAAAGGCGCGCAAATCCATGGCGTCGATGATATCTTCACTGCCGATAATGGCATGAATGGTGACCGGGACGATGATCGGCGCCAGGCGACGCACCTGCTGGAATATGCCACCGGTGATGCGCTCTACCTCGTAGCCGCGCGCCCGCTGGGCATCCAGGGTGAGCTGGAAGTCGCGTCCAAAGGTAGGGATAAAGCGCATGGTCAGGTCCATGGCATAGGCGATCTTGTCCGGCAGCCCCAGGCCGCGAAAGGTGATCCCGTAATGGGATGGATTGAGTGAATAGGGGATCAAAATGGTCATCACGGCGATGCTGAAGACACGCACCATCTGGCTCAGGGCGAAAAACAAGCGTTCGATGGTGATATCCAGGGTGGGTCGCCAGCCGAAGATGGTGAAGGGCGCTTCAAGCTTGCGCAGTGAATGCTCAACGGTATAGACTTCCGCTCCTCCCCGCCCGGTCAGGAAGGTGAGCAAGGCAAACACGATCACAAAGCCGCCGATGAACAGGAATGCCCTCCGTATCTCGTGCCAGCGAATCCCCGAGGTGAACAATACCACCAGCGCGATCCCGAAGAAGGGCAGCAGGAAGCGGATATCCCAGAAGAAAAGCGTTGAAGCCAGGAAGCAGCCGTAAAAGATGATCCAGGCGCGCGGATCAAACCACTGGATCAGAGATTTACGTTTGCGATAGCGCCAGGTGACCAGCATGGTGATACTCCACCAGGTCCGCAGGCAACCGGTTTACCTGCGGACCCGGCGATCTCAATTGACTAATCAGCGCCCGGATTGGCGTTGGACAGCCGCATAGGCTGCCACCAACAAGGGCACCAGGATTGCAGCGAAGATCAGGTTCGGACCCGCAGCCGGCAGGAATTCGCCCACAATGGCAGCCGCCGGCGAGAAGCCATTGATCCAAATGTCGGATATGGCGGCAAAGCCGATGCCGATGATATTTCCCAGCATGCTCCAGGTCACAGCCGCGGCGGTGTCGATATTCTCGCGGAACACAAATCTGACCAGCAGCACAAGCAGGAAGCCGATCAGGATGGAGAACGCTGCCAGGGGGGAGATCTGGGCATCGCCAAAGATGTTGTTTTCCACGTCAAAGAACAACATATTGACCTGGTCGCGATTCAGGAGATAAATAACTGCGGCAATCAGCACCAACGCCCCACTGACGTAAAACACAGTGTCCAGACCCTTCTTGCGGCTGGGGAAAAGCATCGCCAGGCCGGCGATAAAGCCCACCAGACCGTTACCGATGCTCCACTGCGGAGAGAGCCCAAAGCCGGTCAGGGCGTCGCCGAACATATTCCCCACTGCCCCAGAGAAGAACCCGACTACCGGGCCAAACACATAGCCGAAAAACATGGGGATGGCGATTGCCGGGCGCAGGGAAACCTGGCTGAGTGAGGGCACAAAAAAGACGGTCCCGTTGAACAACCAGGAAAGGACGGCATATAAAGCCGCGCCGATCGCCATCCACACCACTTCACGCGTGCCCACTTCCCAGATCTTATTGGTACGCGTGGCGTAATACACCGCGAAGGCAATCAGCAAGCCGATGATGACGAAAACAAAGCGCAGGACCGGGTTTTCACCAGTTTGCAGCCGTTCGATGCCCATCATATTCCCGCCGATGTACACCAGGCCGATAAATACAACCAGGATAGCCAGCAGGGTCAGGAAAACCGATTGTAGTTTCTTGTCCATGAGAACCTCCTACAGCGAATAAAAATCACCAGGACGGTGGATAGCAATTAAATATGGGCCAATGCCTCCGCGCGCAAGAAGCGTCCTGAGCGCGGGTAGTATTCCAGATTGGCTGCCAGTAATGAGGAGGGCACCAGCCGGCAAGCCTCCAGGCGCTCCAGATCGCTCAATACTTCTTCGGGACGCCCATCGGCAACCAGACGCCCATCGGCAATCAGCAGCACGCGGTTGGCGTAAATGACAGCCAGATCAACTTCGTGGGTGATGAACAGGATCGCTTCAAAGCCGGGCATTTGCAAAATGGCATCCATAAAATTCATATAATTCTGGTAGTCCTGCCCGGCAGTTGGCTCGTCCATGATCAATACCCGCGAGCGCATCGCCAGGATGGCGGCAATGCTGACCCGCTTCTGCTGCCCAAAGGACAGTGAGAGCGGAGGGTCTTGTTCTTTGTCCACTAGATTGACGGTGATCAGCGCTTCTTTCACCTCCTGTTCGATCTGCTCTTTGGGGTGCTTGAGGTTGGACGGGCCAAACGCCAGTTCCTCATGCACAGTGGGCGCGAAAAGCATATGGCTGGGGCTTTGAAAGACATACCCCAGCGTTGAAGCGATCTGCGCTACGGTCGCATCGCGCGTGTCGCGCCCATCCACCAATACCCGTCCAGCCTTGGGCTTTAGCAGCCCGATGGCGTGTTTGACAAACGTGGTTTTGCCTGCTCCGTTGGGGCCCAGCACCGCGATCACATCGCCGCGCTGGATGTTCAGGTCGATGCCGTGCAGCACGGTCTGCTCTTTTTCGTAGCCGAAGCTCACCTGCTCAAAACGCACCAGCGGGGTATCTGGGGTAGCCGTACTTTGGGCGCTGGGCAGGATGTTGAGAGGTTCGGGGATTGGGTCGGCAGCGGCGCGCTGCATCACCATGCTGGCGGGCAGCTTGATCTCATGGTAATTGACCACCTCGGTCAGCCCCTGAAACTCGCCCAGGTAGCGGATCTCGCCCTCGGCCATAAACATCACCCGCTCGGGATGGATGCGCAGCACATCTTCCACGCGATGTTCCACCATCAGCACCGCCATGCCCTGGTCGGCCAGCTTGCGCACGGTATCCAGCGTGTCCTGAGCGCTAGCCGGGTCCAGGCTGGCCAACGGCTCGTCTAGCAGCAGGATGTTAGGGCGCATGGCAAGCACACCTGCTAAAGCCACCTTTTGCTTTTCGCCGCCGGATAAATTGAAGGTTTCGCGATCTTTCAGGTGGGGGATATTCAAAAGCGCCAGAGCTTCATTCACCCGCTGGTGGATTTCGGGCCGTTCCAGGCCCAGGTTTTCCAGCCCAAAGGCGACTTCGTTGAGCACTTTGGTGCCCAGGATCTGGCGCTCCGGATCCTGCAGGACGGTGCCTACCTGTTGTGAGATGCGCGCCAGGCTCCACTCGCTGGGATCGTCCCCGTGAATCAGGATTTTCCCGGTCAGCTCGCCTTTGTAGCTGCGCGGGATCAGGCCGTTGATGGCGCGGATCAGGGTGGTTTTGCCGCAGCCGCTGGCGCCGGCAATTAATAAGATCTCCCCGGGTTGGGCGGAAAAGGAAAGCTGCTGTATCGCCGCGGTTGTCCGGTCGCGGTAGCGGAATGAAAGGTCATCGACGATCAGCGGAAGTGTGCTCATGGGTTCGATTGGTTAACCCCGAGAGTGAGACAGAAGTTGCTGGTTAATTATACTGGATGTAGTTTTTTGTTTGTTTACTCTTCGCCTAGCGCGAGCGGGGCGCGTGCAGAGATGCCAGAAATGCATCTGCAATTTTGTGATAGCCCTGGTCCCGTAGATGTAAGCGGTCAATCCACAGATCATCCGGGTAGGTCAGGCAGTTCTCGATATCCACCATGTCAACGCCCGGCATGCCGGCTATCAGCAGGCGCACGGCCCGGTTGTAATCCGTAATCGCTGCCTGTTTGGGCCAGGTGTTGGGGATGGCGCCGACAAAACTGCGCAACCTGGGCTGAACGCTGTGGGCGGCTTCCAAGATCGCCTTGATCTTCTGCGGGTCTTGCTCTCCATTCAGATAATCGTTGGTCCCCGCCATCAGGAACAGGATATTGGGGCGGTAGCTCTGCACCCACTCGGCGATATGCGCCAGGATGCCGCCCTCCGGCCCACCGGCTGCCCACCAGCCTGACCGGCCTTCATGGCGGCCCATCACCGAGCCGCGCAGCTGCACGCCAGACAGGTACGCCGTGTAGCCTTCTATGTACGGGAAGCCAGCGGTTAGGCTGTCCCCTGCAGCCAGGGCGATTGGTGTTTTGAGCATGATCGGCAGAAAGACTTTGTTGCTCATGTGGTTGATTCCCTGTAAGCGATGGATTGGTTATATTTTAGTATGATTTATCGATTCGGGTGATAATTTTGATAGGGACACCTGGTTAATAAGTCAGGGTCTCCAGTATGGAGACCGGAGACCCTGAATGTCTCAAGCATGGATCATAGAGAAATTTAGCGGTTGTGTGGAACAGTCACATACGCTTCCACATACGTGCTGTTTCCACAGCTGTCTGTCACCACATAAGTGATGGTGTAAACCCGCCCATCACCCGTGCCAGAGCGCTCGGCGCGCAGCTTGAAGGTCTTATCGCTGAGGATGATAATGTCATCCGGCTTATCGCCATCTCCTTGACCATTATCTGCCTCATTGGATGTCACTGACACCAACTGGACGGTTGGGTCTTCGTCGGCGTTATCCCAGGCATCCAGGAAGGCATGCACAACCACATACTTATGGTTGGCTGGCCACAGCATGGTCTGGCTGAGCTCGACCACTAATTCAGGTGGCGTGGATTCGCAAATGCCCACTATCACCGGATCGTGGTCTGAGGAGCGATAGGGGTCGGGACCGTAAATCAGATCTTGAGCGTCCTGCTTGAAGCTCATGTCATAGTCAATCAGATCGGGCTCATCGGCGTTGATATGCCAGATCGTCGCGCCAGAGACATGGCCCACCAGAGAAGAGCTTGCCAGGGCATGATCCAGGTAGCCGACCTGCCCATCGAAGACGTAAGAGTAGGCTTCCTCGCCGATGTAATGATGGATCAGGTCGGTATAGCCACCGGCTATCAATACATCAATCGGATCTTCCTTATCATAGGAGTTCAGGTCACCCATGATCAGGTAGTCCGTGTCGCCGCTGCCGGTCGGATCGCCGTTCAGCCAGTCTACCAGGGCCTGAGCAGCATAGGTGCGGGTGAGGTTGCAGTTCCCGGAACCATCGCCAGTGTCTGGATCTCCAATGACATTACAATCCGATCCTTTGGATTTCAGGTGGTTGACCGCTACGGTGAAGACCTCGCCCGTGTAATTATCCACGAAAGTTTGCGCCAGCACCGGGCGATTGTAGTCGTCCAGGAAGCGGGGATCAACACTTTCGTCCAGAATGGCGTATGCTCCCAGCGGAGATACTACGGCCGGTTTGTAGATCATCGCCACGCGGATGGCATCCGAGCCGATTGCACCGGTAGCGATGTAATCATACGCACCTGCGCCGAAGATATCGTTGAGACCGCTCACCAGATCGGCGGTAGGTCCATCAGCAATATTATTCTCAATCTCGATCAACCCGACCACATCGGCATTGATGGCGCTGAGAGCGGCGATGATCTTGGCTCGCTGACGAGCAAGCTCTTCAGAGGTGTCTGCCCCGCGGCATTCCTGATCCTGAAGTGGTCCACAAATGTCAACATTTTCATCGATAGTGGTAAAGTAATTAAGGACATTGAAGCTGGCAACCCTGGCATAACCACCAACCTCATCTGGCTGAGCTGGGCGCAGGTTGGTTGGGGTGTAGGCTGCGCCTTGCGTGGGTTGGATGCGATACAGGCCGAAGGAGTAATCCAGCACGCCGGTGACGTTTGTGACCAGGTCACCGCCGCGGAACAGATTGTCCAGGTTGAAGACAGCCCCATTGGGATGGATGGCAGGGTCTGAATTCTGTGTTGACCGCCCGTCATCCAGGGTTATTTTATCAAGCAAGAAATCCGCTGCTGCTTCATAGTACTCTGGTGATCCAGGCTCGTATTCTGCCGTAGGCGTCAGATGGCGCTCTGAGGTCAGCACAATCTCGTTATAACGGTCAAAATTGAAGTACTCCGAGATGACGAGCGATTGCGGGAAGGTCACCAGCATGCCTTCGTAAGGCTCGAAATCGTCGACGCTGGCAACGGGTAAGGAGATAGGGGTTGATGCGACGAGTCCGCTTCCACATGACCAGACCTGGCTGGCGGTGATCTCGGTCATGCCGTTGTATTCGGATATTGCGCCGCGTACACGCACAGCCTCACCGGTTGCTATATCCATTACACCTGGTGCATAGATGAAGACTCCATCCGATGTAGCGGCGTTACCGTCGCCCATCGGGTCTTGAACGTGGAAACCGTTCAGGTTGCCATTATCCAGGCTGGTGTTATTTTGAAAATCACCTACTACGATGCCTTCAACTGCGACCTCGCTGCCCACCAGCGGGCTGGCGAGACCATCCCCTTGCACGGTGTAGATAGGTGTGAAAGGATCGCCGCAGGCTTCGGGTGGAGGAGCATACGCGACATTAGTTGTTCCGGGAGTGTTTATGGCTTCACCAAGTACAGGCGTGCCGGTGAAACC
>CAYXDC010000054.1:17919-22483 GCA_964463505.1 uncultured Anaerolineaceae bacterium
ACCCCGAACCCGTTTTGAAGGTCAGGGATCGCGCCAATTAATGCTCTAGTGGAATACAACACGCCGCCACTGCCGTTATATAAAACCACTGACCAACCTGTCAGATCAGTTCCAGCCGGCCCGGCGATTTCGATCGCTTCGCCTGCGTCAGTTCCGGTGTTGTCGTAATGGATCTCGTTGATAAATACGGGTTGGTCTTGAGCATAAGCTCGGGTGGGGGAAAATACTGCCAGTGGCAAGTTGGCGAGGACGATTGCCAGGATCAGCGAGCCAGAAAAAATGCGATACCAATGGTTCTTATGGGCCATCTTCAATCTCCTTATATCGAATTTGCTGGTTTAAAATGCAAGATAGGTTGGAGCAGTCGATCCAAGAACGATATCTGCGATGATTGGCAATGATCAGGCCAGAACAGCCTCCTTCCTGGGCGATGGATTGATGATTAGCATTGCAGATCCATGTCCATTCAATTCCTTCCCTGCATTGATTATATAACAAAAATCCACGAGTTTGCAAATTTGTTAGGCTTAAAGTTCGGATCAAAGGGTTCAAATATCAAATTTGTTTTGCCACTATGAGCTAAAAAAGTTGACGAAACCCGAAACTTCGCTATAGTTAAAGGCATACGGCTGTAACAGGATGGTTTCGCTTGGCGTCGAGATGCATGGCTGCGAAGATAGGGCTGGTCTGTTGGGTGATCGTGCTGCTGTGCCTGGTACTTCTCCAGTCGCCTCAAATGAGCCCAGCCCAGAGCCTGTCACTCCCGGTGTGTGAGCTGCAGGGCGCTGGCAGCAGCTCGCCGTACAGCGGTGAGCAGGTGCAGACGGAGGGGGTGGTGCACCTGGACCTTGACGACACCTCCCGCAGAGGCTTTTTCCTGCAGCACGCAGCCTGCGACCCGGATCCGCTGACCTCGGATGGGATCTTTGTCTATCTGGGCGAGCAGGGGGATTGGGTGGCGTCCGGCGACCGCGTGCAGGTAAATGGGCGGGTGCAGGAGTATTACGGCCTGACCGAGATCGCCAGCAGCCCCTCGGATGTTTCCGTGCTTAGCCACAACAATCCGCTGCCCATAGCAGTCAAATTTGATCCTCCCGCTGAACGCGCCGCAGGGAGCGCTTACCTGGAGACTCTGGGAGGCGGCGAGGGGATGTACTTGTTCCCGCCGGGGCCATGTATTCCTCCCGGCGCGACCAGCCTGATTGCCGTTCAGGCAGATCTATTTCAAAGCCTGTATGGCTTAATGCCGCAGTACGAGATCATCAACACCAGCCTTCTGGTGCCGGATTTGGTCAAAGATATCGCCTGGGCGTCTGGCAATCTGAGCCTGAGCAATACGGGGGATGAAGTGCTCCTGATGGGACTGGATGAGGGCCTCCTCGACAGCCTCTCCTGGGGCAGCTCGGATTGGGCGTTTGTGCCCGATGTGGCGGCGCCTGGTCAGGGAGTCTCTCTGGAGCGCTACCCCACGGACCAGGATCATGATCATGCCGCCGACTGGCGACTGCAGACGCAGCCTGCCCCGGGTGGTGTGGCTGCAACGCCCACACCCACCGCCACGCTGGAGCCTGTCACGCCATCACCTACCCCGCTGCCCACCGGGGATGGCAGCGCTCTGGTGCTCAACGAGCTGCATGCAGACCCGGACGCAACCCTGGGCGATGCCAATGGGGATGGGCAGGTGGACCCGGTGGAGGATGAGTTTGTCGAGATCGTCAATTCTGGACTGGGACCCATGGATCTGAGTGGCTGGCGACTTGAGGTTGGCTTTAATCTCCTGGTGCACCGCTTTCCCGAGAATACCTGGCTGGCGCCAGGGTCGGCCATTGTGGTCTTTGGCGGCGGTGAGCCGCTGGGAGA
The DNA here is from genome assembly GCA_964463505.1 of uncultured Anaerolineaceae bacterium. Taxonomy (GTDB): domain Bacteria; phylum Chloroflexota; class Anaerolineae; order Anaerolineales; family UBA4823; genus JAJZSS01. The sequence goes on from CAYXDC010000054.1 coordinate 19,780, forward strand.
ATTTGGGGATAGCCTGGTGCAGACAGCATCGACGGGCGGCCTGGAATTGTTGAATACGGGCGATATCCTCACCCTGAAGCGACCGGATGGTCAGGTGCTGTTCACCTTCACTTACGGGTTAGAAGCCGGTGATAACCAGTCCATCACCCGTTCCCCAGATATTACGGGCGGTGAGCCGCTGATAAAGCACAGCCAGGCAGAAGGCTCGGCGGGGGCATTGTTTTCCCCGGGTACGCGCCTGGATGGTACTCTCTTCACATCCTCCGACGAGTAAAACCAGCGCCAATGAAAAGGCTGTCCAGTTGCATTTGGACAGCCTTTAATGTTCTTGCTGTATTGGATGGATCAGGAAGGCAGTCCGCCGACCTGACGGATCACCATCACCACTTTTCCCTGGATCTCCACCACGCTGGGATCTTCGATGTAGATTGCATTCATGGTCGGGTTAGCCGGTTGCAGGCGTACGCGCCCGTTCTCCAGGTAGAAGTACTTCAGGGTGGTCTCATCCCGGTCGTTCAACCAGACAGCTACCATCTCCCCATTGCGCACTTCTTTGGTAGGTTTCATGATCACGATATCGCCATCATTGACCATGGCATCGATCATGGAATCCCCGCTGACTTCCAGGGCGAACAGATCGGTCGAGCCTTTGTCGCGCCCGGGCAGCAGGCTGCGCGCCACTTCCACCATGCTCTCGGCATCGTAATAGCCGAAATCGGATTGCGGAACAGGCACCGGCGCTGAGGCGACGATACGCCCGCTGATCGGGATCCTCAGCAGCTCGTCCACGGCCTGGCGCAGGTTGCGGGCAGTTTGTTTCAGCCCACTCGAAACCGTCTCCAGGGCAGAGCTGCCGGCGTTGATGGCTTCCCCATAAGGCATTAACAGTCGAATACCGCGCGACACATGCTGGTCGCGTTCGATGTAACCCATCTCCTGCAGCTGTTCCAGGTAGTAATTTACCACCGATGTCGAAGAGATATCTGTGGCATCACAGATTTCACGGATGGAAGGGGGGTAACCGGGATCAACCTGGAAACGGTCGAGCACTTCCAGGATTTTCTTTTGCCGTTCACTGAGGCCTTTTTTGCGTTTGCGGGCCATCATCATTGTACACTCTCCTGTTCAGGTAGAACAACCGTTCCGTTATCGCTATGATAACACGAACATGCGTTCTGTGTCAAGGCTTTTTTACTTATCTTTTTACTTATCTTCGGACAAGAGATCGGATGTTAGCATAAACCAGTTGGGTGAAAATCTGTAAAGCCACTTTAGCGATCTGTCTCAGAATTTTTCTATTCAGCCGGTAACGCTGTTTGAGCAACAAGAACGGTCTGGAAAACATATGCCAGCGGGAAGTTTTCTCACAGGTAGGGACGGTCAATATACTGACTTCCTTTGGATCCACTTACGCATATTGCACATCGCGAATGGCTTCCCCAACCAGCAGGCAAATCGCATAAGCCAGCATGACCATTGCCAGCATTTTATCCAGATACTGGTGGGATTTGTTCATGACTTTGTCAATATGCAGTAGGCTCTTCAGGTCCCGGAAGCAGATTTCGATTTTCATGCGTTGCTCGCCCAGTACCAATCCAGCTTCCGGTTCCAGATTAGTCATAATCCACATCGGTTGGCTGAACCCATAGTGTCAAATACCGATGACGTTCGGGCAGACACTGCCCATGTAATAGACCTGGCGATAGATTTTCGGTTTGTTGATCGGCGCAATCAACAAACTCAAGCGGGGTATCGATACCCCAATGACTGCGTTTGGCTCTTAGTAAAGTCCGGGCATTCATCACGGCACTCGAAATGAAATAGCGGGTCTTGATTTCGACCTTGTCATTGAACCTTCGTTCGGAGCGGATCATAGCCAGGGTGCTCAGGTTTTTCCAGTTCTGCCGGTCTCGCACATACGCCAGGTAATCTTCTTCTGAGATCGCCCAACATTCACGGATCTCCATGCGCCCATGCGAGTTGTCAACTTTGCGGGTATAGCTGTATCCCGGGCTCTGGAAACCTTCTTGCTGATCCAAGCTGAACAATCTTTCCAGATCTTCGTACAGATGGAGCTGGTTTTCTTTCACGGCCAGCAAGTAATCGCCACCTTGCGCAATGATCTTTTCTGCAATCTCGGTTTGGGTTCCTATCGCATCAATCGTCACCAAACAGCCTGAAATATCGAGCACTTCCAGTAATCTGGGAATCGCCGTGATTTCATTCGATTTCTCGTCCACCTTGACTTGACCCAACACTAACTCGTTGGCCGTAGCCCAGGCACTCACCACATTGATCGCACTTTGACCTTCATCACGGTCCACCGAACCTCGTAATTGCTTACCATCTATGGCGATCACTTCCCCTTGAGTTAGCCTTTGGATTTCTGCTACCCAGCCCAGAAAGGTCCGTTCAAATTCATCTGGGTTGATTAGCCCAAATACTCGCCCAAAGGTGTCATGTGAAGGATCCCCGTGCGGCAATTCCAAAAACGTTTTCAACCACTTTTGCTTACTCCTGCCAAACAGAGCTACATCGCTCCATCCGTCTGCTCCACACACCACCGCACAGATCGCTATGACCAGAATATCTAGCAATTTGTGCCGGGTCGCATTGCCTATTCGTGGATCCTTTACTCTCCTAAGATGTTCACTGATCCTACCTATTGGTTTGTCTTCCATTGCTGTACTGGCCTCCGTACAGC
>CAYXDC010000055.1:0-22225 GCA_964463505.1 uncultured Anaerolineaceae bacterium
TGTTAAATAATTTAGAGGGGAATCCCAGCGACATCGATTTGGCCATCGCCGAAGCTAACCTGACCTTGTCCCAGGCGCAACTAAGCCTGGCAGAGCAAGAGTACGAGGATGTTAAAGAAGGGCTTGATCCGGACGCCCTGGAAATCGCCCAGGCACGCCTGAAAGCAGCAGAAACCGGGCTGGCGTCTGCGATGGCAATGCTGGCGGATACAGAGCTGGTCGCGCCGATTTCTGGCACGCTGGTCAAACTCGACCTGAAAACAGGCGAGCAAGCCATCCCCGGTGTGCCGGTAGCCGTGGTGGCTGACCTGTCTGGCTGGCAGGTTGAAACTGAGGATCTCAATGAAATGGATTTGCCGGACATAGAGATCGGGCAAGCGGTACTGATCGTGCCAGATGCGCTGCCAGAGCTGGAATTAACGGGGACAGTGAAAAGCATCGGTCAGTTATTTGAAGTCAAATTTGGGGATATAACCTACACCGCAGTCATTGCGTTACATGACAGCGACCCGCGCTTACGCTGGGGAATGACGGTAGCTGTCCAATTTGAGCCCTAAATATCTATTTTGGAGAACACTTAATGCGCGTGCGGCTGCCGATCAATTCAGCAAGAAAAACCAAGCAGGCCAGAATCTGGCTCTTTTGGGTGGCTGCTGCGATCCTGGCGAGCTGCACTCTGGTTGGAGATGGGTTTTCCGTTTTTGAATTCACGGCAGATGAGCAAAATCTACGGGCTGAAACGGGCATTCAGCTAAAAGGACGTTTAATTCCTCAAAGCTATGTTGAATTGGCTTTTGCAGCGCCATCCCGAGCCAACCAGGTGCTCATTGAGGAAGGCGACCGGGTAGATGCGGGCGCCGTATTGATCCGTAATGACCAATACTATGCCCGACAGGCCGGGTTGGCACGCGCAGAACTGGAACAAAAACTGGCTGAACAGGCCCTTGGGAGCTTACATCGCCAGGCAGAACTCGCCCTGGCTCAAGCACAAGTTGAAGTTGCCAATGCGGAAAGAGACCTGGCCTTTGCTCAAGATCGGGTAGATACCTTGCGCCGCCCACACGAAAAACTGCACATTGACCAGGCATACGCCAATTTACTGCTGGCCGAGAAACAGCGTGACCAGAATCGCGCAGATCTGCTGAAAGCTCAGCAGCAATACCGCAACAAGAATCACATCCTGTGGCGATTCATCAACCAACGCCAGTTTCGCCTGCGCCTGACGCTCCTTGAATCGGAGTTGGCTGTTGCTGAGCGGCGAGTAGTAGATGCCCAGGAAAAATACGCTGACCTGTTAGCCCCCGTGGATGTTATTGACCTGGCAGTTGCGGAAGCTGACCTGACAATGGCCCAGTCCCGCCTGCATTATGCAATCCAAGATCGTGATAAAAAGAGCCTCGGTCCCAACCCGGATGAGCTGGAAATAGCCCAAGCGCACTTAAATGCCGCTGAGGCCAGCCTGGCAGCAGCGCAGGCTGCAATCGACACGACCGTCTTAAAGGCTCCTATCTCGGGTGAGGTGGTTGAATTAGCCATACAGCCAGGTGAATGGATGCCTGCTGGTCAAACCATCGTCATCCTGGCTGATCTCAATCAGTGGATCATAGAAACTGAAGATCTGGAAGAAGTCTGGGTGTCCCAGGTTACCAACGGCCAAGCCGCCCAAATATCCTTCTGGGCGCTTCCGGACCTATCACTGAGTGCTGCAATCGAAAAAATTAATCTGTACTATCAAGAAGAAGATGGGGATATTACGTATACTGCCAGGCTCAGCATGGATGGAGATGATCCCCGTTTGACCTGGGGAATGACCGTGGATATCGTTTTAGAGCCCTGAAAGCTAACCTGCAGAGCGAGCAACTGCTGTCAAAGCCAGAACAATCACAGCCAGCACCAAATTAACGGTTAGCAGCTGCATTTCACGCTTGCGCAATACCTCTACCTCGGGAGTTTCCAACCCGCGCGCCTGGCGCAGTGCTATCCTGCGCAAGCCTGGTAGTAAGCCCCAGGTCTGGTAGGCAGAGGCAGCTACCATGATGCCGAATACCAGATGCTTGACCAAAATTGCCATCGCCCAACGGTTATCCACCGCAAAAAAACCACCATAATTGGGATTGGCGCTCATCTGGAACATACCGGTTGCAACCAAAACTCCCAGGCTCAACCAGGCTAAAGGATCGAGGCGGCGTTGTAATGCCTCCAGGAGAGCAGCATAGCCAGCCGCTTCCAACGCCCGCCGGGCAGCAGGCAGCACCACCAGCGCCAGAGCCGCCAGACCACCAATCCAAACCACGGTCGCCAGCATGTGCAGCCAGTAAGCGATTGTCAGACCCCATTCAGAAGTGTTCATGGTGTAGGCGTTGCGGGAGGTTCCTCGGTGGGCGCAACAGGTACGGTTTCGGTGGGGACTTCAACGGTAGGTTCAGGTGTGGGCTCTTCAGCGGGTGGAGGCGTCTCCAGGGTCGTCGAAGATTCATCCCCACCTTCATCGTCATCATCGTCACCCTGGCAATTTTTGATAGCTTCCTCCAATAGATCTTCAGCATTCGCATCATAGCCATAAGAAAGCGATAACTCCAGCTGCGCCTGCGCATCGCACCATGCGCCATTTTCCGCCAAAGTATCACCATAATTCAGCAGGGCAATCCGGTAGCGCTCTGCAGCGGTCATGCGTGAGCCATCGATCATGGATGGCATTTGTGGGGCAACCTGAGCAAAATAGAATACAGCCTGCTCCCAATCCAGCTCCCAGAAACTGGCGCCTGTGATGTAAATGCGCGCCCAGGTCAGCAAACCCTGGGCATTGGTATCCAACGGACCAAACCGTTCTGCCAGAGTCAGGTCGTAAATGCCGCCTTCCAGATCGGCTTGCTTGGTGATCTTATCCCAGCCACGATTGCGTAAGGCCAGGAAGAGCATATCATCGATAGCAACTTTCTGATATTCCGGATCGGCCTTACGTAAGCGCAGCAGGCTTTCGATGCCCGCATCCCATTCACTGTTCATCAGATATTGCTGACCATCACTAAAGAGCTGTTCCACATCCCGTAGATCAGCGGTCGGCGTCAGCGTAGGCGTAGGGGCAACAGTCGGCGTAGCAGTAGAATTAAGATGGGTCAATGTTTCTGCCAGCATCGCCGGGGCTTCCGGGTGATCCGGGTACATCTGGATTACATATTCAAAGCGCTGGCGTGCCCGGAAGAATTGACCTTGAGCAAACTCCTGTAAACCCAACTCGTACTGTTCATCGATTACCTGAGCGACTTGGGTCGACTCTGCAGAAGTGCGAACTCCAATACCGGACAAATAACCGGAGTAACCACTAACGATGGCAATTGCCAACAGGACCAGCAAGCCAGCCACAGCCAGTAAAGGGAACGACCTCTTCTTCTTGGCTTTTTCATCTACCATGGATCCAGGTTGAGAATCTAAATCAGCGCCAACCTGAGGCGCGCGCGTTTCATCTTGATTGGTATTTTCCATGGCGCCGATTATACCGCATCTCGACTGCCCCAAAGCAATCCGGGTCATCCAAGGTTAATCAGGGTCTCCAGCTGATAATTTACACAGTTGATATGAGGATGGGTGTTTGGGCGGGCGCGGTATAATTTCGCTATGGATGCTTATCATTTTTACTACCCCATCGAAGTGCGTTATGGAGACCTTGATCCCCAGGGGCACGTAAACAATGCCAAGTTCCTTACCTACATGGAGCAGGCGCGCGTGGGCTATGTGATGAAATTGGGTTTGTGGAATGGGGGCTCTTTTCTGGGATTTGGATTAATTGTGGCAGAAATTCGCATCAGTTACCACCGGCCAGTGCAGTTTGGCGACCCGGTGCAGATAGGTGTTCGCACAGTACGCCTGGGCAATAAAAGCCTCACCATGGAGTATAGCGTTGAAGATCGCCAAACCCGGCAAGTTTATGCCAAAGCATCCTCGATCGGTGTGGCTTACGATTACACAGCCAATCAGTCGATCCCGCTTCCAGAGTCCTGGCGCAGCGCCATTACTGGCTTTGAAAAAAACTTACTCGGGCCGGTAAACCCGGACTAATCCTCGCGCATTGAAAGGTAGCCTTATGCCCACACTTCCAGACATCGATCAGCAGTATTTACTCAGCATCCTGACTGGACTGTTGAATACACCCAGTCCCACCGGCTTCACCGAGCAGGCTATCAGCTATCTTGAAACAGCCTTACAAAAATTTCCGGCTCTGGAACTCCAGCGTACCCGCAAAGGCGCCCTGGTCGCACGCTGGGCGGGAGAAGCAGATATCACCCCGCGGGCACTAACCGCGCACACCGATACCTTGGGCGCTATGGTCAAGGAGATTAAAACCAATGGCCGCCTGCGTCTGACCAAATTGGGTGGCTTTGCCTGGAACACGGTCGAAGGCGAAGGCTGCACCGTATTCACGGCTCAGGGAAAAACGATCAGGGGCGCCTTACTGCTGACAAAAGCCTCATCGCATGTACATGGTGTCCAGGTCAATGAAACCAAGCGGGAAGACGATGTCATGGAAGTACGTCTGGATGCCCGCACCAGCAACGCTGAGGAGACTTGCAACCTGGGAATTGAAGTTGGTGATATCGTTGCCTTTGATCCACGCGTCGAACTGACCAACGGTTTTGTGCGCTCCCGCCATCTGGATGACAAGGCCTGTGTGGCGTGCCTGCTGGCAGCTGTAGAGGCCATGCAACGCGCAAACCTGCAACCCTGCCAGACTACTTATCTGCACTTCAGTAATTATGAAGAAGTCGGGCACGGCGCGGCAGCCGGCATCCCATCTGAGGTAACCGAGCTGGTAACGGTAGATATGGCTGCCGTAGGTGAAGGTCAGACCTCAGACGAATTCCACGCCACGTTGTGTGTTAAAGACTCTGGCGGGCCTTACCACTATGGCTTGAACCAAAAATTACGCCAGCTGGCATATGAGTACGAGATTCCGTATAAAGTCGATATTTATCCCTACTATGGCTCGGATGGCGAAGCCTTGTGGCGGGCAGGCGGTGATCTTGCCGTAGCGTTGATCGGCCCTGGGGTTGATGCTTCGCACAATTATGAACGCACCCACCTGGAGGCGCTGCTCGCCACCACTCAGTGGGTGTTGGCCTATTTGCTAACTTAAGTTCTGGGGAAAATGGGGGTTGGTGGGCGTGCTACGCACGCCCACCAACCCCCATCCTCCAACCAAGTGCGTAAGTCCTACTTAAAAGAGGCTGAAATGAGCGTTATCCTAGATGCTTCTGTTCCTCCGGTCAGGCTAAACAGTATTCCGGAGATAGCACGCGCGGCTGAAGAAATGGGATTCGGCGGAATTTGGTCAACCGAAACCACGCACGACCCCTTCCTCCCCGGTCCACTGATCGCTGAGCACACTCAAACCATCCAGTATGGCACTGCTGTAGCAATTGCATTTGCGCGCAGCCCTGCCACCCTGGCATACACTGCCTGGGATCTGGCTCAGGCAACTCGCGGGCGCTTCATCCTGGGACTGGGCACGCAAGTGAAGGCACATATCGAGCGTCGCTTTGGCATGCCCTGGCCCGAATCTGTTACCGGCAAGCTCGGCGAGATGCTGAGCGCGATCCGTGCGTTTTGGCATACCTGGCAAACGGGAGAGTCCTTAAATTATCGCTCCCCGAATTACAAGCTGAACCTGATGAGCCCTTTTTTCAACCCGGGCCCCATTGACTATCCTGATATACCGATCTATATCGCCGGGGTCAACACGGGTCTGGCGCGGCTGGCAGGTGAGGCTGCAGACGGTTTTGTAGTACATCCCTTTCACTCGCCCAGGTACTTAAGAGAGATCATTCTCCCTGCCATCCAGGAAGGATTACAACGCAGTGCGCGCAATGCAACCAGTGTAAAAATCGCCTGTACGGCTTTCAGTGTGACCAATCCCATGGAGCGCGAATTCGTCCGCCAACAAATCGCCTTTTACGCCTCAACACCATCTTACCTGAACGTTATGGCAGTACATGGCTGGCAAGAGGTCGCTGAGCAACTCTCCCGCATGGCAGCCCACAAACAGTGGGAGTCGATGCCAGCATTGATCAGCGATGAGATCCTAGCGACTTTCGCCGTTCAAAGCACACCACAAGATCTGCCCGAAGCCCTGGCTGAGCGCTATGGAGGCCTGGTTGATCGCCTGGGTCTATACCTGCCATTCCAGCCAGGTCAACGCGATGACTTCTGGCGTACTTTTCTAAGCACAAGCTTTTAAGGAATGCCCAGGATGCAAGGCGCGGAAAACAATATCGAACGATATTATGCCGCGGAACGGCGTCAAATGGTCGCCGATCAGCTGGCTCGCCGGGGAATTGTGGATGAGCGTGTTCTGCAGGCCATGGCCAAAATTCCCCGCCATCTTTTTGTGCCAGATGAATTTCGTCCATCAGCCTACCAGGACGGCCCCCTCCCCATCGGGTATCGACAAACCATCTCGCAGCCTTATATTGTTGCCCTGATGACGCAAATGTTGCATCTGCAAGGGAGCGAACAGGTATTGGAGATCGGCACGGGCTCTGGTTACCAGGCCGCCATCCTGGCCGAGCTGGCTGGGAAAGTGCATACGATTGAAAGACACGCTGATTTATCTCGTGCGGCAAGCAAAATCATACAGGCATTGGGGATAAAAAACGTGCAATTTTATGTGGGGGATGGCACTCTCGGACTACCGGAACATGCCCCTTACGATGCGATCCTGGTCACTGCGGGCGCTCCAAGTGTGCCAGGTGCATTACTGGAGCAGCTGTGGGAACGGGGAAGACTGGTCATACCGGTAGGCAAATGGACAGGCCAATCTCTTGAGCGCTGGTGGCGGACTCCCGCCGGATTTGAGCATGAAAGTATCGCACCCGTGGCATTTGTGCCGCTGATCGGAAAATTCGGATGGAATGCCCCGGATGAAAATGAAATTGCCCCCCTGTAGGAAACCGGGGGGCGCTTAATTTAGACCAAATCTCAGGCGTTTGTTAAGGATACAAAGATCATTGGACGCCGGCGCGTCTTATTGAACAGGAAGGATTTTACCGTTTCCTGAACATCATTTTCCAGGTTCGACGTCCCGCTGCTAACCGTTTCCATCACGAGATTGCGAGTTTCCGCAAGCAGATCCTCGCCCCCATTGCGAGTGTAAATAAACCCGCGCGTGATAATTTCAGGCTCATCGAGCAGGCGATGGCTATGGCGATCCACGGTCAGGCTCACCAGTACAAACCCATCCCGTGCCAGCGCTTCGCGCTCACGCATCACACTCGGTCCCACATCACCAACACCAGACCCATCCACAAAAACCCAGCCGCCTTTGATCCGCTCGCCCAGGTGCATCTGGCCATTTTGGAATTCAACGACCTGCCCATTTTCGATCACAGCGATATTCTCTGCAGGCACACCAATCTCTTGCGCTATACGGGCATGTTGGTGCAAGTGGCGTAGCTCACCATGGATCGGGATAAAGTATTTAGGGCGCACCAGGTGCAGGAGTAGTTTCATCTCCTCCTGGCTGGCATGCCCGGAGACATGCACTGGCGCGATACCTTCATAGATCACGTGTGCCCCGCGCCGGAAAAGGCGATTGATGGTGCGATAAACCGATTCCTCATTACCCGGAATGGGATGAGAAGAGAGCACCACGGTATCATTCGGGCTGATATCAAATTGGCGGTTTGTGCCGGTCGATAAGCGTCCCATAATCGAGGTCGGTTCGCCCTGTGTTCCCGTAGACATCAACACAACCTCGTGCTGGGGCAGCTTGAGCGCCTGATCCAGAGTAACGATAAGATCATCTGGCAAGTCCAGGTAGCCTAGTTTACGGGCGATCTTGGCATTTTCAACCATGCTAACGCCCACAAAAGCCATTTTACGCCCATGGCGCAAGGCTGCATTGCCTACCTGCTGCATGCGCGAGATCAGAGAGGCGAAGCTGGCGATAATTATGCGTCCCTTGGCATTCCGGAATACCTGATCAAATGCCGGATCAATCACCCGTTCAGACGGAGTCCAACCTGGTTTATCTGCGTTGGTTGAATCAGCCAGCAAGGCTAAAACCCCACGCCCGGCTAATTCAGCCAATTTGGCAAAATCTGTTGGCCAGTTGTCGATCGGTGTATGGTCAAATTTATAATCGCCGGTATGGATCACCAGCCCTGCAGGAGTGGTAATACCCAGACCCACGCAATCCGGAATCGAGTGGCTGACATGGAAAAATTCCACTTTAAACGGACCAACCTGGATGGTATCTCCAGCATGCACGGTTTGCAATTGAGCCTTGCTCAAGATACCCTCACGCGAAAGCTTCCCCTCCAACAAACCGCGCGTCAGGGGTGTAGCATAAATGGGTGCGTCGATCTCTTCAAGCACATGTTTAATGGCGCCCGTATGATCTTCATGACCATGGGTCACAATAATTCCACGAACGTTCTGGCGCTTATCCAGTAAGTATTGAAAATCAGGGATGATATAGTCGATCCCCAACATATCATTCTCGGGAAACATCACGCCTGTGTCGACTACAAGGATATTTTCCCCGTATTCGTAGGCCATCATATTCTTGCCGACTTCCCCTAGACCACCCAGGGGGATAATTCTTAATTTTTGATTACTCATTCTTCTTTCCTATTCTATATAAAAATGATCCCCGTCAGGAGTTTTCCGGCCGGGGCTCATGTTACTTCTTCCTTATTCAGATTACAACCGGTCTGGCATCCAGGATCCCTGGATAATCTAACCGCCCGTACTGGGAGCGATGTAACTTGTGATGCGCCGGTAAACCGGCGTGGCACTAACTTCCTACTTGCTGGAGGATTATAGCATGCCGGACCATATTTGTCAAAGTTTCCAAGGTTGGTTGTTAGGCAAACTTGAAAAGCGAACCATAAAGTTTACTTCCAAGGTTGGTTTGTCTATGCGAAGAGCAGCACCGGCACAGTCAAATTGAAAATGGTTATTAATACAAACGGCGGAGGGCGACACAGGTGTGTCACCCTCCGCACGTGGTTGGTAGAGGCCGATTTTAGTAGTCCGGCATGGGCGGAGGAGCCGCTTTATCCTTCTCAGGGATATCGGTGATCAGGGCTTCGGTGGTCAGGATCATGGCAGCGATCGAGGCAGCATTTTCCAGAGCGCCACGGGTCACCTTGGCAGGATCGATAACGCCATTCTGGACCATGTCCACATAGCTTTCGCTAATAACGTTGTAACCGATCTTCTTGTTTTTCTTCTCTTTCTGAGCCCGGCGGACACCTTCCAGGATTACAGACCCATCCTGGCCAGCGTTCTCAGCAATCTTGCGCATGGGCATTTCCAGGGCCTTGCGGACAATGTTCACACCAATCTTGGCATCTTCATCGTCCATCTTCAGACCAGCCAGCGCTTCCATGGCGTTGATCAGGGCCACACCACCACCCGGAACGATGCCTTCTTCCACTGCTGCGCGGGTTGCGGACAGAGCATCTTCGACGCGGTGCTTCTTTTCTTTCAGCTCAGTCTCGGTAGCTGCGCCAACACGAATGATCGCCACACCACCGGAGAGTTTTGCCAGACGCTCTTGGAGCTTCTCGCGATCGTAATCACTGGTGCTCTTATCAATCTCAACGCGGATCTGCTCAATGCGGCCTTTGATCAGCGCCGGATCACCCTTACCACCCACAATGGTGGTATCGTCTTTGGTGACCACTACCTTCTCGGCATGACCGAGGTCAGCGATGGTAGCGCTTTCCAGTTTGCGGCCAGTTTCTTCAGAGATAACCGAGGCGCCAGTCAGAGTGGCAATATCCTGCAGCATAGCCTTGCGGCGGTCGCCAAAACCGGGAGCCTTGACAGCCACCACGTTTAGCATGCCACGCAGCTTGTTCAATACCAGGGTAGCCAGGGCTTCGCCATCCAAATCTTCAGCAAGGATGATCAGGTCGCGGCGGCCAATCTGGACCAGTTTTTCCAGCAAAGGAACGATGTCCTGAGCAGCGGAGATCTTTTTGTCATGGATCAGGATATAGGGATCGCTGATGCTGGCTTCCATATGCTCGGCATCTGTGATGAAGTAAGCCGAGATATAACCACGATCGAATTGCATACCCTCGACATACTCGGTCTCAAATTCCAGGCCCTTGGATTCTTCCACGGTGATGACGCCGTCTTTACCAACTTTGTCCATCACTTCGGCGATCAGTTCGCCGATCACGCGGTCCTGGGCAGAAATCGAAGCCACGTTGGCGATTTCTTCTTTGGAAGTCAGTTCAATCGACTGTTCGTTGATTTTTTCGGCGACAGCTTTGGTGGCAGCTTCAATCCCACGCTTCAGCATCATCGGGTTGGCACCGGCAGCCAGGTTGCGCATGCCTTCCATCACGATCGCATGGGCCAAAACTGTGGAGGTAGTTGTACCATCACCGGCAATATCGTTGGTCTTGGTAGCTGCTTCTTTAAGCAGCTGAGCGCCCATGTTCTCAAAGGGGTCTTCCAGCTCGATTTCCTTGGCAACTGTCACACCGTCATGGGTGATGGTCGGGGAACCGAATTTCTTATCCAGGGCAACGTTGCGGCCTTTGGGGCCAAGGGTTGTCGCTACCGCATTTGCCAGGGTTTCCATACCCCGGGAAAGCCGGCGGCGAGCTTCTTCAGAGAAAATAAGTTGTTTAGCCATTGATAGTTACTCCTATTGTGGGGAAATTAATTTAAGCAAGGATTGCTAAAATATCGCTCTCGCGCAGAATGAGCAGTTTTTTGCCATCTACCTTGATCTCGGTACCGGCATACTTGGCAAACAAAACCGTATCGCCTTCCGCGACATCCAGGGGAACGCGCTCGCCTTTGTCGTTGCGATCACCAGGACCTATGGAGAGGACTTTCCCTTTTTGGGGTTTTTCTTTGGCGGTTTCCGGTAATACAATACCGCCCGCGGTGACTTCTTCCTGTTCCAAGGGCTCGACTACTACACGGTTACCCAGGGGTTTAAGGGACATGGACATTCTTTCCTCCTGCTTGAGAATATTTAGAAAAGTTACTTAGGGATAAATTAGCACTCATACTGATCGAGTGCTAATTGCGCTCGTAATCATACCCAGATTTTAGATGAAAGTCAAGGGGACAAAACCGGTTCTTGTAAAATTCTTACACAACCCACATCACCGCCCCCAAATTAACAGCCTTCTCTCAAGTAACTGTTCGAGTTTTTCAGCCCCCAGATTGTCCATCTGCGGCTGCCGGCGTTACGCTTGAGGGTGTTGGAGTGGGCGCTAGGCCTGACGGACGAACTGAGGTGGGCACTGCCGGTGAGCTACCCAGGCGGCGGCAAATACCTTCACTGTCTTCTACAATACTCATCAAGGTGGGGTCGTCGGAGTATTTATCCCGCACTTGCTGCAGTACCATCAGTGCTTCACTACAGTAGTTTTCTGCCGGCCTGCTCAAAAATGCCAGCACTGTGCCAAACTCCACATAGTAATATGCCACACTCAAACTACTCAAGGGTAACCCTTCGACATCCGCTCCACCCATTTCGTTTTCCGCTGCGGTACAAGAGAGCACAGCACAGCGTAGCAATGGCACAGCACCTTCATAGTTACGCGCTCGAATTGAGATAATTCCTAATTGTCCATAAGTGTGCGCATTGGTGGAGTCATATTCGAGCGCCTTTTGCGCATTGACCGTAGCTGCATAAAACTGGCCTTGTTGGGTGTATGTCTTGGCAATCTCGATGTATGGCTGTGGATTCTGTACACCAAGCTGCTCATTAATCTTGGCTGCCCGGTCAAAGTAGTCCAGTGCGCGGTCTGGATTCTGAATCCCTTCGCGATAGTTTTGGCCGATACGAATGTACAAAAAAGTCATATTCGGACTGAGATCAGCCGCCTTCTGATATTGTTGAATGGCACTGTTGTATTGGGCGAGTGTTTCAAGAACATAGCCATACACCCTATGAGTATCCATCAAATCGGGGCCAAGCGATACTGCCTGTGCAGCGTATTTTTCAGCCTGCGCCCATTTACCCTGATCAGCCAATATTTCTGCATAATAAGCCAGCGCCAGAGCATTATTCGGATCTAATTGGAAAGCGCGCGAAGCATCTCGTTCGGCTTCTAAGAGCAATAACTGGCGCTCTTCACCCTGGATCAGTGAATTAAAGGCATACCAGTCCTTGACGAAAGCCCGCACAGCGTAATGCGTGCTCTCATCTGGCATTAGCTCAATAGCCTTGTCCGCAGCCTCGAGCGCACTTTGCAAACGTTCAAAACGTTCGGTATCATTGCGCAGCATGGTGGACGAATAAGCTTGAATACGTGCCAGCTCAATCCAGCCCTGCGCGTTCTGAGGATCCATTTCCAGGGCAGCCTGGTAGGCTTCAATAGCATCATTGACCGATGGCGCATCAGCTCCCGGAAGGTTATTGCTGGGATCATCAATCTTTCCGGCAGCAAAGTAAGCCTGGGCTTCCATGATATAAGAATTCGCTGTCCGGGTTGGTGTTGGGGTGGGTAAAAATAGCGGCTGGATTTGATTGCGTTGTTGGGACAGGATAAGCCAGACTCCACTCAAGATCAGACTGAGCAGCAGCATGACTCTATAAAAATTATTTCCCGAACGGCGCGGGTGAAATGTAGGTTGTTTTCCTACGAGTTGACGTTCCATGGATATTTAGGGCGTGGGGGTCACTTCACCCTCAACTGCCTCAGAGGTCTCTTCTGGCGTTTCAGGAGGGTTTTCCAGGCTCTGCTGGCATAGTTCCAGACCAGCATTGGCGTTAAAAATCGCGATCTCATCATCTTGCAGGTTGTTCAAGAGCGACTGGAAGACCGGCACTGCCTGGGCGCATTGGTTGGAGCGCGCTAATGCGAACCCATAATACCAATAATATTCAGCTACCCGGCCATAAGCCAGTGGTAACCCCTCAACTGCCTGCCCATCTTCGGTCGTCCCACCCCGCACTGCCAGCTCCAATTCAGGAATGGCGCGGTTATATTCTTCATTCTTGTAATGCATAATACCCAGGTTGCCATGCAGCGTCGGATCTTCCGGCTCTACGCGTACAGCTTCTTCGGCATATTGGGCAGCCTGGCGATAACGCCCATCAGCAAAATAGGCGCGGGCAATCTCCGTCAGCGCCACGGTATCCTGTGGGTTTAAAGCATAGGCAGCCAACAAGGATTCCTCTGCCAGAGCATAATCACCCTGGGCTTTATAGGCCACTCCCAGGTAAAGATGAATATCTGAAATATTCTTGTTGATCGCCAGCGCTGTTTTAAACTCTTCGATCGCTTCAGCTACGTTATTCGTATTCAGCAAAACAATTCCACGCGCCCGACGAACTTCTAGAAGAGTATTATCCAGTTCACGGGCGATGCGAGATTCTTCACTAGCCTTGTCTACCAACTCAAAATCACCCTGATTGATCAAGATCTCAGCATAATACGCGTGCGCCAGTGCATTATTTGCATCCAGCTCCAGAGCCTTGCGAATCGACAATTCAGCCTCGCCATATTTTCCTTGAAATCCAAGCGCCCAGCCCTGAACAGCATGTGCTAAAGAATTATTGGGATTCTTCAAGAGCGCGTTCTGGGTATTCTCGACCGCCTCAGCATATTGCCCCGCAAAAACCTGCAGCCGGGCCAGGGTCACAAAAGTCGCCGCGTTGCTGGGATCGACATCGATGGCTGACTTGTATGCTTCAATCGCCAGGTTAATTTTCCCCGCGTTATACAGTTCCTCGCCCTCAGTCAAGTAAGCCTCAGGGCTACGCGTGGGGGTTGGCGTAGGGACAAAGAGAGGAGGTGTGGCCGGAACCACAACCTGATTGACATACCAGAGTAGCGCGATAACCGCCAGCAATAAAGCTATGCGAAAGAAACTTGGGCGACGTGTGCGCCGTGTCATCGTCCACTTGCTACCGCGTAAATACATACGGGCATCTTACCATCTTTCAAGAACCCGAGTCAAGATTGTGATGAATAGCTCTTAATAAAGAACACCACCCCGGTCTTCCTTGCCAATCACGCTCCTTCCGGCTAGAATGGGCTTGTGAGCGCCCCTGCCCTGCAATTTGATGTATTCACCCTCTTCCCCGACGTCTTTGCACCCTACTTACAAAGCAGCATCCTGCTGCGCGCCCAACAGCACCAGCTGATTCAAATTCAACTTCATAATATCCGTGATTGGACGACCGATCGCCATCACATCACCGACGATGAGCCCTACGGCGGTGGCGGCGGGATGGTTATGAAACCTGAGCCCATTTTCACGGCTGTAGAGAGCGTACTGGGTGCGCCACCTTCCTGTCCCGTCATTTTATTAACCCCCCAGGGCCGGTTGTTTGACCAAACCGTTGCCCGCCAGCTGGTGATGCCAGCCCTGCAGCACCTTACATCAACGGTAGAAGCACCTGCACCTCGCCTGGCGTTGTTATGCGGGCGCTATGAAGGTGTAGACGAGCGCGTCCGACAGCACCTGGTAACGGACGAAATATCAATTGGTGACTACGTACTCACCGGTGGCGAGTTAGCAGCGCTTGTGATCATCGACGCAGTCAGTCGCATGATTCCGGGTGTCCTGGGTGATCCCGACGGTGCAGAAGACGATTCACATGCTTCAGGCTTGCTTGAATATCCACACTACACCCGTCCGCCAGAATTTCGTGGTTATTCAGTTCCCGAAGTGCTGCTCTCCGGCAATCATGCGCTGATTGCTCGCTGGCGCAGGGAACAAGCCTTGCTGCGCACCTGGCAGCGACGCCCTGATCTGCTGCTCACGGCGCCGCTCAGTGAAAAAGACCGCAAATACCTTGCCAAACTTGAAGAAGAATACCCGCCAGACATAGAGAGTTAGCCCCACGAATGTGGGCCAGACAAGCAACCTGCTTGTGCCGTCTGATCTACCTGGATTCACTGATCTGAAAGCGGAGGCACCTCATGAAATTCAGCTATCCTAAAACTTTTCTGCTCGGATTTGGTTTTTTTGGCGTCAGTGTCATTTGGGGCACTTATAATGCATTTGTACCATTATTCCTAGCCAATAAATTCAACCTGGCGCCGGCGCTCATCGGCTTCTTCATGACCCTGGATAACATTGCCGCTCTGCTGATCCAACCCTCGGTGGGAGCCTGGTCGGATCAATTACGCACGCCGATTGGCAGACGCATGCCATTTATCCTGATTGGTGCACCCATCGGCGCCCTGGCTTTCGGTTTAATCCCGCTTGTCAGCGTACTGCCACTTTTTGTTGCCTGCACCACCAGCTTGCTCATCAGCATGGCCTTCTGGCGCACGCCAGTGATTGCGTTGATGCCTGACATCACCCCATCCCAATATCGCTCGCAAGCCAATGGGATCATCAATTTTATGGGGGGTGTTGGGGCAATTATTTCATTCCTAGGTGGAGCTACCCTTTACGAGATGAATACAGCATATCCCTTCTGGCTGGGTTCTGTACTGGTCATTGTAGCCAGCCTGATGGTGCTGATTTTCATTCGTGAGCCAAAAGAGTATCAGACAAGTGAAAAACAACCCGGTATTATCGAAAGCATCAAGCAGGTTATCAACGATCCAGAAAAAAGCCCATTACGCATGCTTTCAGCGATATTTTTTTGGTTCGTTGCCTACAATGCCATCGAAGCTTTCTTCACCTTATATGCCACCAACCATCTCGGCTATTCCGAAGCGGATGGGGCGCGCTTGTTAGGACAGCTTTCGCTGCTCTTCGTATTGTTTGCCCTGCCCTCCGGCTATATCGGTGGACGCATCGGGCGCCGCCCCACAATTATGACTGGGATCACCCTCATGGCAGCCGCAATGCTCGTTATGTATTTCCTGCCGGTTGAGGCTCTGACGATCCAGCTTACCCGCTTACCGGTCCTGGGAAATGTGCCAGTAATTGGCTTGATCCTGATGATCGCGGGTATCGCCTGGGCTTTGATCAATATCAACTCCCTACCAATGGTTGTGGACATGACCACAGCAGCCCGTCTGGGGACTTTCACTGGTTTATATTACCTGGCGTCCACGCTGGCCGCGATCGCTGGGCCGAACATCAATGGTTGGATCATCCAGCTTGGCGGGCGAAATTACAACACGATCATGCTTGTGGCGCCTGTCTTCATGCTGATTGCCTGGATATTGATCTCGGGCGTCAAGCGAGGTGAAGCCACCCATACAGTTGAAACAGCCCCTGCTGACATGGCAATCTAGGTTACATATAGACGAGGAGCTCCCATGAATATCCTGGTAACCGGCGGAGCCGGCTATATTGGCAGCCACACCTGTCTGGAACTACTCCAGGCAGGTTACGAAGTGATCGTGGTCGATAACCTGTCGAACAGCAAAGAAGAAGCCTTAAACAGAGTCCTGGAGATAACCGGCAAAACACTCACTTTTTACCGGGTAGATCTATTGGATAAAGCCGCGCTGGATCAAGTATTCGCAGCACATCCAATTGACAGCGTGATCCATTTCGCCGGGTTGAAAGCCGTGGGAGAGTCGGTTAGCATCCCCTTGCATTATTACCAGAACAATGTCGCCGGGACGCTTAATTTGTGCCAGGTAATGCAAAAACATCAGGTTAAAAAACTGGTCTTCAGCTCTTCTGCCACGGTGTATGGAGAGACCAATCCTTCGCCACTCCGGGAAGATTTTCCACTCTCCGCGACCAACCCGTACGGCCGCTCCAAGCTGATGATTGAGGAGATCCTGCGCGATCTACACCGCTCAGATCCCGAATGGGATATCGCTTTATTGCGCTATTTCAACCCGGTGGGTGCTCACCCCAGTGGGCGAATTGGTGAAGATCCCAATGGCATTCCCAACAATCTACTCCCTTATATCACCCAGGTAGCGGTGGGACGCTTGGAGCAGCTATCGGTATTTGGCAGCGACTACCCCACCCCGGATGGCACGGGGATCCGGGATTATATCCATGTGGCGGATCTGGCAGTAGGGCATCTCAAAGCCCTGCAAAGGCTGGCATCGCGCCCCGGTGCTGTCGCCTACAATCTGGGAACCGGGCAGGGTTACAGCGTGCTGGAAGTGGTACAGGCCTTTTCGAAAGCTTGCGGCAAGCCGATCCCATACCGTCTCACCGATCGCCGTCCGGGAGATGTGGCCGTCAGCGTTGCCGACCCCACTCGCGCCCACCAGGAGCTTAACTGGCAGGCTGTGCACACACTCACAGATATGTGTGTTGATTCCTGGCGCTGGCAATCACAGAACCCACAAGGCTACCCCTAAAGGCGAAGCCATAGATATAACTCGATATCAACTCAACCAACACAAGGCACTCAGATTACGAAACCATGCTAGCTTTAGACCCCGACTGGATCCTGCACGTCGATGAGGCGATCCTAGTGGTAAATAAGCCGCCAGGATTGCTCAGTTTGCCCGATGGCTACGATGCATCTGCGCCGCATCTAAAATCCTTGCTGGAACGAGAATATGGGCCTGTATGGATCGTCCACCGCCTGGACCGCCAGACAAGCGGGGTAATTGTGCTCGTTCGCAGCGCAGCAGCACATCGCCACCTGAACACCCAGTTTGAACAACGCCAGGTTTCCAAGTCATATCACGCCCTTGTATCAGGCAATCCCAGCTGGGAGGAAAAAACGGTCCGTTTGCCCCTGCGCCCGAATGGAGACCGGCGCCACCGGACCATTGTGGATGCCGACAACGGCAAGCCCGCGGTTACGGAACTAAAGGTTAAACAACATTATTATGGTGCTAAAGTGTGCCTGGTTGAGGCAATCCCCCACACCGGGCGCACCCATCAAATCCGCGCACACCTGGCTGCAATAGGACACCCATTGGTAGCCGATGCACTGTATGGCGGAGGCAAGGCATTACTGTGCTCGCAAATATTGCCGCCAACCTCGTTCACTACCGACATACCGTTATTAGAGCGCGCTGCGCTGCATGCAAAGTCTTTAGAATTCATGCATCCAACCCGATCTGAACGCATTGTTTTCTGCGCGCCATATCCTGCCGATTTGGCGCGTGTATTGCATCTTCTGGGGGAGTGAAGAGCGACCTGTCCGGCAAGCAGTGTTAATTCCATGTCAGAATCTGCTGGCAAGCAAGCTGATTTCTTGACGTACGTCTGCGCGCATGGTATCATCTTAAGTCGATTTTTAGCACTCTCTCGACGAGAGTGCTAAAATGGTGGAGTAAGATGCCAAACCTGACGGAACGACAGAAACAAATTCTGGCTCTGGTGATACGCGATTATATTGAAACTGCTCAACCAGTTGGCTCACAGCGGCTGGTGGATGTTTACAATTTAACGTTTAGCTCAGCCACAATACGCAATGAAATGGTTGCGCTGACCGAGCTAGGCTATCTGCGCCAGCCGCACACATCTGCCGGGCGCGTCCCCAGCGAAGAAGGCTACCGTTATTTCGTGGGGCAATTGATGGGCAACACCGACCTCCCAATCCCCACCAAGCGCATGATCGTCCACCAGTTTTATCAGGCTGGAACGGATATCGAGCGCTGGATGCGTCTGGCGGCTTCCGTACTCGCTCATCAATCTCAATCTGCCTCTGTGGTGACTGCCCCGCATTCGGATATGCCGGTGTTCAAGCATATCGAGCTGATCAACACACGTGGTAAGCAAGTTTTAATGGTGCTGGTAACAGCCAGTGGTGAAATCCGGCAGCAAATGCTGACTCTGGCTGAGCCAGTGACCCAGGAACAACTCAGCCAGGTTGCCCAGCACTTAAACAGCCTCTACCAGGGGCTTAATCTGGATAACATCCAGGCATTTAGCAGCCAGCTGGAAGCCCTGGAACAAGATATCACCAAATTAATTATTGAAGATATCCGCCAATCGAGCCACATCCTGGGTGGGGAAGTTTACCGCGATGGCTTAACTCATGTGCTGGCAGAACCAGAGTTCGCCGAAGTAGGTGGGGCCCGCCGTGCCTTACGCATCCTAGAAGAACGCCCTTTGTTGGAGGATTTGATCACGCGCACTGTGCTCTCCACTGAATTGGGGGGCGTGCAAGTGTTAATTGGCGGCGAAGGCACTTATGAGGAACTGCGAGAATGTTCGGTTGTCCTGGCGCGCTATGGTCATCCTGGCCTGGCTACCGGCACCCTGGGTGTCCTCGGACCGATCCGTATGCCCTATGGACGCACAATCTCAACTGTGCGATTCGTCGCCAATCTACTGAGTGACCTGGTGGTAGACCTGCATACTGAATAGTCATCGCACAGGTGCTACCTTTGCAATCAAACCGGAGGAATTAGTCGATTATGGCCGATTTTGAAATAAAAGAACCCGAAAACACTGAACCAGAACAGATCCACGAGACCACCCTGGAAACCGAAGAAAACGGTGAGGCGCTCCCAGACCTGGAGAGTTTAATGCAAGCGCTCAAGGACAGCCAGGCAAAAGCCGATGAATATCTGGATGGCTGGCAACGCGCGCGCGCCGATTTTGCCAACTATAAACGACGCATTGAGCGTGAGCAAAGCCAGGTGTACCAAAACGCCGCCGGCAATATCCTCAAACGCTACATAGAAATCCTGGACGATTTGGAGCGCGCTTTAAAAAACCGCCCTCAAGACGGTGATGGAGCGATCTGGGCAGCTGGGATTGAATTAATTTATCGAAAATTCCTGGTCATCCTGGAATCTGAGGGAGTGACCCAACAACAGGCACAGGGCAGCGATTTTGACCCCACGCTGCACGAAGCTATTTCATCTGAACCGCATGCAGATTACGAAAGCGGTCAGATTATCGAAGTAATCAAAAATGGATATATGCTGGGAGAGCGAGTTCTACGTCCAGCCCTCGTAAGGGTTGCTCAGTAAAGCCCATCTCAAATCTACCCGCGGAGTTATCCCGCACTTAGCGATGCTTTAAACACTGGAGGATTAATCAATGGGAAAAATCATTGGCATTGACCTGGGCACCACCAATTCCGTTGTCGCCGTAATGGAAGGCGGCGAACCGGTTGTGATCCCTTCGGCTGAGGGCGAACGCCTCGTCCCTTCTGTCGTAGCAGTCAATAAAAACCACGAGCGCCTCACCGGGCGTGTGGCGCGCAACCAGGCCGTTATGAACGCTGAGAATACAATCTATTCTATTAAGCGTTACATGGGCCGAAAATTCAACGATGCTGAAGTCCAGAAGGCTTTATCACGTGCGCCATACAAAGTAGCCGAGGCGCCCAATGGCGATGTGCGCGTGATCCTGGATGGGAAAGAATACTCCCCGCCTGAAATTTCCGCCATGGTGCTGGCAAAAATCAAACGTGATGCTGAAGCTTACCTGGGCGAAACTGTCACACAGGCAGTCATCACCGTACCTGCGTATTTCAACGATGCGCAGCGCAACGCTACCAAGGATGCTGGCAAGATCGCTGGGTTGGAAGTATTGCGCATCATTAACGAACCGACAGCATCCTCCCTGGCATATGGGCTGGATAAGAAAAAAGATGAAGTCATCGCAGTCTATGATCTGGGCGGTGGGACTTTTGATATTTCCATTCTGGATGTCGGGGATGGCGTATTTCAGGTGCGCTCCACCAGTGGCGATACTTTCCTGGGCGGCGATGACTTCGATCAGCGCATTATCGATCACATTGCTGAGGAATTCCAGCGCCAGAACGGGATCGACCTGCGCAATGATCGCCAGGCGCTACAACGGCTGCGTGAAGCTGGAGAAAAAGCCAAGATCGAGCTCTCCAGTGTCCTCCAAACCGAGATCAACCTGCCTTATGTTACCGCCGACGCGAGCGGTCCTAAACACCTGGTAATGACCCTCACTCGTTCCAAGCTTGAGCAATTAACCCGCGATCTGGTTGAGCGCACCCTGGAACCGGTGCGGCATGCCTTGCGTGACGCCGGCCTGGAACCAAGTCAGATCAGTGAAGTGGTCCTGGTGGGTGGCATGACCCGTATGCCAGCGGTGCAAGAAGCAGTACGCAAACTCTTCAACAAAGAGCCCCACAAAGGCGTCAATCCCGATGAAGTTGTGGCGATAGGCGCTGCTATCCAGGCCGGTGTATTGGGCGGCGAGGTCAAAGACATCCTTCTATTAGATGTTACCCCGTTGAGCCTATCCGTTGAAACTCTCGGTGGAGTTGCTACCCCCCTGATCGAACGCAACACCACGATTCCCACCCGTAAGAGCCAGATTTTCTCCACGGCCAGCGATAACCAGTCGCAGGTAGAGATCCATGTACTTCAGGGCGAGCGCCCCATGGCAGCCGACAATAAATCACTGGGCCGTTTCATCCTGGATGGCCTCCCGCCCGCCCCACGCGGTATTCCGCAGGTTGAAGTTACCTTTGATATCGATGCCAACGGCATCTTAAAAGTGACTGCTCAGGACAAAGCCACCGGGCGCAGCCAGCATATCACCATCACCGCCTCCTCCGGTCTCAATGATGCTGAGGTCGAGCGCATGCGCAAAGAAGCTGAGGTGCATGCCGATGAAGACCGCAAGCGCAAGGAAATGATCGAATCGCGCAATAATGCCGATAACGCTGTCTACACCGCTGAAAAGGTGCTGCGCGACTTGGGCGAGAAAATACCCGCCGATCTAAAGAGCAATGTTGAGAGCGAAGTCCAGAAAGTGCGCTCGGTCATGGATGGCGAGGACGCCGAAGCCATCCGTAAAGCGACCGAAAGCCTGAACCAAGTAGTCCAGCAAGTCGGCGCAGCAGCATACCAACAAGGTGCGCCAACCGCCGAGGGGGCTGATCCAGGCGCCAGTAACGCCAGCGGCAACTCAGGTGGACCTGGTGATGAAGATGTCGTTGAAGGCGAATTTCGGAACGCTTAATGTACATTTACAGCAAATTTGTAAAGGTTGGAAGCCATCTGGCTTCCAACCTTTAAACCTTAAACCGCAGGCAATGGTATGACCCAACGCGACTACTATGAAATCCTGGATGTCCCCCGCTCAGCCAGCACGGACGATCTAAAAGCAGCCTTCCGCAAATTGGCGCGCCAGTTCCACCCGGACGTGAACAAAGAACCAGACGCGGAGGAAAAATTCAAAGAAATCAATGAGGCCTACGCCGTCCTCTCTGATCCTGATAAGCGTGCGGCCTATGATCGCTTCGGACACGCAGGTGTGCGCGGCGCAGGTGGGGCGCAGGATTTCAACGTCGACTTTACCGACTTTGCTGATATCTTTGGCGACCTGTTCGGATTTGGTGGTATGGGCCGGACTAACCGGCGCAGCCGCAATATGCCACGCCGCGGGGATGATCTGCAGGTACGCCTTG
>CAYXDC010000056.1:0-22176 GCA_964463505.1 uncultured Anaerolineaceae bacterium
TGCACCCCATGGGCTGGGATGCCTTCGGCGAGCCTTCCGAGCAGTATGCCATCCGCCACAATGTTCATCCACGCCAGGTGACCGACCAAAACACAGCCAACTTCCGTCGACAATTAACACTCCTTGGCACCAGTTACGATTGGAGCCGGGAGATTGATTCTTCACAGCCTGAATATTATCGCTGGACACAATGGTTCTTTTTAAAGTTGTATAAACTTGGGCTGGCCTATCGCGATCACAGCTGGCAGTGGTGGTGTCCAGTGTGCCAGACGACGCTCTCGAGCCATGAAGTAACCGATGGCGTTTGCTGGCGTGGCCATAGCGGCGTTATACGCAAGAAAATCCCTGCCTGGTATTTTCGAATTACAGCTTATGCAGACGAATTACTGTCAGGTTTGGATGAGATTGACTGGCCTGAAGCGATTAAAAGCATGCAGCGCAACTGGATAGGTCGTTCGGAAGGATGCGAAGTGATCTTTCACACTCCGGATGGCGTGCCGATTCCGGTTTTCACAACCCGTCCAGATACTTTGTACGGGGTGACCTATTTTGTCCTGGCCCCAGAACATGAACTGGTCAAACAACTCCCTGAATCGACACAGCATGCAGCTGTGCAGGCATACGTGAAAGCAACCGCCAGGCGCAGTGAGGTGGAACGCATGCAGGAAGAACGCGAGAAAACCGGTGTTTTTACCGGAGCTTTTGTGGTTAATCCACTGAGCCAGGAACGCGTGCCGGTATGGGTGGCAGATTATGTTTTACCGGGATATGGTACAGGGGCCGTGATGGGTGTACCGGCTCATGATAGGCGCGATTTTGAATTCGCACAAAAGTACGGCTTGCCCGTCCGGACAGTCATTCAGCCAATTGAACAGAATCCGGAACAACCTGCAGAAGCAGCCTTTACTTCACCCGGGCAGATGGTAGATTCGGGTCCGTTTTCTGGTCTGACCAGTATGGCGGGCATGCAAGCTATCGCTCAGGAATTGGCGCGCCAGGCTGCCGGAGGCTGGAAGGTACAATACCGCATGCGTGACTGGTTGATCAGTCGCCAGCGCTATTGGGGCACTCCCATCCCGATTGTATATTGTGCTCAGTGTGGGGAAGTCCCCATACCCGAAAGTGAGCTGCCGGTATTGCTGCCCGAGATGGATGATTTTCGACCAGATGGTACGGGGCGCTCTCCATTGGCTCGTTCTGTGACCTTTCTGCATACGACATGCCCTCAATGTGGTGGAGCAGCCGAGCGTGAAACCGATACGATGGGCGGGTTTGCATGTTCATCCTGGTACTTTCTACGCTTCACCAGCCCCCATGAAACTGACGCACCTTTCGATGCAGATGCGATGCGTTATTGGATGCCCGTCGATCTATACGTCGGTGGTGCAGAACATGCCGTGCTGCACCTTTTGTACGCCCGCTTCTGGACAAAAGTGCTGGCAGATGAAGGTTTATTACCCTTCCGCGAGCCGTTCGCCCGTTTGCGCAACCAGGGTCAATTAATGGGACCTGATGGCATGCGTATGTCTAAATCGCGCGGCAACGTCATTACTCCAGATGCTATCGCAGCGACTTTTGGCGCAGATGCTTTACGCGTGTATGAAATGTTTATGGCTCCCTTTGATCAAGATGTGGATTGGACCCAGGCAGGCATTCAAGGAGCAGGGCGCTTTTTAAACCGCGTATGGAGCTTGTATCAATCTACATACTACAGCAGCCACACAACCACACAGCCCGATCCTGATTTGGAGCGCGCCCTGCATCGCACTATTCAGCAAGTCACCGAACGTATTGCAGATTTTCGTTTGAATACAATGATTGCGGCTTTAATGGAATTTGCGAACTTGCTGGGTGAGTATTGGCGGACAGATCGCTGGCAGACTTCCACCTACCATGATGCTTTGAACGTGTTCCTGATTCTCCTTGCGCCGGCAGCGCCGCATATCTCTGAGGAGTTATGGCACTTGACCGGGCATGCGGGCAGCGTACATCAACAGACCTGGCCCGAAGCCTCAGCAGATCTCTTAGTCGCAGATGATGTAGAAGTACCTGTTCAGATAAACGGCAGGCTGAGAGCGACTATACGGTTACCTTTGCATGCGTCGTCAGCTCTGGCTGAAGCACGCGCGCTCGCCGATCCAAAAGTCCAGCAGTTTCTTCAACACGGACATATCGAAAGAGTGTATTATGTGCCTGATAAGATCATCAATTTGATTGTAAACTGACGAGGTTTGCAAAATGCCTTTCGCATGTCCGCAGTGTAGGACCTACAATGGCCTGAAAATAATTGCCAGTATTGAGCTGCCGCCGGACCGGGATAGCGAGGAAATTACCTTACAGGTAGTAAGTTGCAAAGTATGTGGTTTCAAAGGTCTGGCGCTGTATGAGGAATCTCGGCGTAGTTTTTACGAAGGCGAAGATTGGAAGCATATCGGTTATTGGGTCTCACCAGACGCCGTGGAGTCGGTGATGGCAGCGATTCGTTCCTGTCCCGATCCTTTTAATGCCCAATGTGATTGTCCCGCTCATACCATCCTGGCGGAGGGAGATGCGCAAGGTGTTTGGAAAGGACTTTTGGAAATGCAGCGCGGGCATACATTCTTAATGCGCATGGCTATGACTGAATGACCCCCAATTCTATCGTGTTGGCTGCCACCTGGAATCCGCGCGGCGAGATTGATCGCTTCGAGCGTATCCTGGAACATCTTCAAGAGACGTATGAGCGCATCTATATTTCCTTACCTGCGCAGCCAGATGACCCTGTTGGTCAGGCTGCTCTCTTGGAACGCCTGAAAGGCAGCGCTGTATTCTGTCACATCAACCCATACTGGTCCTGGGGGCGCTACATGGCTTTGAAATTGGCCTCCCAAAGCGCGTCTCCCTGGATCCATTACGCGGACATGGATCGCCTAATTCGTTGGATTGAACAACGACCGGATGAGTGGCTGCGAACTTTACCGGTAATCCAGACTTGCGAATATCTGGTTATCGGGCGGACTGCTCAGGCATATCAGACTCATCCGGCTGCTCTGGTCCAAACTGAAGCGTTGAGCAATGCCGTCATTTC
The DNA here is from genome assembly GCA_964463505.1 of uncultured Anaerolineaceae bacterium. Lineage (GTDB taxonomy): Bacteria > Chloroflexota > Anaerolineae > Anaerolineales > UBA4823 > JAJZSS01. The sequence goes on from CAYXDC010000056.1 coordinate 3,068, forward strand.
ACATATCGTTGGCACGCAGATGGATGTAAGCGCAGGATCAAAAGGCTTCTGTCTGGCAGCGGCGCGCTATGTTATCGAACATACGACGCCTGGTCATGCCCTTGGCGTGGATGGTGAATGGACGGTGCTCCTAAAGCAGGCCGGCTTCAAGATGGGTTATCTAGAAGTGGATGGGCTGGATTGGGAATCGGCGGATCGTTACCAGGCTAACGCTGCTGATGCTCTGCGCCAGCAGCAGGCGGCCGCTGCTTATGATGCCGATCCAGCCAATTGGGCGCGCCGGACTGCCGTCGCGGCCGAGATCATCCGTATTGGTCTGGAGACCGCCGGTCGACAAGAAACAGTTAAGCCCCGCTCTCGGCGGAATCCTGAAGAATGGTTATAATCGCCCGCAAAGCGTTTTAATCTGGAGAGTAGAATGGCAGACAACACAGGCTACAACCATACTGAGATTGAACAAAAATGGCAACAGCGCTGGGAGGCGGATGGTCTTTATAATTCAAATATCGACCCTCAGCGGACTAAACATTATGCATTGACCATGCTGCCGTACCCTTCGGGTGACCTGCATATTGGACACTGGTATGCGATCACTCCCAGTGATGCCCGGGCGCGATTCATGCGTATGCGTGGCTATAATGTCCTGTTCCCGATGGGTTTTGATGCTTTTGGTCTCCCTGCTGAAAATGCTGCTGTGCGCCGTAACATTCATCCCAAGCAATGGACATATGCCAACATTGAACGCATGCGCGGCCAATTAAAGAGTATGGGCGCCATGTTTGATTGGCGGCGCGAAGCTGTGTCAGCCGATCCGAAGTATTACCACTGGACCCAGTGGTTCTTTAGCCAGCTCTTCAAGCATAATCTGGCGTACCGAAAGATGTCACCGGTGGACTGGTGCCCCAACTGCAACACGACCCTGGCGCGCGAGCAAGTTTGGGGGGAGGATCGCCATTGTGAACGCTGTGGCACACCAGTTATCAAGAAAAACCTGGATCAGTGGTTCTTCCGCACCACGCAGTATGCCGAAGAATTGTTGGATTTTTCGCACCTGGATTGGCCTGAGCGTGTACAAACGCTGCAGACCAATTGGATTGGGCGCTCGGAAGGCTCTTCGGTTGTTTTCAACAGCGAGCTGGGTGACCCCATAGAGGTTTTCACCACCCGCCCAGATACATTATGGGGCGCCACTTTTATGGTCCTGGCGCCGGAACATCCACTGGTTGCAAAGATCACCTCTGCTCAGCAAAAGGCAGAGGTAGAGCGCTATATTCAAGACGCCACTCGCCAAACCGATATCCAGCGTGAATCTGCGGATAAAGAGAAATCAGGTGTATTTACGGGTGGCTTTGCAATCAACCCGGTCAATGGCAAGCGCATCCCCATATGGATTGCAGATTATGTCCTGATGACCTACGGAACCGGGGCGATTATGGCTGTCCCCGCCCACGATGAACGCGATTTTACATTTGCCTTGAAATTTGGCCTTTCTATTCTGCCGGTGATCGATCGTCCGGATGGCTTAACCAAATCTTTTATCCCAACTGGATCGACGCAGCCCGGTTTCGAGGAAGCTCTCCTGGCTGTTGGTTTATTGCCCTTCAAAGCTGAAGATGGCCTGCGAGTCACACTGCCAGAGGATAAAGCGGCGCGCTTTATTGAGCTCTGCCAGGCGTATTTGCTTCCGCATGCCTGGATTGAAATTGTCGGTACGCAGTGGCTGTTCATCTTCAGCAGTGGGATTGAGCGTTGGGATTCGGTTGAAGCCGATGCTCGGATTCTGGAGCGCTGTAAGAGTTTATCAAGGACTGTACATTCTGCGCGCAGCCTGATGGAAATGCTTTGGGAGCGGGAATTCTACCGTGATGCCCTGTTCCATGATGCTTATGGCACAATGATTAACTCGGACGAATTTAGTGGAACTCCAGGTGATACAGCCAAAAAGACCGTGATCCATTGGCTGGAAGAGCAAGGTTCTGGCAAAGGCGCTGTAAACTATCGCTTGCGTGATTGGTTGATTTCACGCCAGCGTTACTGGGGCGCGCCGATTCCAATCATCTACTGCCCTGAACATGGTCCGCAAATTGTCCCCGATGAGGAGCTGCCGGTTTTGCTGCCCGATGATGTGGAGTGGAAGCCGACCGGAGAAAGTCCATTAAAGCTGCATCCGACCTGGAGACAGACGACCTGTCCGGTGTGCGGCGGACCAGCAGAACGTGAAACTGACACGATGGATACCTTTATGTGTTCGTCCTGGTACCATCTGCGCTATCTCAGTCCGGATTACCCAGGAGGACCATTCAACCCGGCTGAGTATGCTTACTGGATGCCCGTAGATACCTATACCGGTGGAATAGAGCATGCCACCATGCACTTGATTTACACGCGCTTTTTCCATAAAGCCGGGCGCGACATGGGTGTCATGCAAGGTCCCGAGCCTATGCTCCAGTTACGCAATCAAGGCATCATTCTGGGTGAAGACTCAGAGAAGATGTCCAAGAGTCGCGGGAACGTGGTTGCTCCGGATGATCTGGTAAATCGTTATGGCGCCGATGTAGTACGTGCTTATTTGATGTTCTTCGCGCGTTGGGAATTAGGCGCTCCCTGGAATTCGAGTGGTATTGAGGGTACCGCACGCTGGATCCGCCGCGTCTGGTCTCTCTTTACAGAGCCTGCCCAATCTGGCCGCACTAATGGAGAGACTATCCGCAATCTACGCCGGAAGACTCACCAGACTTTGCGTCAGGTGACGCACGACTTTGAACAATTTGAGTTTAATACGATCGTCAGCGGTCTGATGGAATTACTCAACGAAATGACACGCGCCAAAGCGGCGGGAGCAGGATCTGACCCGGCCTGGCGAGAGGTCGTTGATCTATACCTGCGCATGATGGCGCCGGTAACCCCACATATCGCTGAAGAAATATGGAGTTACCTGGGAAAGCCATACTCCATTCACCTGCAGCCCTGGCCTGCTGTAGATGAAGAAGCGGCAAAGGAAGATGAAGTAACGTTGGCAATCCAGATTAATGGAAAAGTTCGCGACCGCATTACTGTGCCGCTGGACATGGAATCCGCACAAGTGCAGGCCCTGGCTCTGGCCAGCGAGACGGTTCAAAGACACCTGGAAGGCGGCACCCCGCGCAAGGTGATTGTCGTCCCGGGAAAATTGGTAAACATTGTTGTTTAATTTTTCCCGTATGGTTGGAGGCTGAATGCGCATCGAGGATCTTAACTGGTTTGATGTTGAACAATACTTGCAAGGCGATGACCGGCTCATCTGGGTTTTGGGCGCCTGCGAGCAACACGCCTACCTGAGCCTGCTTACCGATGTGCGTATTCCGATGGCTTTAGCAGATGCTGCTAGCCAACAATCGGGAGTATTGATTGCGCCTCCCCTGAACTTTGGATCTTCCCCCTACTTCCTGGCTTACCCTGGCACTTTTAGCCTGCGGAGCACTACATTGCTTGACCTGGTTGAGGATATCGTCCGTTCGGCATACCGGCATGGCTTTCGTAGGCTGCTGCTATTAAACGGGCATGGCGGGAATGATCCCGCTCGCAGCCGGCTTTATGAAATACTGAACGAGCTGCCTGGTTTGCAGATTGGGTGGTATGCCTGGTGGCAATCCCATTCCGTTGAGGAAGTAGCATTAAAGCATGGGCTGAAACGCGCCCATGCGAATTGGATGGAAGCGTTTCCTTTTACCAGAGTAGCGGATCTGCCGGCGGACGAGAAACCCCCACCGCATATTTCTGGCTTGCTTTCTGCCGATGCTGCCCGTCTTGCCTATGCAGATGGGTCTTTCGGTGGGTTTTATGAGACTGATCCAGCTATAATGGATGAGCTGTTCGCTGCAGCGTTGCAAGACGTGCTGCAATTAATCAAATTTGAAAGTTAACCGCCCCCTGCGGGTGAAAAAATATCCACTGAGGTGAAAAATGCACGAACGTAAACCGATCTATCCGCCCGGTGCGGCCAAACCCCTGGCTCCCTACTCTCCTGGCATCGATGCTGCTTGTTTTGTGTTCGTTTCTGGGCAGCTAGGTCTCGATCCGGCGGTTAATAAAATCGTTCCCGGTGGGATAGAAGCCGAAACACGCCAGGCATTGATCAATGTGCAGACCATTCTTAACGCTGCAGATACAACATTGGATCAGGTTGTCAAGGTGACCGTTTTCCTGCGCGATATCAATGATTTCGCGGCTATGAATGGAGTCTACGGTCAATTTTTTGTGGAAGAACCTCCCGCTCGATCAGCTTTTCAAGTAGCTGCTTTACCGCTCGGCGCAGCAGTTGAGATCGAAGCCATTGCCCTCCGTAAATAGTGAATTCCCTTCCCTTGTCTTAGGAGATATGTAAGTTCGCAATCCTAAGGCATGGGATATGTGGAAAATCTACGTTTGCGCCAGGCGAGCTGCATGCAGAAACGTTCACTTAGAGAGTACACACTGGACCGGTCAACGGAACAGTGCTTTATCCTGTTTCTATGCGGAGCCAGTGCATGCTAAAAGTTTCGGTCATTGTGCCATGTTACAATGAGCAAGCTACTATCCAACTTTTGCTGAAATCCCTGTGTGATCAGACGATTAACAAGAGTGATTTTGAAGTGGTTATCGCCGATGGCATGTCCACTGACCAGACCCGAGCCGTTATAGCCGATTTTCAAAAATCCAACCCGCTGTTGTATGTGCGTGTTGTCGACAACCCTAATCGCAATATCCCATCCGGATTGAATCGCGCCATTGCTTCCGCCCAGGGAGAATGGATTGTACGCCTGGACGCGCACTCAATGCCCCAACCGGATTATGTGGAACGCAGCGTGGCAGCCCTGGAGCAAGGTCTGGGTGAGAATGTAGGTGGGGTGTGGGAGATTCAACCGTTGGGGAGTGGTATTCAGGCACGCGCCATCGCAGCCGTCGCAGCCCATCCATTGGCGGTAGGAGACGCTCACTACCGCTTTGGGACGCGTCCCCAGATCACCGATACGGTACCCTTTGGGGCATATGCTCGCAGCCTGGTAGACCGCATTGGTGGATATGATGAAAGTTTGCTCACCAACGAGGACTATGAATTTAACACCCGCATTCGGGCTGTTGGTGGGCGGATCTGGCTGGATCCAGCAATCCGGACGGTGTACTTTGCTCGCCCTAATCTGGGCGCCCTGGCGCGCCAATACTGGCGCTATGGCTATTGGAAAGCGCGCATGCTTCGCAGGTATCCGGCGAGTTTGCGCTGGCGACAGGCTATTCCGCCGCTCTTCGTTGCCACTCTCTTAGCAGGCTCTGCGATGGCTATTTTTTGGCCGACGATGCGCCTCTTATTAGCGGGTCTGATCCTTTTATACGTTCTGATTTTATCAGGCGCTGGTCTGCAAATTGCATGGAAGAAAAAGGATCTGGCATTACTGGCCGTGGTGCCTCTGGCAATCGCAATCATGCATTTAACCTGGGGAAGCGCATTCTTGTGGAGTATGATTAAACAACGGGAAGCAGATAAGGTTCCCGGATAAAACTATGAATAACGCTAAACGGACATCAAAATCTAGTCCCTGGCAGCTACGGCAGGGCGAACGGCGTACGATCCTTCTGATTGGCGACTTTTTAATGGCTGCCCTAGCCCTGGTGATTTCCCTGTATTACTGGGCTAGCTCATCGCGCTGGTTGACTGGTTTAGAATTTCTCGAAAAACGACCTGCCATCTGGTTCTATTTATTACCACTGATCTGGATTTTCCTGATGGTTGAGTTGTATGATATGCACCGGGCGATTGACTTTGGTCAAACCGTGCGTGGGGTGATCACTGCCGCGATCATTGGCCTAGGAATTTATCTTTTGTTTTACTTTACGTCGGAGCCGAACTCACTCCCCAGGCGCGGCATAGCAAGCTACTTAATTAGTGTCGTTGCGCTGACTCTGCTGTGGCGTTGGGTCTTCATTCGTATCTTTACTGCGCCTGCGCTCATGCGTCGTGTATTACTGGTTGGTGGGGGGCGCACAGGTGAGTTATTGTTGGCGATCATCAACGATTTATGGCCGCCGCCATTTTATCTGGTGGGGATTATTGATGACGATCTGGATAAACAAGGTAAGGAGATCGAAGGACTGACCGTAGTTGGCAACCACCAGGACTTGCTGCAGGTGATCAGGGACCAACAAATATCTGACATCATCGTTGCCATTTCAGGTGAAATGCAGGGCGGTATGTTTCAAACGCTGTTGGATGCTCAGGCGGCCGGTGTGGAAATCTCGCGCATGCCTGTTGTCTATGAGGAGCTTTTAGGTCGTGTACCGATCCGCCTCCTGGAAGCAGATTGGATTTTGCGCTCATTTGTTGATCAAGCACGCGCGAGTGGTTTCTATATCCTGGGAAAGCGCATCCTGGATATTTTAGGTGGCTTATTCGGTAGTTTAGTATTATTGCTTATCTTGCCCTTCGTCACTCTCGCTATCATGCTGGATGATGGCCGGCCGGTCTTTTATTCACAAACGCGCTCTGGTCGTGGTGGACAACCCTATTCCATTCTAAAATTTCGTACCATGCGTAACGATGCAGAAGCAGACGGGCGGCCAAAATGGGCCAAGGAAGATGATGAGCGTGCTACGCGGGTTGGTCGTGTTCTGCGTAGAACGCATATGGATGAGTTGCCACAATTCTTTAATGTGCTGCGCGGTGAGATGAGCCTGGTTGGACCGCGTGCCGAACGACCTGAATTGGTCGAATTGTTCCAGCAACATGTGCCGTTCTACCGGGCGCGCTTGATGGTCAAGCCAGGTATTTCCGGTTGGGCTCAGGTGAATTATGGTTATGCTTCAACCATCGACGAAACCATTGTCAAGCTCGAGTACGATCTTTATTATATAAAACATCGCAATATCGTCATGGATATCATGATCATGTTGCGTACCCCCTCAACCATGTTAGGTTTGCGCGGTCGATAAGCAAAATGAAACCAAGGTTATTCCTCCGCAATCGCTGGCTTCTTTTGGGGGATCTGCTGCTGATTATAGTTTCTGGTCTCGGTAGTTTCGCATTACGTACCGATTTAGGCCCCTTATTTGTCTACTATTTGCCCCAGGCAATCTGGTTGATTGGAATTTCGCTGGTCGTCAAACCAATCATCTTTCGCGCCTTTGGCTTTTACCGGCGTCTATGGGCTTACGCCAGTGTCCAAGAACTTAAGCTGATCTTTCTAGGGGTTACCAGTTCCTCAGTAGTGGTCTCTTTGATGGTCGTTCTGTTACGGGCTTTGGAAATCGTCCCAAACTTTCCGCGCAGCCCATTGCCCATAGATTGGCTGCTGACTTTACTCCTGGTCGGTGGGATGCGTTTTTCGATGCGCTTGCTGGCTGATATTCAGACCAACCAACCCGAATACAGGCGCCGTAAACGAGTCTTGATTGTGGGGGCTGGAGACGCAGGCGCGCTGGTTGTGCGAGAAATGCAGAAGAACCCTGAACTGATGGTCGAGCCGGTCTGCTTTCTGGATGATGACACTGAAAAACAACGCCAGCAAATCCATGGTATCCCGGTAGTAGGAACCCTGAGCGATTTAAGCCGCGTAGTGATCACACGCAGAATCGATGAGGTAATCATCGCTATTCCGAGCGCTCCAGGGCGCGTTGTCCGGCAGGTGGCAGAAGCCTGCCGATTAAAAGGCATCCCATTTCGCACCATGCCGGGTATTTATGAATTAATTGGCGGCAAAGTTAATGTCAGTCGCTTACGTGAGGTTGAGATTGCCGACTTGCTGCGCCGCGAGCCTGCCCAGATTGACGAAAGGCGGATAGGCAACAGTCTGGGAGGCAAGCGGGTTTTAATCACCGGAGCAGGCGGTTCAATCGGACGGGAATTATGTCGCCAGGTGGCGCGCTGGGGCCCATCGGCATTGATCTTGTTAGGGCACGGTGAAAACTCAATTTTCGAGACTTTGTTAGAGTTGGAGGAGAATTTCCCAAATATTCCGCTGCATCCGATTATCGCTGATGTTCGGGATCTGGATAGACTCAATATTGTCTTCGAGCACCTTCGCCCGCAGGTAATCTTCCACGCCGCTGCGCACAAGCACGTGCCTCTCATGGAAGCAAATGTCGAGGAAGCCATCTCTAATAATGTCCAGGGGACCCGCAATATTGTAGAGGTCGCCGCAACCTATGGGGTTGAGCGCCTGGTGATGATCTCCTCCGATAAGGCGATCCGCCCGACCAGTATCATGGGGGCTGCGAAACGGATGGCCGAATTAATCGTGCTAGATGCTGCGCAGCGCTCCGGTCTGCCTTACTCTGTAGTGCGGTTTGGGAATGTGCTGGGCAGTCGTGGCAGTGTCGTCCCTTTATTTAAACGCCAAATCTTGCGGGGTGGGCCAATAACAATCACTCATCCCGACATGAAACGCTATTTTATGACCATCCCCGAAGCGGTACATCTGGTTTTACAGGCCGCTGCCATGGGCGATGGCGCAGAAGTTTTTGTCTTGAATATGGGCGAGCAAGTGCGCATCCTGGATCTGGCAGAGGATCTAATTCGCCTCTCCGGGCTGGAACCTGGACGAGATGTAGAAATCCAATTCACCGGTATCCGTCCGGGAGAAAAGCTGTACGAACAGCTGTGGGACCAATACGCGAGCTATAAACCTACACCACATCCGGATATCGTATTGCTTGAAGATGAAGACATCCTGGCTGGGGATGCGCTGACAGAAAAAATTGAAGCATTAATTCATTTGGCACGTGAAGGGGATGTGGGGGGGATTATACAAATTCTTGATGAAAGTATTCCGGGTGCATCCATGCGCAGCACTCCTCCACCGGATCTTACTTCTTATGTTTGAGCTGTGAAATATTCCATTCGTTGGTTAATCTATGCCTGAAATAAACCTTAAGGAATGGGATGCCTGGCTGGCAGGCAACCCCGCGGCGCATTTACTGCAAACGGGCGCCTGGGGAGAGTTGAAGGCTGCTTTTGGCTGGCATGCTGTACGCTGGATAGATAAGTTATTCAGCGCAAATTATGGTGCACAAATTCTCTTTCGCCGGCTGCCATTGGGATTCACATTTGCATACCTTGCTCGTGGACCCGTCCTCGCGAATGCTGGTGAATCCATCGACTGGAACCAACTTTGGCCAGAGCTGGATAATATATGCCGGGCGCATCGAGCAGCTTTCTTACGGATAGAGCCAGATGTTTGGCAAGATAATCCAACCCAGGTGCTCACTCCCCCGGGAGTGGTACTGAGCCATCACGCTATTCAGCCGCCTCGCACAATCCTGGTTGATCTCAAAGGCGCTGAAGTAGAAATTCTGGCGCATATGAAGCAAAAGACTCGCTATAACATCCACCTGGCAGAAAAAAAGGGTGTCCAGGTTCACCCTTCGGCTGATCTATCTACTTTTTATCACTTGATTTCCATCACCGGTGTACGCGATGGCTTTGGTGTTCACAGCCGAGCGTATTATCAAAAAGCTTATGATCTGTTTGCGTCTCAAGGAGCATGCCAGCTTTTTCAGGCAGATTACCAGGGAGAGCCTCTGGCAGCCCTGATGGTCTTTTTATCTGGGTCACGTGCCTGGTATCTTTATGGCGCCTCAGGTGATGCCCATCGGGAGAAAATGCCCACCTATTTGCTGCAGTGGGAAGCCATGCGTTGGGCTAAAGTGTATGGTGCTCAGCAGTATGACTTATATGGTGTCCCGGATGTCCCTCAAACCGAGCTGGAAGACCAATTTTTGAACCGCTCCGATGGTCTGTGGGGTGTTTATCGCTTTAAAAGAGGCTTTGGGGGTGTCATCCAGCGTGCTATTGGCCCCTGGGATCGAATATACCAACCATTAATTTACCGGGCTTACCAACTCTGGATGAACCGTTCTCGAGGTGTGGATTGAATTCACAAAACAGCTAATGGATGCCATTACCTGGAGCACGATCCTGCATCAATTACCTGCCTCCCATATCCTTCAGACGTGGGAGTGGGGAGAGTTTAAAGCCCAGTATGGCTGGCAGCCTGTTCACCAAATCTGGAGGACCTCCCAAAATGAGTTATTTGGTGCAGCACTGCTGTTAAAACGTACTTTATTTCGCCGTTTGGGCAGCCAGCCTGCTGTCCTGTACGCGCCCAAGGGTCCATTGCTGGATTGGGGAGACGCCTCTTTACGAGAGCAGGTTCTCATCAGTTTGTCTCAAATCGCGCGCAAACAGGGTGCAATATTTATAAAAATTGATCCGGATGTACGCCTGGGTTCAGGGGTACCCGGTGAATTAAGCGATGTGCCTGATCCATTAGGTGAACAGGTCGTAAATCAATTGCAATCCAGCGGTTGGCGTTTTTCACAGGATCAGATCCAGTTTAAGAATACAATGCTGATCAATCTAAAACGAACTGAAGAAGAATTATTGGGGAGCATGAAGCAAAAGACGCGCTACAACATCCGCCTGGCGGACAAGCGGGGTGTTGAAATACGCACGGGAACCGTACAGGACTTGCCGGAGCTTTATAGCATGTACGCTGAAACGTCTCTGCGAGACGGATTCGTCATTCGTTCAGCGGATTATTATCTGCATCTTTGGAGCTCGTTCATGCAGGCAAACCTGGCACAACCCTTAATTGCTGATGTGGGTGGCAGGAGCGTGGCTGGTTTAATTTTATTCTATTTTGGGAGGCATGCTTGGTATCTGTATGGGATGTCACGCGAATTAGAGCGTGAAAAGATGCCAAATTACCTCTTGCAATGGGAGGCATTACGCCGCGCGCAGGCCCTGGGTTGTGAGATTTATGATCTATGGGGAGCCCCCGATGTATTCAGCGAATACGACCCGATGTGGGGGGTTTATCGTTTCAAAGATGGCTTGGGAGGCCAGGTCATACGTCATATTGGCGCATGGGATCTACCTGTGCGGCCCAATCTGTATATGCTGTACACGCGGGTATTGCCGTGGGTTTTAGAGCGTATGCGCCAGCGTGGCAACCAGCACACTCGCCTGGCAGCTGGAATTTAATCCAATAAATCAACCCCGAGGAATCACATGAAGACATTACCCCGCTTTCGCTTCGCACATTTACCGACTCCAGTAGAAAAAATGCCGCGCCTGGCTGCGGCAATAGGGGGTCCGGTGCTGTCAATTAAACGCGATGATCAAACCGGCCTGGCTTTTGGGGGAAATAAAACCCGTAAACTGGAATATCTGGTCGCTGAAGCTCAGGCCAATGGCGCGCGAACTTTGATTACTACTGGCGCGGTGCAATCCAATCATTGTCGCCAAACGGCTGCAGCGGCAGCGCGTTTTGGATTTGAGTGCATTTTAGTCCTGGCAGGTGATCCAGCGCTGGATCAAGGAACGACAGCCAATCTGTTATTGGATCAACTGCTGGGTGCAAAGATTATCTGGACCAGCCGGGAGTCGCGCGACCAGTCTCTGGAGGCGGCCTTCCAGGATGCGTGGAATGCAGGCAAACGGCCGTATCGCGTGCCTTACGGTGGGTCTAGCCCGGTGGGAGCAGCGGCCTATGCATTTGCACTAGGAGAACTACTGGAGCAAGGTATGCATCCGGATACGATTGTATTTGCTACCTCGTCAGGAGGCACGCAGGCTGGATTGGTCCTGGGTAAGGAACTCTTTGGATATAAGGGGCGCATTCTGGGGATCAGCGTGGACGAGCCTGCCCAGCAACTAAAGAACCATGTGGCTGACCTGGCCAACCAGACTGCTGATCTCCTGGATGTACCGATCCGAATTGACCTCGAGAGCGTTAATGTAGATGATCATTATTTGGGCGCCGGGTATGGCATCCCCACCCCGGCAGATATCGAGGCGATACGGCTCTTCGCCCAAACAGAGGCGATCTTATTGGATCCGGTATACACAGGCCGTGCAGCGGCTGGCTTGCTGGATTTGGCACGTAAGGGTGCTTTCAAGCGCGGTGAGCAGGTGCTGTTCTGGCATACCGGGGGAAACCCGGCCTTGTTTGCTGGGCGTTATCAGGAAGTACTGAGCAGTTGAAATTCCCTTTGTGGGTTAAATTTCGAAAGTCTTGTCCGACTGTTTTTCGAGCGCTGGTTCCTGGAAGAGTGATCGGCGCTGCGAGCGTGGGGATTCCTGCAGGCGGCTAAGCCAGCGTTCGATCATCTTGCGCAAAGATAGCTTGCGGATAATCTGGCTGGCCTGGTAGGCTTTTTCAATGTCTGGTTCTTGAGTACTGAACAGCGAGAGCTGGTACTCTGCAACCAGTTGTTGGGCGGGATTAGCCGCCGCTGGCAAAATTGCGCCAAGCTGGTCGGCCCTCTCATTGGGTGTATCTGTATCGGCGCCAGGTTGCCCTACTCGACCTAAGGCTCTGTTTACTTCAAGATAGGAGCGACTCAACGAGGGTAACTTCACCAATTGTGACCAGCGTTGAATGAAGGCTGGTGGGCGGACGCCGATCTGGATCAGTGATTTTTCTACCATAACAGGGAAGGGCGGCAGGCTTATGCGCAGCGCTGCTTTCTGAGAAGCTTGATCTGCCCATAGCAACCATTTTTCGGATGGCTCCCAGCCAAGTTTGCGCCAGATCATCACCAGAAGCACCGGGAGTGGGGGTAAGAAGAAGCGCATAATTAATGCCAGCACTGTTAGCCCTGCTGCTACAGCCAGGATGATTCGCAGGTAGTCTATCGGGTTCAAAACTGGCTCGATAGGGCTGGCGGGGTTAAGTCGCTGCTCCTCGAGTAAAGAGCGGCGCTCTTCATCCATCTGCCGAAGCTCGTCCTGTAAAGATCCGTCGCCAGAACCGAAATTATCAGTCGCCCCACCAGATAGCCGCACGATCAATGGTTGCGATGCGGTAGGTTCAAACTCCACCCAGCCAATATCTGGAAAATAGACTTCAGGCCAGGCGTGGGCATCGCGTTGGCGCACGTAATAACGGGGATCGACCAGTTTCTCGCCTTGCGCATAGCCGACGGAGAAGCGGGCTGGAATACCTAAGGAACGCAGCAGGACTACTTCAGCTGAAGCGTAATAATTGCAGAATCCCTGACGTAGGTCAAACAGGAACCAGTCAACGGCATCCTGGCGCGCTGGTTGTGCTGCGATTGTATCGGCGTAAGTGATATTGCTCCGCAGCCAATTCGTTACGGCGAAGGCTTTATCGTATGGGTTTTCGTGTCCAGCGGCAATCTCTTCAGCCAGGGCACGCGTTCTATCGGTGATGGTTTCGGGAAGCTGTAAGTAACGCTCAGTGACCCATTCTGGATATTCAGTGCCTGCTGCGCGTAGTTCGGCAACCGTGGCATTGGGTGGGGAAGCTTGCACGGAGTAGATCTCGCCGGCTGCCAAACCGGGCTCGGCGCGCAATCCAGAGATATCTATATTTCCATCAGGATCCCTCACAGCGGTAATCACCGACGGACGGCTTATCCAATTCGGCTGTGCTGGGGTGTAAATGGTTGATATAGGCATCGCAGGATAGAACTCAAACACTCCAGGGATACGCCCGCTGGAGGTTTCATACACCAAATTGTCGACCTCGGGATCAAAGGCTGAAGCGCTAATGATGGTACTTAACCACTGCCCATTCTGATAGGTATCGTAGGTGCGGGCGCGCCAGTATAGGCGCACGGTAGAAGGAAAGCCGGTGGGCACACTGACTTGCATGATTTGTTGGTCGGAGAGCACATTACCGCGCCCAAGAAAGACACTATCGCCGTAATAATTGGTGACAATGCCTACTGAAGATCGTAAAGATGCGAACGCGTTATCGAAACGGTCTCTGATCACATTGTAAGGTTGTTTGATCTTTTCCCAGGCGCGTTCAGCGGATGGAAAAGTTTCTGCCAGGGCTGGGGCTGTCCAGGCAAAGATAACCATGATTGCGGTGGCCAGGATAGCTGTGCGGATGAAATCCACGCTCAGGTGTGGCGGCAAGCTTATGCGAGATTTTTGCCAGCGGCTGAAACGCTGCAGGTAAGTCAGGCGGGCGACCAGCACCAGGGCAAAGAAAAGGTAGAAAGCCAGGAACCACACTCGCCGCGAGATGGCAGCGTCAAAAGAGTGAATGAGGAATAAGGCAATACCGGAAGGAAATATAGCCTGCCAGGCTTGTCCGTAGCGTACGATGGTGTATGCAGCATGAACGCTCAGCATCCAGAACAAAGCCACCATTAAAACTAGGAAGAGCAACGAATCAATGACGGTTTCCTGGCGTATGATCTGGCCGATGATTAAGCCTAACCGGCCAGTGATACTCTGGATGCGTTCTGGCCAACCGATCGAGCTGGCATACAGGCTGGCAATCTGCCAGGGAACAAAAAAGACTCCATACGCGGTTGCCAGGAAGCCAACCAGACGCGCAGAGAATTTGCTCTGGCCCAGCAACATACCGATGATCAATCCAAGCAGGGAGATAGTTTGGGCCAGCTCGAGATCATCCGTCCATTGTGTAGCAACCAATCGAGTCGCAGCAGTAAGCACAGCGATGCTTAGCAGAGCTGCTGCCGGTAAATCCCACCAACGGTCAATGGTAGTACTTTTCTGATCCATAAGATACCTACCTGTACCTCAATCACCTTTATTACACACCAATTCACAGCCAGGTTCAGTTCAATAATTTAGGAGTTCCGCAGTTCCAACCAAGTGCGTAAGTCCAATAATTTTTATGCTACCATAAATCCGAGTTTGTTTATCTGGTTATTTCATGAATATTAATTTCTCCAATATTCCTTTAAGGAAAGAGCTTATGGTTATCCGATCTGCCTGGACTGCATTACTCCGAAAGAAGATAGTTTGTGTGATTTGACAACTATCGGGTATGTTAAACAGGCGTGTCCGCAGAGCCCATACACTTGCCAGGTATGTAAGTCCAAAAGGTAATAAAGAATTTGTGATATTTATCAGTTTAAATAGATTAATGATTACATTCACATGCCACTCATCTTATGGTAAAATTTTGCAGACTATGCCCCAGATCATGACCAGCTTACCGAAGCTGGTTTTGTTACGCGGTAATAGACGGGTGATTGGCTGGGGTTTTATTATCTCTCGAGGAGTGCCCATGGTTGAGCAACAGTGGTTATATATCGGCGTCTTTTTGATTATCGCTCCCGTGTTTCCGGCGCTTGCTATTCTTCTCCCCCGCTTTATTGCGCCTCGAAAACCAAATCCAATTAAACTCCAAACCTATGAATGCGGCATTGAAACGGTTGGTGATTCCTGGGTGCAGTTCAAGGTTCAATATTACATCTACGCCCTGGTTTTCCTGGTCTTCGATGTCGAAATTGTATTCCTTTACCCCTGGGCGGTAGCGCTTGATATTTTGCCATTATTCGCTGTGGTAGAAGGGATCATTTTTATTTTGATCCTGGTGGGTGGATTATTCTATGCCTGGCGAAAAGGTGTCTTGGAGTGGTTCTAACCTAGGTTTATGAATCTGAAAAGGCTGAGGCCAAACCCTCAGCCTTTGTTATGCCTGCGTGCCGGTTATTGGTTTTTTGAATAATTTTTTGAGGAGACATTAAACAATGGATCCAATTAACTCCATTGCCAACTGGTTAGAAGGCCTGCTAACAGGATGGGGCCTGGCGGCGTGGCTGGTGAACCTCATCCTGACCGGATTGGGTATTGTGGTTTTGTCCACTGTTGCCCTGATCGTGGCGATTGTGTGTGTTTGGGTGGAGCGGAAAGTGGTTGCTCGTTTTCAGGACCGCTTGGGCCCAAATCGCCTGGGTCCCTTTGGGTTGGTTCAACCTTTTGCCGACATCTTAAAATTATTGCTTAAAGAGGATATCACGCCCACTGGGGTGGATAAGGTCCCTTACAACATTTCTCCAATTATCGCTCTGGCCACAGTGTTGATCCTTTGGGGGGTCATCCCCCTTACGCCTACTGTTCTGGGCTCGGATATAAACGTTGGGATTCTTTTTATCGTGGCGATGGGCGCTATCAGCACGTTGGGCATCATTATGGCGGGTTGGGCCTGTAATAATAAGTATGCCTTATTAGGCGCTTTTCGCATGGTTGCCCAGATGGTTTCCTATGAAGTGCCAATGGTTATCTCTTTGATGATCCCGGTAATTCTGGCTTCATCGATGGGCATCCATCAGATCGTAGAAAGCCAATCGGTCTGGTATATTTTTGTTGTCCCCTTAGCCGCGCTGATCTTCTTGATCTCCTCTCAAGCCGAATTAGGTCGCGGACCTTTCGATCTGGCGGAAGCGGAGTCTGAAATTGTAGCTGGTTTCCATATCGAGTATAGCGGGATGAAATTCGGCATGTTCTATGCCGGCGAGCTATTGCACGCCTTTACCGTAGGCGCTCTATTTGCCTCGCTTTTCCTGGGCGGCTGGAGTGGTCCATTCGTGGAGCAGGTACCGATGCTGGGCGTAGTTTACCTCTTTGCCAAAGCACTGTTTATTTACTGGGTCATTATGTGGATCAAGTATTCCTTGCCACGTTTACGCATCGACCATATGTTGAGTTTCAACTGGAAATTCCTTACCCCGCTCGCGTTAGCGCTGCTGATGGTTGTGGCCTTGATGCACAAGCTGCTGGCAAATACTGACCCTTGGGTTTATGTCCTATCGATGCTGGTTGCCAATATCGTGGTGGGGTGGATTGCGCTCAGTCTGGCGCGCCGTCAAGCCATCATTGAACGTAAGAAATTTGATGAAAATCGTGCGTTAGCCCGCCCTGCCGAAAGCACTGCTGCTGCGCCCACTTCCTGATCCTGGAGGCGATTAATGACTGCTGTGCAGATAATTTTTCTCTTAGTAGCTGCGGCCACCCTGGGGGCTGGTTTGTTGGTGGTTACAGCACATAACCTGATTCATGCCGCCCTGTGGCTGGTTGTCTCCCTGTTTGGGATAGCGGTGCTGTATGTGTTGTTAAACGCTGGCTTTCTGGCAGTAGCGCAGGTGGTCATTTACATTGGCGCGATTGCCATCCTGGTGATTTTTGCGATCATGCTTACCCGCAAGGTCGCCGCGGATAGCGGTCCGCAAATCAATTCCAATTGGGGGTGGGGTGCTGCTCTGGCAGTCGCTCTATTTGGAGCATTGTTCTGGATCTTCCAGGGCTGGCCTGGCATTAACACTGCTTTACAGCCGCTAAGCGACCAAGATACTGTGGTGCAACTCGGTCAGGCTTTGCTGGCGCCCGATCAATATTTATTAGTTTTTGAAGTTGCTTCGGTTTTGTTATTGGCAGCTTTGATTGGCTCGATTATGATCGCTCGGGTGCGAAAAGACAGCTAATTGCTGTTGCACGCTGCGGAGGAATTTATAGATGATCCCATTGTCCTGGTACTTGATCTTTGCCGCCGCGCTCTTCTGCATCGGTCTGTTTGGTGTTCTGGCGCGCAAAAATTCTATTGCTATCCTGATGGGCATTGAGCTGATGTTGAATTCAGTGAATGTCAATCTGGTGGCGTTCTGGCGGTACCGCACACCAGAAACGATCACCGGTCAGGTGTTTGCGATCATTGTCTTCGCTGTTGCTGCGGCGGAAGTAGCCGTTGGCCTGGCATTGTTTATATCCATATATCGCCGCCGGAATACAGTGGTGGCGGATGAGATCAACCTGTTGAAATGGTGACCTATGGCAACTGAAACTCTCATCTGGCTTCTCCTCGTCCCGCCGCTGCTGGCCTTTTTCTTAATTGTTTTATTCACCAACCGCAGCAACCGGCTTAGCCATATCATCGGGGTTGGGGCGGCTTTTCTCTCCTGGCTGGGCAGTATGGTGGTTTTTTACAGAGCGGTGACCACCGAGCACCTGGGCGAGCATCCGTTTACTTCAAGTTTTAACTGGCTGGCGACCGGTGACAAATATCTCAGTGTCGGTCTGCTTGTTGATCCGCTGACCGCAGTATCACTGTTTTTCGTTGCCTGGACGATCTTCATGATCTTTTTGTACAGTGTGGGCTACCACAATTTTGGACAGCCCAAAGGAGATCACGACCGGCCTGGTTTGCCTCCACATGGCGCCACAGTGACCGATGCGCATGGGCATTCCCATATGGTTCCTTCCATTGAGCCCATGTATGCTCGCTTTTTTGCCTTCATCGGTTTGTTCGCCTTCGGGATGTACTTGCTGGTGCTCAGCGACAACCTGGTCACCCTGTTCGTCGGTTGGGAGATCATGGGTTTATGCTCTTACTTGCTGATCGGTTTCTGGTATGGCAAAGAATCCGCGCGTGCAGCCATGGTCAAAGCCTTTCTGACCACACGCATCGGTGACATGTTCATGCTGCTGGGCATTGCTTACCTATACTCTTTCACGGGCACCATGAACTTTCGGGATATTTTGTACAACCAGGAGATGCTCAACCTGCTGGCGAGCACGCCTGCCGTGGGCGGCTTCCTGGGACTTTCAGCAGCCGGGTTGATTGGCATCCTACTCTTCTTCGGTACGGTCGGTAAATCCGCTCAATTCCCCTTGCACGTCTGGTTGCCGGATGCCATGGAAGGTCCGACACCCGTCTCGGCGATGATCCATGCCGCGACCATGGTTTCCGCCGGTGTTTACATGGTCATTCGCTTCTTCCCCCTGCTCTCAGCAGGCATGGAACATGGTCACCTGACCACAGCCATGACGGTCTTATCGGTAGTGGGAGCCTTTACGGCTCTGTTCGCCGCTACGATTGCCCTGGCGCAGAACGATATCAAGCGCGTCCTGGCTTACTCAACCATCTCCCAGCTCGGCTACATGATTGCTGCCCTGGGCATTGGCGCTTACGTAGCAGCCGCATTTCATCTGATTACCCACGCATTCTTCAAAGCGTTGCTCTTCCTTGGCTCCGGTTCCGTGATCCACGGCATGGAGCACGGTGTGCTGCACACCGGCGAGCATGTTGATCCGCAGGATATGTACAACATGGGCGGCCTGCGCAAGAAAATGCCCATTACCTTCTGGACCTTCCTGATCGGTGGGTTTGCTCTATCAGGCTTTCCGCTGGTGACTGCTGGCTTCTGGTCCAAAGATGAGATCCTGGCGGATGCCTGGGGACATGGGCATTATGTAGTTTTCGGTGTGCTGGCCCTGGCGGCATTGATGACTGCTTTCTATACCATGCGCCAGATTACCCTGACCTTCCTGGGAGAGCCCCGTACCAAAGCTGCTGAGCATGCTCAGGAGACTA
>CAYXDC010000057.1:0-21933 GCA_964463505.1 uncultured Anaerolineaceae bacterium
TTGATAAACTTGTCCATGAAGCCTCGTGGTTGATAAAGATGGTCTCGGAAAACCAAGTTTATCTTCTTCGAGGCTTTTTGTTCTATCCTCTTGTCCGAACTTTTGTCCGGACATCAGAATATTGATAATTGATATCTATTCCCCTGCTCTGGTACAATAAGTTCCCACAGCAGACTATTATTGAGTTGGAACATTCCTGGTACTCATCTCAAAAATGTGGGGTGGCCTCACCCTATTGTTGAGATAGCTTCAAATCTTAATTGGTGAGCAAAGGTAGGCTGAACTTTGCACAAATTGCGCATCTTACTGCTTGGTCCTCCAGAGATTTATCAGGAGGGCCAGCCTCTACGCATAACACGGCGAAATACCCGATACTTATTGTTTTATTTGGCATGTCGCAGGGGCATGGTAGCCCGAGATGAATTGGCTTTTCTATTCTGGGGGGACACGCCAGATGAAGTCGCCAGGCAAAGATTACGTGAAACAATAAGCCGCTTGCGAAAGTCATTGGCAAATCCGGATTGGGTGCGTATATTGCCCGATCTGGTTGGAATAGACTTCAACTCCGTATATGTCGACCTGCACGAGTTCTACACCCTGACTGATCAAACCTTTCCTCTGGCCAACCGCATCCCATTAGACCAACCTCTCCCCCAGCCTCTCTACAACAAAATCACCAAAGCCATTTCACTCTGGCGCACTCCCAATTGTCTGGCAGGCACAATCCTGTCAGGCTCCTACGAGCTGGAACGCTGGTTCACCAATCAAGCTAACCAGTTGGAGCAAACCTATCTAAACCTGCTTGAGCGTATTTCTTATCACAGTCTGGTAGCCACCGAACTAGAACAATGCCTTCATTATGCACGTCAGGGATTGTCTGTAGATGATAGCCAGGAATCATTCCATTACATCATCCTGCGCGCCTTGCTGAGCATGGGGCGTTCGGCTCAGGCGCGCGAGCATTATCATACCTATATTCTTCGCCTGGAACAGGAAGGGAATTCCTTAACCAATCCACTATTACAAGAATTAATCCAGCAACTCAAAGGGACAACATCATCTGACCCCGGCGCCACCATTCAATCGCACTGGACTCTGCGCCCGACAAAACAGTTGCCATTCGTGGGGCGGCAACCACTATTGGATAAATTATGGAAACAGTTTCAAAGCGGTGGAGGAGCCCTGATCATGGGAGAACCCGGGCAGGGAAAGACTCATCTGCTCGAACAATTTTCCGGCCAGGTAGCTCCAGTAGCGCGCATTCTTACAAGCAACTGTCGTGCGAGTGAAAATCAACTTACACTACAACCACTTATCGATTTACTCCGGGAGCATTTCGAGGAGCGCGATTGGTTAGCAATTCCTGCTACTTGGGCAGCACAATTAACGCGCATCTTCCCAGAAATAATTGAGTTGCGCCCCGAGCTGCGCCAACTCTATGGAGATGCTTATTTCAATCAAGAAACGCAGGCCGACCAAGCTAATCTCCTTGAGGCTTTGCGCCAGACATTCTGGGCAATCGCACAAGGGCGCAAGCTGCTGGTTTGTATCAATGACATCCATTGGGCAGATGAAACAACTCTGACTGCTCTAACTTATTTCATGGAACGTCCCCCTTTCACCGAGCAATCCATCATCCTGCTGACCGCTCGAATAGATGAACGCCATCCATATTTCGCGCATCTCGAAAATTATTTTCGTCGCTCGCCTCGCTGTACCGTGCTAGAAATGTCAGGCCTCGATCTCGACGAAACGAGATCGTTAATCAGCTATCTCCTAGCAGGCAATCCAACCGAAGCATTCACTCAAAAAATTCACGCAGATAGTGGTGGTAATCCACTGTATATCCTGGAGACCGTGCGTACCGTCTTGGAACAGGGTATTGATCCAGCCAATGACCAAATAGAGACGATACCAGTACCCAACCATATCATCAGGTTAATCCAACAGCGCCTCGATGACTTAAGCCAACCTGAAAGAAACCTGGTAGAGTTTGCAGCAATTTATGGAACAGAGTTCGACCCCGCGGTCATCCAAGACGCCAGCGAATACAAACTCGATCAATTCGCAATCTATCTCAACCAACTCACCGAACGCCAGTTGATCGAGCCTGTCACGGAAGCGTCTGACGGATTGTGCTATCGCTTCATACACAGTAAATTCCGCGAGGTATTGCTGGATGCTATTCCAGATTTACGCCGGCGTTGGCTGCATCGCCAGGTGGGCAATGCACTCTCCAGGCATCCGGTGTTACCCTACAACCATCCAGCAATCCTGGCTGAACATTTTGAAAAGTCTGGCGATCCAGCGACTGCTTTCCAATTCTGGATCTTAGCTGCGCAACATGCTCGCAGGCTGCAATCCATTTCGGAGGCGCTAAAACATTTTGCCCAGGCGGAGCAGCAGCTTGCCCAGGCAACCAATATAACCACCCGCCAGGTTTATGAATTTTATAGTGAGTGGTCTAAGCTTGCCTATGAGATCGATGAGATAGATTTAGTTCAAAGAATTTCAGAGGCTATGTTGCGCAGTGGTTATGATCGGCGCAGCGATTTACTGATCGGAACTGCTTATGACTCGCTCAGCGACGCCTATATACTTCAAAAGAAGTACGATAAAGCCCTGGAAACAAACCACCAGGCAGCCAGCTTTTTGGAACGCACAGGGCATTCTTTGGCCATCATGCAAATGTATAACCGGCGCGGCAGTTATTTATTCCTGCTAAACCGGTATGTCGAAGCCAGTGCTGCACTGCAATCTGCTTTGGAACAGCCAGGAGATGACAAAGACCCTTTCTACCTCCATACGGTAGCCAATACGCATAAGCTTCTCGCAATGATCACAATGCAATCCGGGTGGCCATCTAAAAGTATATACCATGCTCATCGCGCGGAGGAATATTATCGAATAGTTCGCGATCCATACGGGAAGGTATCTGTCTATAATTTACTGGCCCTTGCTCAGTACTATTTAGGCGACTATCAGGCAGCCCGGAGAAATTGTGAAGTTGGCATCGAATCAGCCGAGAACATCCATGCCTGGCGCTTGCTTGGTCACCTCTACAGCCATGCAGCGCAGATAGATTTGGCGATGGGAAATTTAGATTCCGCATTGAGCAATGCACGCCAGACCATCCAGATTGGAGAAGAACGTGGTCATTTCGAGCTGGTCGCCCTAGGCAATCATTTAATCGGTAACATATTCACTTGGCTACTCGATTATTCAGCTGCTTATGAATATTATCAGTCTGGATTAAACTCCAATCAAAATACCTTTCTATCTTCAAATTTAGTCTTCCTGGTTGGTTTCGCACAGTCTTTGATCGAAAACTATCACTCAGGGATGGAAACGCACGAACAAGTTATCCAAAAAACTATAGAACAAGAAGATAATCTTCAAGCGATTCTCAGTAAGTTATCAATGACCCGCGTACTCTACGAAAAAGGGCAGTATCAGGAAGTGCGTGAAATTGCCAGCGATCTGGCAGAGGAAGCCCTGCTACGCGAGATTAAATACATCTACATTGCCGCTCAAATGTTCATATTCATAATTGATCTACGGAATGGGAAGGCTGATGGGCAAGACCTGACCCTCAAGCGGATCATTCAAGATGCCCAAAAACTGTCCAATAGCTTATTGGAACTCTTAATCGTCATAGAGTATGTCAAAGCCAGACCACAAACCCAGACACCTTTCCCCTTTGACACAACCCGCATAACACAGTTACTGAACGAACTGGATAATCAAACTCAGGATCCGTTGATACGCCCGGCCTTTTTGAGTTTTCGGGATTTGCTAAAAATATGTGAAGAATCGACTTAATTGTTACATTTGTCAATGTTTTGGCAATGCCTTATTGTTAGAATAAGCTCAATCAAACAGGCTCTCGCTTACCAGATGTGCAGGTGATTTTAGTGGGGATAGAGCGAGGGGACCTGCACAGATAAATGCCGGCAGAGGTATATGGGGCAGCACCTCTGCCGGTTTGTTTAACTTAATCGCCGCGGGTAGCGCGGCAAATCTGATGTAAAATTCCCTCATGCCCGAAGCATCGCATATCGTCCACCAACGCACTCGCCGGCGTACTCACCCCAATTCAGGTTTATTCTTCAGCCTGGGGTGCAGTACCCTGCTTAGCCTGATTGTGGCGTTCCTGCTTATCCTGAGCGCAACCTTATATATAACACTGGTCACTGATTTGCCCTCTCCGGATCTGCTAATCAGCTTAATGGATGGTGAGGATGGCCTGCTAAACCATCCCACCCTGTTGTTAGACCGTAGTGGAGAGCAGGTTATCGCCACTCTACGGCACCCCGCAGCCCGCAAAGCAAAATATCTATATTTGCCGGAGGATATATTTGGGGCAGATAACCCGCGCCTTGCCAACCCCGAAACTAATGGCCCCACTTTTTTCAGCCGAGAACTAATCTCAGCCAGCATTGCCGTAACTGATCCATCCTTCTGGGAACATACTGGATTTTCATTCGATGGAATAAGCAGTGATCGCCACCCTACCCTGGCTCAACAGCTCGTCTCAGACCTATTATTATGGGAAGAGCCAACCGGCTTGCAGAGCTCCTTGCGGGAACGCTTATTGGCAGCCCAAATCACGAACCGCTATGGGCGCGCCCAGATCCTGGAATGGTATTTAAACGCAGCCCAATATGGCACGATGATCTATGGGGCAGATGCGGCAGCCTGGGTTTATTTTGGAAAATCGGCTTCCATCATAAATTTGGCAGAAGCGGTTTGGTTAGCTTTTCTGGCTCAAAACCCAAACCTACCTCCTACACCTGAGCAGTACCAGGCGGCGGTGGAACGCCTGCTGTCATCTGGTGCAATCAGCCAGACAGACGCTGATTATGCACTGGCGCATATACCTTCCCCAAAAGTATCTGGCAGTATATACACCAGCATTGCCCCGGGATTCTCAGATTATGTGCTCGATCGCATCAGCCAGATCAATAATCTGCAAAGAATACAACGGGGGGGTCTGCGAATTACAACATCCTTGAATTTCCCCCTGCAACTACAGGCATCTTGTGCTACCTACGCCCATCTTGAACGCTCAGGAACCCCTGTAGAGGATTCTCTTTTACCCGAGGGACTGGATTGCCAGGCTGAACGTTTACTTCCCACCTTATCCGGCCCTGCTGGTTCCCCAGAGGGCCAATTAGCAGCTAACGTTGTTATCCTGGATCCTGGCACCGGTCAGATTCTGGCTTACGTTGAAGATCCCAACAGCAACCTTGATCCATCCAGTCTCCCAGGGCATCCTCCAGCTTCCCTGCTGACCCCATTCATCTATCTAACCTCGTTTACGCGCGGCTTCACCCCTGCCTCGTTGGTGTGGGATATCTCAAACGAGGATGTATTGCCGGAGATTGACTCTCTCGATGAACAAAAACACGGCCCCATGCGATTGCGGATGGCTTTGGCAAACGATATTCTCGTTCCTGCCGCCCAGGTCATGGAGCGTGTCGGCCCAGAAAATATTTATCGTACGATCCGCCAATTTGGCCTTCTGACCAGCTCCGATGAGCTGGACAGCCTGCCAGAGAACCTGGATCAATCAATTCTTCTAGATGGTGGCGAAATAACCCTCTTAAGCATCGTCCAGGCCATGGGGGTATTTGCCAACCAGGGTGTTTTAGCAGGTATTCCCACTCAAAACCCCGGTGATGCGCAGGAGGATTCTCAAGCGATCGTTGAACCAATCGTTATACTCGCCATTCAAGAAACAAACCAACATATTTGGACGCAACCAGCAGCCGGACGAAATCAACCAATTTTGAGCACCCAGTTAGCCTATCTGATCACGAATATCCTTAGCGACGAAGCTGCCCGCTGGCTTACCCTCGGACATCCTAATGCCCTGGAAATAGGTCGACCGGCTGCCGCCAAGCTGGGCAGCAGCGCTGCGGGACAAGATGTTTGGGCGGTTGGATACACGCCTCAGCTAGTCATCGGCGTTTGGATGGGTCGCGTATCTGCGCCTGAAACTGCGCTACCACTTTCTCCCCAGCTACCAGCTGCCTTATGGCATGCACTGATGCAGAATGCCCATCAGGAATTACCAACTGAGAGCTGGCAAATACCCAGCGGGATCACCACTCTCGAAGTTTGCGATCCATCTGGAATGTTGCCTTCACCATATTGCCCTACAGTAGTCAGCGAAATTTTCCTATCTGGCACTGAGCCGATGCAGGTTGATAATCTGTACCAGGTAGTAAAAGTCAATCGTGAAACAGGCTTACTGGCTACGATCTATACACCATCCGAGCTGGTTGAGGAAAAAATCTTTCTACAAATTCCTCGGGAAGCAACTACCTGGGCGCACCAGGCTGGCATCCCCATCCCACCGGATAGTTATGATGTGTTTACTTCAAATGTACAGAATGACCAAAATGCCAAGATTCAATCTCCAGGCATGTTTTCAGTAGTAGGGGGTGATGTTTCAATTACTGGCATAGCCGCGGGAGGCGATTTTTCATATTACCGCATTCAACTCGGCCAGGGGTTAAATCCTGCAGCCTGGACACAAATTGGTGAAGATGTGACCAGGCCAGCCCGTAATGCAGAATTGGCTTTATGGGATACCAGTGGGTTAAGTGGTTTGTACACCTTACAGCTTCTGGTCGTGCGTGAGGATCAACAGATAGACACCAGCACGATCCAGGTCACAGTCGATAATCAAGCGCCTGAGGTTACTATCGTGTATCCTCAGGCGGGGCAAGTGCTTGATTTACCTTCTATAACCATCCAGGTGGCTGCAGAGGACGAATTACAACTAAAAGAAGTCCGCATCTTGCTCGATAATCTTTTGATTGCCCGTCTCGATCAACCACCCTTCGCGGTAAGCTGGCAAACCCAGGTAGGAGAACACAGCTTACTTGTTGAGGCTGAAGACCAGGCTGGCAATAAAACCAATCACAAACTGATCTTTACCATAAAGTAATCTTAACCAAAAAACTGCGGGCAGCTGGGTAGCCGCCCGCAGTTTGATTCAATGGCGAGTTCATTTATGGAACAGATAAAGCAAAAGCGTCAAACTCCACAACAATCGGGGTTACGTTAAAAGAGGAAACTGATATCCCCGTCAGGCCCGATTTCAGGGTGGTGTCCTTGATCGTCTTAACCAGGGTATCGTTAATAATCAAGGACAATTCACTGCCCTCACAAATTGCTCCGTAGTGGTTGATTTCCTGCCCCATTTTGATCAAGGTCGAACCACCAGTCCAAAGAGTCCGCCATGCCTGGGTATTGGCATCATAGCGATAGATCCAGTATTCCCCGTTACTGGCAACATTAAACTCATACCAGCCGCGGTCAGAGTAGCGACAGAATAGACTGATATTATTGGTGCTCATCCCTAAGTTTTCGGTAGACGTATCAATGCGCACATCTGCCAGATCCAGGGCATTGTTTGCCACATAAACCCAGGTATCACGCCCTTGAATATCAAAACGCAGCCGGCTGTTATCTGCCAGCAGGTCAAAATTCTCTTCCTGACCACTCATCAGGAACCATTCCCAGTCGGCCAGTTCATCCTCAAACTCGGTGAAGTAATACACATCCCCAGATGCGGCAGCACTTGGATCTATGTACAAATTTTCGTTACCCACTGCACCACCGCTATTATCATTGCCAGTACCTGGATCAAAGGTGGCTGCCAGTTCCAATTCGCGACCATTTAGCTGCCCTTCCAGCACTTCGCCATTTGCCCAGCGCAGCACCTGGATGCTAAGAGTATCCGTTGGGTCATGACTACGCAAGATGTCACAGTAATCAGCCATTGTGCCATCGGTGGCAAGGACCAGATTTTCCATCATCGTGATGATATCGCCCGCCACTACACCGGCTTTATCCGCGGGGGAACCCGACTGTACTGAGGAAACCCACACACCAGTCAGGCTGCCATCATCGGTTCCGACCGCAGAACCATTCACGCCAATGGTATCCAGGTTATTACCAGTCTTAAGCTCGTCGATCACAGGTCTGGCGGCGTCTCGGGAAATCCCAAACGCCTGGCGCGTGCTGGCATTTCCGGCATAGTGTACGCCAATCACCTGGCCTTCGCTCGTGATCACTGGACCGCCGGAATTCCCTGGATTGGTGGAGGCATCATATTCGATCACTGAATCTACCGAAGCCCAGCTCGATTCTCCGTTTGCTCTGGCTTTGGAGATCACGCCCTTGGTCAAAGTAAATTCTGGGTCACCTAGCGGATAACCAGCCACATAAATATCCATGCCGACATTTATCTGACCATCATAGAGATCCAGGTATTCGTAGCCGTCACCGGAGATATCAATAACCGCAAGATCAGAACATTCCGAAACGCCCAGGACCCGGGCATTGCGTGACTCCGTCTCTCCTCCAACCCAAACCTTGAGCAATGCGGCGCCAGTCACTACATGGTTGTTGGTAACAGCAATACCGGATGGATCAATGATAAAACCAGATCCCCGTCCGGCTCCATTCATCACCAGACCAAATTCCGGGTCAATGAACGTTCCCTGGGCTTCAATCTGAATGATGGCTTTTTGCACATCCTGCAAATTATTGATTGCCCCACTGGCTGGAGTCTCCGTGGGAGCTTCCGTTGGAGCATCCGTTGGAGCTGCGGTTGGTTCCGGTATCGATGTGGGAGGCGTCGTTGGTTGAGCAGGGGCTTCCGTCGCCACGGGCGCCTGTGTAGGACTCCCCCCACCACAAGCAACCAATGCCACCATAACCAAGATATAAATAAATGGCTTGAATACTTGAACGCGCATGTGCTAATCTCCTTAGGTAGTTATTCGGTTTTACAGTCAATACAAGGAAAAGGGAAATATCGGAAAAAGTTTACCACCATTTCATGATAGATTCATGACAATTTAACCAAATAAGGTCTTTTTTTCCTAACAATATTCTTAGTCTTGTAACAGTCGGCGAGTGGTTGAAAAAGCTAAAGGCGGTAAGTTACTCCGCTCAAAAAATGCTGCCTGATCTACATCATCGCGCGCTTGCAGCTTTCCATCCAACACACTGGCTCGATAGACGATTAAGATGTGTGCCCCGCGCGCATGTTCCTGCCCATAGAGCACATCGACCAGACCAGTCACCTGGACATGCAAGCCAGTTTCTTCTTCACACTCGCGCTCGGCAGCGTGCGCCGGGTCCTCACCGGCATCCACAAAACCCGCTGGCAACGTCCACAGTCCGCGCTGCGGGCTGTTGGCGCGCCGTACCAGCAAGACCGCCCCGTCCTGTTCTACGATCACCGCTGCAGCAACTTTTGGGTCGGCGAAATGCACCCAGTCACATTGCGGACAGACGGTCCGCAAACGGCCAAATCGCTCCGCCTGGGTTACCGCTGTTCCACAAACAGGGCAGTAGTGGATTTCATCGACGATTGCCATATTATCTGGATCTTGAACGTTGGAGCTGGCGAATGATCCATGCGGCTAAGCCAGTGATTAGCGCCAGGGCCAGTAGCACCCCCTGGGCAAGACGCCAGGACAAGCGTGGATCCAAAACTGGATCAGTAGTGTCAGACTGTACCGCAACGGTTTCACCTGAATCTGCGGCAGCAACCACGGTCGGCTGAGATGCGGCCGGTTGTTCTGCTACTTCAGTAACCGGGGTTTCTGTTGCATTCATCACTTCCGCAGCAGGAGCTTCCTCCAATGGTGGCACCGCTTCGAGTAGAGGTGCTTCTTCAGCTAAAGGCGTTTCTGCAAGAAAAGCACCTACTAAGGGTTCTCCACCTTCAGCCGGTTCCTCAACTGTTGTCTCTGTCTCAGCCACGCTCAGAGCTTCTAACCCATATGTCGGTGCCGGCGTACCTTCTGGCGCCATAAGCGCTTTCGGGGAGGGTTCCTCGGTAATGGACTGTCTTAAATCAGCAGCATTGGTGGTTGAGTCAGGCAACATCGCGGCTTCAGGGGGTGCAAACTCCGCCTCTGCAGCAGGTTCACTTACCATCGCCACTTGAGTCGCTAGAGGACCTGAAAAGCTAAACCACTCACCAATCACAGTCAAAACCAATAAGACACTCGCCAGTGCAGAAGAGAAACGTAATGCATTGAATGAAAATAATGGTTTACGGGAAGGTTTTAGCCCGCCAACCATTGCAGGGGTTAACGAAAAATTGCGGGGGGCGCGAACGCGTGCTGCGGAGCGTAAAATTATGCGCGTCCGGCGTAATTCATCCAGGGCTTGCTGTAAATCAATGCGCTGCTGTAGAGAATGCTCCAGACGTGTTTGTTCCTGGGATGTCAGTTCGCCATCCAGGTACGCCGATAAAATCTCCCAGTCATGTGTAGATAGTTGTTTCGTCATGATTTGCTCTCTTCTACCAGACGAAACGCAGCCGGTAATAGTTCCCAGAAACCTTGCAAACAGTCGCGCAGGCGCAGCCTGGCGCGTGCCAGCCGGCTCTTAATGGTACCAAGCGGTGTCTGCATTACTGATGCTGCTTCCGTGTAATCAACCCCCTGCAAATCTACCAACACAACTACTGCTTTGAATTCATCGGGGAGCTGATCTAAACAATTCTGAATTGCCTGGCTTAACTCCTGCCTTTCCGTGCTCTCCTCAGGTGTTTCACCAGGATCAGCGATCCAGTGTGGAGATTCGATTTCCTCGTCGTCATCATCCAGCGGCTCTAGCGGGGTTGTCGGACGACGTTTCCGGCGGCGCAATTCATCATAGCAAGCATTGGTTACAATACGCAATAACCAACCCTTAAATGAGCCGCCTCGAAAGCTATGCATGCTTCGGTAAGCAGAAATGAAAGCTTCTTGGGTCGCATCCTCAGCCGCGTCTAATTCCCCCATCATGCGAAAGGCCTGGTTGTAAACCATGTCTTGATAAGCCAAAACGAGGCGATTAAATGCAGTGATGTCACCCCGCTTGGCTTCCAGGATTAAGGCTGCTTCATCCATGCTAAGTGCCTGTGCGTAGGAATATTACATAATTATAGAAAAGCCGCCAGATGATAATTCCCAAGGCAATGAAAGCCAGCATCACCCAAACAAATGTAGTCTGAACGGGTAACTGAAGCCAGATTCCACGCAACCAGGCGCCAAAAGGCGCCGCCAGCAGTACCGCCCACACTGGACGCCACAGCCCCCAACCCTGAGTAGCATCAGGATCCAAAGCCTTAATAGGGGGGGCAGCCACAAACCAGGCAACCAGATAAGGGATCAGGGTTGCCAGAAGTCGCACTCCGGCTGAACCCAATGTGCCGTGGGTGGCAAACCCAGTGATTGCCACCAGGGAAATGACCAGGATATCCCCAACAAAGAGGTAAATTATTCTACGATTCATCGTGTCTGCACCTATTTTGGCATAATCCTATCGCGAAGGCAGAAAAGGGGCAAGGGTCGCCAACGCCTATTCTTGCAGTGGTAAAATTAACTTATGTACGAGAAAGCACAAACAAGGGTATGGAAATCATCATGGGTGTGAACAGCTCTACCGGCGCCAAACTTACTCTCGACGAAGTACACCACAGCCAACACGATCCGCACAAACCCACCTCCAGCCTGTCGGATATTATCCTGGGAGGGCAGGATGGCCTGGTTAATGTTTTGGGGGTCATCCTGGGATTGGCAGCAGCGACAGGTGACACGCGCGTTGTTTTAGTCGCCGGTTTGGCGACAACGTTTGCAGAATCCATCTCCATGGGGGCTGTGGCCTATACAACCACCCTGGCCGACGCTTCCTATTATGAAAGCGAACGCGAGCGTGAGTATCGCCACATCCAGGAAGTACCACGCCTGGAACGGGAAGAAGTGCGCGAAATCTATCTGCGCAAAGGATTTCAAGGCGAGCTCCTTGACCGCATTGTGGAAACAATCACCGCAAACGAAGATGTGTGGGTAGCTGTGATGATGGCTGAGGAACACAAACTAACCCCCGTTAAACGCGGCAGCGCCTTTCGTTCCGCCTTGATTGTAGGGATTTCTGCAATCGTCGGATCGCTAATCCCATTAAGCCCCTTCGTCATTCTACCGGTCCAGACCTCCATGTGGGTTTCGATCCTGATTACCGCAATTACCCTTTTCCTGGTTGGCTCCTATAAAGCACGCACCACAGTTGGCAACCCGGGCCGGTCGGGGTTGGAGATGGCAGCTATTGGCACCATTAGCGCGATGGCAGGCTATGCAATCGGCCTTTTATTCAAAGTCAGCACGCCTTAAGTTACTCATCACCCAAGTTGTGAGGTTATTGATGAAACATTTCGCTCAGATACTCATGATCATTATTACAGGCTTGTTTGTGACCAGTTGCCAGGCCCAGGCAACCGAAGATAAACTAACTGTGCAAGAAGCCTGGATTCGGGCGATCGGCAGCGGCGAAGCAATGGGGCATTCCATGGAAAACCAGTCCACCACCGCGCAGCCCACCTCCGGTCTTACTACTGGAGCCTTTATGGTGATTTCAAACTCGGGCGAAGAAGATGATCGCCTGCTACAAGTCCAAACTGATTTGGCACAAAGTGTGGAATTGCACGTCACCGAAATGATGAACGATGTTATGACCATGCGCCCAGTGGAGGGAATCGACATTCCTGCAGGGGGAGCTGCAGAATTAAAACCGGGCGGGTTTCATGTGATGTTGATTAACTTGCAAAAAGAGATCAAGCCGGGCGAAAAATATCCTCTCACTCTGATCTTCGAAAGAGGCGGCACGCTGGTTGTTGAAGCCGAGGTGCGCGCACCCTAGTACCTGTGCCGGATCCAAATCTGAATTGCGATCAGGTAGATCGTAATCGATTTATAAGCTGCTGGGGAGTGAGGCAGCCGGCATCAGGAAATAATTGTAAAACCTGAGGCATGAACACCGGCGAGGCAGCCAATACTTCTACTGGCTTGCCCTGAGCGCTGATGACGCCATCTTCGAGGATCGCCACTCGATCTGCGAGGCGTGCCACCAGTTCCACATCGTGAGTTACTAAAATAATCGCATGCCCATCATCGCGCCAGGTTTGCAATAAATCAGCCAGGCGTTGTTTGGCCGCAGCATCTAACCCACGCGTCGGTTCATCCAGCAAGAGCAATCGCGGCTGGGCCACCATGATCGCTGCCAGGGCGACCCGCTGACGCTGACCGACACTCAGGTCACGCGGATAAGCCTCCGCCAGGTCCGCCATCCCCATCTGCGCCAGCATCACGGCTGCCTTCTCTGCATTGCTCGTATCCGTGTCTGCTGAGCTATTCTGGCGATGACCGTGTGGTTGGTGTGCGCGGCTGTGCAAGGTATAGAGTAATTCATCCAATACACGATCTGCAAATAGCAAAGCATTCGGGTCTTGCGGCAAATAACCTACTAAACGAGCCAGGTCCGCTGTGTTTTTACCTGCAATAGATTCACCGAGTAGTAAGATTTCCCCGACCTCCGGTTTCATTAAACCTATCAGGCTGCGCAGTAAGGTAGTTTTACCAGCCCCATTGGGACCCATCAGCGCCAGAACTTCACCCCCCTGGGCAGATAGATTTACACCCTTTAAGATTGGTTTGGGCCCATAGAAGACGTGTAGATCGACGATCCTCAATACCGGTTCGGGAAGCGTAGCCTGAATATCGCTTATCAATACATCGCTTGATTCAGGCAATTGCGCAAGCTGGGCAAAGGGCAGCGCTTCCTGAACTGTCAACGGCAGTGGCTGCCAGCCCAAATATTTTCCAAGAGCGACCACCGGCGAAACCAGATCAACCTCGGCAAGCACCTGGCGAGGATCCCCCACCAGCATACGTCCTGGTTCGCTATCCAAATATATTAAACGATCCACGAACGGAAGCACGCGCTCCAGGCGATGTTCAGCCAGAAGGATGGTGAGCCCAAGATCACGATTCAAACGCACCAGTGTTTGCAGCACAGTCTCAGCTGCTTCCGGGTCGAGCTGGGAGGTTGGTTCATCCAAAATAAGCAGGCTGGGGTTTAAGGCCATAACTGCTGCCAGAGCCACACGCTGCCGTTCTCCCCCGGAGAGTGTATCTAGACGCCGCTCACGCAGCGCAGTTAATCCCAATAAACCCAGGGTAGCATCCAAACGGGTACGGATTTCCGCTGGAGGCAAGGCCAGATTCTCCAGAGCAAAGGCCACCTCGTCTTCCACACGGTCCAGGACGAACTGTGCCTCGGGATCTTGAAAAACAAAACCAATCTTGCGGCTCATCACCTGAGGGGATGCATCCACAGGATCCATTTCCGCCACACGAATAGTACCGCTAAGAGTTCCACCACTAAAATGGGGTACCAAACCATTCATACAGCGCAGTAATGTAGATTTCCCTGAGCCAGAAAGGCCCATCACCAGAACAAAGCTCCCAGCAGGAATCTCCAGGTTAATTGATTGGAGTGCTGGGTAGCTTGCGCCCGGATAAGTAAAGGTTACATCTTGAAAAGAAATCATCGCTTACGCAAGCCAATCACATATGCCGGTAAACCCAATCCCAGGAGAGCAGTACCGATCCAGGGATCGAAGTCAGGCCACTGCAACAGCGGATAAACCGAATAGTACAGGCTGCTGCGGTCGATCCACTCAAAAGGGAAATACAAAGCCAGGCCAATTACCACAATCCCCATCAGAACTATCGCATCACCTGTGCGCAATTTTTCTTTCAGGTAGTTGGTGCGCGGGACCTGACGCCCCGCCCACCAGAGGGCTGCCAGCAAAGCCAATGCCCCTGCCAGGATCAATCCAAGACCCAAAGTTTCCCAGCCTGCGCGTGTACTCACAACCCAGCCAGCCATCACCCACAGCATGCTTACGACCATCGCCAGACGGTGGGCAGTGTTCCCGCCCTTTGGCGCTGCGCTGGCGAAACCTCGTGCCGTCATCGCCTCCGAAAGCTGCAAGGCACGCTCTAACCCACCTACCAGAAGTGGCATAACCAAAGGCAACCAATCTCTCAAACTTTTCATACGTTGGCCGCGCAGCATTTGCGCTTCCTTGATCTGGTAAAACTGCCGGATCGTCGTAGGTACAAAGGTTACCGCAATAGAAATAACCACCGCGACCGGAAAGAAAGCTCGCGGGATCAAGCGGATCAGCATCCGCACAGGCATCGCCTGATTGAAATCAGTAAAGGCGATCAAAATTCCAAACAGCACCAAGCCGTTCGTCAATCCATATACCAGGGCCTCCAGGGTATAAGGACCTCCAATTAACGGCCATTCCTCCGGCAGGGTTAAGAACACTGTCTCACCAAAATGGGAGATCAGCATATTAAATAGCATCGAAAGCACGCTTACAAGAATGCCAAACCGCAGCAGGGAGAATGGATAAGCCCCACGTTGATTGGCATCCTCGATGAACGAATAAACAACCAGCAGGCACAACAGGATCAGGGTTAAATAAAACAAATTGCGCGTGACCGATATAGCGACCAGCGTAGCAGCCAACCAGGTGAGCCAGGTCCAGGTGTGCAGTTGGGTACTCATCCAGAAAGGTTTGATTGTGCCACTGGCGATGGCGTTGGCTTGTATATGAATGTAAAACGCTGCTTAAAGCGACGTAAAGTGCGCAAGGCTGGCATCCCGAATCCCAAGATCAATAGGAAATTACCACTTGCCCGCACTATATCCCAGACCAAGGAGGTCAGCAGGTAATAACTGGCATAGCGCTGCACCGTTTCCCAAATCCCCACTCCATACTCCCAATACTGGTCTGCTGGTCCGGCAATGAAGGGCCAGGTCCACAGATTCATGATTACACCGTACATCATGCCCCAAAAAGCGCCGAAACCTGCCAGGATCCAGATTTCTTCCCCCTGTCCTTTTAGATGCAGGCCAAGCAACAGTGGGCGCAAAATTGCTGCACTCATTCCTACCCAGCCGGCTGTGAACATCTGGCTGGGCAACCAGGGTCCCACACCACCTGTCAGGATGGCAGACACCAACAGTGTCAGCACGCCCATCAAAAAGCCAAAGCGCGCCCCGTATACATAACCTGTCAAAACAATTAAAAAGAAGACCGGACTAAACCCGCCTGGCCCAGGAATTGCGACCTCAAGAAAGCGCAGCGCGGCATTGATCGCCACCAGAACCCCCAGCAGAGCGATCAGCTTGGTGTTCATCGCCTGGCCTTGCACCTCATACACCAGCACCAATAATGCCAGCCCAAGGAGCACCGTAAGCATCAGCGGCATATCTGCACTTCGCTGCAAGCCGGGTTGGGCGCCAGTCGTTCCCTGGGGCAAAAAGAACGGATATAGCAAAGAGACGATCCCAACCAGGCTGCAGACGAGGTAAATCAGGGGGCTCAGCCAGCGACTTTTCATCGATGCTGAACAATCAAAATAACCATTAAGCCTAAACCCATGGCAACTAACGCGAAGCCAAACACAAGATATCCAGTTGATTGAAAGCCTGAAGTAGTCTGAGCAGGGAGGTGTGAGGAAGCCTCCAGGGCGGGCAACATCCCGGCCATATCGGCAGGTTTAGCAGCCACCACATCTACATTGGCTGTGCTGTGCGTGCTTTCTGCAAGGGACGCTTGCCCAGGCGTAGAAGGACAGATCTGCTCAAAGGAGATCAAAGGCGGTGGTTCGCCAGAACCCCAAACCCAACCCTCTATCGAGCCGGATTGTACGGCGTGAGCACTCGACCCACGACCAGAATACACCCACTTTCCATCTTCCATATGCCAATAAGACCAGTAATCTGGAAATTGACAAAAGCAATGATCAGCGCTACAACCCTGGTCGTTGATACTGCAAACTGCAACATCCTGATTGGCATCATAATACACCGATAGGTCCAGTCCGGATTGCTGCAATAGGTCGTACCCATTCAAGGCCAGCCCGCCCAGATCGACGCAACTGGTCACTAGAGTGCCATCGGCAAATTGGATAACCAGACCGGTGCGCTCACCTTCTTGAGCGATCACCTGTGGTAAATTGATCAAGCCGAGTACAAGCGCCAATCCTATGGCAACCAACCAGCGAAAATTTCGCATTTTTAAGCCTTTCACAAGACTATTTCTACGTGTGTGGATTTGCATTCCAAGACTGTTATTGCCCACACTCTGAGAATCCTGCCGTACTGATGGGGTAATAACGGTTAAGCAATGCCACCACTGCCTGCATCGTTGCCAGGTCATTGGAACCGCTGCCAGGTTGCCATTCAAAGCTTCCATCAGCAAGCTGCAAATCCAGCAGATAAAAGAGGGGATTTTGGCCATCTTTACTCCAGACTTCGGAAGCTGGGCT
Source organism: uncultured Anaerolineaceae bacterium (assembly GCA_964463505.1). Lineage (GTDB taxonomy): Bacteria > Chloroflexota > Anaerolineae > Anaerolineales > UBA4823 > JAJZSS01. The sequence continues at coordinate 17,208 of CAYXDC010000057.1, forward strand.
CTGCCCGGCGGCAAGGATAGCCTGGATGGCGTAGGCGGTGGAGTTACCATCGCTGGTGCCGAGGTAATCCTGGCTGTAAGAAAAGCCGCCATCAGAGTTTTGAAAAGACTGCAGAAAAGTCAGAGCATTGCTGATTTCCGGTGATGTCACCGATTCACCTGCCGCGATCAAAGCCTGTATAGCGATGGCGGTGGTATTGGAATCTTCCGCTTCACCAGGGAACCACGCCCAGCCACCGCTGGGTTGGATATGGCTTTTGAGATAAGCCACCGCTTCTAGAGGAACAGTTTCTCCACTGGAGAGTACACCCAACATGGCAAACGCCTGAAAGAGGCTTTTATCGCTATAAGCCCCGGTAGCCGGGTCATAATAATCCTGAGGTAATTTTGTTCCAGTCGGCAAACAGACCTGGGCTGATGCCAGCCCCATGGCCAGTTTACCTGCTGTACCGGCATCTCCTTCTGCATAAGCCGCACCCTCCAGGAGGATATAATCCTGCAAGCCAGGGGCGCCTTCTTGGGCTTTGAGATCAATCACCGGTAATTCGCTAGCGCCAGCTGCTAATAGAAAATCCAGGGTGCTTCCCAACGAGCCATAACCGCCCGTGGTAGGGTCCTGCTTACTGAGCAAGTAGTCCATCGCCGTACCAGCAATGAGCTCAGGAGCTGGCGGTGGGGTCACAGTATCTTCGAAAGTCTGCCAGCGCCAGCCATCAAAGGCATAGTCCGTCAGGGTTGTTCCGCTTGGGCCCACCATCGACGCAGCCCATTGATTTTGCGCCCAATCCCAATTCAGGTAATTCCAAAAATTGGTTGGGGAGCAGAAACAATCGTCTGCCGGGCAACCCACTCCTTCAATGCTGCACACAGCAACACCAAATGAGGTCTCTTGTGTAACCACATCCAGACCTGTCTGAAGCAGGGCATCCAAACCAGTGATGGAGCCGGTAAAGGTGATTGGCGTGGTCACTGTGTTCTCTTCGCCCAGCTCAATCACCAGATAAGCTTTAGATCCAGGTGTGGTGGAAGTTCCGGTTGTCTCCATCGCCTGGGCATTGGTCTGGGTAGGAGCAGACTCGGGCGTTTGTGTAGCCGGAGCTAAGGTAGGGGCTGGAGGTGTCTCAGTCGAGATCCCCTCTACTTGCGTTGCAGAAGGCTCGGCGGTTGCCGGGCTGGCTTCAGGTGTGGCAGGTGTGCTTTGGCAACCCACAATCAATGCACCAATCAGTATGACCACCAAATAATTTACGAACCGGACAGTTTGTTTTTTCATTTTGTGCCCTCTTCTATAATTGATCTTATTGATTTAACTTCGCGTATAGAGGAGGAAAAAACAAATCCCGCCTTTTAGGCGGGAAGGTCTGAGAGCATTACCTAGTTTGATTTTATAAACCAGGAACTCGACCTCCCTTTCCGCGAAGGGTGTTACGAGCAAGGGAAAGGCGGGTGGTCGGGCTCCACTGGTTGTGAACAGTGATACCGTTGCGGGACAGCACCGGACTTTCGAACAGATCCAATCTTGGTCTATTCGAGTACCGGGTTTCCCCATTATGCGCCGCGCATCCGGGCGGCTGGCGCACCTTTTCCTGGTAATTCAATTGTTAATCTGAGATAAATTTATCACCAAGCCATTCTTTTGTCAATCAACATAAGACAACCGCAGTAGGAAATCCACCAGGCCCTGAATTCATCCGCGAATCAAAGAGGCCCCGATCTAACAAACCTGGATATGAACACTGGATGAGAATTATCCAGCGCTTTACAGGATAACCGTTTTTTGGGTAAAATGTCAATCTGGACCGAGCAGCAATAGTAGGCTCGGATTGAGATACAATAAGAATCACACACGCTAAGCTGGTTACATCCGTGTTTTCGGAAAAAAACTATGTCTAAAAACATTTCCTCTCAACAGACGCCGGATAACAATCCTGGCTCATCCACCTCTCAAGGTGGGAAACTCGTTTCTGTGCTTGTCAATCTCCTGTTAGTCATTCTCGTTGGAACAGCCGCAATACTGGCATACAACCGCTTCGTCAAACAGGGTACAGCAGCTTCCGGCCTGATTAAGGCGCCAAAAGCTGAGGCTGCGCGGCAAGAAGCTGCACCCGAAACTGAATTTGCATCAGCGGTAGCACTGGCGCCGCTGGAGAACCAGTTCTCTGCTGCCGATTTTGGAATTAGCCGGCTGACACTTTTGGATACATTGATTCCTAACCGTCCACGTGTGGAAGTTATCACATACACCGTGCAAACTGGCGAAAGCCTATTTAGTATTGCGGATCAGTTCAGCCTCAAACCGGAGACTGTCCTGTGGGGTAACTTCGAAACCTTGCAGGACAATCCACACTTGCTGAAACCAGAGCAAGTGTTAAATATCCTGCCCATAAACGGGACTTATTACCAGTGGAACGAAAATGATAACCTTAACCACGTGGCTGCCTTTTTCAATGTAGACCCTGAAACAATCATCGAATATCCTGGCAACAATATCGACCTGACAGCCTTACAAGAAGGCCAGCCTGCCATCGAGCCAGGCTCCTGGTTGATCATCCCGGATGGCAAACGTGCATTAAAAGACTGGGGGCCGCCGGCGATCTCGCGCACCAATCCTGCTTCAGCACGCTTCTACGGCGCCGGGCACTGTGGAAGTGTGTATGAGGGTGCGATTGGTAATGGCACTTTCATATGGCCCACAACCGACCGGACGATTTCCGGATACACCTATAATGGCTCTGTCCATCCAGCAGTTGATATCGGCGGCTCCATTGGTAATGCCATATTTGCTACCGATGGCGGCGTGGTTGTCTATTCTGGGTGGAGTGATTATGGCTACGGCTACTTGATTGTGATTGACCACGGTAACGGCTGGCAGTCTGCTTATGCTCACCTCTCTTCTGTAGGAGTTGGCTGTGGACAGAGTGTATTCCAAGGCAATGTGATCGGTGGTCTGGGTAGCACCGGAAACTCATCCGGCCCACACCTGCATTTCGAATTGGTGATCAACGGCGCGAAAGTCAACCCGTTGGACTTCATCCGCTAAATTCTCTTTAACAGACTAATACACTCTCGGCATGTTCGGTCAAGCCGAGAGTGTGTTTTATTACACCGAACTTTCAGCGCGTGCTGACGCGCATGCGCACGCCTGGGCGTGGCTCCAGCGTGGCGCCCATATGTAGATGAATCTCCTTCTCCACCAATTCCAAGTCAAAGCGCTGCAACAGGCGCGCCAGGATCAAGCGTGTTTCTACCTGCCCGAAAGCAGACCCAATGCAATTGCGCGGCCCGCCGCCAAATGCCAGCCAGGTGTATGGGGCGGGTTTGGCAGCGCCAGTCCAGCGTTGAGGATCAAATCTGTCTGGATCAGTCCAGTAGCCAGGATGGCGCTGGGTCAAATAGATTGAATAAATCACGCGTGTGCCCTTTGGGATCAGGTAACCATCATATTCTAAATCTGCGGCTGCAAGTCGCGAGCCCAGATGAATCGGGGGGTAAAGACGCAGGGTTTCTTGTATAACTTGTTGGATCAATACCAATTGGGAGAGCATCTCTCCGAGCGGAGGCAAGCCCCCCAGGATCTGATCCACTTCAGTTTGTGACTGCCGCATAATTTCGGGATGAAGCCCCATCATCGCCAGTGACCAGCTCAGCAGAGCCGTGCTGGTATCATGTCCGGCGATGAGCATGGTGAGGAGCTGATCACGGATCAAATCATCTTTCAACCCGGCATAGATAAGCTCATCCAGTAAATCCTGAGCAGGGCGACCCTTCTCAAGCTCCTGACGGCGGGACTGAATAATTTCATATAGATAACTGTTAATTTGGACAATCGCCCGACGATATTGTGGGCGTGGCGCTGAACGCCAGAACATCCATATGCCGGGTGAGATGTATTGTATGCTCCTCAAGACTGCCGCCCATAAGCGCTGCAAGTGCGGGCTAAAATCTTCACCAAAGAGCGTGCGCATCAGAATTAACAAAGTAATCTTGCGCATTTCTACCAACATATCATAGGTTTGCGCTGAACGCCACTCAGCCGTCACCTGATCGACAGCCTGAAGCATGCTCTCTTCATAACCAAGCAATCTACGGCGGTGCATGGACGGATTCATCAGGCGGCGCAATTGATCGTGTTCATCCCCATCTTCTACCAACACACCATGCCGGAGCAAGTCGGTCACCGGGTCCTGTTCGTTGCGCCAGCGCATACTGCCGCGCTCTTCCACCAACACAAAATGCGCTGCCTGAGGGCCTACCAGTACGACCGGTGCAAATCCCGGTAACTTAATCCGAAACACATCTCCCAGGGAAGCATGGAATACTTGCATGGCTGCCAAAGGATGTTTCTCACGCAGCATCGCTCGTAAAGCGTGCAGTCCGGCTTGTGGATTGGGCTCTGGAATGGGTTTATACATACTACATTCCCCCGCCTGGGTTATTTTGGCAATTACATGCGGTTAAAAACCTTATTGTGACGCGGACGAGTAATGTCCGTCGTCCGACCACTTGCGGATGCTGGTGAGCAATGCTGCAAATCGCCTTTTACTCTCCTCTGCAATCAAGAGGGTAACTCCAAAACTAATCATCAAGTTGGTGATCCCAAAAAAGATCATTTCCTCGATGGGCAGCGATCCAACCATCCATCCTGTAGTTTGAGCTGGGTCAATCGTCCAGGTGCCACTGGTGATCGCCAGGCTATCGACCCACCACAGGTACAATGTCGGAACCAG
>CAYXDC010000058.1:0-21188 GCA_964463505.1 uncultured Anaerolineaceae bacterium
CAATTTGCGTATAGCCGATATCCAGCATGGCGGTTTCGACTGCGCCCATAGGGGTTGTCCCGTGGCGCATATCAAAGACCGCCGGAGCGCCGCCCCACACCACCGGCGCGCCCGGGCCGGCAAGCTGGTGCAGGGTGATGCCCGCTAGGGTCTCGGCGGCGTGCTGGACGATGGAGCCCAGTAGGGTGACCGGGGAGCCAGCGCCTGCCAGGGGCATGGAGATCAGCTCGGCTGGCACGCCGGCGCGCGCCAGATCGATCAGGCTTTCGGCGGCAAAGGGGCTGAAAATCAAGGGTGGGGTGGGGCAGACATCGAAGACCGCCAGGGGACGTGCGCGCAGCTCAGCCTGCCCACCAGCGTACAGCGCCAGCATATCGATCATCGCCTGGGTGTTGCGGCGGCTGAAAGCCCCGCTGATCACCGGCTTATTTGCGTATAGCAGTACCAGATACAGCCGGTACAGGTCGCCGATCTCCTTGGGCACGTCGCTGCACACCACCGCCGTCGACTGGGCATCATATTCAGGCAGCATTTCCGTCACCTGGATCAAGCGCACCAGGTCAGCGCTCTGCGCCGGGCGGTGCTTGCGGGTGCGCGGGTCAAATATATTGACTCCCGACGAGCCGGGATCGAAATGCACGGCATCCCCCCCGTAACGCACCACAGCTTCGCCCTGGCGGTTGTACAGGTGGAATTCGTGCGGTGCGCTGGTCAGCGCATCCAGCACCATGCCCTGGGGCAGATGGGCGACCTCGCCAACCAGTTGGGCTCCGTGGTCTGCCAGCAGCTGGCGGGCGGCGGCGGACTGCACCAGGATGCCTGTGTCTTGCAGGAGCTGGAAAGCTTCAGCCAGGACTTGCTCGATCATCGCCTCGGTGAGTAGTTTTAGCATGGGCGGCATGGTCTTTTTACGCCTCCAGCGTACGGATCATTTGATTTAATTCTTTTTCCAGGCGGGGTTCCAGCGTCATGGGTTGGTGTTCGGTACGCAACTGGCGCGCTTTTGCGCGTGCCCAGTCGCGTCCATCATCTTTTTGCTCTTCCCAGATATTGTAGGGGCGCCGGTCCAGGAAGCGCGGCAGCCACAGCTCGCGCATATGGCGGCGCGTGTGTTTTTGGGTCAGGAAATTGCCGCCCGGCCCCACGGCGTGAATGGCTTCCAGGGCGATGGTCTCATCGTTGACGGGGATGCCTGCCATCATTTTGTGAATGATGGAAAAGATTTCGCAGTCCAGGAGCATCTGCTCGTAAGACCAGATGCGGCTGCCGTGCAGCAGACCGACCCCCAGCAACATATCCGACATGCTGATACAGGCCATAAAGGTGGAGAGGCTGTTCTCCAGCCCGGCCTGCCAGTTTGGTTCTTTAGCGCCGGTGGCAAAAGAGCCCATGGAAAGCGGTACATGATAAAAATCGGCCAGACGGTTGGTTGCCGCCCCAAACAGGAAATCTTCCGGCCCGCCGCCGGTGTATGCCCCGCTGCGCAGGTCGGAGGCCGTCTGAGCAGCAGCATAGAATACCGGAGCGCCCGGATAGGCGAGCTGAATTAAGGCCAGGGCGCTGATCACCTCGGCATTGCCCACCACCAGGTTGCCTGCCAGGGTGGCAGGGGCGGTGGTCAGGCTGGCGGTCATGGTCATAAAGCCAACCGGTAGCCCGGCCTGTGAGCCGATCAGGGCGGCATCCAGGCTGCCGCCATCCTGACCCAGGGGCGGCGCCGTGCACTGCATCAAGGAGAGCAGCGGGCGCTGGCGCAGAGCCTCTTTGCCGCCGGCAATGGCAGATGCCATCTCGACCGCCAGGGTGGCTTCGGCGGCAGAATAGATGCTTTCGGTCTGGGCGTGCTTGGTGGAGTTATTCCAAATTGCCAAAATTTCGTGTAGCCCGCGCGTATGCGGCGGGCGATCCTGCGCAGAGAGCGGTACCCAATGGAAAGCGATCTCCGGCAGGGCATCCGCCACCCTGGCAATCTCCATCACATCCGAGAGCCGGGAGGTGCGGCGCACGCCAGTATCCAGATCGATGATTTCCACGCCGCAGCCATCCGTGGCCACATACACATGGTCTCCGTCCAGGGCCAGATCCTGCTCGGGTATGCGCGCAGCCAGGCTGTAGGTGGGAGGGGCTTTCTGCAGGGCTGCCTCGATCAGCTCGCCAGGCGCCTTCACGATCTGCGTGGCGTGGTCCACCTGCGCGCCATGCTCTTCCCAGATTGTCAGGGCGTGTTTGGATGGAAAGCGCACACCGGTGTTAGCAATCACATCCAGGGTGGCGGTGTGCAGGCGCTGCACGTCCTCATCACTGAGGATTTCCAGCTTCAGGCGCGGGTTGCTGATGGATAAAATTTCTTTTGACATCATCCAACCCCTTAAGCCACCGCCATCAACTGGCGGGCGACCTGCACAGCTCCGGCGGCGTCCTCGGAATAACCCTCGGCGCCGATCTCTGCCGCCCACTGGCGCGTGACCGGCGCACCGCCCACCATGACCCTCACGCTGGGACGTAAGCCGGCATCTTCCAGAGCTTCGATCACATCCCGCTGGACGACCATGGTGGTGGTGAGCAGAGCGCTCAGGCCGACAATATCGGCTTTTACAGCGCGGGCAGTCTCCACGAAGCGCGTGACTTCCACATCCACGCCCAGGTCGTGCACCTCAAAACCGTGTGCGGCCAGCAGCGTCCCCACCAGGGTCTTGCCAATGTCGTGGATGTCGCCATGTACGGTGCCGATCACCACACGCCCTTCCAGGCTGCGTTCGACACCCTGGCGCGCCATCTCCGGCTCCAGCACTGCGATGGCGGCTTTCATCGCCTCACCCGCCATCACCAGTTCCGGCAGGAAGGCATCACCGCAGCTAAATTCCTGCCCCACCTGCTGGATGCCAGGCACATAGCCCTGATTAATGGCTGCCAGGGGATCCAACCCCTGTGCCAGCGCCTGGCGCGCCAGATCAGCCGCGTCCTCCGCTTCTCCATCCAGAATACTGCGGGTCATAGCGGCGAAAAGTTCTGAACTCATAAAGGCCTCCGTTGTGTGTCGCGTTGAATGATGTTTATTTATCGCGAGCGCGTTCCTGCCGCCGGATCAGGCGGCGCTGGAACTGCTCGTGAATTTCGAGAATATGCCCGGCTTTTTCCTGGGCGGCAGCCTCCAGCCAGCGGGCACCGTTTTCAGCCGTCGCCAGGCTGCCGGCGCCGTAAGCCCCAGTCAGCGTGTCGTCATACCAGGGCGGGTTGGCTACCAAGGCGCCGCCTTCCACCCAATCCATATAATAATTGGGTGTGGAGATAAAATCAGTTTCATCCACCACGCGTTCCATGTGGGTCAGCTCGGGGTGCAGGTGCAGGATGAAGGACGTTTCGAGCTCGCCGGCATGGCCCATCCCGCCGCGCCCCGAGCGCCGCCAGCGCTGTACCGCCTCGACGCCTGCGCCGGATGACAGGTACAGCCAGGTAGTAGCGCAGAAAATATGCGGGTGGCGCTCACCGGCATATTTGGCGACATTGACCAGGAAAGAGCAGTTGCCGCCATGCCCGGAGAGCAGGTAAAACCGATCAAAGCCGCGCCTGACCAGCGTATCCAGCAGAGCCAGGACAAAATCCTCAAAAGCCCGCCCGCCGCAGTTCAGGGTGCCGGCAAAGCTGCTGCGATGAGTGCTGACCCCATAGGGAAACACCGGTAGGCTGAAAGCTTTGTCGGCCAGCAGAGCCGCGGCTGCGTGGCTGACGGCGTCGATGCAAATGCTGTCAACCGAAAGTGGCAGGTGATAGCCGTGCTGCTCGGTATGCCCGTAGGGCATCAGGATCACCTTGCCCAGCTCCTGTCTGGCAGGAAGTGCTTCCGGCAGGAGCCCGTAGACCGGGCGGTCGGGCAGAGTAATGCGGCTGCTGCCCAGGCCAAGCTCCAATTCGGGCGGGGTGAGGGCATACACGCGGCTGAAGCCATCTTCACGCAGGCTGTCGAGCAGATTGCGCAGCAAAGCCCCAAATACTGCTTCAGGCGCCTCCAGACCGCTGCCGCGCCAGCCATACGGGATAGGCGGCAACAAACCGGCGCGCTCGGGGTCGCCCAGGGCGCTGGCCAGGCGCTGCATGGGATAGCCGGCGCCGAGGGGGATAACCAGGGGCGTGTGGCGCGGCAAAGCGTGAACTTCGGGCCAGGTCAGGTGTTCGAAAGTGAAAAATTCTGTCATGGTGGACTTTCTATAGTGGTGCGGGAAATAGATGCCAGTCCAGGAAGCGTTCGGTACGCGCATACACGTCCAGGACGTTGGTACGCTTTTGAAACCCATGCGGTTCCCCGGCATAGGTCTTGTATTCGTATGTTTTGCCCGCCCGGCGCAGCGCTTCTACCCATTCTTCGGAAGCCTGGGGCGGCACAACATCATCTTTTAAACCGTGCAGGAGCAGTACCGGGCTGAGCACCTTGTCCACCTGCAGGATGGGAGAGCCATTCATAAAAATCAGGCGCTGGCGCGCGGGATGACCGAGCATCATCTCGGTATATTCACGCGTGGAGCGGTCGCAGAGCGCCCAGGAGCTGAACAGGTCGGCGTCGCCAAATTTGCTCACCCCACAGGCGAAGTGGTATTCGCTATCGCGACTCAGGCAGCAGGCTACCATGTACCCGCCGTACGAAGCGCCCAGGATGCCGATGCGCGCCGGGTCGATGGCGGGGCGCTGGGCGAGCAGGCTGGCAGCATTCAGGCAGTCGGCTGTATCGCCTCCACCCCAATCGTTGTAGTTGGCGTGCTCGAAGGCGACCCCGTAACCGGTTGAACCTCGGTAATTGGGCGCCAGGATCGTGTAACCTTTGGCTGCCAGGTACTGGTCAAAAATATCCCAGCCAAAGGTGTACTGGTCGGCAGGGCCGCCGTGCGGGTGGACGAGAGCCGCCTGGTTGCCTTTTGGGGGATTGTACAGCAGGCCGTGAATTTCCAGACCGTCTGCACTTGCATAGCTGACGGACTGCGGCTCGAGCAGTTCGAGCGCCTGCAGGGCAGGCGGATTTGAATACGTGATTTGGGTGCGGCGTTTGGAGGGTAGCGCAATGCGGTACAGGTCGGGCGGCGATAGCGGGTCTTCGTATTCAACGGTCAGGAATTTACCATACGGCGACCAGTTCGGGCGTGCATAGACGCCTTTTTTGGCCGATACTTCAGTAATCGAGCCTTCAGTCAGGCTTACCAGGGCCAGGTGCAGTTCACCCTGATGGTTAACCGTGCAGGCCAACTGCTGCCCATCCGGAGACCAGGCCGGCTCGGCAACATCGGCCCCCAGATGGGTGAGCTGGTGGGGTTTTGCGCCTCCGGGCTGTATGAGCCAGATTTCGGTAAAGCCGGAGCGCTGAGACAGAAATGCAATATGGCTGCCATCCGGTGACCAGCGTGGATACCAGTCTTTTTGCTGAGGCGCGCCGGTCAGCGGGGTGATGGCTCCCGTGCTCAAATCCAGCAGGCGTAAGTCAAGCCTGCGTAAATCGTCACCTGATTTTTGCGTGTAGACGATCGTATTGCCGTCCGGGGAGGGTCGCGCGTCCAGGTGATCGCCTTTGTCGTGGGTCAGCCGTTGAGCCTGGGCGCCGGTACGCTCAATTTTCCAGAATTGACTAAAATCCTCCAGCTCCTGGCTGACGATCAGGTGCTGGCTGTCAGGCAGCCAGACTGGCGCGAAGCAGCCTGGGGCAAAGGCAGTGATTTTTTCCGGTTTGCCGCCTGTTCCCGGGGCCACATACACATCGTCGCCGCTGGTGTACGCCAACCACTGACCATCGGGAGACCACTGCGGGATTTCATCCGACCAGTAAGGTTTGCTGGGGCGGTCCAGGGAGATACGCTGCGGCCAGGCACGCCCTCCAGTTTTGAGCTCCAGGGTATAGACATCTGCACAGCCCTCTCGCCCCCACAAAAAAGCCACCCGCTCGCCGGTCGGCGCCAGGCTGTGATTGTAGATACGCGGCACGGAAGTGATTAATTCCAGGCTCCAGCCTGGCGGGGGCTGCATGTCTGGTCGAGGCAGGGAGGGCCAACCCTGGCGCTCGTATTTTTCAGTCAAGGTTAATTCTACGGGCATATTATTTTTCTCAGGTGCTGGTTAAATTTCGTGGCAGGCCGCCCAATGCCCGGGGGTCAGCTCGCGCCACACCGGGACCTCTGTGCTGCAGCGCGAGACAGCGATGGGACAGCGCGGGTGAAAGCGGCAGCCAGAAGGGGGGTGAATCGGGCTGGGCACATCGCCAGTCAGGATGATGCGCTGGCGGGAGCGGTCTTTGCGCGGATCGGGGATGGGCACTGCCGAGAGCAAGGCGCGTGTGTACGGGTGCAAGGGGGATTCGTAGACGTCATCGCGCGGACCCAGCTCGACGATAGCCCCCAGATACATCACCGCCACCCGGTCGCAAATATGGCGCACCATGCTGAGATCATGAGCGATAAATAAATACGTCAGCCCCAGGCGATCTTGAAGATCTTCCAGCAGGTTCACCACCTGGGCCTGGATGGAAACGTCCAGGGCGGAAATGGGCTCATCGCAGACGATAAAAAGCGGATCAGAGGCCAGGGCGCGGGCGATGCCAATGCGCTGGCGCTGCCCGCCCGAGAATTCATGCGGGAAGCGGTTCAGCAGCCGGCCGGAGAGCCCAACCATCTCTAAGAGCTCCTGTACGCGCACAGAGCGCTCGCTGTGCGTATTTAGCAGTTTGTGCACACGCAGCGGTTCGGCAACAATCCCGCTAACGGTCCAGCGTGGATTTAGAGATGCAAATGGATCCTGGAAGATCATCTGGGCTTTACGGCGGATCAGCATCCATTCCTGTTTAGAAGCGCTACGAATATTATGCCCGGCGATCACCACTTCTCCGGCGGTGGGTGGGTAGAGCCCGAGCATCGTGCGCCCTACGGTTGTCTTGCCACAGCCTGATTCACCGACCAGACCCAGGGTTTCGCCGGGATAAATATCGAAATTTACCCCATCCACTGCATAGACTGCCCCGACTTGGCGCTGGATCAACAATCCCTGCGTGATAGGAAAGTGTTTCTTTAAGTCACGAACAGTTACCAGTGGTTGTACGGCATTCATGTGTGTGTCCATGGAATGATCTCAGCGCGGTTTACCGGTTTTCGGGTCCAGCCAGCAGGCTGCCTGGTGGCCTTCGCCGGTGGTGAAAAGGGGTGGTCGTTCAATTCGGCAGTGCTCAAAGGCGAGCTGGCAGCGTGCGGCAAACGGGCAGCCCACCGGCTCTACCAGTAGATTGGGCGGTGCGCCGGGGATCGACAGCAGGCGGTGCTCGCGGCGCAAATCGACGCGTGGCAGGGCAGCCAGAAGCGCCAGCGTATAAGGGTGATGGGGTTGTTCATAAAGGTCGATTACCGAGGCTTGCTCCATGATATAGCCTGCGTACATCACGATTACGCGATCGGCCATGCCGGCCACCACACCCAGGTCATGTGTGATCCAGATGATCGACATGCTCATGCGCTGGCGGATTTCATGGACTAATTCCATGATCTGGGCCTGGATGGTGACATCCAGGGCGGTGGTGGGTTCATCGGCGATGAGCACATTTGGGCTGCATGCCAGCGCCATAGCAATCATCACCCGCTGGCGCATGCCGCCTGAAAACTGGTGCGGGTAGCTTTTAAGCCGGGAGGCAGGGTCTGGTATGCCAACCGATTCCAGCATTTCCACTGCGCGCTGGTTGGCTTCTTCCTGGTTCATATTCAGATGGCAGCGCAAGGATTCGGTGATCTGGTGACCAATGCTCAGCACTGGATTCAGGGAAGTCATTGGATCCTGAAAGACCATGGCGATTTCCCTGCCGCGGATGGTTTCCATCTCGTTTTCAGTGCATTTCAGGAGGTCGCGCTCCAGATAGTGCGCTTCCCCCGCAGCTATCTCGCCGGGCGGGATGGGGATCAAGCCCAGGATCGACATCATGGTCACGGATTTACCACAACCACTCTCGCCCACCACCGCCAGGGTTTCCTTGTCGTACAGGTCAAATGAGACATCATTAACTGCGTAGACCGTGCCTTCGGCGGTATGAAAGCGCGTCTTAAGATGCTTGACGGACAGAATGGGTTCTTGATGATTGCTCATAAATTTCTATGCCGCCCGGCTGTGGGGATCCAGTGCGTCGCGCAGGCCGTCTCCCAGGAAGTTGATACTGAGCGTAGTCAGCAAAATCAGCATCCCTGGGAAGAACCACAACCAGGGTGAAGACTCAATATAGTTATAGGCGCCTTCTAGCATATTGCCCCACGTGGCAGTAGGCGGTTGTACGCCCATCCCCAGGAAGCTGATATAAGCTTCGGAGAGGATCGCATTGGCTACGCCCAACGTTCCAGACACCACAATGGGGGCAATCGAATTGGGCAGGATATGGCGGAAGATGATTTCTGTGCTGCTGGTTCCCGTAGCACGCGCCGCCATGACGAAATCGTTTTCTTTGAGTGAGAGAAACTCGGCGCGCACAATACGCGCCAGGTAAGGCCAGCTGGTCAGGCCGATAATGAAGATGATCACCACCACGCTGCCGCTAAAAGTGCGACCCAGTACCTGTATATTGGGGAGCTTGCCGGCGAAGAACTTAGCCATAACCAGCAGCAGGAAGATTTGGGGAATATTCAGTACAGCTTCGGTGAAACGCATCAGCAGGGCATCGATTCGCCCGCCATAATATCCAGAAATTGCCCCGATCATCACGCCCATTAATAATTCAATGATGACAGCTGTCAGACCAATAAACAGGGAAATCTGACCGCCGTAAATCGTGCGGGCAAGGATATCCCGCCCGATCGTATCGGTGCCGAAAGGATGTGTGCTGGATGGCGCTTGCAAGCGTGCACCGGTCTCAGTAAAATTGGCATACTGTTCCGAAAATATAAAGGCTCCGCCAAAAGAATAGATGAATAATAAGAACAGAGTCACTGCGCCAAAGATCGCCATCTTGTGGCGCCGGAAGCGGCGCCAGGTGAGCTGACCAAGGGTCAGGGGGGGCGCTTCCAGCATATCCTGGACGGCGGGAGCAGGTGAGGAGCTTTCCAGGGAGGAGTTCATACTTATGGCTCCTACTTGTAGGTTATGCGTGGATCCAACCAGGCATAGGTAATATCGGTCAGGATCTGAAACACCACTACAGCGACCGAGATCAACAGTAGAATACCCATGACTACCGGCGTGTCTGAGCGGGTCAGGTGATCCAGGAACAAACGGCCCATCCCAGGCCAGGCGAAGATGCGTTCGGTAACGACCGCCCCTGCCAGCAGCAGCGGCAGATCCAGCCCAATGATGGTGACGATCGGCAGCGAGGCGTTTTTCAAGGCGTGAACAAAGATGATATCGCGGCGCGGGATGCCTTTGGATTTGGCGGTGCGAATATAATCCTGGTTGAGCACTTCCAGCATCGTGCCGCGGATATAGCGGCTGTAAGCTGCCAGGCTGATGAAGGAGATGCTGAATACCGGCAAGATCAAATGGCGCAGGACTTCGCTGGCCGTTTTTCCGACTTGAGGATCAAACATGCCCACGGTTGGCAGGTAAGGCAAGCCCCAGCGTTTGAAGTTTACCGAAAAAATATACATGGATACCAGGGCGATGAAGAAGATGGGCATGGAATAGCCAATAAATGAGATCCCCGTAATCAAGTTATCCATGAAAGAATACTGGCGCAGCGCTGAATAGACGCCAATCCCCAATGAAAAAAGGATGATCACGAGCTCTGCGGTCAGCATCAAGATCAGGGTATTGGGCAAACGATCGCCAATCACCGTGGTCACTGGAATGCCGCGGTTGACCAGGGAGGTGCCGAAATCGCCGCGCAGGATACCTTTACGAATTCCTGGGCTTTCTTCGATCCCATCTCCATCGCGATCGAACTTATCCCAATCGTTTCCGATCAGCCAGTAAAGATATTGCATATAGATGGGTTTGTCCAGGCCGAGCTGGCGGGTCAATCGCTCGCGCTCTGCTGAACGGGTGATCGTGCGCCCCCCCATGGTCGCCAGGGGATCGCCCATATTCTGCATCAGGACGAATAAAATCACACTGATGATGAACAGGAGCGGGATGGCCTGCAAGATGCGCCGGATGATATATCGCGTCATCTATTACGTCCTGACTGAGAAATCGTTTGATATGTATTTTCGAATGGCCGGGGCTGGCTATTACCAGCCCCGGCCACCATGAGATCAGGTCAATCCAGAATCAGGGGACAAGGTCCCATTCATAGATATTGTAGAAGGGGGTCGAGCCTGAAATTTTTACATTCTGCAAGCGAGGCCCGATTGCAAACGTGTCGGGATCCTGCCAGACACCCAGCCAGTACACTTTGTCGAATACAATCTTGCTGATCTGGTGGAAAGTAGCCTGGCGTTCTGCGAAGTCCACCTGTGTATTTTGGAGCTGGAAGAGCGCGTCCAGCTCTTCGTCACAAATGTACTGCCAGTTGACGCCGGCGGGCGACTCGTCGCTGGGGATTTCGCTGCACAGCCAATAAGCCATGTTGGGATCGGGATAGTCGGTCGTATCCGACCATTCGGAGATATCCAGTTCACCAGTAGCAGATGGTCCACCATCTCCATAACCACCGAAGAAGATATCCGAGTCATAGCTCAATAATTCGACACCAACCCCAATTTCCTGATACTGCTGCTGGACGACAGCCTGGGTATCCTGGCGGATCTCACGGGTGGTAGTTCCATAACGCAGGACCAGCTCGACGCCGTCTTTGTCGCGTGTGCCATCGCCGTTGCTATCCACCCAACCGGCTTCATCGAGGAGCTGGTTGGCCATCGCGGGATCGTAGGGGTAGGGTTCAGCATCGGGAAAGGCATATGGAGTGTTGTCCCAGTAGGTGGCAGCCGGTACCGTCAGACCCAGAAGAAGGTCCTTATTCAGCGTAAAGCGATCAAACCCATAGGCCAGGGCCTGGCGAACACGCACATCCTGCAGTGCAGGGTGACCTTTTTCAGGGCTGAGGTTCATATACCAGCCCTCGTTGTAACCGGAGAAGACGGTGACGATATTTACGCCAGCATCCTGCAGACCGGGGATATCGGAGTAGGCAATGAAGGTACCCAGATCACCTTCACCGGCCTTCAAGGCAGCAACCTGAGAAGCATCATCCGGCACGAAGCGGAAGAATACTTCATCGATGGCGGGTTTACCAAGCCAGAAGTTTTCATTAGCCACAAAGCGGGCGTAGCTGCCCGATTCCCACTCAGCGAAATTATAGGGACCGACACCGACGGTGGGGTTGCGGTTCCATTCGGCGTTATCGATGGTGCCTTCAGCTTCATAAACAGGGCGCAGGATATGGGCTGGCAGGATACCGTGCCACATCGTCCCAGCCCAGGCAGCAAATGGCTCGGCAAAATTCATCACAACCGTCTTTGGATCAGGCGCTTCGACTGATGTTAACAGATCATAGGGAGAGACCTGAGCAACGGTATTGTTGGGATCGATGGTCATTTGCCAGGTAAATATGAAGTCATCCGCGGTGACTGGCGTGCCATCAGACCAGAAGATGTCATCGCGCAGGGTGAGCGTGATGGTTGTGCCATCCTCTGAGATGCCGCCATTATC
Source organism: uncultured Anaerolineaceae bacterium (assembly GCA_964463505.1). Classification (GTDB taxonomy): domain Bacteria; phylum Chloroflexota; class Anaerolineae; order Anaerolineales; family UBA4823; genus JAJZSS01. The sequence continues at coordinate 11,584 of CAYXDC010000058.1, forward strand.
CTGGCTGGGCATCTCCGTGATCAGAACCGGATTGGGATTGCCCTGATCATCAAAATCCCAGGCGTAGCTCAGCCAAAGCTGATGGGTGATGGCGGCAAACCACATATTGGTGTACAGGGGATTGAGGGTGTCAAATTCCTGGGTCCAGATGAAAGTGGCGACTTTGCGCTCGGCTGCGGGAGGTTCAGTCGCCTCGGCAGGAGGTTCGGTAGCCTCGGCAGGTGGTTCAGTCGCTTCGGCTGGGGGTTCCGTCTCTACGACGGGCGGTTCAGTAGCTTCTGGAGCCTGGGTTGCCTGGGCGCAAGATGCCAGTACCAGGGATAACAGAATCAGGATCGTGAACATCCAATGGGTCTTTTTCATAGCTTACTCCTCCGTTCGTTTAATCCTTTATGTCAAGCGTATCGGTTTGCGGATACGAATTGCCAGGCCATTATAGGTGCGGCGCATGGCTGGCAGCCTGCCGGTAACTACGCACCGGTCAGGTAATCCTGGACTCGATCTAGAAACTTCGCTTTGCCTCTGCCTCCTTTGATTGATCAGCGAATTACGAGTGCGCTTACGATGGGTTCGAGAGGATGCCCTCAAGAGCTTCGTGTAGCGATGAATAAGCGTGTGGCGATTAGATAGAAAAAAGCTCACGCCATAAACTGGGTGCGCGGTAAGAAGCGGGCCTGTCGAACCCAGTTTGAAGCGTGAGCAGTGTGGGCTGTGTGCTTGTTTGCGACATTTTCCGGCCCGTTTGGTTGGCCAATCATGGTTCTTTATAACAAATGCTATTCCCGGTGTCAAGGAGTATGCGATAGGAGTATAGGTTAGATTGTATCACCAGGCACAAATGCTGGATGAGAATTCTATCTTTTATACCCACAAAAGCTCCATTCGGTTTGATACGTTAAAGAGATAGGATACTCTAACCAAGTGTGTAAGTCATAAGAGATTATTACGGGAGCGTAGTTTCCAGGCTTTCATCCAGGTTGGCAGGCTGAGCCCTGAGCGTTTTCCGTGGATCGCGCACAAACCAGTAATAAACTATGGCAGTCAGGATGCCCAACAACATGGTTGCCAGGAAGGTTGTTGGGTAGTTAAACGTATCAGCCAGCCACCCACCCAGAATCGGGGCTAGAATAGCAGCTGGGGCGATCAAGGTGTTTGCCAGACCGATATACACCGGACGCTGTACTTCATGCCCAAATTCAAGAATCAGGGCCAGGTTTATGGTCCAGAAGGCGACATTGGCGGTCCCCGCCAGGATAAATGCCGGGAAGAACCAGCCTGGAGCAGGCGCCAGCCAGGCAATCAGCGCGCTAAGGATGGCTGCCAGCACCGCAATCTGGATTACCCTCAGATGACTCCAGTGGTCCCCCACCCAGCCCATTAACGGGTTCATCACAATCTGGGTGGCCAGATATACAGCAGTGAGGATGCCAACCGTTACTTCGTCCATCCCCAGATAATCCACACTGTAAACGGTATAGAAAGCCATGCCCATCATGGCGAATTGGGAAAGTATCCGGGCGACCAGGAACCACACAAAATTTCGATCGCTCTTTAATATGCCGGCAACTGAATGCCAGTAGTCTTTGGGAGGCAGCATTTCAGCCGGCACCGGGCTTTCGTCTTCAACCGTTTTGGCCAGAAAAAGCCAGGAGATGAGCATCCCCGCGCTGGCGAGCAGGAAGAGCAGCGTGAAATCGCCTGGTCCCGGTAGATTGGCCAGGATAATCCCGGCCAGGATGGCGCTGAGGCTGGAGAGCAGGTTGGCTGCAGCAGATTGTATGCCGTAGAAAGTCCCCCGCATGTGACCAGGCATGATTTTGCTGATCATGGTCTGCCAGCCGGTGGCAGTCACCCCACCCCCCAGGCCTTGCCAGATCAGTAAGAGAAAGGTAATGATCAGGGCTGCGCGATTCCCCAGGGCAGGTAGAAACCAGGCTACCAATGCCAGGGCCAGGAAGGGCGCCCGTTCCTGAATAGTCATCAACAAGACCCAGGGCTTGAACCTGCGCAGGCTGCTGACATGCCGGGAAGTCAATAATTGCGGCAGCATCCAGCCCATGCTGTGGATGGCAGGGATCAGACCGATCAGGATCGCCGAGTCGGTCATCTGGCGCACAAACAAAGGCAGGATGGTGACAAACGAAGCAAACCCCATCGCCAGGCCGAAGAAAGCCCCATCCAGGATGTTGACTTTGATGTTGTATTTTTGAACGGGTGTGATCGGCGCCTGGCCCATGTTTTTGTTGGAAGAAGGGGTTGGGTTAAGAATCATCTGCAGCAGAGTAGCTGCCGGTGAGTTTGCGTTCGAGCCGTTCTCGGCGATGCTCGAGCTCAGCCAGGAGTGCGCTCTGGTTGAAGGCTGGGACGGATTGGTGGGTGACCAGTTGAATGGCGGCCCGGGTCCACTCCAGTGCTGTAGCTGGGTCGCGCAAGCGGTGCTCATAGGCTTTCGCCAGCTCGATGTGGGCCTCCAGGCTCCAGTGAAAAGCGGCTTGTTTCCATAAAGGGATGGCGGCAGAGTCATCCCCGGCGCGTTTATAGATTTGGGCCATCCGCAGCATGGCTTCCAGGTGCTGCGATTCTGCCAGATCGCGACGCAGGCATTCTTGATAGAGCAGCACGGCTGTAGCAGAATCGCCAATCGTTTCGTAGAATTTTGCGATAGATAGCAGATCGCTCTGGTCCGGCAGCGCTGCCCCCGAAGGATCAGCCAGAAGTCCGGAAATGCAGTTCAGCAGGGCCGCCATGGAGACCACATCGATTTTGTTATGGTAGAAAACGCCGCGCAGTGGGCGCGCATCGCCGCTGCGCAGATAATCGAAGTACAGGGATGGTATCATCCAGCCGGGGACGTCTTCTTCGGTGCGCTGGGCGCCCAGGATCTGGTATTCCAGGTTGCCAAGGGTACGGCTAGGTAGGCGGTCGCGCCATAGACGCCGGGAAATGTGCAGTAAATCGATATGCGCCAGATCGGAAAAGCTGGGTTTCAAGCCATGTGTGGTGAAGCGCGTGCGTAAAAGCGGCAGGTCGAAGGTTTTGCCGTTAAAAGTGACCAGGGCTTCGCAGGGCGCCAGGTATTGCTCGAGCGCTGCCAGCTGAGCGGGTTCCTCGGCGGGATCGCGCATGAAGAGCTGCAGCATCTGGAAGTTGTCGCCGCTGAAGCGCCCAATCCCGATCATGAACGCATACGTGCCAGTACCCCCGGACAGGCCGGTGGTTTCGGTGTCAATATAGGCAATCGCATGCGGGTCCAGGCGGTGCAGACGATCGTCTCCAGTCCAGGCTGCCAGCGCGTCCATGGGCGAAGTGCACAGCAAGCCCAGGTTGCCGTGGCGATGATCAGCGGGAAAGCGTTCTTCGACCTGGTACGTAAGCCCATAGTGTGTCTCCAGGGTTTCGCCGCCGACCACTTTTTCAATGGGATAGGGAAATTGCTCCTGGCGGGGAGCTAAATTTTGAGCACCAATTTGAACGCCGAGCGACTTTAATCGATCCGCCAGGGATGGCATCAGATCTCCTTCGAAAAGGTTTGGGAGGCGTGCAGCAACCCCAGGATGGCCAGGGTAGCCTGTTTGCCGCCGCTGCCTTGTTCTCCGCCGGGACCAACACAGGAGGGGCAGCCATCTTCGCAAGCACAGGCCTGCACCAGCTCTGCAGCTGCGTCGATTAGCGCAGCATGGCTTTCATACAGACGCTGGCTCAGGCCGATTCCGGCTGGCACCATATCATACACCACAACGACCGGCTTGTTCCCGGCGATTGGCGACTGCGGGTCGCTATGAGCGCCTAGATCCGATGTATCACACATCAAATAGATTGGGGCTAGATTACTCATCACATAGGATAGCCCAGCCAGGCCGCTGCGCATGCGCACAGCGCTTTCGGCCAGCCTGTGGCAGGCAGGGCATAAGCTGACCAGGTTGCTGAGCTGGTTGGCTTGCTGCGGGCTGGCAAATTGGCGGAAGGGAACGATATGGTGCACATCGTGAGCATGATCGGTCTCGGGTAAGCCGCAGCCCTGGCAGCTAAAGCCATCCCGCTGACGTACTTGCTGGCGCAGCAATGCCCAGCCCGGTCCGTAATCATTGGTGTCGTTTGTCCACAGGCCATTCTGGCGCAGCTGCGCAACCGTTTCATCGGAAAGGCTGATCCAATAACCGGTGGTTTGAAGTTCGGTTGGCGGGAGATCCAGGCTCTCTATGCCCAGAACTTCGTGGGTGTGCCAGCGGATCTTACGGAAGCCGGTAACGCGCGTGGTGACCTGCAGCTCGCCGGCATACTTCATTCCGCCTGGCACATTCTCCTGGGTGAGGAGATTCAGCAATTGGACCTGGGTGTCTTGCATGGCGATGGTGTAATAATCGCCTGCGAAAGGCGTAAGCAGCGCCTGCCCCTGCGCCAGGTTTAATTCATTCACCAGATAGGTCTGGCTTTCGTGTAGATAAACCGCCTGCGGGTGCACCATCCACAGCGCGCTGGCCTGGTCAATTTGCCCGATGGTGTGCAGGGTTTCAGCGCCTGCATTATGGTCTGCAACCTGGAGTAGGATCTGGTTTGGCGAGGCATTCCGCAAAGATATCTGCTGGGCAGGGTACTGGTCAGCCATCCAGTAATAGCGCGCATTCGACGAGTGCAGCACACCCTGGCTGGTTAAATAATCCAGATACTCCTGTACTTCGCCAGCAGGTAGATTGCCGAAAGCCTCGTTGGACTGAAAAGGCAGCTCGAAGGCCGCACAGCGCAGGTGGTCCAACAGGATCAGCGGGTTGTTGGGGTCAATCAAGGCCTGTTCCGGGTTGCGATCGAACAGGTATTCAGGATGCGTTACCAGATATTGGTCGAGTGGGGCAGGTGTGGCGACCAGGATGGCTGCCGAAAGCTCGCTGCCGCGCCCGGCGCGCCCGGCCTGCTGCCAGGTGGCCGCGATCGAACCAGGATAACCCACCAATACTGCCGCGCCTAACTGCCCGATATCGATGCCCAGCTCCAGGGCGTTGGTGGCAACCACTGCGCGCACTTCGCCGCGTCGCAAACCAGCCTCGATCTGGCGGCGCACGCTGGGCAGGTAGCCGCTGCGGTAGCCGCGTAATTCCTGCTGTTCTCGATTTGCATCCCAGCCGGAATGAGGGGCTGCTTTTTCGCGCAGATAAGTCAGCACGATTTCCACTGTACGCCGAGAGCGAGCAAAGACGATGGTTTGTACAGCCGAGGTCAGCAAGTCGTCGGTCAGGCGTACAGCTTCCTGCAGAGCGCTGCGCCGCAGGCCCAGGCGCGCATCCACCAGCGGCGGGTTGTAGAGCAGGAAGTGTTTAGGACCGCGCGCCGAGCCATCCTCGGCCAGCACTGAGACCGTCTCCTCGATCAGCCGGGAAGTATGCTCTTGAGGATTGGCAATGGTGGCGGAGGTGAGCAGGAACTGAGGGCGGCTGCCATAGTGTCGGGCAATACGCTTTAAGCGTCGCAGGACATTGGCGATATGCGAGCCAAACACGCCCCGGTAAGTATGTATCTCGTCGATAATGACATAACGCAAGTTTTCAAAGAATACCGCCCAGTTGGTATGATGGGGTAATATGCTCATATGCAGCATATCTGGATTGGAGAGCAGCAGGCGTGTATTCTGGCGGATCTGGCTGCGGTGGGAGGCCGGTGTGTCGCCATCATAGATGGCAGGAGGCGGCAGGCGCCCTGTCTGCGTCGCCTGGGCTAACAACTCTTTCAGACTGGACAGCTGGTCCTGGGCGAGTGCTTTGGTGGGGAAAAGATACAAGGCACGCGCCTGCAGATTTTGGATCAGGTCGGCCAGGACTGGTAAATTATAGGCCAGGCTTTTTCCGCTGGCAGTGCCCGTGACTAAGGCAATATTCAAACCGGATTGGGCGCGCCGGTAAGCCAGCAGCTGGTGGCTGTACAAGGTCTGGATGCCGAGCTGCTGCAAGCTGGCGCGCAGCTCAGCGGGGAGATCGTCTGGTATGGGAACCAGGCTGGATTGGCGTGCCGGGATCTGTCGCCAAGCACTGATATTATCTCCCACGCTCGGATCAGCACGCCAGGCGCTGATCTGCTTACCGACGCTCAAGGGTTAAAGACTCCAGCGCTAACGCCACCGCTCCCCACAACGGGGCATCGTCGCCCAGCTCCGCCGGCAGAATTTCGACATCGATTTCCGGCAGCATGGTCTGGCGCGCTGCAGATTCGACACCCTGCCACCAATCCAGGCCTGATTTGGTCACACCGCCCCCCAGGATAACCCGGTGCGGATTCAGCAGGTTGGCGGCATTGCCAATTGCAGTACCAATCGCCCATGCGCTGCGTCCCAGCAGGCTGGCTGCCAGAGGATCCCCAGCGTAAGCTGCCCGGCTGAGCATTTCCCCGCTGATCTCATCCAATAATCCCCCACACAGGCGCATCAGCTCGGGTCCCTGAGCGGGATCATCGAAGAGCGCCTGGCGTGCATCCTGCGCCATATACGGTCCGGATGCCAGGCGTTCCACACAGCCGCGTTTGCCACACAGGCAGACAGGCCCCTGCGGGTCGATGGCGGTGTGCCCGATCTCTCCTGCCATGCCCTGGGCGCCGTGCCAGATTTTTCCATTGAGGATCCAGCCGCCGCCTACGCCGGTGCTGACGGTGATGTACAGCAAACTCAGCGCGCTCCAGCCTGCCCCGAAGCGATATTCACCCAGCGCGGCGACATTGGCATCGTTATCGACCAGCACCGGGCAGCTAAATTCATCTTCCAGCAGCCGCTTGAGGAGCAGATTTTCCCAGCCAGGGACGTGGTGCGATAAACGCACCACACCGGCCTGTGGCTCAACCGGGCCGCCGAAACTCACCCCGATGGCAGCTGGCGCAGCTCCCTTAACCAGCAGGTGAGAGGCGCGGATCATCTCCTGCAGATCGGTCTGGGCGTCTTTTCCAGCTGCGCTGAATACCCGGGTACGCTCCAACCATTGTCTTTGCGCCAGGTGGCCGGGGTCGGTGGTCGCCGCAGAGAGCTTGGTGCCGCCAAAATCCAGGGCCAGGAGAGTTTTTTCGGTCTTCATATGGGTGCCTTCGTAAACTAATAATCCATCGACGGCAATTTTACCGGATTAATTTGTTGATGGATTCATAAAGTGGCTTAACGCGCGGGTAAATCTGGCGATAGACCTGCTCGAACAACTCATTATAAAGCTGGTGATTCTTGACATCGGGTTGGAAAGTATCACCCAGGTGGGTCATGGCGGCCACAGCCTGGCTGAAATCCGGGTGTATCCCCATGCCAACTGCGCCATCAATGGCCGCCCCCAGCCCCGAGGCTTCGTAGATATGTGGGCGTGAAGCCGGCAAGCCAAACATATCGGCGGTGAGCTGCATGGCTGCATCGCTTTGACTGCCGCCGCCTGCCACGCGCAGCTCGGTAATGGGGATACCGCTGCGCTTGACGGTCCGTTCGGCGCCTTCGCGCAAAGCATACGCCAGGCCTTCCAGGATGGCGCGGTACAGATGGGCGCGTGTGTGCACATCGCTGAAACCCAGCACGACCCCACGCGCTTCCGGCCCGGGGACGCGCAGCCCTGGCGACCAGTAGGGCTGCAGCAGTAAACCATCCGAACCGGCGGGTACTTTGCGCAGCAATTCATCAAAGAGCTGCTCAGCCTCCTGCCCGCTCTGATCAGCAAGCTGCTGCTCGAGCTGGCCGAATTCCTGTTTGAACCAGCTTACCATCCAAAAACCACGGTAGATTTGCGATTCAACGCTGTAGGCGCCCGGCACTGCCGCTGGATAAGGCGGTATGAGAGGAATTACTTCGATATATTTGCGGTGCGTGGTATTGATGGTGGCAGTGGTGCCAAAACTCAAGCAGCCCATATGCGGTTCCAGGCAGCCTGAGCCAATCACCTCGCAGGCTTTGTCGGCGGCTGCCGCGATCAATGGTAATCCTACAGGGAGCCCGGTCTGTTCGGCTGCCCAGGAGGTGACTTCTCCCAGCGGTTGTGAAGGTGAGACCAGGTCGACCAGCATTTCGCGTTCTAGCGGAACCGCCTGCCATTTCCAATCCCAGCGACTGGACCAGCGCAGTCTTTTATAGTCAAAAGGCACATAGGCCACCTGACATCCGGTGGAATCAACAAACTTTCCGGTGAATAAATAAGTCAGATAACCGGAGAGAAGCAGGTATTTGTGCGTGTTTTTCCAAATTTCAGGCTGGTAGGTGCGCAGCCAGTTAGCCTCTGCTTCTGCCTGCAGATAAGCCACGGTTTGCGTCATGCCCGAAAGACGAAATGCCATGCCCCAAAAGCCACCCAGCGGTGACAGGCCCTGTGTGCGGCGCTGATCCAGCCAGACAATCGCCGGGCGTAGCGGTTTTCCTTGTTTGTCCACATTGATCAGCGTTGAACGCTGCGTGGTAAGCGCCAGGCAGCTAATGCGCTGGCGCTCTACGCCCAGCTGCCACAGTTGTTGGATGGCCTGGCACACGGCATTCCAAAAAACCTGCGGGTCCTGCTCGGCCAGGCCGGGAGCCGTTGAATAATATGGCTCGATGGGGACGCGGGATTTAGCGACCAGAGACCCCTGGGCGTCAAAAACCAGGGCGCGCACACTTTGGGTGCCGTTATCGACAGCCAGGATCAAATCTTTGTTCAATGCAAAGCTCCCGCATCAGACTGAATGGTGCTATTAAGCCACGTGTTCTTGGAGCGATTCTATCCCGACCCGTTCGTCTTGTACAGATGTTCTATCAATATGGTTTTGAGAGGCGTTGTAGTGTGCGTGCCATAGATTGGAATAGGCATCGATTTCAGCCTGCCAATAGGCATCCGTCCAGTCCAGTTCGGCAGTCGTCAGGCTGCGAATCTGATCCATCAGCGGCAGGCCGCCCTGGGGTAAAGTCAGCCCCAGGCGCGTGCGGCGCATGAGTAAGTCGCTCAGGTGAACCACTCCTTCGGCGTGCGCAGCCCAGAGCAGCTCAGCCCACAGACTGGGAGTGCCGCCCACGGGCGTGAGTAAGCCCGGAACGGCTGCATCGAGCAGCGCGTGCGCTTCGCAGCCATAACGCCCAAGGATGCGCAGGCGCGTGTTGGCGGGCAGCCCAGCATCTGAAAAATCTTTGGCTAATAATTCGCCGGATGGCAGAGGGTCGAGGATATGTTCATCGAGCGGCCGTGGAGTATGCTTGCCGAGCTGGCGGATGGCGCGCTTTAAAGCGCTGCGCGCCATCAAGCGGAAGGTGGTCAATTTCCCACCCGATACCGTGATCAGGCCATTGTCTTCCCACAGCACGTATTCGCGCGACTCTTTGGACGGGTCCTGCTTGCCAGAGTCGATCACCGGGCGCACGCCGGCGAACGTGCCCTGTACATCCGCACTGGTCAGCTCCAGGCGGGGGAACAAGGCTTGCACAGCCTGCAGGAGATATACAAATTCACCTGCGCTGATGTGGGGCTCTGCATTGAGATCGTCTGGATGGTCCATGTCGGTGGTGCCGACCAGGGTGATGCCCTCCCAGGGAAAAATGAACACCGGGCGGTGGTCGCGAGGGTGCAGCACGCTGACCGCCCGCGCGAGCGGCAAGCGCGCTTGCGAGAAGATCAGGTGGCTGCCACGTAATTTACGCAGGC
>CAYXDC010000059.1:0-20547 GCA_964463505.1 uncultured Anaerolineaceae bacterium
CCCCCATTCCTTGCGTAACATCTGGCGGCACTTTTCGTACTGCTCCAGCGCGGTTGCTCTTTTGCCCAACTGCCCGTAGGCATTAATCAGCGCGTAATGCCAATCTTCGCGCAGGTAATCCACTTTGAGCAGCTGTTGGGCGGTGATCACCACGGCAGCATGGTCGGACTGCTGGATGAATCCTTTTAATTGATTCTCCAGTGTATCTTGATAAATTGCGCGCAAGCGCTGGCGCTCAAAAGAGAGCCAATCCTCGAATCGCAGTGCATCCCGCAGGTACAGGCCTTCCAGAAAATCCCCCTGGTAAGCATCGGTTTCCCCAGCTTCAAACGCAAATACATCCAGCCAGAAATCGCTCTGGAAATTAAAGGCAACTTCTTGTTTGTCGGTCAGGATATATTGGCTGCCGATGGCTGAGCGCAGCTTGGATAGTGTCCAGCGCAAGGCTGCCCTGGGATCATCTGGACCATCAAAAAGCAGATCAATCAGGTGCTCGCGCGGAAATGGCCTGCGCGAGAGGATTAAGTAAGCAAGCAGAGCCAGAGGGCGGTAACCTGGCAGGTCCACCGGATGACCATCAAGCATCAGGCGGGGTTGGCCGAGGAAATGAATTTTTAACGTCATCTTTTCCCCGATATCACCGAAGGAAGTAAACAATCATGGCTGCAAATAATAGTGGATAAATTGCATCAAAATTATACCATTGTTTGAAAAATTCTTTTTAAACAACGCTTTTACCCAACGTTGGCGACAACGCCTGGCCTGTAAAGTATAGGCAGGTTTAGAAAACCTGATACCTTGTTGTTAGAGATTTGAAAGGAGAACTGAGATGAAAGGCAAGTTTTTGGTAGTTGCAGTATTGGTATTGGCCGGTTTGTTCCTGCTGGTGAACGGACAGCAGGCGCGGGCCAGCATCGAGCCGATTATGGCATTCGATGACGTCTTTGCGGAGCTCAATGTGGGCGATGTCGACAGCGCTCTGGAGTGGTTTGCAGAGGATGCAACCGCAGAGAACAAGGTGCGTGCTGAGACCTATCGCGGTACAGCCGAGATCCGCAAGCTGCTGGAAGGAATGCAGTATCCCGGTCGAAAATTTGAGATCGTAGAAGTCTCCATGAATGGCGATACGGTCACCGCCAGGGTGGAGGTCTCGGATAGAGGTCACACCTGGGGCACCGAGACGATCGAAGCGGTTGTCCTAGGCGGCAAAGTGCAAACCTTCCGCATCACTGCCTTCCGGCTGGAATTGTGGCGCATCGGACGGTAACTTCAGCAGCGTTTATGAATATAGATGAGGGTATATTGGCCGGCGTAGCCGGCCAATATACCCTCTTAATTTCATCTGAGGTGCATAACTGCTTCAGTTGATTTTCCCCACACGCAGATAAAGCGGCCAGCGAATGAGGCGGGGTTGATCGGCCTGCCCCCAGACGCCGGACAGCTCAGGCCAGAGGATTTGGAGCGGATGCTGGCCTCGCTCTGACTGGTAACGGCGGACAGCCGACCAGGTATCCAGAAAACCAGTCAGTTGATCCAGTCTCCAGGTGGCTTGCATTTCAAAGGCTGGGGTTTCGATCTCCTCGAATGGAAACGGTAAGGTCTGATAGCGAGCTTCCAAATAGTGGAACCGGTCGGGCCAGAAACCAGCCAGAACATTGGTATAGAAAGCCTCCACAATCGGATCTAATTCCGGGGAAATTACCGGCAGGAGATACATCCAAACAGCGAACACGCCCTCTGGTTTCATGGCTCGGGTAACGAGCGGATAAAATGCGTCCAGATCAAACCAGTGAACAGCCTGGGCAGACGTTATCAGATCGACACTGTGGGATGGGAGAATGACATCTTCGGCACGGGCCACACGATATTCTACATGTGCGTGAGGAATTGCCTGAGCGATTTGATCAGGACTGCCATCCGTGGCGAGCACATGCTTGAAGTAAACTGCCAGCCCCTGCGCGGCTTGCCCGCTACCCGTGCCGCAATCCCAGGCAAGTTCCCGGTGAGGAGCGAGCGAGGCCAGGTAGGCAAATAGTTCGTCCGGGTACTGGGGGCGGAAGGAGGCATATTGACCGGATTGTGTAGACCAGTGATCTTCAAAACTGTTCATACCAGTAATCCTTATGAATGTGCGTGCCAATTGGCGCGTTAAGAATCCGAAATACCACCAGTATTAACATCACATATCAGCATAACGCTCGTCCTGATGAGATCAGAACATTTGCCCCAGGTGGTAGGGCAGCATCTTGTACCACCAGGGCCAGTCGTGGTTCACATCTGCGCCCCACAGGTCGATCCAGGCAGGGATGTGCTTTTGCTCCAGCACACGCTGCAGGGCGTACGCATCCTCCACGAAGGGCTCTTCCCAGGCGCCTTGCCCGACACAGACCACGATGTGGCTCTGGCGGTACTGGTCGATAAACCAGGGATCATTCAGGCCGGGCAGGAAGGCCAGCGGGGCATTGAAGTACACGTTATCGTCCATATAATCGCCCACGAACAGGTTCAGGCGCAATGGGCCGCTGATAGCGATGGTGGTGTCGAACAGGTCGGGGTGGCGGAAGAAGAAATTGGCGGCGTGGTAGGCGCCCATGGAGCAGCCTGTGGTCAGCCATTTACCGGGGTAGCTGGTGCGCTGGTGGATAAATTCCGAGACCTCTGTGGCGATGTAGCGGTCGTAATCCTGGTGGCGGCAGGCGCGCTCAGCGGGATGCGCCCCCCAGTTGGCCCAGGTCTGGTTATCCAGGCTGTCCATGGTGTAGAGCTGGATTTGTCCATTCTCGATCCAGGGCCAGATGTGATCCAGCATGTGAAAGTCTTCAAACTCGTAAAAACGCCCGCCCTGGCAGGGAAAGACCACCACGGGTTTACCGGCATGCCCGTAGATCTTGAGCTCCATGTCCTGGTTGAGAGACGGGCTCCATTGTTTGTGGTATTCGATGTTCATGAAGCCAGCTCGTGAATCAGGTTTGACATATTCACGATGTCCGCTTCGTCCGGCGAGCGCAACAGGTAGCCGTAATCGCCCAGCGCCTGGCTGAAGATGCCCGATATATGCTCGTGGTGCACCAGGGCCGGGCCGAGCGTATCGACCAGCTCCTGGTGTGTAATCGTATAGCTGCGGTTGAATTTGCGCCCCACGTAGCCAACGTGGTATTTGCGGGCGTAATCGGTGGTGAAGCGGTTATGGACAACGATATGCGCCCACTCTTTATAGATATCGATATCGCTGGCAAAGTTCCACATATCCGTGGTCATTCCGCCTGGCGGGCGCAGGTTGACTTCCAGGGCCACTAACTCCCCGTCCGTCTGGCGGCGGAAGAACTCGAAGTGGAAGAAGCGCTCGCGCACGTTGAAGGCTTTTAGCACGCGCCGCCCGGCATCTTCCAGGTCGGCGGGAATCTGGCGCAGGGTATAGTAATAGATCAGGTCGTCCTTGTTGACGGCTTCCATGATCCCCCGGCTGTAGACCAGGGAATTGAAGTAGACCGGGTTCCCTTCGCGATCAGCCAGACCATCAAAGGTGCAGATATCGCCGGCAATGAACTCTTCCAGGATGTAATCTACAGCGGGTTTGGAGATGAAAAAAGCTTCTAATTCAGCCAGATTGTGGATTTTGTAGGTCTTTGCAGCGCCTACGCCAATATCGGGCTTGGCCACCAGCGGATAACCGGTCTGGCGGACGAGCTTTTTGGCGTCGTCCAGGGTATTCACTACCTTGCCGCGCGCCACCGGCACCCCAATCTGGCGGAAGACTTCCTTCATGCGTGATTTGCGTTTGGCACGCGCCAGGTCCTCGCCTTGCAAACCGGGGATATTGAAATCGGCGCGCAAACGCGCCTCAGTCTCCAGCCAATATTCGTTGAGTGAGTCGATGCGGTCAAGCTTGCCATACTGGTGGGTAAAATAGCCCAGGGCGCGCACCAGCTCATCGTAATTGTGCATGTCGTTGACGCGGTAGTACACGCTCAAGGAATTTTTGAGCGTATGCGGCAGCAGGTCGTAAGGTTCATCAGCCAGCCCGAGCACATTTACACCCAGGAAAGCAAGCTGCTGGGAGAACTGCACGTAATTAGGTGGGAAATGCGGCGAGAGATATACGAAATTCATAAGCATGGCTCCTGACTGGGTTGGACCAGTGCCGTAATTCGCTACAGGCTATCAACCAGCGAAATACTTAGATCAGAATTCACCATTTATACGCTAAAGCGACCAATTAGGCAAATGGGAATTTTTGGCGCAATGGGATTATTAATAGGATTCTAGTCAAATTTGAAGGATAAGCCTTGATATAATACCTTCGTTCTGAACTTCACGACCCTGGGAGGACTGATGAGCTTTAAGATCCTATTTGGCACGGATGGTTGGCGCGGGCGCATTGCTGATGATTATACGTTTACCAATGTGCGGCGCTGCGCACAGGGTTTTGCGGCTTATCTGCTGCAGGATGGCAAGGCCGGACAATCGGTCGTGGTCGGCTACGATCAGCGTTTTCAATCGGAGCACTTTGCTGCCAGTGTGGCGGAGGTGCTGGCTGGCAATGGTTTTCGGGTTTACCTCACGGATGGGGCAACGCCTACGCCGGTGATTTCCTTTTCAGTAGTGGCACGCCAGGCGGTAGGGGCGATCAATATTACCGCTTCACATAACCCACCGGTCGATAACGGTTTTAAAGTGCGCGATGAATTTGGCGGGGCGATCGACCCGGCGCGCTTGAAGCAGATTGAAGCCCTGATCCCCGAGGATGAGAGCGGGGTGCAGCGGGTGGAGCTGGAAGACGCCGTTGCGCAAGGGAACGTGGTGCGCTTCGATCCGGCGCCCGACTATATCGCCCAGATCAAGAAACTGGTTGACCTCGAGCTGCTGAAAGACGCCGGCCTGAAGGTGCTGGTGGACCCCATGTGGGGCAACGGGATGGGCTGGTTCACCCGCCTGCTGGCAGGCGGAAAGACCGAAGTGATCGAGATGCACAACCAGCGCAACCCGATCTTCCCCGAGATGAAGCGCCCCGAGCCGATCCAGCCCAATGTGGATGCGGGCTTGCAGAAGACTGTGGAAGTGGGCGCCGACGTGCTGATCATCCTGGACGGCGACGCCGATCGGGTGGGCGTGGGCGATGAGAATGGGCAGTTTATCGACCAGCTGCGCATGTTTGGCTTGCTGGCGTTCTACCTGCTGGAGGTCAAAGGCGAGCGCGGCCCGATTGTGAAGAGCCTTTCGACCACTGTGATGCTGGACAAGCTGGGCAAGCTCTATGACGTGCCGGTGTACCATACCGGAGTGGGCTTTAAATATATTGCTCCCAAGGTGCTGGAGACCAACGCCATGATCGGTGGCGAGGAATCCGGCGGGTATGCCTTCCGCGGGCACGTGCCCGAGCGAGATGGCATCCTGGCAGGGCTGTATATGCTGGATATGATGGTGCGCCTGGGCAAAAAGCCCTCCGAGTTATTGCAAATGCTGTTCGACAAAGTCGGCGCGCATTATTACAACCGCATCGATACCCATTTTGAGGGCGATAAAAAGGAACGCATCGCTGCCATCCTGGCAGCCAATCCCCAGACCATCGGCGGGTTGCAGGTGACGGGACTGGATACGTTGGATGGGTATAAATTCAACCTGGAAGATGGCGGCTGGCTGTTGGTGCGCTTTTCCGGCACCGAGCCGATCATCCGTGTGTATACCGAGACAACTCATGCGGATAAAGTGCCGAACATCCTGGCGGATGGGCTGGCGATCGCCGGTTTGAAGTAAGTTTGCGCAGATTGCGACTGGAACCCTGAATTGCTGTGTGACACGCACTGCCATTTGAACTTTGACAGCTTTGATGCAGACCGCCCGCAGGTGCTGGAAAGAGCGCAGGCAGCAGGCGTGGGGCGCATCTTGAATCCTTCCATTGATCTGGAGACCAGCCGGGAGATCGTGGACCTGGCTCAGACCATCCCCGAGCTGTATGCCGCCATCGGTGTGCACCCCAATGATGGAGCGAGCTGGCGCAAGGATACACGGGCCACCTTACGTGAGCTGGCGCAGCAGCCCAAAGTTGCCGCGATTGGCGAGATCGGGCTGGATTATTACCGTGACCGGATGCCTGCCTCCCAGCAGCAGCATATCTTTGCCCAGCAGCTGGAGCTGGCAGCGGAGCTGGAACTGCCTGTGGTGATCCACATCCGAGATGCCAACCGCCAGCAGCCCCAGGCGACGGCGGACACACTGCGCATGCTGGCGGAATGGATGGCGGATTTGCGCAAGCATGGCTCGCCGCTGGCGGAAAGACCAGGTGTTTTGCATTCCTTTTCGTCTGGCCTGCCGGCGGGGTTAGAAGCGATACAATTGGGTTTTATGCTCGGTATTACCGGGCCAGTGACCTTTAAGAAGGCATTTGAATTGCAGGAGGTTGTTTTGGGGATTCCCTTGCAGCACCTGTTGGTGGAGACGGATGCGCCATTTCTGACGCCCCACCCTTACCGTGGACAGAGAAACGAACCGGCTTACGTGCGTTTCGTGGTCGAGAAGATCGCCGAACTTCACATCCTGCCCACTCGCAAGATTGAGGCAATTACCACTCAAAATGCCGGGAGGTTGTTTCTTTGGTGAGTAGTGATTTGACGATTAAATTTATGACACCAATGCAGGAATTGATACCGCGAGTGGAAGAACGTATGCACCGCCAGGCGATCGGGCACCACCCCGATCTGGGAGCTGCGCTGCAGCATTTGCTGTCTTCCGGCGGCAAGCGGATTCGACCCACGGTGGCTTTATTGACCGGTATGATGTTAGGTGCCGAAATTGAGGACCTGATCACGCTCTCAGCGTCTATCGAGCTGCTGCATACCGCCACCCTGGTACACGATGACCTGATTGATGGCGCTTTGCTGCGGCGCGGGATTGCCACGCTGAATTCACGCTGGACACCGGCAGCCACAGTGCTGACCGGGGACTTTATCTTTGCCCAGGCAGCCCGGCTGGCGGCTGAGACCAACTCGGTGGCAGTGATGGGTATCTTTGCCCAGACCCTGGCTACGATCGTCAACGGGGAGATCGCCCAGATGTTCAACAGCCGCGGCATCGCCAACCGCCAGGAGTACCACGAGCGCATTTACGCCAAGACCGCCTCCATGTTCGAGCTGGCTACCGAGGCCGCCGCGCTGCTCAGCCCGGCGGACAGCGCCAAACGGCGTGCCGTGCGCACCTTTGGCTATGAGATCGGCATGGCTTTCCAGATCGTGGATGATATCCTGGATTTCACTGGCGATCAATCCACGGTGGGTAAACCGGTCGCTGGCGACTTGCGCCAGGGGCTGGTCACCTTGCCGGCGATCTGCTACCTGGAGCTAAATCCCGATGACCCCGACACAGAATTCTTGAAGCTAGGTGGTTACCCGAGCGGGACTGTGATCGATCGCCTGGTGGAATCGATCCGCGCATCCGGCGCCATCCGGGCAGCCATGCAGGAAGCGCGCGGGTTTGTGGGGCGCGGCCTGGATGCTCTGACGGGCATGCCCGAAGGTGTGGAGAAGCAGGCGCTGATCAATCTGGCGCAGTATATTGTCGAGCGCGAGCTATAAATACCCAGTACATACCTGAAGCATTCAGACTCAAAACCGGACACGCAGCGCACAATCAGCGTGTCCGGTCTTTTTATTTGTCTGCAAATCAATACTTAGCTCTTCAGCGCTGTGCCACAGTGCGGGCAGGCAACCCATTCGGATTGGATTGCTTTACCGCAATTAGGGCAATTCTGACCTGACGTAGTGGTGTTCATCACCGGCGGGGTCTGGGCAGTAGGGGGAGCTGGATTTCTGTGACGCGACAGACCAACGATGGATGCGATGGCGCCGGCGATGAGCAAACCCACAATCGCCAATGGGATGAGCCACATTCCGACCATCGTCACACCACCAAATGGCATGTGGTAACCGAAATTGCGATCCATCATGCCCTGCCCAATCGTCCAGCCACCCTCATTCCAAACGCGCAGGATAACCAGTGGAACAACCAGGACCAGGCCTAATAAAATCAGACCAATCAAAATTGCGATGATTGTAACTGTACTTTTGCTCATTTGAAACCTCCAATACCGATAGAACTTACCCATTAGGATATCCAATGCCCAGCGGAACTCCTGACTGTATTAAATCATAGCTAGGACTTGTGTAAAAGTTATGAAGACGGGATAAAGAATAGCTTAAGGTTTTTCTAGCTGAGAGCTTTCGAGCGTATTTATGAATACCTTATCCAGGCTAATTGAGATATACTTTCTCGGATATCAATGGCGACAAGAGCGGAGGAGCGATACAGTTGACAGACATTCCCAAGAAGATTTCGGTGATCCTTGCAGACGACCATACTGTGGTGCGCGCCGGTATTCGCCAGATCCTGGAACACAGCGGCGATATCCAGGTGATTGCTGAAGCGGATAATGGGCTGAGCGCGCAAACGCTGATCCAGGAGCTGAAACCGGATGTGGCTGTGTTGGATATCCAGATGCCCAAAGCCAGTGGGATCGAAGTTACGCGCTGGGTGCGCAGCCATCTGGAAGGCGTGGGCGTGCTGATCCTGACGGCTTTTGACGATGATCCTTATGTCATGGCAGTCCTGCAGGCGGGCGCAAACGGGTACGTGCTGAAAACCGCCGATCCGGCAGATTTGATTCGCGCGGTGCAGGATGTTTTCGAAGGGAGATCTGCCCTGGATGCTGTGATCGCCAAAAAATTGATGAGCAGCCTGGCCAGCCGGCCGAAAACATCCCTGATTGAAGCCCTTACCGAACGAGAGATGGAAGTCCTGGCGCTGGTAGCCAAAGGACATACCAATAAGGCCATTGCGGTGCAGCTCAAAATCAGTGACCGCACCGTGCAGGGGCATCTGGCACATATCTTTGCCAAGCTACAAGCCGCCAGCCGGACAGAGGCGGTGATGCGCGCTGTATCCATGGGGTGGATCGCACATGACATTGGGAACATCTCCGAAACCTAGCGCGCCTGAATACGGTCGCTCGTGGAGCGGTTTGCTCCAGCAGCTTTTCTTTTTCTTTATCCTGCCCCTGGCAATTTTGCTGATCGTGGTGACCTTTGGCAGCCAGGCGCTGCACGACCAGGCCATGCGCAGCATGGTAGGGGTGCGCGACGAGCGCGCCGTGCGTACCGCGGTGGGGGCTATCGAAGGCCGGGTGCGCCAACGGACCAACCTGTTAAGTTTGCTGGCTCTCCAGGCAGCGCCAGGTGCTCCTGGAGGATCGGAAGGCGCACATGCTCAGGCAGACTTCCTGGATGAGCAGTTTGATGCAGGTCTGGCGTTCGTGGAGCTGGAAGGTGATACCTTGCGGGTAGTAGAGGGAGCCGGTACACTGCGTTTCCAGGCGGATGATTTGCTTGAGTCTATCCAGCAATTATTGCAAAGTGGGGACGCCTATCGCATGTCCGATGCTCTTACGCATTCCACCAGCGGTGAACCATTACTGGTGATCCTGGTTCCGACGCCTGAAACCCAGCGTGTGGTGGTGGGGGCGTTCAGTGTGGCCAGCCTGGTGGAACCTCCTCTGGCAAATGCCCTGGTGGGTGAGCATGGGGCGTATTATTTGCTGGTAGATGGTTCCGGGCGATTAATTAATTCAGCAGGCTCGAGCCACTCGCTCACAGTTGTTGTCGAGCATCCTGGAGTCAGCCAGGTGCTCAAGGGCGAGAGCGGAACGGCCTACGTGCAGGTGGGCGAAAGCGAGCATGTTGTAGTCTACAATGCCATTCCCTTATTGGGCTGGGGGTTGGTCAGTGCAGAGCCCTGGGAGATGGTTTCGACGCCGGTATTACGCAATACCCAGCTGGCGCCCCTGATCCTGGTACCGTTTTCGCTGTTGATGCTGGTGGCGTTGTGGTTTGGTGCACGGCAAATCGTAGGCCCGCTGCGCATCCTGGAAGAGCGCGCCGCACGCCTGGCTGCGGGTGATTTCAAATCGATTGAAGCGCCGATCGAAGGCCTGGCGGAAATTCGCCAGCTGAACGCTGAGCTGGTGCATATGGCCCACGAAGTGCAGGCAGCGCAGCAGAGCCTGCATGATTACGTGGGTTCAATCACCGCCGCCCAGGAAGATGAACGCCGCCGGCTGGCGCGCGAGCTACATGATGATACCATCCAGTCACTGATCGCCCTCAAACAACGCGCCCAATTGCTGCGCCTGGATTTTCAAGCCCGCCTATCCAGCCCAGAGGTGGCCAAGCTCGATGAGCTCTCCATGCTGGCAGAGCAGACTATTGAAAACTTGCGCCGCCTGACACGGGCACTGCGTCCGATTTACCTGGAAGACCTGGGTCTGACCACCGCATTGGAAATGCTTGCCGGTGAAGTCAGCCAGACGGCAGGCATCCCGGTTGAGTTCCGCCAGATCGGCAGCCAGCGTCGCCTGGAGGACCCGGCCGAATTGATGATCTATCGCATGGTGCAGGAGGCGTTGAGTAATGTCGCCCGGCATGCCCGGGCACAGCAGGCGTCTGTGGAGATCGAATTTGCCGAACAATTTGTATCCGTAAAGGTAGAGGATGACGGTCGGGGCTTCTCCATCTCACACAGCCCGGCTGAGTTTGCCCGGCAGGGACATTTCGGACTGGTTGGGCTGGATGAGCGCGCCGATTTGATCGGGGCGCGTCTGGACATCGCCTCGACTCCCGGAAAAGGGACCAGGATCAACATATTGCTGGACAGAGCACCTGATACGCAAGCGGATTCGCATGATAAAAGCACCTTTCCTGTCTGATATAGGCATATATGCCTAGTTTTAATTGCGCCAAACGGCGCTAATGAGTTAATGAAGTTGGCAGTAAGATGGGGATAAGAACTTAACCAAGGAGAGAAAATATGGCAACTCAAGCTGCAGCGCAAGGCTATACCGTTTCAGATCCACCTGTCGCAATTAATTTGTTCGGGCACACCCGTTGGGCATGGCTATGGCTGGCCATGCGCCTTTACATTGGCTACACCTGGCTTAGCTCGGGCTGGGGCAAGCTTTCCAATCCCGCCTGGGTACAGAGCGGCGAGGCTCTACAGGGATACTGGCTGAGAGCAGTCGCCATTCCCGAGGCGCCGGCACGCCCAGCGATATCATTTGATTGGTATCGTTCATTCCTGCAGACTCTGCTGGACAGCGGCAGCTATACCTGGTTCGCCAAACTGGTGGTCGCCGGGGAAGTGCTGGTTGGCATTGCCCTGATCCTGGGCGTGTTCACCGGAATTGCCGCCTTCATGGGTGGTTTCATGAACTGGAACTTCATGATGGCCGGCTCGGCCAGCGTCAACCCAATGCTGTTCACTCTGTCGATCCTGGTCATCCTGGCGTGGAAAACCGCCGGCTGGTGGGGTCTGGATCGCTGGCTGCTGCCTCTGCTTGGTGTGCCCTGGAAGCCGGGGAAAATCTTTACCAAATCGAGCAAATAAGCCTACTGGTTTCTACACAAAAACATCCCGCGGCTGCTCTTGCGGGATGTTTGCTTGTTCCTGGGCGTCAGGTACAGGGCTCGGGGATGCCTGGGCAGTGAGACGGTTCATCGATTTCTTGACGCCTGGCCCAGGCTGTGGTAAATTCCTGCAAATATGAGCGCAATACTCCACGATAACCAGCTCGATCTCAACGCTACTACTCCAGGATGTGGAGCAGCGGGGACGGGTCGCGCCAGTCAACTGAGCGCCAGCTAAGGCAGCATGATCAACCACCCAGGACCCCGTGAGCACGGGGTTTTTTTGTATAAGATAGGACTTACGCACTTGGAGTTACCCGGAACTGCGTAACTCCTACAAGATTTTAAATCCAGGATGTGCAGTATGACTAACCAGCCCGTTTTTGTGGTACCCGAAGCAAATCTGATCCCCACCAGCGAACATCTAAAAAGCATGGCGCCCATCCCGGCCTCGCGCATGTTCCTGATCAATAAATCGCTCAAGGTCTTTCGGGAGCAGCAGCCCGATAGCCCCACCTATGACGCCTCACAGGGCGATGGCGGCGCCAGCCTGCCAGGTGTGAGCGAGGCGATCTTATGCCAGGCGCTGGAGCTGCAGCTCGAGCATGGCAGCGCCTATGACATGCCTTATGGTTGCGATGCATTTCGCCGCAGTGTTTCGGAGACTTACTGGAAGCTGGAGCCAGGCCTGGGGATGGGGCCTGCCAATGTGATCGCCACGGTGGGCGGGCGCGATGCCCTGCTGAAAGCCTACGAAGCCATGCTGGCCCTGGGCTACGGGCGGCAGGGGGATGCGATCATCGTCTCACGTGTGCCATGGATCTCGTACAATTGGGGGCCGTACGGTGTGGGGGCGAATGTGCTGCTGGCGCCAGGCGACCCGGCGCAGGGCTGGGCGTACACGGAAGAGAGTATCCGCGAATGCGTGCGCTTCGCTGAGAAACAGGGGCGCAAGATCGCCGGGCTGGTGCTGACCTGCCCGGACAATCCTACCGGCTTGACGCTCACCCCTGAAAGGCAGGCTGAGCTGGCACGCGCCGCCCTGGAAGTAGGCGTGGCTTATGTGTTGTTCGACTGGATGTATCACTACGTGACCGATGCGCAGCCTATGGACTTGAATGCTTTCCTGAAACTCTTCAGCCCCGAGGAACGCGCCCGGTTGATGTTCCTGGATGGCATCACCAAGAGCCTGGGCGGCTCCAATATCCGCAACTGCCACCTGCTGGCCCCCGAACCGGTGGTGAAATTCATCACAGCGCGCGCCTCCCACGGGGTGATCCCTTCCTTTTACGCCCAGGCTGTGGCGATGGCCGCCTATAAAATGGGTTATGCAGAAGCCAGCCGCCTGATCGTGGAGCCGACCAATGCCAGCCGCCGTGTGCTGCGGCGTTTCCTGGACCAGCACGAGTTCACCTACATCCTGGGGCAGGGCTATTACGCCTTCATCCATGTGGGGCGTTGGCTGGCGCAGCGCGGCTGGGCGGATAGCGAGCCACTGGGACAGTACCTGGCGGAGCAGCACGGCGTGGCGATTGTGCCGGGGGCGTTCTTCTCACCCTTTGGAGGCGAGTGGCTGCGCTTCTCTTACGCCACCCCGCCTGAGCGCACCCAGGGCGCGCTGGAACGCTTGCTGCAGGGCTTGCAGGCACTGGAGGTGTAGCCATGCAGGCAAGTTTTAACCCCGGGTTATTTGCCGAGAAATATCATCTGGCGCGGGAACAAGCCGAAGTGGACAACCCGGAAGGTGGGCTGTGCGGCTTTGAGCTGGAGTGGAACCTGCTGGACAGCCAGTTCCGACCGCTGCTGACGGTCGGCTCAGGACCACAGCGCCAGTCTTTTGTGGATTACCTGCGGGCTGCCTGCATCTCCCCCTGGATGCGCGAATTCAGCCAGCTGGAAGTCTTTCACTGGATGATCGAATGGGCGACTCGGCCCTATTACAGCCCGCGCGGCGCCGTCTACGAAGCGCGCCTGCTGGAAGCCAGCCTGCTCAACGCCCTGAACAGGGCCGGGCGCGAATTTGGCGAGGATTTGCATTACTGGCACGGCAACCTGCTTTACCAGACCACCATCGATCACGCTGCCCTACCCGGCACCTGGAGCCTGGCGAAGCGCCGCTACCTGGAACGCTGCGTGGACCTGTACGGAGAGGGGCTGGCGACCGCCGGGACGCACACCAACTTGTCGCTGCCGGACCCGCTGCTGGCCTGGGATTTCATGCACCTCAGCCGCAGCGAGCGCGGCGACAGCCACCTGGACGAGTATAAGAGCGAGTTTTATATCACCGCCACGCGCCTGATGCGCGCCTACGCAGCCTTATTCATCGCCGCCAGCGCCTCAACGCCTTTCCAGGCGCGCCGCCAGGCCGGCCGCCCGTTGGTGTACCTGACCCCATTTGATTCGGTGCGCAACCTGACTTTCCCCAACCCCGGCGGGCTGGACCAGCCCAACCTGTACCGCTCGTACCGCGATTACCTACACATCTCGTATGACCTGGTGAGGCGCGGGGTGCGCTTTGGCAATAACAACTGGACCCCGGCGCGGGCGCGCTCGTTTGCCGAACCGGTGGAGCGCCTGATCCATGTCACTTCCGAGCAGCTCAGCGGGCTGTATGCGCGCGGCCTTTATTCCCTGGACGAGGAGAGCCAGGCAGGGGAGATGGCACAGCAGATCGAGATCCAGAACCTGATGGCGCGCATCAATCTACCTATGGCACGCGTGGAAATCCGCACCGACGACGGCGGGCATTTGCTGGAAGAAGACCTGGCGCACCTGACCCTGAAGCACCTGCTGCTGCTGCGCTTCTATGGCGACCCGGATTTTGGACGCGCTTTCCGCTATGACCGCGAAGATATCGCCCGCGCCCGGCGCAATGAAGACGCCGCCGCACGGGATGGGCTGCGCGCCGAGATCGAGCACCCGCTGACGGGCAAGCCACTGGGTATGCGCGCCTTTTTCCAGGAAACCCTGGTAGAACTGCAGCCATTGGCGGAAGCGCTGGGGCTATGGGATGAGCTGACGCCGCTGAGTGAGATGGCGGCTGGCGCGCCCAATATAGCCGAGCGCCTGCGCCAGGAAGTGTGCGAGAGGCTGGGGGTGGATCTGGAGCGGGGGGAGGTGGAGACGCCGGTCGAGCTGCTGGTCGAGCTAGCAGAAAGGCGCGCCAGCCAGGTGCAGGCGGATGTGGAATGTATCGCAGGTGGATTTCCGGCGCCAATGGCCGACTCCGCCCGCTTGAGCGAGTATTTGCAGCACGGGCGCGAAGATGCCCACCACGATCCGCAAGCGCCGGTGCGCTTTCGCCCGCGCCCCGAAAACGTGAGCGAGACGCCATTCCCCGATAAGACCAGCGAGGTGCTGGCCCTGGCACAGGCTTTGATCCGCATCCCCTCCGTGACGGTGGGCGGGGAAGAGCGTCTGGACGAGGTGCGCCGGGCGGCGATCCTGATCTATGATACCGCCCGCGATTATGGGCTGGAGGCGCGCTATTTCAACCAGGCGCGCTATCCAGCGGTGCTGGTGGCGCCCCCGGGGCAGATGCAGGCGCCGGTGATGCTGAGCGGGCACTTCGACGTGGTGGCGCCCGAACCGGACGACAGCCAATTCGAGCCGCGCCTCGAGGGCGATTTCCTGTGGGGGCGCGGGGCAGCGGATATGAAGACCGTCGTGGCGACCAACCTGGTGTGGCTGAAGGACGCCTTGAAAGCCGGTCCACCGTATCCCCCGCTGAATCTGCTGCTGGTGGGAAATGAAGAGAACGGCGAGACCGAGCCCATGGGCACTCCGCATGTGCTGAAGCTATTGTTTGAAGAAAGCGGGTATGCTCCACGGCTGCTGGTGGCCGGCGAGCGTACCGGCGAGCACGGAGATGAGCTGTGGGGTGAGGTGTGCACCCAGAACCGTGGCGTGCTGCGCTTTGAAGTTACCGCCCGAGGACAGCGCGGCCACAGCGGCACCGGTGGCGCAGCCTCCGATCTGACCGAGCGCTTGTTCCAGGCGCGGGCGGGCATCACCGGCATCCTGGGGCGGCATCTGACCTTATCCAGCCCGGACGGCTGGCAGTCGCAGGCGCGCTTCCCGTATATCCAGGTTGGCGAATCGGGCGTGTTCAACATTACCCCCGCGCGCGGGGTACTGGGCGCGGAAGTGCGCCCCATCCCGCAGGACCGGCTCGCCCCACTGATCGCCGAACTGGAAGCCTACAGTCAGGATCGTGGCCTGGAATTGGCCATCCCGGTATGTGAAGATGGCATTGCCTGCGACCCGATCAACCCTTACCTGGTTGCCCTGCTGCGGGCGGTTGAGCAGGCTTCCGGCGCCCCGGCGCGCCTGGGCAAGAAACTGCCCGGAACCAGCGCCCGCTTCGCTC
Source organism: uncultured Anaerolineaceae bacterium (assembly GCA_964463505.1). GTDB lineage: Bacteria > Chloroflexota > Anaerolineae > Anaerolineales > UBA4823 > JAJZSS01. The sequence continues at coordinate 15,817 of CAYXDC010000059.1, forward strand.
CAGACGGGCAGGGCGTGGTGTGGGGGCAGAGCGGGATTGGCCCGCACAGTAAAGACGAGCGCCATTACATCCCCAGTATCCTGCCGTACTACCGGGCTTTGGGGGCGTTTGGCTTGCAAGGGGGTAAAATACACCTGACGGGAGGGTAAACGGATGCCTGAAAATCTGGAAAGTCAACTGGACGAGACCCAATTGGCGCTGTGGCGCAGCCTGGACAGCCCGCAGTCGATCCAGGCTTACCTGGACAGCATCCCCTACAGCGCCGAGGACGCCAATCGCTGCGTGGTGAGCGTGCTGCGCGACCACCAGGCGCATTGCCTGGATGGCGGCTTGTTTGCTGCCGCAGCCCTTGAGCGCCTGGGCTACCCGCCTTTAATCCTGGATTTGCTGCCGGAGCCGGGGATGGACGATGATCATGTGCTGGCGCTGTTTAAGAGTGCGGATGGCTGGGGCTGCCTGGCAAAATCCAATTTCAGCGGGCTGCGCTACCGCGCGCCGGTCTATCGCACGCTGCGCGAGCTGGTAATGTCGTATTTCGAGAATTATTTCAACCTGCACGGCGAGCGCTGCCTGCGCGGCTACACACACCCGATTGATCTGCGCCGCTATGATCGCTTCGCATGGCGCACATCAGACTCGGGGGCGGACGTCATTGAGCAGCGTTTGAAAATGCTCAAAGCGGTGCCGCTGATCTCGGCAGCGGGTGCGGCAAAGCTGGGTAAAGTGGATCAGCGCTCGTACGCTGCGGGCATGCTAGGAGTGATCCAGGAAGGGTTATACCAGCCAAAAGTAACGCAATAGCTTTAGCGACCTGAGATAAAATTAACCACACCCCAAAGATTACGCAGATCAGGCAGGTGGGAAAACATGCTGCTTCAAAGAACAGGTCGAGAATTTAATTGGCTAAGAACTACAACCATGCTAATCCTGCTATTATTTCTGGCAGGTTGTCAGAGTGATATCCCCGCCTTGCCGGCGACAGCCACGCAGACGGCGCTGCAAGCATCCAGCGCGCCGCCTATCAAGACTCCCAGCCACACACCTTCCAGGACTGCGCTGGCAACCGCTACCCCCACATCCACCCTAACCCCTGCCCTGACGCACACGCAGACACCGTATCCCACGGCAACCCCGATACCGCTCAGTCTGCCGCCGGCAGGACAGGCGCTGACGGTAGCGAATGCCACTCAGCTCCAGGAGCTGGCGCGCTGGGGAGTGGGGCAGATTACCTCGCGAAAAATCATCGCTGGGGGCGAGCTGGCGCTGGTCGAGAGCGCTTATGATGTGCGCTTGTTGCGTGTAGACAATCTGGAAGTCGTGCAAGTATTTGAGAATGTGGCCCACACCTTGCTTGCCGCTGATGAGCAAACGCTGGTCGTGAGCTACCGTGGGAAGAGCCACCTGGAGATCTGGAGTTTGCCGGGAGGGAAGCTGCTGCAGAGCCTGCAATTTGCAATTGAAGCGCCGCGCTATACATCTGAATACTTCTCCCTGGCGGCTTATCGCTCGGTGCGCGTGCTGAGATTCTCGCGGGATGGCAAATTGCTGGTCGCCGGATTTGGCAATGCCCAGATTGGCGTGTGGCGCACCGACACCTGGGAGCAGGTAGCGGTGTTGGCCTCCAATATCAGCAATGTAACGCGCAAACTGATCTTCAGCCGGGATGGGCAGTACCTGGCCAGCCTGGAATCCGGCGGGGCCATGGGTGAATATACGGGCATCCCGCGCCTGGTTTTCTGGAACCTGGCAGATTACAGCCTGCGCGGCTACCTGGCGAATCCCGGCAGCGTGGGGGAAGATCCATTCTCGTCCGATTCAACCTACCTGCTCACCGGGCACGATTATAAAGTGCTGATCTACAAAATGAGCAATTTTCGTCTGCTGCGCTCGTTCGCCAGTGGATCCGATAACCGCTCGGCAGAATTGTCTTTTTCACCGGACGATGCATATGTGATCGTGGATCATGCGCAAGTGCGGCGCTTCAGCGATGGCAAGCGGCTGAATGCCGGACCTGAAACCACCGTGCTGGCAGAGCTGGGCCTGACCGGGGAACCACAGGACGCAGCAACCCCATTGGAGCTGCACAGGTTGGAGCAGGCGGGGTATTACCCGGCTTTTCAGGGGATGAGCCTGGTGGAGGGCAGTACGGGTCTGCTGGCCTGGGGTGTGCAGGGCGAGCGCCTGTACTGGCTGCGACTGCCGCAGGCGGAATTTAGCCAGGTGGAGCTGGGGAGCAGGGCGATGAACGCTGCCGCCCTGGCGCCGGACGGAAGCAGTCTTGTGCTGTGCCTGGAGAGCAAGGAATTGGCGCTGGTCGATCTGATGAGCGCTGCCATCCAGCGCATTCCTGGATGCCGCCCGGGCGGGCGGCTGGCCTTTTTACCGGGTGGGCGCCTGCTGCGCAGCAACGGCATGCTGGTAGACCTAGTTGAGCTGCCAGACGGCACAGTGACCAATACCCTGCGCGGGCACACGGCAAAAGTTACTTCCCTGTTTGTGAGCCCAGACGGCGGCTCGATCCTGAGCGGAACTCAGACGGAAGCCGATCATGCGCAAGTCAGCCTGTGGAGCACCCAACCCTTACTGGCGCGAGTGAGCAGCTTTGCCATCCCCGATTTATTCCCTTCTGGAAACTCAGGCATTGAAGCCCTGGCTTTAAGCGCAGATGGAAGTCAGCTTGCAACCGCCCGCCCCAGCGGTGACGTAGATGCCTATCACCTGCCGGGCGAATACCAGCTCTGGACGGCGCGGGTGGGCAATGTGCTGGCGATGGCGTACGCACCCGGTGGAGACATCCTGGCGGTGGGCGGCGACATGGGCGCCATCAGCCTGGTGGAGACCGCGCGTGGCGAGCAGATTTACCCTGGAAGTGAGACAACCGTCGATGCGACGGAAGCGTTCGTCATGCTGGAAATGTTTGGGTATTCAGACAGAACGCTGCAGCACTATGCCATCCGTGCATTGGTCTTCCTGCCGGATGGGACAGGCTTATACAGCGTGGGGGACGACGGTATGCTGCGCCTGTGGGGCGTGCCCTAGGCGTTTTCAGGTGGTTTGATTGACAAAAGCCGCAGAGCGTAGTAATATTCTGCCGCTTCGTATGGCGAGGTAGCTCAGTGGTAGAGCAGGGGACTCATAAGCCCTTGGTCGTGGGTTCAACCCCCACCCTCGCCACCTGTAACCTGTCCACCGGACAGGTTTTTTATTTAAGGGTGAGGCGTTTGGTTTATCGCAAATTCTTCGGATCGCGCAGATGTTGCGACAGGCCTTGTTGAAAGGCTTCATCCGTCATCATCGCCAGGCTGCCGCCCGTAAAAAATGGGTCATCCGTGACATCTTTGAGCGCAAACGGAACTAACTCCAATGCGCCGGCTTCTGCCTGGTTCTCCAATTCCATTTCCGCCAGGAACAAGCCTTGATGGCGACCTTCGAAAACATCAATACTGAATGAGTGGTTTTGCAGGATATATGGGTAACGGGTTTTCTGGAGAAGCTTCGCTTCTAATGTAGCAAAGTGATTATATTCGGCCTGGGTCAGGTACAGATTGGTAATCGTGGTTTCGTATGCGCTTTGAGGATCGGAGCGATACTTTTGGGTAAGTTTATAAATCTCTTCACCCCCCGCGAGGGACTGCATGTGCCGTAGACGCAGACGTGTATTGGGGATATAACGATCGGTGATTCGCCAACCTTTGGGATGGTCAAGCAAACCCTCGGGAACTTTGCTTAATAAATATCTGCACTCAATTTCTAAACAAGCGTATTTCCCAATACGTTGTGAGGTCATTCTTTCCCTTTCCTTGAGACGGTTTTCGCTTTTTCTGCGTCAGCCGCCAAACAGCTGGGCGTCGCTGCCCGCCACCAAAAGGATCCCCAATCGTTGGAGATGACGCTTAACTGCCGCCGCTGGGCTGGTGGGTAGCACGCCGTGTTGGGCCGCGATACTTTTATAGGCGGAATTCAGAATTACTTGCAGTTTAATCTTGATGTGGAGGGATGAAAGTTGGTTAAAGGAATTCTGATATCGACTTTGCGAGTTCGGTAGCTCCTTTTTTGTCACCTCCCCAAACAACAAGCAATGTTCCTCCTGATTGAAAGCTCAATTCAACGTTGTAGCCAATGTTGTCAATTGGAAATTGGGCTTCAGCCTCCATGTCATCTTCACAACCTGGATAAAAACCTCGATAGGACTTTGGTCTTTTTGGGTCGACTACTCTTACATTTGCTACATCCGAAAGAGGATAGTTATCTTGTTGTGGACTACCTAACCATGGATGATTAATGGCTTTGAGTTGATTGTCCGTACGATCGAACCTGAATTCTGTATCGAAATTGCGCGGAAGCTCTCTGATTAACAAGAGAAGGAATATGATGCCGAGAGCAACTGCCGGCCAACTGTCAGGACGTATTACTTTTGCGGAAACATAAATACCGATCAAGATCACAACAACAATAGCCGTTACACATCCCCATTTGCCCGAGACCGAATCAGCATCACTCAATCGGAGACACTCAGATGATTTTTTAATAACTTTCATCATGATGTTTAGCTATGCTGCCCAACTATTGATCATAGTGATTCGTGCTACGCTGCAGATTCGCAGGTTTGAACAGCGATTTTGGCCTATTGACTGATTAGGACAGACAATACAAATATTATAATACCCTTACCCGATGGATGATCCTTCCTGAGGTATCCCAATGAGCAATATGACTTCCCGTCTCTATTAA
>CAYXDC010000060.1:0-19569 GCA_964463505.1 uncultured Anaerolineaceae bacterium
CCAGGTGTGTGTGGATCGTATAGCAGATAACGCAGAATTAACATTGTGCCCCAGATCGGATGACCCCAGCTCTGATACTGGTTGGTGACGGTGTAGGCGCGCCCCTCAGTATCTACCTCCGTGACGATAAACATGTGTTCGAAACCGTGATCTCTGGCATAGGTATACACAAAATCTGCAGGCTGCAAAGGCCAGGCGTTAAAGTCAAATTCTGCCAGGGGGGTATCAAAGTGAAAAACCTCATAATCGTGTTCTGGAAACAAGTTCCAGGGGCGGCCATTTTCAGAGGGCTGGGCCTGCCAGTATGATTTGAGATCCTGAACCGGACCAGGTTGTGAGGGTAGCAGGCCAGCATCGCGTAGAATAGCCGCGGCCAGCGGACCGCAGATATTCTCAGCAGATTCGGCTTGACCATCCAGGAAATTAAGACTGCGGGCGATCTGCTCGGCATCTTCAGGGAAGGGCGCCTGGTAAGACAGGGCAGCCTGGCGAAGGCGTTCCTGCCAGGGGAGACCAGGAGTCGGGATGGGCGTTGGCGTGGGTAGATCTGCAAAACCGGCCTCCAACATCCAACGGCAAATCACAGGTCCACCATGCAGGTCGAGACCGGGATTGCCGCTGGTAACAAGTTGGCTGTCATTGCTGCGCAGGTAACCGGCGGGGCCAGTAAGCTGTTCTTGGGCGGCAGGCGAGAGATCCTTATCGCCGATGGCTATCGCGTGGATGTGAATCCCGGGCTCGGACCCAATCTCGTCATCCTCGCGCAGCCAGGCAGCAAACCCAGCCGTACGCAACGCCCGGATAAGCGGCTCAATATCAGTATATAGAACGTGGTTTGGAGTGGGGTGGGTAACCGAGATATCCACGGCGCCGCCGCCGATATGGGCGTCAGGGTTGTCCAGGGAGTCGTTGCTGTAACTGCCCCGGATGATGGCTCCCCCGGCCACATCAATCTCGCCGCCATATAGAAGGGCGGCCTGTTGAAGCATTGCATAGGTGCGAGTACTGAGGGTGTGACCATTGATGTTTATGCGAGTGTAATCATCAGGCGGCTGCCAACAACCAGCCGGTTCGTAAAAAACTGGCGTGGGCGTGGAATTGGTGTTCGCGACAGGCAGCACAGCCAGGGCGTCGGTTGCCTCCACGGTGGGCGATATAAGCGGCGCTTCTATCGGGCTGCTGGATGGGGTTTGGGTAAATGCAACCGTCCAGGTTGGAGAGGCCTGGACGGTTGGACCTGTTGGGGTCATGGTGAGGGGCGCGGCTACTTGGCAGGCGGCCAGGCCGAGCATAAAGCAGACCCCTAATCCACTTTTTACTACGATTTCCAACACCCCATAAATTACTCTATAAGGATTAAGCTGCTGACCGCCCATTTTTTATGGACCCTTCGGCTACTGAGGCGCGCAGACATGGATCATCAACCAATACCCCGAATTCTGTTGACTCCACCTGGTAAGGAATTTAGGTTATGTTTCTGTATTATAACCTCGGGCGATGAATCCAAGCCGTTTTTTCTTTACCTGGTGATTTTAACGGATACACCCTTCTTTGTAACAGGTCTATAGATGGCGATTAAACCAACCGGCGATGTGATTCAGGCGGGCAATCCGCCGGTCGGTGCGCCCGTTGCGGGAAAGACCATGGAATTCATCGGGGAAGCGCACCATTTCACTCTCTACGCCCAGCTTCTTGAGGGCTACAAATACCTGTTCGCCTTGCTCGATAGGACAGCGTAAATCCATCTCATTGTGGATCACCAGGGTAGGTGTCTTTGCATTGCCAATGTATTTAATGGGCGAGTGATCCCAGAACTTCTGCAGGTCTTCAAAGGGCGGTTTGTTATTGAGCTCAATTTGGAAAGCCCAGTTAAAGTCGCTAGAACCCCACATGCTGACCATGTTGCTCACACAGCGCTGCGCCACTGCTGCCTTGTAGCGTGTGGTATGTCCGATGATCCACACCGTCATGTAGCCCCCATAGCTGCCTCCCGTGACACCCATACGACTGGTGTCGATGTAAGGCATACCAGCGACATAATCCGTCCAGGCCATCAGATCATCGTAATCCGCGCCACCCCAGCCGCCCCAGATGGCTTTGGTGTGATCTTCGCCATAGCCGCGCCCGCCACGCGGGTTGCAAAAATACACTACATATTCCTGTGAAGCCAGGAAGTAGAACTCATGCATAAAAAGATAACCGTACTGCAGCATCGGCCCACCGTGGATTTCCAGGATAGAGGGATATTTGCGTTTGGGGTCAAAGCCGGGTGGCTTTAGAATCCAACCCTGCAAATCGTTACCCGCCGATCCTTTGATCCAATGTGTTTCGACTGTGCCTAATTCCAGGTTATCCAGTAAAGCCCGGTTAGCCCGCGATAAACCACGTTTTGTGTTCCTGGTGAGGTCAAGCACAAACACCTGTCCGGGGTCAGCCATTGTGCCGTAGATATAGGCCATTTTCTGTTGAGCCTGGTCCAGGGTGAAGCTGCCGGCTGCGCCTTCTTCGTCGATCACAGCTTGCAAGTCGGTTCCATCTGTGCGGATCGATTGGACTACTGAACGCCCATGTTTGGTGACCGGGAAGTAGATAATTTGCCCATCGCTGCTCCAGGTGGGTGGCATTTGCTCTGGCGCAGCTTGATCATTGATCGTCCAGGCGGAAATATGCACATCATATTTTTCGGTTAGATTGTGTGGCGCCTGGCTACCATCCGTGGGGACAATCCACAGGCTGTTGTTTTTGTAACCGACATTCTCGCCCTCAACTCCATAGTAAGCAATCCACTTGCCGTCTGGTGAGAAGACTGGCATGAATTTTTCGCCTATAGGAGCGGATATTTTTTGCAGCTCGCCGCCTGAGGCAGGCAAGAGGAAAAGATCAACAGCGTCAAGGTTGAAATCTGGATCTGAGCTTCGATTACTCACCAGCACGATCCACTTTCCATCCGGCGACCAGGAAGGATACATTTCATCGTAGATTGGATGATCGGTAAGCTGGCGAGCTTTCCCAGTATGGGCGTCTACCAGCCATAGATGAGAACGCTCATGAGGTAGATAGCCGTAGCCATCGAGCTTGTAGAACACGCGCTGGTAGTGGCGTGCCACCACCCCCAGCTTTTTCTTCTGTTCATCTTTTTCCCGTTCGATTTGTTCTGGATCTGTCTTGCGTACCACACACAAAAGACGTTTTCCGTCTGGTGACCAGGAAAAATCCTGGATCTCACCGGCGATATCCGTCAGTGGGCGGGCTTCACCGCCTTGTAATGGGATGAGGTAGATCTGGGGCGGTTTTTCAGCACTGCCCCGCGTGGATAGAAAGGCAATTTGCGTTTCATCTGGCGACCAGCGCGGAAGGAGATCCTTCTGGTCTCCATAGGTGAACTGGCGCGCAGCGGTTGTCCCTGGCGCTTCGGTCGCGGCTAACCACAGATTGGCGAATTTTTTCTCCGTCTTGCGTTCTACACGTTGCTGACTGTAAACTACATGCTGCCCATTAGGGGAGATGCGCGCGGATGAGATCAGCTCTATTTGGTACAGGTCTTCGGGGGCGATAAAGCGTTTTTTCTTTGCAGCCATGGGTTACTCCTAAATATGAGATAGGGAGAGTATACTGGGTATTGTATCAAAACTAGCTGTATTACAATTTACAATCAGCAATTTTTAGTATATAGTTTAGACATCCATACTTAATACAAGGTTGAGATCCAACAATCGGAAGAATATTTATGGCTGCTGTACAGGCGATAATTGGTTTTCTGACGATGATCCTAGGTCGCCAATACTATGCGATGTATGTTGGCGCGATAACCTTCATGTTGTCGCGTATGTTGATACCCCGTTTTTTTCCGAATCAATCAATGAGCAGTATCCTGGTGATATCCATTGTGGCAGGCATCCTGAGTGGGGGCTTGACTTTTATGTTGAAACGCTGGCTGGCTGTGATTGCCAGCTTTTTGATCGGTGGTAGTCTGGTATTTGGACTGGGAGATATATTAGGTCTAGATCCGGCTTTTCAGACCTGGACAGCTTATTTGATCGCCGGTGTTATCAGCGCGGTAATATCTCTGCTGGTGTTTGATTTTGCAATTACGCTCCTGTCTGCTTTGTATGGGACGGCTCTGATCTTGGAGAGCGTGCACCTGCCAGGTTTTTCGATGCTTATCTGGCTTGTACTCCTGGGTTCTTTTGGGATTATCGTGCAATGGGTGCTGCTGCAATATGGACACCCAGAACCAGATTAATAACCCCCCAATGTTTTAAGAAAAGTCTATAGCCGTTGCCGGAGAAGGTAACGTTTTTACTCGTGGCGCAACCACTGAGGCATTGCAGCGTATATCTTGTTAAGTGTGATGAGGAAATATTCTCTCTGACAAGTGTTGGGTATGGAATGTTTCAAAGGATTGGAGGTAGCTCATGTTTATTATTAAACTGGTGGTTGGCTTGGTGGTAGGTCTTTTAGGCCTGGTGGTGGGTATCCTGGGGGGTGTTTTTGGCCTAGTCGTAGGTGTGCTGGGTGGAGTAGTGGGTCTATTGGTCGGTCTGGTAGCGTTGTTAGCCCTTCCCCTGGCTCTCCTGGCTGCACTGTTCTAAGCCCAGGGGAGTGCTTCTCGATTTCCGGTGCGACTCAGGAAGCGATTAAGCTAAAATTATGGAAAGCGAATCTGCATCCAGATCAAGGTTTGATGAGGCAGAAATCCAGCATCCCGAATAGCTTGTACTGCACTATCTGCGGGAAAATCGAGTGTGAGTGCCCGTCCGCGTGGTAAGGCCTGGCGGGCGGCGTTTAGTAAGGCCAGCACACTGGCATCATCGCCGCCTGGCGGTGGAGCCAGCCAGATTGAATCGGCATACGAACGCGTCGATTGAATCGTCAGCGCGCCGCTCATCCTTTCACCGCGATAAGCGGTCCATTGGCGGATTGTAAATGGGTGAAAAAAACGCTCCAGGCTCGCCAACCAACCCGGTCGGAGTTGCTTTAGATTGAGGGAAAAATGCCAGGCCAACTCAGTTGGATAGTAATGGCGCAGCCAGTACTGTTGCAGATCCCATGCTTGAGGTATACGCGGGCGAATTTTGATTTCGGGTGATGAAGTTGCAGGCCGATAATCCGTAAGGCTGAACCAGGTGGTGCGGCGCGCACGCTCTTCAAAGCCCAGATCGCGGTATAAGCTTACGGCGGCATTGTTTTCGGCGCGCACGTGCAGCCAGACAGACGGCGCAGAGCGCTGTTTGGCATACTCAATCGCCTTTAAGGTCATCTGCCTGGCAATTCCGCGCCGCCGAAACTCTGGATGCACTGCCACATTGGCGATCAAATAATTACGATGTCCTTGGGCCTGAATCGGGATCAGGGATAGATTGCCTACCAAACGATCTTTATCGAGACAGACAAAACCATTCATGGGCAGGCTGATCCAATCCACAGTGGATGAAGCCCAATTCAAGTAGCGCGGGTTGTCGGCAGCAAAGCGCATTTGCTGTAGATAGCGTTTGCCGTCCGGGTCCAGGGTGTCCAGGAAGCACAACTCGATCAGGTCAGCCACAGATTTCATGTGCTTATGAACGTCGAAGGGGCGGATCTTGCTATCGGTATCGAATGATGGAAGGCTGTCTGCCAGAGTGGCCATAATCCCTAAGTAAATTCAGTCCGGATTCAAGCTACCTGCACTACTTATAGAATTTTATCCTCTTATTATGGTTTCGAGTAGCCGTAATTCCCTTGCGCTTGAGTAAGTCCGGTCTTACAATATTCGAAACAAGTGTTCTGAGAAATACAGGAGTACACATGGCAGTTGATTTCCAGCAGGTACGCGAACAAGTGAAACAACTGGGTGAAAATGCCCGCCAACACGAGCAAAGCTTGCAGGATAAGCGCAAGCAGGCCAGTGAGTTGTTGGAACATCATGCGGGGAACCTGCAGAAATTGCGTGAAAAAGTGCTGCGCGTCGCTCAACAGTTTGATCAAAGCCTGCGCTGTGCAGTGCCGGTGGAAGCAGGTTTTCGCCCGCCAGAGGCATTGGATGCCCATTTCCCCGTTTCTCAGATGCCTGCCCAGGTAGTAGTGCTGGCAGCAGACGGATCGCAAATTGCCCCCGATCGCCACCAGCAGGTGCGTTACTGCCTGATTAATGTCGGCGGGATCTGTATCCAGCATGGGCAAGCGCTGCCTCCGGTTATTCATGTTGAGAGCCAGTTGTTTTATGGCGACGAGCTTTATACACCAACGGGCACGATTACCGAATCCACCCTGGCGTTGCGGCGTGATTTGCATGAACGGGAGATGCTCCTGAACCTGGCGCAAGGATTTTCACAGCCGGTGGTTTCATTTACGGATGGTCCCATGGAATTGTGGGGGCCGCGCGAAGTTGAAGCCCAGGGGGAATTCCGCAAGAGCCTGGAAGAATATCTGAAGCTGCTCCGGCAGCTGGCTAAGCTTGGTGTAATCACCGCGGGTTATGTGGATAATCCACTGGCCGATCTGGTGGTGCGTATGCTGGAAGTAGCCGGCGCCAGCGAAAGTGAGCTTTCCCAAGTTCGCGCTCAGCACCCTTTGCGCGGTGTTACGGACAAAGAGCTATTCAGAGAAATCTTGCTGCCAGGGGAACGCTCAGCGGTATTTGCTTTGCAATCGCATTCGGCGGCACAGTACAGTGAAGAACTGAGTCTGCATTTCTTTTATTTGAATGTGGGGCGCGACGCTCATCCCTGGCTAGCGCGGGTTGAGATTCCAGCCTGGGTAGCCGGCAATGATGAACAGCTTAATCTGTTGCATGCATCTTTAGTAGACCAGTGCCATATTCTAGGCGCCCACCCCTACCCGTATGCCCTGCACCGGGCGCATGAAGTTGCGGTAGTCTCACTTCAGGAAAAAGACCAGATTACCCAGATGATTACATTAGAGCTGCACAACCGTGGAGTGGGTATTGGAGATAAATCCAACAAGCAGTATTTTAAAGATCAACCGGGACGGACGAGTTTTCGAGGCTCGTGAAAGGGATAGTTTATGAAACCAATTGAAATTGGGCGCTTATTGCGGGCCGGAACGACTGGTTTTGTGGTGGGATGCCGCGTTTCCCAGCTTGAGGCTCCCTCGTTTGGAGCGTTGGTGCGCGTTCCGCTTGGTGATGCGTATCAGGTTTATGGTTTGATCTATGATATGCGTATCGATGATGATGGCCTGGTGCGCCAGCTGGTGACAGCAGATGGAGTGGATGAACACATCATTGCTGATAATCGCATCAATCGCAATGTCCCGCTGGAAATGAGCGTTTTGGGAGTGGGATATCAGCAGGATGGGCGTATATTCCATCTCTTACCGCCGCGCCCGGCGTTGTGCTTGGATTTGATTTACTTGTGTGATCCACAAGAAATCTGTGAATTCACCGCAGCAGGCCGCTTTGGCTATTTCCGGCACATCCTGCGAGCACAAGATCTTGCGGTGGGGGAGCTGCTGGCAGCTCATGTGCAGCAGGTTCAACGGGCGCACCTGGCTGCAGGCGACCCGACTTGGATAGAGCGAGCAACCCGGGAATTAATTACTTTACTGCGTGACGATTATCCTACGCTAATGAGCGTGTTGGGTGCGCTGGCTGACGCCGTCAGCGGTGATGTAGTTGGAGAGGCTTAGGATGGAAATGCATAATTCGATCCCAGCAGAAGAAAGCGGTGCAAGAATAGGTTATATTGTCGGCGGCGGGCTGCGGGAAAATTTACGCGTGCGCCTGACTGTTCCAGCCCAGCAGGTACAAGAAGGTAGTTTTGTGGTTGTGGAGAGCGGAGAATGGCTGTTTCATGGTCTGGTGACCGACTTGCAGTTGGGCGCTACCGACCCGCGCTTCGCGGATGAACAGAGCGAAGCGCGCTTTCCTGCAGAACTGGCTAACCTGCTGCACGGGCAAACCCTGTACACAAACCTGGAAATGCTCCCGGCGCTGATTTTGGAGCGTGGCCCGGATATTGATAGTCCCGAGTACCCCCGCTGGCGAGATGCCATCGATGCGGGGTTACGCGAGCAGCCACGACCTGTGCCGGTCAAGACGGTACCCCCACATCATGCACCCGTGCGCATGGCTGGGCCTGGGGATATTGCTGAGATATTCGGTAAGGTAGACAGCAAAGGCAACTTTGTAATTGGCACCACCCGCGAGCAAGGGCATCCGGTTTGTATCAATCTTGATAAATTTATTCAGCGCTCATCGGGCGTGTTCGGTGCTACCGGAACAGGCAAATCCTTCCTCACTCGGATCATCCTGGCAGGCTTGATCCATTACAATCATGCCTCTGTCCTGGTGCTGGACATGCACAATGAATATGGTTTTGACGATACCGCCTCAGACACGGGCATGCGTGTGATCGGTTTAAAGAGCAAATTTGCCAGCCGGGTGCGTGTGGTTGGGTTAGGGAAGGGCGCCCTGGTGCGTGGACAAGCGCCAGACTTTAATCTTGAGGTGGCTGAGACGGATATCCAGCCAGAAGATATTGAGCTGCTGACCCGTGAATTAAACTTGAAAGAAACCACACCTACTACCCTGGATGCCCTGACTAGCAGTTATGGACGTGATAAATGGTTCGCAGGCTTTAAGCGCTTGAGAAATGGCGCTGTTATTGAAGATGATTCGGGCAAAAAAATCCCTGCCCCCGACAGCGTGGCAGCCTGGGCTAACTCTGTGGGTGTAAATGTAATGGCGGCAGAAGGGTTGTATTCCAAGCTGGGCAGGGTTTTTAATCTGTCCTATGTTGTAGAAAAGCCGGCAATTGATACAGTCAGTGAAATTATCAAATCGCTCGAAGCCGGTCAGCATGTGATTTTGTCGTTTGGGGATAATGTCAGTGACCTGGATTACCTGCTGGTGAGTAATTTGCTAACCCGCCGCATTCGCCAGGCCTGGGAGACGCGCACCAATGAATTTCGTAGCTCCAAAAAATCTGAGCCGCGTCCCCTGGTGATTGTTGTGGAAGAGGCGCATAAACTGCTTAATCGCGAAATGGCCTCCCAAACTACCTTCAGCACGATTGCACGTGAACTGCGCAAGTACTATGTCACCTTGCTGGTGATCGATCAGCGACCTTCGCAAATTTATGATGAGGTGATGTCCCAATTAGGCACGCGTGTTTCCGGCTGGCTGGGGGATGAAGACGACATCCGGGCGGTGTTATCAGGACTGGCGGGTCGGGAAGCTTTGCGTGGAATGCTGGCGCATTTGCAGCCGAAAGAAGAAGTATTGCTGCTCGGGTGGGGCGTACCCATGCCATTGCCCGTGCGCTCACGCCGTTACGATGATACATTTTGGAAAGATTTGCTGGGGCAGACGTCCAGCTTGCCCAAACGCCAGTCTGATGACATTATAAAAGAGCTTGGTTTTTAATCACTTTTGCGGAGATAGTGGTAATGCGTTATAGGAACTTGCCAGATGGCAGCCAGATCCCAGTAATTGGTTTGGGAACCTGGCGCATGGGAGGTGGTACAGAACCCGATCCAACGGAGGATGCGAGCGTGCTGAATGCCATCCATGCAGCTTTGGAGATGGGTTACACTCATATCGACACGGCTGAAATGTATGCCGGTGGACACACGGAGGAGCTTATCGGCCAGGTGATCCGCGATTATGAACGCCAGTCGTTATTTATTACTTCCAAGGTCTGGCATACCAATTTAAGCTATCCAGCCGTCTTGCGGGCATGTGAGAATAGTCTGCGGCGGTTGGATACGGATTATCTGGATCTTTATTTGATCCACTGGCCCAACTCGGCAGTCCCATTAGAAGAGACATTCAAAGGCTTAAATGAGCTGGTCGAGACTGGCAAGGTGCGTAATCTCGGGGTAAGTAATTTCGATTTAGATCTGCTGGAGCAAGCTCGCCAACTATCAGCTACTCCGCTGGTGACTGACCAGGTTCCTTACAGTGTGCTTAATCGGACGAATGCCCAAAATGGAATATTGGCTTATTGCCAGCAGTATGGCATGATCCTGACCGCTTATACACCGGTAGAAAAAGGAAGAGTCCACGAGCTGGCAGCGTTAAACGCGCTTGCCAGAAAGGCTGGGGCAACCCCAGTGCAAATCGCTCTCAGCTGGCTGATCAACCAACCCAATGTGATAACCATCACAAAATCACTCAATGCTGCGCATTTACGGGAAAACCTGGCAGCATTGAAGCTGGGTTTGGGTGAAGATGAGTTAGCCATTCTGGATAATTTGGCTGAAATAGGACCGTGAGGTATAACACCTTGAAATTTGCTACTTTATGCTATGTCCGCTCTAATGGTCAGACGTTGATGATCCATCGCATCAAAAAGCCGGAAGATATGCATGCGGGTAAGTGGAATGGATTAGGTGGTAAATTGGAGCCTGGCGAGACGCCGGAAGAGTGTGCCCGCAGAGAGATTCATGAAGAATCGGGGCTGCGAGTGAGTAGCTTGCATTGGAAAGGTCTATTGACCTTCCCTCAATTCTCGAAGCAAGAGGATTGGTATGCATTTGTGTTTGTCGCAGATGAATTTAAAGGGGAGTTGAGCATGTCCGCAGAGGGTGAGTTGTGCTGGATCAACGATGGAGAGCTGCTCGCATTAAACCTGTGGGAAGGCGATCGCATTTTCTTGCCCTGGTTGGAACAGCCCGGGTTTTTCTCAGCCAAATTTATCTATCAGGATGGCAGGCTGATTGACCATCAGGTAGTTTTTTATCCGTAATTACCAGTTTAAGGTTGGGCACGGTGATTCTCGTAAATCGCCAGGACTTTATCTGCGTAATAGAATCCAACATTCATGGGACCGTAAGCCTTCAACGCAGAACGCAAGTTGCCATGGCGATCTAATTGCTGGGCGAGATATTTTGTTCCATAGGCAATGTTGAACTCTGGATCCTGGAGATCATCGGTGGTCGGGCGGGAAGCAAAACAGGGCCCGTTAATGCAGTTGAAACTGGCTGCAATTCCGTCGCTGGGCATAACCTGCATCAAACCGACCGCGCCGCTTTTTGAATAAGCCAGATGATTTCCACCACTTTCTTGCCAGATTAGAGCTGCGATCAGGTCTGGTGATAAACCACGCTTTTCAGAGTATTGAGTGATCCAATCACACCATTGTAAAATTGATTCCGGGAAGCTAGAACTAACTTTGCATGCAGTCTGGGCTTGTGGAATAGAAATACTATTATCTACTGGGGACACTTCGGCATTGTCATTATTCTCTGGAGGGACTTGAACTTCAGGTGCGGCTGCGAACGCCAGAGTTGGGTTGGATAACCCAGCAGTTATATTTAATAGCAGCAGTGTGAGAAGGATCATCGTGCCAAGGGTGCCAGGAATGATCATCACCATTCTTGCTCTGAAATCCATTTCTACCTCCTTGTGCAGTCTGTGCTATAATCGAAATTATGTTCTAAAAAGCCTCTTGACAAAATAGAACATTTGATCTATATTTTAACCAGAACACACTAATCTGTCAAGTGAACTGGTTACCTTTGGCAACAGCCAAATCGAATGATCTTAGATCAGATTTGCTCTCAGGAGGCTAGAAATGAATACGACCAACATTCAGAGAACTTATACAGCAGGCTTATTAAACCGCTTTCGCTTACGCCGTGGCCTGGCATTTGGCTTAATCATCATCTCAGCATTGCTGGCCTTCGAAATTTTTAATTACAGCACTACCGAATTCGCCTTGCGTGATCTCCTGGGTGAACTCGATTTCCTCGGAGTAAGCTGGGCGACAATCCTGGCTGTTGCTTTCTGTGGAATCGATTTTGCAGGAATTGCTCGCCTTTTCACACCAGAAGAAGGCGCTGATGAACCAGGTGAAGTATGGTATCTCTTTGGAGCCTGGCTGCTGGCAGCCACTATGAATGCCATGTTGACCTGGTGGGGTATTTCGATCGCCTTGCTCAGCCACGATACCCTCGGAAATGTAGTCATTGACCGGCAGATGCTTCTGAGGGTCGTACCGATATTCGTCGCAGTGATGGTCTGGCTGATCCGTGTATTGATAATCGGGTCTTTCTCAGTCGCAGGAGAAAGGCTGTTCAGCCAGGCAGACAAACGAACCATTGCACGGCCACGTACCCAACCCCGCATTGCGCTTGAATCTCAACCTGTCAGGTCTTTGGGCACTGGGAGAGCAGTCTCTCCTCGAGCGGCATCGCCAGCGAATTCATCTTTTCGACCCGCACCGAAAACCCCTGTCCAGCAAGATTCAATATTCAATCGTCCAGAGCCAACTTATCATCCAGTTGGAATGAATGCGGCTTCTAACGAAAAAGCAGGTGTTGAACCAGCTACCAGGACACCTTTTTCGCGGCCACGCTCAGATTATGGCAATAATGGAAATACGCGTATGTTTTCGGATCGAGGATCAAAAAGCCCACCAGCTGAGCTACCCAGCCGGGAGCGTCGCAGCTAGATCAACATAACATGCGATACATGTACTACGAAACACACCCCGGGATTTCCCCGGGGTGTGTCATGTTGAGGTCTCAGCTTCTTTTTCTTTACATTCCCCCGGGGATAACGGCAGCCAAACACAAAATGTCGTGCCATTAGGCTGGCGAGGCGCGACATCAATGGATCCTTTATGGTTGCGGACAATCCAATATGCAATCGATAGACCCAGTCCAAAACCCTTCCCATCACGCGAACGCGTGCGTGATTTCTCTCCGCGGTAAAACCGTTCGAAGATAAAGGGTACGTCTTCAGCAGGAATTCCAGGACCACTATCGCTTACCGTCATGCGCGCTTTGGTTCCTTCTTTCCCCAGGCTCAGAATGACCTCGCCTCCAGCAGGCGTATATTTGATCGCATTTCCGATTAAGTTGACCAGGACCTGTTTCAGTCGGTCGGGGTCACCGCACACAGTTACCTGGTCAAATTCACCCAATTTCAAATTTATTTTATCTCTCGCAAGCACACTCATCTGCTGCATGGCTTCCAGGAGTAAGCTGTCCAACTCAACTGGATTCCAGGCTAATGGTAACTTGCCCGATTCGGCTTGCGCCAACAGTAACAAGTCGCCAACCAACCGAGATAGACGATCAACTTCACTTTCAATGCTATCCATTGATTCGTCATCTGCACAGTTCATCCGCCGCATCAAGTCAACATTCCCCTTGATCACAGTCAGGGGAGTTCTTAATTCATGGCCTACATCGGCAACAAAGCGCCGTTGGGTGTTAAATAAATTTTCGAGACGGCTGAGGGTTTGATTGAATGCCCGGATCAGTTGCCCGATCTCATCCTCTGCTGGACCATCATAGGGGATACGGCGTGAAAGATCATCTGCTCGGGTGATCTGCAAGGCGGTCTGAGTAACAGTTTCTAGAGAAGCTAAAGCCTGGCGCGTGCTGAGCCAACCCGCGAAATTAGCAAAAGCCATGGATACGACAGCTCCCACAATGAGGACTGCCAGCAAAACCCGCTGAGTGGCGAATACAAAAGCCAGACTGGAAGCAACCTGCAGCGATGCAATCCAACGGCCGCTCAACATCAATGGTACTGTTATGACACGTAGCTGGGCAGTCCCAATCGTCACATTGTGAAATACTGCTTCCCCGGATAATAATCCAGCCGGGTCCAATGGGGAGCCAAATCCACTCAGATTGGGAGATTGTGCCTGGAGGTTATTTTCGCGCCCCCAGACTTGCGCAAACACATCTGTAGAAAAATCCAGAGGCGGCAGGATCACCACCTGCATATCGCCACTATTGGATGATTCAATGCGGGTGGTCTGGATGATCTCGCGGGTAGCCCGAATTAGTGTGGCGTCGATTTGATTGACCAGCGCCACACTGACAATAATATAAATGGCTGTCCCAAATAATAGGAGTATCCCCCCGACAATAGCCGTGTAGAGGAAAGCCAGCCTTGTACGGAGGGACATATAGATCAGGAGGCTTCGCGCAGAACGTAACCCATGCCGCGCACGGTATGCAGCAAGCGCGGCTCGTCTTCAGTCTCCAACTTTTGGCGCAGGTAGCGGATATATACCTCGATGATATTACTCTCGCCGCCAAAATCATATCCCCACACCCGGTCAAAGATCATATCGCGTGTCAATACCTGACGGGGATGGCGTAAGAATAATTCCAGCAGCTCATATTCTTTGGCGGTCAAGGCGATTACGCGATCGCCGCGGGCTGCCTGGCGAGTGCCTGTATCCAGGGATAAATCAGCAAAACGCAATACCTGGGGGCGGCTGGGTTGAGCGCGGCGCAGCAATGCTCGGATGCGCGCCAGTAGCTCATCCAGGTTAAATGGCTTGACCATATAGTCATCTGCCCCCATATCCAGACCCTGGATACGGTCATTGACTGTGTCCTTGGCAGTGAGGATCAATATGGGCACAGGGCCACCTGCTCGCAAGCGGCGGCATACTTCCAACCCGTCGATCCCTGGAAGCATCAGATCCAATACCACCAGGTCGGGTGGGTTATCGCGAGCCAAACCTAACCCAGACTGACCGTCAATGGCTGTATCGACCTGATAGCCTTCATACGCGAGACCTCGGCGTAGGAATTTTAGGATTGCTTCATCGTCTTCAATAATTAGGATTCGCGCGGTCATAGGCCCTCCCGGATTGATTTTAATATACCACAGGCTTAGAAAAGAAAAAAGGTCGCCTTCAATAGACGACCTTTTGGAGGTGTGTTACAACCGGATTAAGCGACCTGGACAACGGCGCCAGCAGCTTCAAGCTTGGCTTTTGCGTCGTTGGCAGCTTCTTTGCTGACGGCTTCGAGGACTTTCCCACCGGCAGTCTCTGCCATATCCTTAGCCTCTTTCAGGCCCAGGCTGGTGAGCTGGCGAATAGTCTTGATGACCTCGATTTTCTTGGGGCCGGCATCTTTGATGATCACGTCGAATTCAGTCTGTTCTTCGACAGGTTCAGCAGCAGCGGCTGGAGCAGCGGCAGAAGCCATAGCTACGGGTGCAGCTGCGGAGACGCCCCATTTTTCCTCAAGTTTCTTAACCAGATCAGCAGCTTCCAGAACCGAAAGCGTGCTCAGTTGTTCCACGATCTTCTCTAAATCAGCCATTTCCTTGCTCCTTCAAAATCCTAAGATTCTAATGTTCGAAATATTAATTCCACACTACGGTGGGATATTCACCTATGGCTGGAACCGTCCAGCCAGGTTGGTTATGCAGCAGCTTCAGCTGTTGCAGCGTCCTTATCGCTATAGGCTTTCATCACCGCCGCCAGTGCACGTGCGGGTTCAGCCAATGTGCGGACCAGTTTGCTGGCGGGAGCCAGAATCGTACCCAAAAGCTGAGCACGGACAACTGGTAGGGGTGGTAGTTCGGCGAGTGCCTTAACTTCAGCTACGCTGATGGGGTGCTGATCCAGATAGCCGCCTTTGACCTTGATAAACTCGGAAGTCCGAATAAATTCATTGATGGTTTTGGCGGTTGCCGGAGCGTCCTTGAAAGCAAAGCTGATGGCGGTGCTACCTTCAAACATAGCAGCTGGAGTTTCCCAGCCGGCTTCCTGAAAAGCGACTTTGCCCAGGGTATTCTTGACGATATGAAATTCGCCGCCCGTCTCACGAATCTTGGAGCGTAGATCATCCACCTGTTTCATGGTCAGGCCTGTGTATTCCATCACAATTAAAGCCTGGCTGCGGCGGATCCAATCCACATATTCGTCAACCATTTGTTGCTTACGCTCTTTTGAAATTGCCAATGTTGATTCACCTCCTTTCAAAAAAAGTCTTTGCCTCGCTGAGTATCCGGGCAAAGACTCTCCTCCCGCAGTTGCGGGAAACCATTGCTGGTCTGGGTTTGGAGGGGTCTTCACCTGGGCAGGAGATTAAGCCTTGCGTTAGGCAGGCGCCTGCTGTCTCTGGCGAAGGAATGTGTTGAAGGGTATATCGCCTTATTCGACGATCTCCATACTCTGTGCTTGCATTGGGTCCACCTTAATCCCGGGTCCCATGGTTGTGGTGACCGTGACGCGGCGGATATAAGTGCCTTTGGCTGCTGCTGGGCGAGCTTTCTTAACTGCTTCCATCAGGGTAGCCATGTTGGCATGCAGTTTATTGTGCTCAAATGATACTTTCCCGATAGGCACGTGCAGGTTTGCAGTCTTGTCCAGGCGGAATTCGACACGTCCAGCTTTCGACTCGTTGATCACCCGGGCGATGTCTTCTCCAGGAACCACAGTGCCGGCTTTGGGATTAGGCATCAAGCCGCGTGGACCGAGGACACGGCCTAATCGACCAACCTTGCCCATCATATCGGGTGTGGCAATAGCCACATCGAAATCAGTCCAACCACCCTGGATTTTCCCCAGAGTTTCGTCATCGTCTGCCACAACATCTGCGCCGGCATCGCGCGCCAATTGGGCTGCTTCGCCTTGAGCAAAGACCAGCACGCGCACAGTCTTGCCCAGCCCGTGCGGCAGGACAACTACATCGCGCACCATCTGGTCGGCATGACGTGGATCAACACCAAGACGCATATGGACTTCGACGGTTCCATCAAAGTTGGTGAACGAAAGTTCTTTCGCAAGCGCCAGAGCATCACCAGGGGTGTATGTAGCGTTGCTGTCAATTTTGGCCGCTGCGGCCTGATATTTCTTTCCATGTTTCGGCATAATTTTCTCCTTCGTGGTGCAAGCGGATAGTCAGAGCTACCCTCCCACCAGGGTTCAGTCGACGACTTCCAACCCCATGTTCAGGGCGGTGCCTTCGATCTGACGCATAGCGCCTTCGATGTCAATGGCGTTCAGATCTTTCATCTTCAGTTCGGCAATCTCGCGCACCTGGGCACGGGTGACTTTCCCGACCTTCTCGCGCGGAGCATTGGCGGAACCCTTATCGACACCAGCAGCTTTTTTCAATAAAACTGCAGCCGGGGGTGTCTTTAGGATAAAAGTGAACGAACCATCGCTAAAAATACTGATCTCGGCAGGAAGGATTTCGCCCATACGATTGCTTGTGCGGGCGTTATACTCCTTGCAGAAGGCCATCAAATTGATGCCATGGCCTGCCAGAGCCGGACCAATTGGGGGTGCAGGATTCGCCTTACCGGCGCTTATCTGCAGACGTACGATTGCTTTCAGTTTCTTTGCCACGTGATTACTCCTTAGTGGTATTAGCGGGTGATATTGGGGAGCACCCTCCCACGATCTAACAGCCTGCGGTTTAACAACCTTCGGTTGTTTATCAACCTGCGGTTGTTTATGCCTTCTCTACTTGTAAGAAATCTAACTCTACCGGGGTTTCACGCCCGAAGAAGTTAACCATGACGCGCACCTTGGCGCGTTCCATGTCGATCTCAGCCACCGTGCCGCGAAAGTCGTTGAAGGGGCCGTCGATGATGCGCACGCGTTCACCCGATTTGAAGGTCACCTTGATGCGCGGGGCTTCGGCTTCCATACGTTTGACGATCTGGGCAACCTCTTCTGGACGTAGAGGGGTAGGGTTATTGCCCATGCCTACGAAGCCGGTTACGCCAGGGGTATTGCGAACAACATACCAGGATTCCTCGCTGAGGATCATATTAACCAGGATATAACCTGGAAATACGCGGCGTTCAACCGTGCGGCGTTTGCCTTCTTTGACTTCTATTTCTTCTTCTGTGGGGACGACCACATCAAAAATTTGGTCTTTCATCCCCATCGTCTCGATGCGCTGTTCGAGATTGTGGCGCACCTTATTTTCATAGCCCGAGTAGCAGTGCACTACATACCAGGCGCGGCCGTCCTCGCTGGTTGGGCTTTCGGCTTCGGAAGAGAAATCTTCGCCAACCTCAGAGTCAAGCGAATCCAAAGCCTGACTGTCAAAAACAGGTGTATTTTCCTGTTCGGCAGGTTCGGGATCCTGTTCGGTCGGTGTATCCTGGTCGTACAAGTTCATCCGTTTACTTCCCATCCTGTCTCTCCACGCAGCGTTTAGCGCGAGGACAGCAGTTTCGTTCCTCAGCCAATGATCAAGCGGAAAATCTGGGTATAGATGAAGTCCAGTATGCCCAAGAATGCACTCATTCCGAAAGTAACGATCAGGACGACAATGGTGAGGTTTACAGCCTCTTTGCGGGTGGGCCAATTGACCTTGCGCAACTCGCCGACGGTCTCACGGAAATATCTTTGTATACGGTTTGGCTGCCGGGGTGCGGCAACTTTCTTTTCATCCTTGGACACTGCGTTCTCCTTCTACACCTGGCGTGTATGCCATTTCGGCTTGTGAAGCTCCAGGATCAATTTGATACGGGCAAAACGCCGCCTCGTGGGACGGCGTTGCCTTCGTGCTTAGCAGGCCAGGCAGGAATTGAACCCACAACCCCCGGTTTTGGAGACCGGTGCTCTGCCAATTGAGCTACTGGCCTTTGACATCGCCAGGTGACCGTATTTACGCCTAAGATCACCTGGCGGGTTGGCTATTTAGTTTCGCGGTGCAACGTGTGCCGTCGGCAACGGCGGCAGAACTTGTTAAACTCCAGGCGGCTCGGATCGTTGCGGCGATTCTTCTCGGATGTGTAATTGCGTTCTTTACACTCTGTGCAGGCTAATGTAATAACTGGGCGGACGCCCTTCTTCGATGCCATACGTTCTTTTTATCACCACACCAGTGGGTAATCGGCCTGCAGGGGTGGTGAACTCCTTTACTAGTCCAAGATCTTCGTGATAACGCCAGCGCCGACGGTAAGACCGCCTTCACGGATGGCGAATTTAGAACCCTGTTCCAGGGCGACTGGCACGATCAGTTCCACTTCCAGGTTCACGTTGTCGCCCGGCATGACCATTTCCACGCCTTCCGGCAGCTTGATATTCCCGGTCACATCCATGGTGCGGATGTAGAACTGCGGTCGATAGCCATTGAAGAACGCCTTGTGCCGCCCGCCTTCTTCCTTGCGCAGCACCACCACTTCGCCCATGAACTTGCGATGCGGGGTGATGCTCTTTGGCTGCACAACCACCTGGCCGCGCTCCACGTCTTCGCGCACAATCCCGCGCAGCAGCAAGCCCGCATTGTCGCCGGCCATGCCCGTGTCCAGTGACTTGTGGAACATTTCCACACCTGTCACCACCGAGCTCATGCTCTTCTCGCGCAGCCCAACGATTTCCACCGGATCACCGACTTTGATCTTGCCGCGGTCGATACGCCCGGTCACCACCGTGCCACGTCCCTTGATCGAGAACACGTCTTCGATCGGCATCATGAACGGTTTGTCAACCTCGCGCACCGGCTCGGGAATGTATTCGTCCACCACCCGGATCAGCTCTTTGATGCTGGCATATTCCGGCGCATTCGGATCCTTGCTGGTGCTCTCCAACGCCGCCAGTGCACTCCCGCGCACGATCGGTGTCTCGTCCCCAGGAAAGCCGTACTCGTTCAGCAGCTCGCGCAGTTCCAGCTCCACCAGCTCCAACAACTCTGGATCATCCATCATGTCGACCTTGTTCAGGTACACCACGATCGCCGGCACTTCCACCTGCCGCGCCAGCAGCACGTGCTCCCGCGTCTGCGGCATCGGTCCATCCGGCGCAGCTACCACCAGAATCGCCCCGTCTACCTGCGCAGCTCCCGTGATCATGTTCTTGATGTAGTCCCGGTGCCCAGGCATGTCCACGTGCGCAT
>CAYXDC010000061.1:0-19003 GCA_964463505.1 uncultured Anaerolineaceae bacterium
ACCCGTGACCTTCTCCTTGGCAAGGAGGTGTTCTACCAACTGAACTATGCCCGCAAAAACGGCCGGTCGACTGGCCGAGAGTGCCGAGAGCCAGAATCGGACTGGCGACACCGCGATTTTCAGTCGCGTGCTCTACCAACTGAGCTATCTCGGCCTAAACGTGCTTTGCTCCTGAGAGTCTGGCTCTCCGTTCCCGAAGCGCAGTTATTTTACCATATGTGTTTACCTTGTCAAGCACGCCGCGGTCGTGGAGATCTTGCTAACTCTTCAGTGATGCTGGGCGTTTGACCGTTAATGCTTAGTCCTTGGATCTCAATCCAGGCCGGATCCGGGTTCGCCAAAGTTCCGTATCTCAGGCTGCCGTCGGGTCGCCAGGCCGCGTACTGGTTGTCCACCCAGATGACCAATCCCAGCGGGCCATGAGGAACTATTTTTGTCTCGAACACCAGGTTTCCATCTATGTAAAATTGGACCAGGCTGGTTTCCCACGTCAGGCGGTAGTCGTGCGAGCCTTGTGGAGTCTGATTGAATGCTAGCGCGGTCTCTTTTACAAGCCTGCGGCCCAGCCGGCGCAGCCAACGCGCCAGGGGACGCACCAACAAAAGAGGTAGAAATGGGATGGCTGTTCCCAGCAGTATGCCCGGCCAGCGTGGTGAGCGGAATACAGCCGCCAGACTGCCGTGCCCATGTAGATCGTCCCGGAGAGAGAGATAATTTTCCGAGGAGGCAAAGAAAAACCAGACTGCATTGGGCAAGGCAGGTAGACGCAAAGCACGTGCGCCAGCAGGCAGCGCCATGCTGAATGGATCGTTCCACAAACCAAATCCCCAGGTGCCTGGCAGTGGATTAGAAGAAGCTCTTGCGGTCAAGCAGAGTTCAAATGGTGCATGCCAGAAAAAATCCCGTCGTGGCGACTGTCGATAATCATCGAGCTGGGCCAGCCGGTAACTTCCCGCTGGTCCGGCTGGGATTTGGAGCCGGATGCGATCAACCTCGGAGCATGTCAGCGTAGCTCCTGGAGTCAGATTTGAGAACAAAGTCGGGGAAGATGGAGTAAATTGCTGCATCTTGTTTAGCATCATACCATGCCATCCTCCGCCTAATTAGCGGGATTTGGGCGCAATGATGTATAATCTTAACCGGTCAGTTTGAATTGCGCTGATTACATCTGGCGCGATTTCAAGTGTAGCCAGTCTCTTAGCTTGCTCCAAAATCTACCGGCTGAGAGCTTAGTGAAGGAGTTGTATGGAAATAACCTGGTATGGACATTCCTGTTTCCGGCTGACTGAGCGCGGCATGGCAACCGTAGTCACCGATCCGTTTGATCACCATGCGGTTGGATATGAGGCCTTGAAACTACGCGGGGATATTGTCACTGTAAGCCACGATGCTCCCGGGCATAATTTTGTTTCAGCAGTAAAAGGGCGCGCGCATGTGATCACAGGCCCTGGTGAATTTGAAATTGGTGGGGTTTTCATCACGGCTGTGCAAACGAATGGCAGCCATAAACAAGCCAGTGAAGAACTGCGTAATATTCTTTACGTATTTGACTATGACGGGATTACTGTCGCCCACCTGGGGGATGTCCAGAAAGCCCCCAACCAGGCAGAGATTGAAGCCCTGGGCAATGTGAATATCGTATTGGTACCCGTTGGTGGAGGCGGCGGCCTCTCACCTGCCAAGGCCGTTGAAGTCGTCAGTCTGCTGGAGCCGGGGATTGTCATTCCGATGCATTATGGCACCCCTGAAAGCAGTATTGATCTGGCTCCAGTGGATAAATTTTTAAAAGAGATGGGTCTTAGCGAGATTGAGCCTATACCTTCGCTGAAGGTGACTCAAAGCTCCATCCCTGATGAAACCCGGGTTGTTGTGCTGAGTTATGAAAAATCCTGAAATTGGAGAACCGACATGGCTGTCAAGCTTCTCTTGACCTGGGATATTCTGCCTGGGCGCGAACAGGACTATTTTGAGTTTGTAGTGCGCGACTTTATCCCTGGCATGCAGCATTTAGGAATGGAGCCTGGAGACGCCTGGTTCACTATGTACGGCAGCCAGCCTCAAATCCTGGTGGCAGCCCAGATGAATAGCATGAATGCGCTGCAGACGGTCTTGGATTCATCAGATTGGGATAGCCTGACACACCGTCTACTGGATTATGTGGAGAATTTCAACTTTAAAGTCGTACAGGCGCGCGGCGGATTTCAGATGTGAGTCCGACTTCATTTGCTGAACCTCTGCTTAAATGGTATCGCACACATGCTCGCCAACTTCCCTGGCGCGGTCAAAATGACCCCTATGCTATCTGGGTCTCGGAGATCATGCTCCAACAGACACGTGTGGAGACAGTGATCCCATACTACCAGCGTTGGATGGAAGAATTTCCTACAGTTCATCGATTAGCCGAGGCCCCATTGCAGGATGTTCTGGCGGCATGGGAAGGTATGGGGTATTACAGCCGGGCGCGTAACCTCCATCAGGCTGCGCAGTATATTGTATCTCAGGGAGGATCAATCCCGCACACAGCCAGCGCGCTGCGTAAATTACCTGGTGTCGGTCGCTATACTGCTGGAGCGATTGCTTCGATTGCCTTTGGGGAAAATGCACCGGCTCTAGATGGCAATATTCGCCGGGTATTGGCGCGCCTGTTTAACGTTGAGGAGCCAGCCCGCTCGCCTGTTGGGGAAGCACGCCTGTGGGAGTTGGCGGAAGCGCACCTGCCGGACGGTCAGGCAGGAGATTATAACCAGGCGCTGATGGATCTGGGTTCTATGCTATGCACGCCGCGCGCACCTGGTTGTGTTGATTGCCCACTAGCAGAAATGTGTATCGCCAACCAATTGGGAATCCAGGAGCGGTTACCTGTTGGCACGCCAAAAGCAGTAATCCCCCATCTGCAAGTAGCGGCAGCGGTCTTAGCCCAAGGCGGGCGCTACTTGATCACGCAGCGGCCCCTAAAGGGGTTACTGGGTGGGTTGTGGGAGTTTCCAGGTGGCAAACAAGAACCAGGCGAGGCACTAACGGAATGTCTGGCGCGTGAGTTACAGGAGGAGCTGGGTATAAATATTCAGGTTGGCGAGCCGTTAGGCATTTACCGGCATGCTTATACCCATTTCAGAGTCACAGTGCATACATTCCAATGCCATCTGTTAGATAATCAAGCGCCACAAGCATTGCAAGTGCATGATCTGGCCTGGGTTGCGCCGGCTGAATTGAAGACATACCCAATGGGTAAAGTAGACCGGCAAATTGCATCCAAACTATTTACGGCTAAAGCCGAAAATCAGCCTGGATCTAGCAGCAGGTACTGAGCATGATTATCATTGATGGACACCAGGATTTAGCCTGGAATATGTTGACCTTTGGGCGAGACTATACTCGATCGGTCGCGGAAACACGCCGTTTAGAAGCTGGATTACCGGTGGAAAGCCAGGCGGGTGTATCCTTGCTTGGCTGGCCTGAATTCCAGCTTGGACAGGTAGCTGTAATTTTCGCCACATTGTTTGTTACTCCTGAACGCTGGCGCACAGGGGCCTGGGATAACCAGGTTTACTCGGATTATAATCAGGCAGCTCGCCTATATAACGCCCAGCGCGACAGCTACCAGCGCCTGGTGGATGAAAATCCTGATCATTTCCAACTGATCCAGAGACGTGCTGATCTACATGCTGTACTTGCCGATTGGCAAGATGTCCTGCCAGACCGCTATGAAATGTTAGCCAGAGGGACTTTTCTTGAAGAGCAAGTGCCTGATGAACAGGCTGCTAAAGAAACAGACAGACCAGAAGATCCGGGCCGCAAAGTGGGATTGGTGCTGCTGATGGAGGGTGCAGAGGGTGTAGGGGAGCCGGGTGAGCTAGAGGAATGGTGGGCGAAGGGAGTGCGCATCATTGGACCTGCCTGGGCCGGTACCCGTTTTTGTGGCGGGACACGCGAGCCGGGACCGCTGACCAAAGATGGCTATGCCCTGCTAGATGGAATGGCTGCATTGGGCTTTATTTTGGATGTGAGCCATATGGATGAGATGGCTGCCTTACAGGCATTGGACACCTATCCAGGGGCAATAATCGCTTCCCATGCTAATGTGCAATCACTGTTGAAAGGCCTGGATAGTAACCGCCATCTGAGTGAACGTGTCATTCATGGGTTGATCGAACGCCAGGCTGTCATCGGCGTAATACCCCTCAATCAGTTTTTACAGGCTGGTTGGAAATCGGGCGACCGGCGGGTTTTAGTCTCATTGGATCGACTGATCGCCCATGTTGATTCCATTTGCCAGATAGCGGGTGATGCGCAACATGTAGCGCTCGGCAGCGATTTTGATGGTGGCTTTGGACTGCAGAACGTACCCGCAGAGATTGATAGCATTGCTGACCTGAGAAAGTTAATCCCGATGTTGGCTGAGCGAGGCTACGCAGAAGACGATATTGCGGCGATCTTGGGGCAAAATTGGGCACGCCTGTTGCAGCTATATTTACCGGAGCACATATGACCGGAAATCAAGCTTATCACTCTGTTGGACGAATACGTCTGCGCGTAGGCCTGGCCCTGGTCATCGCAGGGCAAATCCTCTTTATTCTAGGCGCCGATCCGGGCTTGTTTGGTCTGGATCGCAGTCCAGTGACAGGCTTTATTCAGATTGCTGTTCTCCTGGTTGGTCTGGCGTTGATCTGTATGGGAGGGTTTATAACCCTTAATGCCTTATGGAATGGACGCCAGAAAACAATCGCGGCAGATGTAGGTTTAAGACTGGTGGCAACTGGCTATGTAATAGCGGTAGCCGCTGGTATGGCGGATGTGTTCGGTTTTGGAACCCACATTCTGCCTGCTATCCCCTATTTTGGACCCTGGCAAGCAGTTGGTGTGATGATCGGAGAGGTCATCATCGCCATAGGCTTTGTTGTAATGATCCCTTATCAGTCCAGGACGGAAGCATAAAAAACACCCGTACCGGTTGGCTTGCGCCACTAGACGGGTGTTTTTTTTATAGGAGTCATGTTCTCTGGCAGTGATTTTTATGCGCTACCAATAATGTCCAGCATTTCTGCATTGGTCTTGAATTTGAAATCCTCCAGCCCCAGGCGTTCCGCCTCGCGGCGTTCAAATGCCTCCAGTTTCCATACTTGATCTTTAGTAATGACCGGTCTACCCAGGCTCTGCAGTTTTGACTGGAGCTGCTGGTTTAATTGCTCTTCATTCACATTGGCGGTCTTCCCTTTCAGGTATTGCAGAAGCGCGGTAGCCCCATTTTCACCGTCTTTGCGCGCAACACCTACCAGGCCGCTGCTGGCCTCGCGCGACCAGCCTGCAACGAAAACCCCCTCAACCGGCTGCCCGCGCTGCGGATCGTAAGCTTCATAAGAGAGACCATTGATCGGGTAAACAGGATTAGGATTTTTAACAAACTCGTTCCATTGTACCGGCAGACCAAATTCATCATCCACCCGATCTCCGATACAAAAGATTACCGTATCTACATCGATCACGCGTTTGGTGCCAAGCCCGCGCGCCTTGGTATCTCCATTTTGGGGAACCAGGGTGGTGTCTTCGACTTCCAGCCCACACACTCGCCCTTCTTGATCACCCAGGATGCGCGTGGGAGAGGCTAAAAAGTCCAGACGGAAGCGTGCCTGGGTGACTGGCTCAAGCGCTTTAGGCAAAGCAGAGAGGATGAAATCGCGCGCCGCATGGAGGTCCTGCCCTATGGCTAGCATAATCGGTTTGACACGCTCAAATTCTCGATCCAGGTGATCCAAATCCAGGTTGCGGGCGATGTTCTCCATCTCTTTTTTGGAAAATTTCACCTCGGCTGGGCCGCGCCGCGCAACTGCAACAACCTCATCCACCTGCTTCTCGCGGATCAACCAGTGGGCAATGTCCATCATCACATTCCCCACACCGACTACTGCGACGCGTTTGCCGATCCGGAAATCATGCGTGCTCTGTGGGGGAAGCTTGTTGTAGTGGTAGACGATATCCTTGGCGTGGTAAACGCCTTGCAAATCTTCGCCCGACAGCCCCAACCATTTTGTGCCCTGGGCTCCCACACTGACCAGTCTGGCTTGAAATCCCATCTTTTGAAGGTCCTCCAGGCTGATCCCAGAGGTCTTGCCCACGCTGACGTTACCAAAATAATCGATTCCGGGGAGCTCGAGGATCTGGCGAAATTGCTTGCGCAGCCCCTCTTTCATTTTGTATTTCGTGTGATAAATGCCATATTCAGCTAATCCCCCGGGTTTGATATCACGATTGAGCAAAACTACATGTACATCCTGGAGAGCCAGATGTCGGGCAGCAAATAAGCCTGCTGGTCCAGCTCCAATAACGACGACCTGATACTTTTCTGGATTGTCGGTTACCACGGCGCCTCCTCTTTTTACATTTTCACGTCTGGGTTAGCCAGAACGCGGTCAGGGTATCTCTGCAAACGTGTGTTCCTTAAATTTGTGAATCAGCGCTTCAGGAAGCTTATTCATTATATACACAGGCAGGCGGTTAAACAAGCCTGACATCAATGGCTACCACCTGTTGGTGACCGGGATGGATCAGATTGGTAACTTCATGAAGTGATATATTGCCGGCAGATCGCTATTCACCAATAGATCAGAATGTGCTATAGTGGGTTTTTCTCGGGAGGGGTAGATACAGGTTGGATTTTTCTTCCCAAAACCGATTTTATGAATGGTAGCACGTACGCACCTGGTGGAGCTCTCCGCAACCGCGTGACTCCAAAAAATATTATTTGATGAGGTATTGCATGCAGAATGGGATCAGCAGGACACAACTCGATAATGGTCTTCTGGTATTGTTAAAAGAGATCCATACAGCGCCCATCATTAGCCATTGGGTATGGTATCGAGCTGGATCGCGCAATGAGCTGGCAGGGTATACAGGCGTTTCCCACTGGGTTGAGCACATGCAATTTAAGGGAACCCCCCGATTTTCTGGGGGTACTCTCGACCGAGAGATTGCCCGGCTGGGGGGTGTCTGGAATGCTTTCACCTACCTGGACTGGACAGCTTATTTTGAAACTCTGCCCGCCGATAAAATCGATCTGGCATTGCAATTAGAAGCGGATCGAATGACAAACAGTCTTTTTGAGGGGCAGGATGTAGATGCAGAGCGGACTGTGATTATTTCAGAGCGCCAGGGGAATGAAAACGAGCCTATGTTCCTTTTGAGCGAGCATATCCAGGCCACAGCCTTTCGGGTGCATGCTTACCATCACGAGGTGATCGGAGAGCAGGTTGATTTGGAAGCATTGACCCGCGAAGACTTGATGGCTTATTATCGGCGTCATTATGCCCCGAATAATGCTATCTTGACCATAGCAGGTGATTTTGACAGCCATTCCATGCTGGCACGCATTAATGAGCTGTATGGGGCAATCCCGGCCGCTGAGCCACCGTCTATGCGGGTGCGTCCAGAGCCTGCCCAGCGTGGCGAGCGACGTGTCACAGTCGAAGGACCGGGTGAGACGGTGTATGTGCAGGCTGCGTACCATGCACCAGCCGCAACACATCCCGATTTTTTTGCCATGACGGTGTTAGATAGCTTGCTTAGCGGTCCCAGTAGTTTGAATATGTTTGGCGGTGGGATTTCGAATAAAATATCGCGCCTCTATCGGGCATTGGTAGAGAAAGAGCTGGCGGTGGGTATCAGTGGGGAGATGCCAGCAACAATTGACCCTTATTTGTACAGCATTACAGCGATTGTGCATCCGGAGCGCACGGCTGAAGAGGTAATTTCGGCGCTCGATGAACAGATCAGGCTGGTGCAGGAAGCGCCTCCATCCCAGGAAGAAGTTGCCCGGGCGGTCAAACAGGCGCGTGCGCTGTTTGCTTATGGCAGCGAAAGCATTACCAATCAAGCCTTTTGGCTGGGTTTCCCGGAGATGTTTGCCAGTTATGACTGGTTCTCGGGTTACCTGGAACAATTGGCTGCGGTAACTCCCCAGGATGTGCAGCGGGTAACACAGCTATATTTACAACCTCGCAACCGTGTGCTGGGGATATACTTACCCGATGGGCTAGGTGTGGAAGATGCTGAATTTGTAGTGGAAATGGGAGAAGTATGATGGCGACTCGTATACCTACCCATTCACGAAATACAAATAAAGTATCCTCAGTTATTTCTGCCTTGCCCGGGCCGGAAAATATTACCCGTCAAACCCTGAAAAATGGGATCACCGTGATCGCGCGGCCAAATTTTAACAGCCCATCAGTGATGATCAGTGGTTATTTGCAAGCTGGCAGTCTGTCGGACCCGGACGAGAAGCTTGGACTGGCGGGTTTTACAGCCGCTTGTTTGATGCGTGGCACGCAACGCCGGAATTTTCAGCAAATTCACGAAGCTCTGGAATCGATGGGAGCCCGTCTGGGAATCGGGGGCGGCACGCATACCACCAGCTTTCATGGGCAGGCACTGGCAGAGGATCTGGACCTCTTACTTGACTCTTTAAGCGAAGCCCTGACCCAACCGATATTCCCGGAAGAGCAGGTCGAACGTCTGCGAACCCAATTTTTGACGGGATTGGCAATGCGTGCCCACGATACGGGTGAGATGGCTTCGCTGATCTGCAACCGGCTATTATACGCAGATCATCCGTACGGCCGGCCTACCGACGGCTACACAGAGACCATCCAGGCCATCACGCGTCAGGACCTGATCGACTTTCATGCCCGTACTTATGGGCCGCGCGGGATGACCATTGTTGTGGTAGGTGGGATTGATCCTGCGGCCGCGGTCGTAAAAGTAAGCGCTGCTCTGGGGGAGTGGCAGAATTTTGAGCAGCCTTTGCCGGTGGAACTGCCCGAGTTGGCTGCCTCGGATCAGACGGTCCGCCAGAGTCATCACATACCAGGTAAGTCTCAGGCGGATCTGCTGGTTGCCTGGGTGGGACCAAAGCGTCGCTCCGCAGACTACTTGCCGGCGGCCCTGGGCAATAATGTCCTGGGAGAGTTCGGGATGATGGGCAGGATAGGCGAGGTGGTGCGCGTACAAGCGGGGCTGGCTTATTATGCACAAAGCGCTCTCTCGGCCGGAGTTGGGCCAGGGTCTTGGAGCATCGGGGCGGGTGTTGAACCAGCAAATATTGAACAGGCGCTGGAATTAATTATGAAAGAAGCGCGCCGGTTTGTTTCTGAACCAGTCAGCCGCCAGGAATTGGTGGATAGCCAGGATCATTTTGTTGGCAGCCTGCCCTTGTCTATGGAGACGAATATTGGGGTAGCATCAGCCCTCACGATGCTGGAACGCTACCAGCTTGGGTTGGACTATTTTCAAACTATTGCTAAGCATGTCCGCTCAGTCACCCCAGAGCAGGTGTTGGAAACTGCGCAGCGTTATTTAGATCCAGAGCGTACCGTAATTATAGCTGCGGGTACGCTGGCTTGAGTGAAAGCAGTGAGGTTGCTATGATCCATATCAGCAGTGGTGTAGATCTGATTGAGATTGAGCGGGTCACACAGGCTATTGAACGTCACGGGGAACGCTTTCTGACTCGCGTTTTCACACCGCAGGAGCTGGCTGAATTAAAAGGTAACCCCGCTTCCCTGGCTGGACGGTTTGCGGCCAAAGAAGCGGTGGCCAAAGCTCTGGGGACTGGAATCGGGCTGATTGCCTGGCAGGAAATTGAAATCCTGCGTGGCCCGGCGCGTGAACCGCTGCTCTTTCTGCACGGCGCTGCGGCTGAACTCGCTGCGCAGAAACACCTGACGCAGTGGACTGTCAGCCTGAGCCATACCGAAACTTTGGCCGTGGCAACTGTTTTTGCGATTGGAGAAAGCTGAACCTTTGAGCAGCGTTTATTTGGCGTGCATGTTATAATCCGTTCTATCCAGACAATCCCCATCCGACAACACTAGATACTTTACCTTCTAATATAGCCTAAACGTTTGCGGGAATTGTTCCTGTTCTATTTCGCCTGGGAGGGACTACGATGGCTGCTTCAAAATTGGGTCGAGGGCTGATTATTTTAATTACTATATTGCTGGTTGTCAGTGCGCTTGGGTTAGGTGCGGGTATCCTCACCGTCCGGCGCTCGTTTCCGGTGGCAGATGGCAGTCTCAAAATATCTGGGTTGACCGCTCCGGTAGACATTTACCGGGACGAATTTGGAGTGCCTCAGGTATTTGCTGCCAACCTGCACGATTTATTTTTTGCACAGGGCTATGTTCACGCCCAGGATCGTTTTTGGCAAATGGATTTCTGGCGTCATCTGGGCGCTGGACGTTTGTCTGAAATGTTTGGTGAAGACCAGGTTGATACAGATCTGTTTTTGCGCACCCTCGGGTGGGAGCGCGTGGCTCAGCAGGAATTAGAGAAAGTGGACGCCACGACAGGTGCTATTCTGGATGCTTACGCTGCCGGTGTGAATGCCTATCTGGGAGAACACCAGGGCAGTGGCCTGAGTCTGGAATATGCGGTTTTAGCGCTGTTAAATCCGGACTATAAACCCGAACCCTGGTCACCTTTAAATTCGCTGACCTGGGCAAAGGTGATGGCCTGGGATCTGGGTGGGAATATGGACAGTGAGATTGAGAAAGCGATCTTACTGCAAAGCCTGAGCCCCGAGCAATATGCTCATATTACTCCAGCTTATCCTGACGATGCGCCCACCATTGTCTCCCAGATAACATTGGCTGAACGCCAGGTCACGGACGACCCGGAGCCAGCCCTGGTTAGCGCGATACAACCTGCCTTACAGGATATTGCTTCAAGGCTGGCAGCCGTCCCGCCAATCCTGGGAGAGCGCGGCGTGGGCCTGGGATCAAACAGCTGGGTCATTGCAGGAGAGAGAAGCTCTACGGGGATGCCTGTCCTGGCGAATGATCCGCATCTGGGTGTGCAGATGCCCTCCATCTGGTATCAGATTGGTTTGCACTGTGCTCCGGTGAGCGCAGACTGCCCATACGAAGTGGCTGGTTTTTCTTTTGCTGGGGCACCAGGTGTCATTATCGGGCATAATGCCCGCATCGCCTGGGGTTTTACCAATGTGGGTCCAGATGTGCAGGATCTCTTCGTCGAAAAGATCAACCCGGAAAATCCTGATCAATATGAAGTTAATGGGAACTGGGTGGATATGACGCTGGTGGAGGAAACCATCCAGGTGGCTGGTACTGACCCAGTATCCTTGACGGTTCGCTACACTCGCAACGGGCCGATTATTTCGGAAACCTACGGACTTCTGGAGGACTTCAGCACCCAGAGCGGCATAGAGCTGCCGGCCCAGTATGCTATTTCAATGCGCTGGACAGCTCTGGAATTAGGTAATCCTTTCCCTGCGATCTGGCAGTTCAATCGGGCTAAGAATTGGGAGGAATTTCGAGAAGCGGCGCGCTTTTTCACGGCGCCCTCTCAGAATTTAATCTACGCCGATGTGGATGGAAATATTGGTTATCAGATGCCCGGGAATATTCCCTTGCGCTCCCAGGGTGACGGCACATTGCCAGTGCCCGGTTGGACAGATGATTACCAGTGGCAGGGATATATTCCTTTCGAGGAATTACCATATACATTCAATCCACCCCAGGGCTATATTGTCACCGCCAATCATGCGGTGGTTGGACCTGAATATCCATACCTGATTACCACTGGATGGGATTACGGCTACCGTGCGCGTCAGATTATTGCCATGCTGGAAAATGCCCCTCAGCCATTGAGCCTTGAGGATATCCAACGTATGCAGGGGGATAATACCGATCTAAACGCGGTTTCGCTGGTTCCGATCCTTCTGGCCATCTCACTCGAAGATAGCCGGCTTGATGAGGCGCGCGCCCTGCTGGCGGATTGGGATTACCAAAACCATATGGATTCGGCGCCAGCCGGATTATTCGCTGCCTTCTGGAAGCATCTACTCAACCTTACATTTGCCGATGACCTGCCAGAAGATTACCTGCCAACCGGTGGCAGCCGGTGGTATACGGTTGTCTATCAGCTGGTTCAACAGCCGGATTCTCCCTGGTGGGACAATCGCAACACGCCAGCGGTTGAACAGCGGGACGATATCTTTCGCGCTGCCCTCGGACAAGCCGTGGCAGAGCTTGAAGACCTATTGGGTAAGGCTTCCCAGGGATGGACGTGGGGAAAAATGCATACGGTCACTTTCCGTAATGCTTCTCTGGGTGAATCGGGGATTGCGCCGATTGAGGCTTTATTCAATCGAGGGCCGTTTGCAAGCTCGGGTGGCTCTTCTATTGTGAATGCGACAGGTTGGGACGCAAATGAGGATTATACGGTTGTGTCTTTACCATCCATGCGCATGATCGTTGACCTGGACAGCCTGGACAACTCGCTCACAGTTCATACCACCGGGCAATCGGGGCATGCCTACCATCCTAATTATATAGACATGGCGGATGCCTGGCGTCTGATCCAATATTATCCAATGGCGTGGTCACGCCCTCAGGTAGAAGCTGCAGCCAAAATGATTTTACGACTGGAACCATGATCCTCTGCTGATCAAGCAACAAAAAACGAGAGCTTTCCTGCCGCATTTTAGCGGGAAAAGCTCTCGTTTTGTCTGTAAGGAGAATCTATCCTTCTGCTTGTGCTTTCTCAGAGGAGTGCATGCGAGATTTAACCACCTCGTACACGGCAGGAAGCACCGAAATCACGATAATGGCAATTACCACCAGGCTGAAATTATTCTTTACGAAGGGTAGATTGCCGAAGAAATAACCGCCCAGAGTGAATATCGTCACCCACACTAAGCCGCCGATAACGTTATAACTGATGAAGTGTTTGTAGGTCATGGCGCCAACCCCAGCCACAAACGGGGCAAAGGTGCGGACGATGGGCACGAAACGCGCCAAGATAATGGTTTTGCCGCCGTGCTTTTCATAGAATGCATGCGTGCGGTCCAGGTATTCTTTCTTTAGAAAACGAACATCACCGCTGAAAGCACGCGGGCCAATATAGTGGCCGATCCAGTAGTTGGCAGTATCGCCCAGGATCGCTGCCGCTGATAAAAGCACCCACAAGAGTCCGATGTTTAAAGATGAACCAAGGGCTGGGGACGCAAAGGTTCCAGCGGCGAAGAGCAGTGAATCACCCGGTAAAAAAGGCGTTACCACCAGGCCAGTTTCCATAAAGATCACTGCGAAAAGCAGCACGTAGGTTAATACGCCATAATTCTGGATGATCTCACTTAAATATTTGTCGAGGTGTAAGAACAGGTCAATAAGATAGGTAATTACTTCCATTATTTTCTCCAAGGAAGAGCGGGCGGTTGTTGTGCCGCCCGCTGAGGTAGGCGAAATTATAGCATGCTTTCAGGGTATTTGATCTGTTGGTGTTGTTAGTTTTCCAGCCCGTCCACGTCGCAAGCTGAAGTTAAACCAGACCAGTATAGCGAGGCTAAAAATTGCCAGCGCACCCATGGCATAAGGAGCTAAATTGCTCAGACTTGACCACCAGTTTGCATTGTTGAGTGATTGCTGTATCTCGCCAAAGGTCATGAGCAGGCTCATGGCATTCCAGGCGCCGTGTAAGAGAACCGCCACAAGATAAACGCCAAGCAATTGCCAGTAGCGCCGGCGCTGCCAGGCTATTGCCAGGGCATAACCAACCAGGGCGGTAGTCAGGATATGGATGATGGATGTGCCAATGCGTGCGATCTGGACGGTCGCCCAGGTCTCGGAGTTGGCAGTCAGGAGCAGGTTCTCGAACAAAGCATATCCGGCCCCACTCAGCGCGCCAGCCGCAAAACCTGCCGAGGGCGATATCTGGCGGCTAGCTAACAACCAGACGCCAATCGGCTTTAGCGCTTCTTCGATCAGTGGTACCAGAAGTGCAGCAAACGCCAACGTTCCCCAAATTACCAGCGGCTGGGTCAGATATGGGCCGAATAGCTCCAGCAGAGCCTCGGGGGTGGGAGGGTTTTGAGGGGTGGTTTCCAGCAAGCGAGTTATTGAACTCAGTTCGTCCATCAACTGGGGTTGGGAGACAACCACCACCACGAACAAGACGAAAACACCCAGCAGGGCGAGCGTTTCAAGTGTCAGAATCAACATGGGACCGAGTAAAAGACCGCTGCCAAAAACCCCCCAGGCGCGTTGGGGCGAACCCACAGGCAGGCCGCGCACGGCCAGATATATAAGCCATATTACGGGCACGCTGGTGGCGAGTATATGAAAGATGGGAAACGGTAGACTGCCAAATCCATTTTGCTGCAGCGCCCAATTGCCCAACAACATGGCGAATGGGAACAGCACGATCAGTAACCCTGCCAGGCGCAAGCCGCGCCTGGAGAGAAAATCTTCCCGTACGGGTTTATTGGTCAGCCTCAGAAAAGAAAAAACCAGTGAAGGCAACACCAAAACTCCCACCCAGACAGCAGTACCTGCCAATACCAGGATTTGCAATCCGGAGGATAAACCTTCACCCACTGAAAACACAAACAATACCAACCCAATTACACCGCTCACCAGGGCTGCCAGCAGACTGGAGAGGAACTGGATAATGGTAAATGCCAGCCCAGGGCGGGTTAACGCTGAGGTGTCTGGAGCTGACGAAGGATTGTTATTGGGTTCGACGGATGCCATAGCAGCTCTATTTTTCCAGGATGGTCACCTGGATCAATGTGTCTCCTGGTGGAAGGCCAAAATCATTTGTGGGGTTGCGCTCGCTTAATGCCATGACGACTTCCATGCCCTCTACTACACGCCCAAAGATGGTGTAACCGCCGTTTAGCTGCTCTGCTGGCGCCATGGTTATAAAGAATTGGCTGCCATTGGAGCCTGGCCCTGCATTGGCCATACCCAATATACCGGGCTCGTCATAGACCAGGTCTGGAACGATCTCGTTATCAAACGCGTAGCCGGGTGAACCATAGCCTGTTCCGCTTGGGTCGCCAGTTTGGGCGACAAAACCAGGCAGCACGCGGTGAAAAGTGATGCCGTCATACCAGCCCTGGCGCGCCAGGAACACGAAATTATTTACCGCCAGAGGCGCAGCTTCTGCATAAAGCTCTACGACAATAGTGCCTTTTTCAGTTTCCAGGTTAGCCAGGTATTGCCTGGTTGAATCGAGCTCCATGGGCGGGCACGCCGTGAACTGGCGCTTTTCGAGCAACACCAGGTTGACGATCGCAGAAATATTTCCGTAGCTTATTTGACCATCATAAGCGCTTCCATTGATCACCAGGAAGGGTGTGCCAGGCAGCCCATTTTCGACGCCATAGTCCCAGGCTGCCTGGGATAGATCTACCAGGTCACTACTATTTAGATCGGTTTCGAACCGGGTAGTATCCAGTTCCAACGCTGCGGCATTTTCCAGCAGCCAGGTCTGGAAATCGGCGACTGCCATGCTCGACCATTCGGATTGAGTTTCAAAAAGCAAATCATGCATTTCCCAGAACTTACCCTGAAGGCCGGCGGCTTCAGCAGCCTGGGTTGACAGAGCAGCTTTGTCATGGATGGATACCAGCGGGAAATGACGATAGACGACGCGTAGATCGTCTGGAAATTCAGTGTGTAATCGCGCCAACACGGACGCGAGACCTGCACAGCCGGGTCACTGAAAATCTCCATATTCCAGGATGGTGACGTAAGCATCCTCAGGACCTTGGGTCCAGTCTTGTTCTGTAATGGGTAGAAATGGCGATTCTTCGTCAGGTGTGGTTTCCTGACTGACCACGGTGCATCCGGGAGGAGCGACAGGGCCAACCAGAGCCGTGGCGGCTGGTTGTTCTGACTCGGCAGGGGAGGCAGCTTCCTGTGTGAGCGCCGGGCTGCTTGCCTCTGTAGCCGGCGGGCTGACAGGGGTGTTCTGTGATTGGCAGGCTGCTAAGAGCATTGCCAGCACAATCAGCAGGAGGGTAAGGCGATTTTTCATCGGGTGTTTTGTATCTCCAGGGTATCAGGATCAGAGTATCTTGGTCTATTTTACCAGTGTACCAGCCACAGCGCCGGCAAGATCAGGTGCGGTTCAAGGTTGGGAGACGGCTCTGTAAAGCTGATCAACGCTCCACATCCAGGACATGCGATTAATGAACTGGGCCAGTGTCGGGCTGGTAGAGCGCAAATCCCGTACGGCTGCGCCTACCGGGTCTTCGCCGGCTGCCCCACCGCTTGGGTGGTCCGCGTATGCGCCATGAAAGGCAAAGTAAGCCTGGTTGAGCTTGCGGATACGATAACCATTTTCCCAGAATACTGCCCGGCGGTCTTCCATGTAAGTCTCCGCCTCCAGGATCTGCCCTGCTTCGAGCATGCGATCTACATTCTGGCGCGTAACACGCATTTCGGTTTGAAAATCAAACTCTGGGGGCGTTGCGGATTCTGCAGGTTGTTCATCAGTAGATGAATCGGTTTCGGTGGTTGCCGGAGGTGGGGGTACAAACTCGGGATAATAGCGTTCCAGCAATGCCAGGCCGATCTCTTTACCGGCAATACTGGCGACGGTCTCATTCATGGTGCGCAGCTCAGCGCTGGTGAAATAGTTAATCCCTAACGGACGCAGGGTCAGGTAGTTGTGCACCCATTCGTGGGCGACTACCTCCAGCAATCCATTCAGGTAACTGGTTTGGTAAACCATGGTCGGATAAAGCCCTACCCCTCCGATCGATACAACCAGGGAAGAGATATCCAATGCATTGTCTACCTGCTCTTCAAGCGCTTGTTGCTGATCTACAGTCAGATCGGGGAGTAAAGAAATATCCGCTTCCTGGCGGATCACATCGCGGGGCGAGATGATCAGCGCCTGGGGCAACGGCGTGCTGTGGTAAAGCACTGGGGGGATTGGCTGCCCACCCAGGCTCAATCCCATCTCATGGATGACATCGCTAAGCTGGCTTTGCAGGATCGACTCAGCCAGTGGGCCGGATTTCAGGCGTTGCTCGTAAAGCGTTTCCAATTCGGCGCGCAGAGCCTCAGATGCCTGCTGAGGGTCGTCAATCGCCGGATCGGTAAAGACCTCGTGCAGGCGCGTCTCTGAACTCTGGATGCGGCCCACCAGATCCAGATAATCTAGCACTACCTGTTTGCGCGCCGCGCCTACCAGGTAGTCGCTAATACTGAGAGCCTCTTGCTCCAATTTTACAGATAAGGCTTTAATGGTCCAGGTAGCGTAATCAAACTCCAGGGGGCGGGTGAAAGCGCGCACTCGTCCGGGCAAGTCGGCAGGAAGCTGACCGCTGCTGCCGAGTAGCGCGGCGAGTACCATTAAATTCACTACCATACGCAAGCTGGAGAGGAGGCGTGTGAGAATGGACATTTGCGAGATTGTACCATCAGCCAGGGGGGACGTGGCGATCAAGGGTTGCTATACTGGCCGCTACTTTAGTGTTAAAATCGTGGAGATGCCAGACACTTATTTCCATATTACAGGGCAGAAATGAATTTTCTCATCACCGGCGCAGCCGGGTTTTTAGGTTCCAAATTAGCCAATTTTCTGGCACGCGAGGGTCACCAGGTGCGTGGTCTGGATGATCTGTCTGCTGGCGATCAACAGGCGCTTTCACCCGATGTGCTCTTCACGCGCGGCGATGTAAATGACCGCCCTAAGTTGTGGACACTTTTGCAAGAAGTGGATTGTGTGTACCATCTGGCAGCGCGTGTGGCGGTGCCAGAGTCAGTGCTCTACCCGCGGGAGTACAACGCTGTGAATGTTGGCGGCGCGGTCAGCTTGATGGAGGCTATTCGCGATGTAGGCGTCAAGCGCGTAGTGTTCATCTCGTCTGGCGCGGTGTATGGCGATCAGGGTGAGCAACCGTTGAAAGAATCGGCCCATCCGAACCCGCGCTCGCCTTACGCAGTTTCCAAACTGGCGGCTGAGTATTATGTGCGCACAATCGGTGACTTGTGGAACATCGAAACGGTTTGCCTGCGGGTGTTTAACGCCTATGGTCCAGGGCAGCATCTTCCGCCCTCGCATCCGCCCGTGATCCCCAACTACCTGCGCCAGGCGATGCGTGGAGGTACGTTGGTGATGCATGGTGAAGGCTTGCAGACACGCGATTACGTTTACGTGGATGATGTAGTCAGCGCCATGATTGCTGCGGCAACGGCCCCTGGCATTAACCACATGGTTATCAACGTAGGCAGCGGAGTCGAAACCAGCATCCGTGAGCTGGTACGCCTGGTTGGTGAAACGACCGGGGCTAAGCTGGAGGTGATCACCAATCCGCGCACTTCGCCCGGTGTCTCACGTATGTGCGCTGATCTGGGACTGGCGCGCGAAAAATTAGGCTACCAGCCACGTTTTTTCCTAAGCAACGGCTTGCGCCTGACCCTGGATCGGGATTCCCGCT
Organism: uncultured Anaerolineaceae bacterium; assembly: GCA_964463505.1. Classification (GTDB taxonomy): domain Bacteria; phylum Chloroflexota; class Anaerolineae; order Anaerolineales; family UBA4823; genus JAJZSS01. The sequence continues at coordinate 18,248 of CAYXDC010000061.1, forward strand.
TTCGAGTTGAGCCGCCCACCCGGCCTATCAACCGTTCATGACCTTCCTTCAGGTCTAGCATCACATCCTAGAAGCTATCTCAAAAATAGATTAAGGGGGGTGTTTTTCGGCGGCTGCGCTGCCGAAAAACACCCCACCCCACATTTTTGAGATGAGTTGTACTCAAAGCAGGTCCGCCTGCTAAATTGACTCCTCTATCAGGAGGTACTTACGATGCCTGTAACCATAGTTCTTGGCGCTCAGTGGGGCGATGAAGCGAAAGGGAAAGTTGCCGACTTGCTCTCGGGAGATGCGGCAGTGGTGGCGCGATTTAACGGGGGTGATAATGCCGGTCATACGGTGATCAATCCCTATGGCACTTTCAAACTACGCCTGCTGCCGAATGGCTTTGCCAGCCCTGAGACGCGCTGTGTGATCGGACCGGGTGTAGCGATCAACTTACAAACCCTGGTGGATGAGATCGAGATGCTGGAAGGGCGCGGGCTACCCATTCGCGAGCGTTTGTGGATCTCGCCGCGCTGCCATGTGGTTATGCCCTACCATCCCCTGGTGGAAGCTATCTATGAGAATGCCAAGGGGGACGCCCGCACAGGTACTACCCGGCGCGGCATGGGTCCGGTGTATGCCGATAAAGTGAGCTACAACGGTATCCGTCTGGCAGATCTGGCCGACCGTGATGTTTTTGCAGATAAGCTGCGCGTTCAATTAGCAGTTAAGAATCCATTACTGGAAGCCTTTGGGACACCTGCTCTGGAT
>CAYXDC010000062.1:0-18786 GCA_964463505.1 uncultured Anaerolineaceae bacterium
GCCTGTTAAGCGGCTCTACCGCTGGTCTGACAAGTGTGGCGTACTCGCCCGATGGCGACCGGGTGGCTGGGTCATGCAGTGATGGTGAGGTGCGCATCTGGGAAGTCCAACCGTGAAACGTCCGTTAGGGCTTGGCCTGGGAGCGGCTGCCGGCGCAGCCTGCTTGCTGTTGGTGCTTGGCCTGGGGGCAGTCTGGTATTGGTTTGGTGGGCGCGCGCAACCTGCGGAAAAAAGCCAGGAGCTTTTTCCAGGCGTGCATTATTCGCGCCAGGTACGGCAGTCGCCGCGCCCGATGGTGATCCACCTGGTACAGGTAGATTTGCGCGCAGAGGGTATTTCCCTGCTGGTCACGCCCGGCGATCCAACAGCTGACCTGCCTCTGTTCGCCCGCACCACCTCCCAGTTCCTCGAAGAGTTCAACCTGCAGTTGGCCGTGAACGGAGATGGCTTTACCCCCTGGCGTTCGAATGGCCCATTGGATGTCTATCCAAAAAGCGGGGATGCAGTTGTCCCAATCGGACTGGCAGCCTCACAGGGTGTGCAGTATTCAACGCTCACAGATGATGAGCCGGTGTTATATATCAGTCGCAATAACCGGGCGCAGTTCAATGCACCGGGCGGCAGGGTATATAACGCAATTTCAGGTAATCTGATGCTGGTAACACGTGGTCAGGCGCTGACCGCACTGGAAGGTGAGTCTGAGCCGCGCACTGCCCTGGCCCTGGACCGGCGCGGGCGCACACTTCTGATCCTGGTAGTGGATGGGCGCCAGCCCGGCTACTCCGAAGGCGCTACATTAGCGGAGCTTGCAGCGTTGATCATTGAGTTTGGCGGCTATACAGGCATGAACGTGGATGGCGGCGGCTCCAGCACCCTGGTTAGAGAAAGCACTACAGGCGGCGCTCAAGTACTCAATTCCCCGGTGGATCAGGGCATCCCCGGTCGCGAGCGGGTGGTGGGTAATCACCTGGGTATCTATGCGGGCAGTAATCCGTAAGGCTGCTCTGGCTGGACTGTTAGAGGTTTATATGATTAGTTCTGCCGCCTCTTGTCAAGCCCCTGCCTGCGCGCTATAATCATTTATTGTTATTTGTATTTCTAGTGAGGTCACAAGAAAGCTATGCCGATTTATACCTACCGGTGCGAAAATTGCGGAGTGCAGTTCGAACGCCACCAATCTTTCAGTGATGCTCCGTTAACCCGTTGTCCGGAGTGTTTGAAGAAAACGCTGCGCAAGGTGTACCTCCCTGTTGGAATTGTGTTTAAGGGTTCTGGTTTTTATGCCACCGACAACCGCTCGCCATCGGGGACCAGCCGCTCCAGCACGAAGACCAGCGACGATGAGAGCAAAACTTCCAGCAAGGAAACTACCCCGGCGCCTGCGGAAGCAAAAAAAGATAACAAAGATTAAGTGACCTGTAACAGATTTTACCATCCAAGCTCACCCTGTCTTCATTGGCAGGGTGATTTTTATTTTAATGTTACTCGCCTGCGGTGTAACCGTTCCCGATTTTTCCATTGCCCGGCCTGCCAGTTGCCAGGACGGTTAGCGCCACCATTCCATCCCAAATCTGGCGCTCTTCACATTCCAGGCTGACCTGAGTCGCCCCCGCTGCTGTGGCAGCTTCAGCAGCCTGGCTGCAGAGACGCTGGCGAGCAAAGACCAGTGCATCTTCGAAATGGGGGAAAATCTGCTGCAGGTTGGCAGCTCGAGCCGTGTAGCCCATCACGGACGCTCCCTGGACATAGGGTGAGACCTGCCCTTCGAGCTGCACAACCACGTTGCCGACCACAGTTCCCACGGCATTGGCCACCTCATAGTACTCAGGCAGGTAGATCTGAGTATGCAGGGCCGAGGCGACCGGTGGCAGGTATGCTCCAGCCGGCGCGCCGATGCCCACCAGGGGTACTTTGAGTTCCAGTCTGCTTCCTAAATTAGGGTTGCTGGGTTTCAGGCTTTCACGATAAAGCCAGCGATCCAGGGGCTCGTCTTTCATCATCAACGGTGGCAGGGATAAGGCATGCCCGCTGATGAAGTGTAGCACCTCGGCCACAATCATCCCGGTGAGCTGCTCGCGCACCTGGGCGATAAAGCGCTCAACTGGCCTCTCGAGCCCATGAGCCGCGGCGTCGACCACCTGCTCGGCAATCCGTGCATCCCAGGGACTGTATTCGCCGGTCACATGTAGTAGATCGGTGGGGGTCAGGCTGGCGCGTTCGATGATTTCCTGGCTGATCAATTCCTGGATCAGATAAGGTGGGATTGGGCCGATCGCCTTTAAAACCACCGCTCGCCGGCGCGCACCCCGCCCCAGGAACTGCACCAGTGCCTCTAATTGCGCATCACCCAGTGTACGATCTGGCTTGCGGCGCAAAGCCCAAAATTCCAGCCCATCCGAGGAACGCAGATGGCGTTTTTCGCTCAGATACCCCAGCAGCTCCCGCCGGGCGCCCGGGTCGCGCTGGCACAAATAAGCCAGCGGCAGTACGCGCTGCGGCCCCAGGCTGATCTCCCCCCAGGGATTGAAACGCAGCTCGCTATCCCCACCCAGGCCGATGGAATGGGTATGCACGGTGCGCACGCAGGTGCGATAGCTGGCTACCGTGGCAGCCTGGCTGGCAATCCGCACCTGACCGTTTTCCACCAGCGCCAGATCGGTGGTCGTCCCACCGATATCGATCACCAGTGCATCTTGCACTCCCGCCAGGAACTGCCCGCCGATGGCGCTGGTAGCAGGGCCAGAATGGATGATCTCCACCGGGCGGCGGCGAGCCAGCTCGGCCTTGACCAGCGATGCATCGCCCTTTACGGCCATCACCGGGCAGGTAATCCCGCGCTGCTGCAGCTTGACCTGCATGGCGTTGAAAAACAGCTCGGTATTGTACATCAAGGACGCGTTCAGGCTGGCAGTGGTCGCACGGCGGATCGAATCCAGCTCAGACGATAAATGATGCGCCAGAATGATTGGCAGGGGAGTCACTTCACTCAGGATTTCGGCGGCGCGCAATTCATGGCTGGGGTTCACGGGTCCGGCAAACGACGCCACAGCCAGGGCTTCTACTTTTCCAGCTAATTCAGCAGCCGCCTGGCGCAAGGCAGCTTCGTCCAGCGCTTCAACTTCCACTCCATCCAGGTTATACCGCCCAGGCACAAAGCGATAGTAAGGTGTGCTGAATTGGCTTTGGAAATTAAAGATTTGGACCAGCTCCGGGTCATAGCCTAAGAGCAGCAGGCCTACTGCCCGGCGCTTGCCTTCAGCGATGGCATTGGTTGCCAGGGTGGTGGAGATCGCCACCAGGGCAACCTGTTTGGGTTCAGCGGGGGTGAGGCGTTCGAGTACTTCTCCAACGCACAACTCGAGATCATGGTGCGTTGTCAGGACTTTGCAGGATTGCAGGACCTTGCCTGTATCAGGGTCCAGTAATACGCCATCGGTGAAGGTTCCACCGGTATCGATGCCCAGGTAATAGCGTTGGGTGGATTGCATAGCGGCAAGTATAAGACAGAATCCTGATATTTTGTTGACGGCTGGCGTTTACTTTGCTAGAATGCGTGGAGTTTTAACAGCCGGAGTCAGGAGGCAGCTATGGATCAGCGAGAAATGCTTAAACGGATTAAAGAAGACAGGGTGAAATTTATTTCCTTGCAGTTTACCGATGTAACCGGGGTAGTCAAAAGTGTGGATATGCCGGTGCATCGCGCTCAGGAAGCGCTGGAAGATGGGATGTGGTTCGACGGATCGTCGGTAGAGGGATTTGCACGTATCCAGGAGAGCGATATGCGCCTGGTGATTGATCCCGCCACCTTTGTGGTGCTGCCCTGGACCAACCCCGAATATCGCCGGGCGCGCGTCTTTTGTGATATTTATACGCCGGATGGTTCGCCCTTTGCCGGCGACCCGCGCAGCACGCTCAAGCGTCTGCTGGGAAAAATTGAAAAACAGGGCTGGATCTATAATGTGGGACCCGAGCCGGAATTCTTCCTCTTCAAACGCAATGGCGAGCGTCCCACGCACCCTGTACCGCATGATGTTGGCGGCTATTTTGATTTTTCGGCCAATGACGAAGCTGTGACCGTGCGCACCGAGCTGATGGATGCCTTGTTGGGGATGGGCTTGCAGGTAGAGATGGGTCACCATGAGGTAGCCCTGGGCCAGCATGAGATTGACTTCCGCTTCGACAATGCCCTGCAGGCTGCCGACAATATTCTGACTTTGAAATATACGGTCAAAGCCATCGCCGCCCAGCACGGGCTGGTGGCTTCTTTCATGCCCAAGCCGATTTTTGGCATCAACGGTTCGGGTATGCACTGCCACCAATCTTTGTTCGACAAGAGCGGGAATAACCTGTTCTTCAACCCGGATGATACCTACAATCTGTCACCTCTGGCATACGGCTTTATTGCCGGTCAGCTCGAACACGCCCGCGGCCTCTCAGCCGTCGTTGCGCCCACTATCAATTCCTACAAGCGTCTGGTGCCCGGGTATGAAGCTCCTGTATATATTGGCTGGGCGCAGATCAACCGCTCGGCATTAATTCGCATCCCGTACTACACGGCTGGGCGAGATAAATCCATCCGCGCCGAGCTGCGCTGCCCTGACCCATCGGCCAACCCTTACCTGGCACTGTCGGTGATGCTGGCAGCTGCCCTGGATGGCGTTGAGCGCCAGCTCGCCTGCCCAGAACCGCTCAATAACCTGAATGTCTACCATCTGACCCCGGAAGAACGCCAGGCGCACGGGATCGCCGAGCTGCCTGGTTCTCTGGCAGAGGCCATGCGCGAACTTGAGAAAAGCGCCGTGCTCAAGGATGCATTGGGCGAAACAATCTATGAAGCTTTCTGGCGCGCCAAATGGGCTGAGATTGATGAAGCGCGCATGAAAGTGACCGATTGGGAATTGGAGCGTTATCTCGAAACAGCCTGATCAATCCACAGCGGACTGTCCCTGACCTGGGATCAGGTAGATCAGCGGCAGGCTGACCAGGGTCATCCCGTATTTGACGATCAGGTTAAACAGGAAGATCTGGCCTACCTCCACCCAGGGCAGTGTAAGCGCAAATGCACCGATGGCGAAGATCAGGTTATCCATCGGCAGGCTGGCCGCGTTGCTGATCAGTACCCGCAGCCACTGGTAGCGGCGGGTCAGGCGGGTGACGAACCAGTGATATACTTCAGTATCGATGAGTTCGCTGACGACCTCGGCGGCGATGGAGGCGAGCACGATGCGCCACACCGGAGCCAGGATCGCAGCGAACTCGTTATTTAAACCCCAGGCCGGGCTGCCAGGGACGCGTGCCGCCCACATCAGGTAGCCTGCCATAAACAGGTTGATCCCGCCGGCTGCCAGGATCAAGGTCTGGGCGTTGCGTTTGCCCAATAGCTTATGTACCAGGTCGCGCAGGGTGAAGGTGATTGGGTAGATGAAGGTCCCCATATCAACCGCCAACCCAAAGATCACGCCGATTTTCAGGCTGGCGATATCCGAGAGCATCTGAGCAGCGATATAGGTTGCCACCACCAGCACGGCGGCGCGTGAAAACCAGGCCGCGCCCGGGGTAGTTTGCAGTGAAGCATTTGGAAGAGGTTGAGCGTTCAAGCCTGGGGAGCTCCTTGTTTTTGATGAGGCGGGTGGCTGCGACCGCCGCAGTTTTGTTAAGCCGGGTGGGAGAAAGCAGGGCTTCCTCCACGCTGCCACCGGCATAAAGTTCGTCTATAAAGCCAAGTTTACCCGATTTCTTCGATGCGCAACACCATGCGACAGAATGAGCATTCACCGGGGGCAGAGGTGGGCTGCCCACAGGTGGGGCAGGCGCTCAGGGTGTCGCGGCCGCGGTCAGCCTGTGGGGCAAACAAACCGCCTTCCTTGGCCTGTAAGAAGGTCAGGTAAAAGTTCAACTTGGCTCCGGGACGATCCATTTCCATGCGGTTGAGAATATCTTTGTAATACAGTGTGGTCGAGCCGGCGACATGCGGGCATTCTTCATAGATATATTCAATCTCGCGCAAAAACGCATAGGCTGCCATATCACGCTCATAAATGCGACACAGCGGCTTAACCTTGCGCACAAACCCGTGCTGGTCGGCTTCGAGTACCGGTGACTGGCGCACCAGGTAGCCCGGAATCCAGTTCATGGTATTGCCAAACAGCACCGCGGCTTCATCATCCAGGTTGTGCCCGGTGACCAGCACATCATAGCCACCATCGCACGCCACGCGGTTCATGATATGGCGCTTGCTGATCCCGCACACCGAGCAAGGTTTTTCGCGCCCGCGGTGGGTGATGGCGGCAATCTCGGGGATGCTGGCGCCGTATTCGTTCTTGACATCCACCACCAGTAGTTTGAGAGCGCGTTCTCTGGCAAAGGCTTCGCATAGCTGGTGGGAATTATTGGAATAGTCGCTGCCGCCTTCGATCCCCAGGCCGATATACAGGCCATCTGCCTGATAGCCCAACCGCCACAGGATGTCCCACAGGGATAAAGAGTCCTTACCTCCGGAGACTGCCACCAACAGGCGCTCTTGGGGCGAAAACATATGATATTTTTCGATAAAACGTTGGGTTTGCTCGACGATCCAGTCCAGGAAGTGGGTTTTACACAGCGCCAGGTGGTGTTGGCGCATATGCACTACCGCGGTGGCGCCGCATTTGCGACATTTCAAGATACGCCTCCTGTGCTCATGCTCTTAACCGCCCGAAATGACTGCTATCAGTTTAATCACTTCACCGTCACGCAGGATTTCTTCATCAACGATCATTTCCCCATCTCGGGTTGCCAGGACAGATTCGGAGAGGATCTCCAGCTTGCGTAAAGCATCGCGCAGAGTCATCCCTGGGCGCACCTGGTATTCCTGATTGCGTAAGATCAAGGTGACTGCCATGCCATTATTCCAGGGTTTTGCAGGCTGTACTCGGGCTGGCGGCGGAAAAATTCTACTACCTTGCGGTTGACCTGGTCTGCCTTGCCGATGTGGGGCTGGTGCCCGCTGTGGGCGACCGGGTATACTTCAGCATGGGGCAGCTGCAAGGCCAGGCGCGGGAAGGAGGCTGGTTTTAGGGTCTGGTCGTGATCGCCCCAGATGATCAAGGTGGGGGAATTAATCTCCGGCAGGATAGGCGTCAGGTCCCAGACGGAGCTGCTCATGTACATAATATTGGGGGAAGCCCGCAGATAATCTTTCGCGATCTGCTGCCGCACCTGATTAGAAAAATGGCTGGCTTCGCTCAGATCCAGACCAAGCGCCAAGTGTACCAGCCAGCCTGGGATATGGCGGTAAGCTTTACTGGTCAGGTCAGGGCGCCGCCCAAATAGTTGGAAAGCAGGGGATAACTGGCGCGGGCTGATGAAGGGGTCGATGAGCACCAGGCTGGCGACGCTCTGGGGGTGGCGGTGGGCGTACAGCAGGCTCAGAAATCCACCTAAGGAATGCCCGACCAGCCGCAAGGGGCCTGTCAAAGCCAGGCTTTCCAGCCAGTTTTCAAAAGTGTTATAGACTGCCCGGGCAGTATAATGGGGAGGCTCATCCGGTTTGACGCTGTCGCCATGCCCAACCAGGTCGGGGGCATAGCCCTGAAATCCCGCCTGGGCTAAATCCAGGAGCAAGCTGCTCCAGTCCTGTTTTGAGGCTGCCATGCCATGCAACAGAACGACTGGCTCACCATTCCCATGGCTGGTGTAATTTAACAAGGTAGTTTCATCCAATCCTTATCTCAATCATACCCCAGAACCGGGCAATTCCAGACTGGTGGGTTTTTCCGAGCCAGTTTTGAGCACCTTTGCCAGCTCGCGGCGCAGTACTTTACCGATAAACGTGCGCGGGAATTCATCCACAAAGATCACCAGGCGCGGCACCATCTCGGGCGGCAGGCGTCGCTTGCAGTATGCAGTCACCGACTCAGCTGTCAGTGGATTGCGGGCGATAATGAATGCCACCGGCTGTCCGGCAACAGGTACTACCGCAGCTTCCTTTACCTGGGGGATCTCAAAAAGCACTTCTTCCACATCGCGCGGGAAGGCGGGCTGGTCCGGACGGCTAGGATACCACAGATCAGCCTTGCGGGCAACAATGCGGAAATAACCATCCGGATCCATCTGAGCGATATCGCCGGTCAGCAACCAGCCCGAATCATCCAGCACCTGGTAGGTTGCTTGTGGATTGCGCCAGTAGCCCAGCATTACCTGGGGGCCGCGCACAGCCAATTCGCCAATTTGGCCTATCGGCACCGGCTCTGTGCTTTGTTTCAAACCCACCACACGCGCCTCGGTGGAGGGCAGTGGGATGCCAATCGAGCCAACTTTGCGCAACCCATTCACCGGGTTGCCATGCGTGATCGGGGAGGCTTCGGTCAAGCCGTACCCTTCCACCAATCGCCCCCGCGTCAGTTTTTCAAAGGCTTCCTGGACTTCTACTGGAAGGGGAGCCGCGCCGCTGATGCAGGCATTGATTGAGTCAATCCCATAGCGCCGGATGCCCGGATAATCTTTAATTTCCAGGTACATCTGCGGCACACCTGGGAAGATGGTCGGGCGGTAGCGCTGGATGGTGCGTAAAATGTCTTCGATCTCGAAACGCGCTTTGAGGATCAGCATCCCCGCCAGGGCGACAGGTAAGTTCAAGGCTGTGGTCAGGCCATAGCTATGGGCAAATGGTAAGACGCACAGAAATCGCTCGCGTCCCTCTTCTGCCTGGGCAATCCAATGCCGGGCTTGTAGAGCATTGGCGACCAGGTTGCTGTGGCTGAGCATGACCCCCTTGGGCTCGGCTGTCGTCCCGCCAGTGTAGATAATGGCAGCGAGATCGTCAGGAGCCAGCTCCATCTGCGGATCGGCAGCCTCCTGTCCTTCCACTACGGATTTAAATTCTTGCACCACCATGCCTTGGGGCGGTATTGCTGCTGTTACTGCGGGAGCACTGCCGGCTAAGCGTAAAGCGGCCCGCCTGGTTTCTGGCAGGTAATCAGCCACCTCGGTCGTGAATATATATTCTAATGACCAACCTTGTGCCGGTGGTTGCGCATCGTTCAGGGCTTCAAAGAGCCCATTGAATTGTTTCAAGATCACGGCGTAGCGTGCCTGGCTATCGCCCAGCTGGCGCACCCATTCGGCGGTGGTGTTGCTGGGCAGGGTGAAGACCGCCACGCCACCGGCCTTTAGCGTTCCAAAGTAGGCCACAACCATCTGAGGCAGGTTGGGCAGAATCAGCATCACCCGGTCGCCTTTGACCAGGCCTAGCTCGAGCAGGGCATTGGCAAAGCGGTTGACTTCCTGAACCAGCTGGCGGTAGGTGATCCGGCTGCCTTCGAAAAGCAGGGCGGCATGGTGGGGGTGGCGGCGCAGGGCGGAATCGAGCAGCCCGGTAACGGGGATGCGGGGGATCGCGATCGTATAAGGCACGCCTTCTTCGTAATGAGCGAGCCAGGGGCGCTCCTGGATTAGCTGGGTGCGCCCATCCCCTTCGGTCTGCCAACCACGCCAGCTTTCTCGGGCGCTGTTCAGAAAACGCTCAATGGCGCGATTGACGGCTGCCCTGCGCTCGAGCATCACCATATGACCAGCCGCACCCAGGTCCACCTCATCGACGTTGGGAATCAGGCGCGCCACTTCGTCAAATAATGGTTTCGCCAGCACGGGGTCCAGGTGGCCGCGCACGACCAGCACGGGCATGGATAACTGGCGAAATAGCTCGCGTCCCTCCCAGATCGCCATATTGTGCTGGTACCAGGCTTGCAGAACGGGCAGCGGTGCGCCCAATTGACGGCGGATCACACCTCCCAGACGGTTCAACAGGGGACCAGGCAGGCTTAACCCGAAGCGATATAAAGCATTGAGGCGAAATTTCACTCCCGTGGCGATCAATACCAAGCGCTCAACACGCTGTGGATTGCGCTGGGCAAACTCCGCTGCCACTGCCCCACCAAAGGAATGCCCCACCAGCGTCACCGGTTTCTGCAAGCCAAGGTGATCCCACACTGCATCCAGGTCGGCCAGGATTTCCGGCATGTCGTAGCGGGTGCGCGGGCGATCGGAGCGCCCATGCCCGCGCAGGTCGATGGCGATGACCCGGTTGGATTGGGAGAATTCCTGTAGCTGGTAACGCCACTGGCGCGCATGACCGCCAAACCCATGCAAGAATACCAGGGTGTGCTGAGGTTGTTCCGGGGAAATATCGATCACCGAAAGACGTACAACCGGGCTGGGCGAAACCAGCACTTCCCGGCGGTACAGTTCGAGGTCAATTTCCATTCGATTAGTCTACATTATTCCAGGGGAGACGTCAATCGCAATCTGGCGAGGGTTAATCTAAACCGCTCCCAGGGAGGTGATGGATTACAGAATCCGTTGCGCAAAAGCGCCTGAGATCACTCAGACGCTGGTAAGTCTTGTGGTGGGTAAGGTGAAGATAAACACACTCCCACCACCGGGAGGGCTTTCCACCCAGATCCGTCCGCCGTGGGCTTCGATGGCCAGCCGGCAGAAAGTCAGCCCCAACCCGGAGCCACGCCGCCGCCCGCGCTGCCCTGGGACCTGCGCAAATTGATCAAAGATTTTCTCTCGAAACTCGGCAGGGATGCCGGGTCCGGTGTCGCTGACGCGGATTTCCACCATCTCCCCACTGCCTACCGCCGAGAAGACGATCTGACCGCCCGGGGGGGTGAATTTCAAGGCATTATCCAATAGATTCGTGAGCACACGCGTGATTTTATGCAGATCGGCATTCACTACCAATCCGGAGGGGATTTCGTTGCGCAGGATCACACCGTAGTCCTGGGATTGAGGCAGGAATTCGACCAGGATTGAATCGACTACAGCTTGAAGATCAACTGCCATGCGGATCAGCTCAATAGCGCCGGACTGCAAGCGGGCAATGTCCAGCAGCGACTCCACCATTCCCAGCACACGCGCCGAACCGCGCCGCGCCACCTGGATAGCCTGGGGTAAGATCTCGGCGCGCGCCTCGTTCTTCAAGCTGTCCTCCATCACATCAATGGCGCTGACCACTGCGCTCAGCGGTGAGCGCAGATCGTGCACCAGGGTTTCTGTAATCAGCTTGCGGGTTTCCGCCACCTGGTGTTCTTCGGTCACGTCGCGCAGCACGATCATCCAGCCTTCGGCGCGTCGCCCACCGCCCCACACCGGCAGAGCCAGCCGCTCCAGATAGCGTTCGGCCTGTGCGCTACCCACACGATAGGTAGCTTTGGGATCGCCTGAACCTGGTCCTTGGCTCATCGAATTGGTCAGGGCATAGGCATCGGCGCGCGTGTAGCCCAGATAGGCCAGCGCTTCAGCGCTCAGACTGGTTAGCAGGCGGTTTTCTATTTCGGCAGGCAGAAGACCCGTGATGCGGCGGACGGATTCGTTGACCAGCGAGACCCGCCCATCCATCTCCACCATAACAATCCCCTCGCGGACAGAGTTCAGCACTGCCGCCAGCCGGTCGCGTACCGCGCTAATATCGCTGAAGAGCAGCGCATTCTGCACCGAGATCGCCCCTTGCGTGGCGATGGCATTGACCAGTTGCAGCTCGTCCTCGCGCACGCTTCGGCCTTCCTTCAGGAAGAATAAAAACAATCCTAGGCGTTCAGCATGGATAACCAGCGGCAGCAGCAGCGCCTGGTGTCCGGCATAGTCCTGGCCTTGCAGACCTTCCGGTAGCTCATCCGCTTGTTGCAGGTGGATAGGCACATTTTCCAATAGTTGCGGGAAAAGACTGCCCAGGGAACCGGCCTGGATCAGCATGGGAAGGCGCATGGAGCGTCTGGTGCTGCCTGCCAGATTACCGGTTTGCAGGTTCGTCAAGCCTGAGTCAGTGTTGGGTAGGGTCTGCAGCTGGTAATGCTGCTCGTTTTCCACCCACAGATACGCCCCACATGCTACAGGTTCCAGGGCAGCTTGGATGGCGCGCTGGATGGTCCCCAGCACGCTACTCAGATCGCGATCGCCTACCAGGCGGCTGCTCACCAGATAGAGGGTAGATTGCTCCCGCAACCGCAGTTGGATTTCTGCATACAGCTCGGCATTGACCACCGCGATGGCAGCCTGGACTGCCAGCTGCCCAATAAAAGACTCATCACTTTCGCTGTAAGCATTCAGCTCAGGCTTTTCCAGGGTCAATACCCCCAGGACGCGCCCTTCAAATGTGAGGGGGATGCTCAGATGGGCGCGTGCTTGCCCGTCGGAAATATCCAGGTATTGTGCATCCAGACGAACGTCCCCCACATTCTGGATCTCATCACTGAGAACCGCCCGCCCGCTGATACCTTCCTGGACAGATATTGTGGTGTAACTGCGTGGATAGCCACTGGCAGCTTTGATATGGATCAGCTCGTTTTGGGGGTCATACAGGCCCAGGCTGCCCCAGCGCGAGCTGGTGTATTCCAGCGCATAATTCAGGATAATTTCAAATAGCTGCTCAGAGTGCAGGTTGGCTGCCAGTTCACGTCCCACTGCCTCCAGGATGGAGAGCTGGCGCACGCGGCGTGAAAGGGCGATATCCGTCCGTGCATACAGGCGCGCATTCGAGACTGCAATGGCTGCCTCGGAGGCAAATGTCTGCAGGATTTCTTCTTCCTCTGGGCGGAATTTGTGCGCCTGGTTATGATAGACCGAGAGGTAGCCAATCTGTCCTTCAGGAGTTGTCAGGGGGAAGTCCCCCATTGCCAGGATATTTTCTTTGAGCAGGCTCTCTCGAAAACCTGCATCCAGCTCCGTATAGCGCACATCGCTAGAAATATCCGGCTGTCCGGTGGAAAGGCAGTGGGTGCGGCCTTCCTGGGCGATGGAGAAGGACAGGTTAGCCTGGACAAATTCGTCGGATAACTCATGCGCATACGCCATCCAGATCTGCCCCTTGTCAGGGTCCACCAGAAAGATGGCGCTGCGCTCCCCTCCGCCCACCAGGCTGACGGACTGGCAGACCTGGGCAAGCACTTCCTCAGGGTCCAGGCTGGCGCTGATCAAGTTGCTGATGCGGTTCAGGTTCTCCAATTGCGCCAGGCGGCGTTGGGCTTGTTCGTACAGCAGGGAATTATCAAGGGCAACGCTAATTTGGCCAGAAAGAATTTCCAGCAGCCGCAAAACTTCGGGGGAATACTCGGCATCAGGAACGAGAGAGAAGATACACAGGCAGCCGATCACCCGGTCTGAGCGCTGAAGAGGCACACCGATCCAGGCCGTAGGCGTGTCCTGGCTGGGAGGCAGATCGATTACCCCGGTTTCACCCAGCGATCCTTTCTGGTAGATCAGGGGTTTGAGGTGGAAAATCACCCGGTCGGTCAGCCGGTCGGTTAGCGGGCGCGGCGCCCAGTTCTGGCGCTCACCACGTTTGACTGCCAGTGGATACCAGATCTGGCTGTCATGCGCATCATACAGGGCCACATAAAAATTGTCCACTCCCAACAGGTGGTGTACCTGCTCGTAAGTGGAACTGAGCAAGCCATCCAGGTCAAGCGTGGAGCGTAGTACTTCGCTGACCTGGTTGAGGGTGGTTAGCTCGCGGATGCGGTTTTGCAAAGCACTCCCAGCATCCAGCATGCCATACAACAGCACCGCCAATAGCAGCGGTAACAACCCGGCAGTGATCAAGGTACCGAGGCGCAAGACAGGAAAGGTAAGAATCACGACCCAGGTGAATGGCAGTACGGAACACTCCAGGAGCAAGAAGTTACGCCAGTCTTTACGTAGGGACGCTCCGCTATCGGGCTTGAGCAGCAAGGTGTCGACCAGCCAGATGCAGGCATGCACTAAGATAAAAACTAGGCCAAAGACCAGGAAGGGCAGCCAGGGTTGGGCATAGTCCAGAGAAAAGTGTGTTTCGGGGACCTGTGAGCGAAAACCCGAGCCCGCCCAACCGGCAGCCAGAGCCAGATTAAGCATCCCGGCACGGAAAGTTGCATTGAGCAGCCCGCGCTCCATGGATGGGGTGTTAGGCGCCATGCGCCGCGGCCAGATCGGGCGGATGGCATGCCCGACCAAGCTCCCCACCAGTGCCCCAATACCAACGGTTGGCCCACCATACAGCATGCCTGCACCCAGCACAAGCATATGCGCCAGGCTGATTTCGTTGTCCATCATGAACAGGGGGAAATTGACTTGCAGGAATACAAAAATCCCTACCAGCAACGCTACAGCAGGCTGGAAGGTACTGGGCGCCTGGTGGAAGCTAACGGCCAGCAAACTCAGTCCCACCGAACTCACCAGCAGGCGGTAAAAAATGCTCCTGCGACGCAGCTTCAAGCGCTGCGGATCGTGCTGTGCCATTGATATGCTGTGAGCCTGGCTCTAGGCAGGAACCAGCCCCAGACTAGCCTCCTTGTTTTGGGCCCAAGAGCTCCTGACCAAAAAATGATTGTTCGCCCTGATTCGCTTACCAACCTTGTTTGAGACAAGTTCTACTCATCTGCATACGGCAGGGTCGGAATGGGAGTTGGCGTCTTGGGTCCACTGGTGGCGCGGCGTGCTTCCTCGCGCCATTCATCAGGTACATCTTTTTTAGGTAATTGCAATAATGCTCGCCAATCCCGTCCTGCCAGAGGGCCTTCCCCGGCAGCCACCAACACCTGGGCGCGCCAGTAATAGCCAGCAGCCCGTTGTGCATCGGTTTGGGCTAATTCGATCGTGATGTTCATCTGGGACCAGGCATCCTGCACTCGCCCGGTGGCGAATAAAGATCGCGCCAGCCCCAGGCTAGGCTCGAAAGATTTGCGGTCCAGGCGGCGAGCGACAACAAAATCATTCACCGCTTTCTGGCCTTCTCCCAGCTCCAGGTACAGGCTGCCGCGATAGAAATAGGGTTCGGGGAGTTCAGGGTTGAGTTCCAAAGCAGTTTCCAAGGCTTCTACTGCTTCTTCGGGATCTGCACCGGATTTCACCTGGGCAATGCCCAGCATGGCCCAACCCTGAGCTTCATTTGGGGTATAAGTCGTATAAAGGCTGAGTGCTTCGATCGCCACCGGGTAATTTTCGGCTTGCATAGCGTATTGGCCTAAGAGTAAATAGGCTGGCAGGAAGGTAAGATCGCGCCGGTTAGATTGGCGGGCTAGTTGATAGGCGTCTTCAATTTCGCCTTGCATGAAGGCAATCTGGCTCTGGTAATAAGGGATCCAGGGTGAATCGGGTAGCAATTTGTCAGCCATCTCCAGGTCTTCTAAGGCCTGGTCTGTTTCATCCTGGTCCAGGAGATAAGCTGCTCGTGCCAGATAGGCTTCTCCATAGCCTGGGTCGCGCTTGATGGCGGCATCCAGGTCTGCGGAGATGTCCGCGCCTGAATTCTGAGCCCGGGTAGTCAACGCCCGGCCTAAATAAGCCGGAGCAAAACCTGGGTTGGCGGCAATGGCTTTGTCGTACGCATCCAATGCCAGGTTGATTTCGCCAAGCTGGCGCTGCAGCTCGCCCACCTGGAAGTGAATATCAGCCGCACTGGGTTCCAACCCGCTGGCTTGTACAAAGTAATTCAGGGCGGCTTCCAACTCGCCGCGCCCCAGGGCACGCTGCCCCATGCGGTATGCTTCCACCACCGGGTGTGGCGTATTGACATACACCGGTGTGGCTGTATAAGCTACATTTAAGAGTACAGCCAGGGGAGTGGGCTGCCCGAAAACCGGGGCAGGGGTAGCGGTAGATACTAAGCCAATCAGTGTGGGCGTGGTGGTAAAAGTAGGCGGAGGGCCGGGGGTCCTGGTGGGGATCAGGAATACATTTTGCTGGCGATTGGCAGTGGTGGCGAAAATACCTGCAAGGATCAGCCCGCCAACGATGACTGCCAGCCCGATGAAAGCCAGGCTGCGCAGGAGTGGATTCCTGAGCAGTCCTTTCAAGCCGCGTTCTTTAGGCGTCTCATCCACGCGTACGTTCCATTTGCGGCGCACCACCGGGGTAGGGCGCATTTCGGCGGAGGCTTGAGCAACTCCAGCAAGCACCAGGCCACGATAAGCTGCCGGGTTGCCGGGATCCAGTTTCTGCACCATTTGTAAGCAATAAGTCCGTTCCTTGGCGGAATCCACTACCGCGCTCATCCACAACCAGTATTCAGGGTTGTTTTGGTCGGCGCGCAACAGGCGCGTCAGTAGATCGCGCGCCCGGTTGCGCTGTCCCTGCCGGACCGCCTCCATTGCTTCTTCGAACATAATGTTTTCCGCCATAAACCTGCCTCTGCCGGATTGGGGCCATAGGTGCTGCGCCAGGCGGCCGTGACAGCATCCTGTGGAACTAATTGTAAGGGTATAATCCGGCGCATGGGCTTACACTTTCGTCGGGATATCGTGATGTTGCTATTGTTTGTGTCGGGGAGTGTTCTGGCTGCTTGCCAGGCTGGAGATGGCATAGCCAACTCTGTGACCCCAGGCTTTGATCTCACCCCCTATCATACGGCTACTCCCAGCCGCACCCTGCCGCCACCTACACCTGCCGGGACGGATACGCCCACGCCGCCTCCACCTACCGTGCCGCCTCCGCCCACGTCCACACCTTTCCTGCACACGATTGCTGAAGGAGATACCCTGCTGGCGATTGCCTTGCGCTATGGTGTTACGGTGGAAGATATCCAGGCTGCCAACCCGGAGGTGAATCCCAACTTGCTGGTGGTGGGTACGCAGGTGATTATCCCCATTCCGCTGGAAGGTGCTGGTGGTGAGACTGTTGGGGAATCTCCCCAGGTGATGGTCACGCCTACTCCGGTAGCAGTTGAATTAGCCGGGCCGGTGTGTTACCCGCAAACCGATGGCGGTTTGTGGTGCCTGGCGTTGGTGGGCAATGAGGGCGGGCGCACCCTGGAAAATGTGAGCGGTTGGATCAGCTTGCAACCTGTGCAGGGTGAAGCCTCAGGTTTACCTGCGGTGGCCCCATTGAATATCCTGGCTCCCGGAGCAGTGCTGCCGCTGGCAGTGTATTTTCCACCTCCTGCCCCGCAGGATGCTCGCGTGGCATTCGAGCTCCTGGCAGCGCTGCCTGTGGCGGAAGGAGACCGGCGCTACGCCATGACTGAATTGGAAATCGAAAGCGTGGAAATCCTGCCCGGTGGGCTGGAAGCTGTGACGCGCGGGCAGGTGCGTTTCCCGCAGCCGCCCGCAGCGACCGCCACGCCTACCTCCGATCCAACCACTCCGACCGTTACCCCCAGCCCGACCCTGGCAATAACCGGGACGCCCATCGCCGAAGGCTCTACCCCGGCGGCGCGCCTGGTGTGGCTGGCGCTGGTGGCCTATGACGACCAGGGTGAGGTGGTTGGCTTGCGCAAGTGGGAAGCGCAGGTGGAGATTCCCTTCGGTGGCAGCCTGCCGTTTGAAGTAAGCGTATACAGCCTAGGCCCGCCTATCGACTATGTGCAGGTGCTGGTGGAGGCGCGGCCATAAATAAAAACGGGCTGGAAGGCGCACAGCCAATCCAGCCCGCAGGTTTCTTTTAGAAGATTATCCACCCAGGATGGCGATCAGGGGTACGGGGGTAAAAACCAGAATAAAGACCACAATCCCTAGCAGCGCCACCAGCCGGCGGCCTGGATCCAGGGTAGTGATGCTGTCCAGGGGTTTGGCGTACACCCGTCCCATGAAGAAGATGATCCCAGCCCACAGCCACCAGCCGTTCCATACAAAGCCCAGCCCAATCAATGCTGCCAGGACCACAGGCCACAGCAGCCTGGCGCGCCTGCCTGCCAAGACGTAGAGCACATGCCCACCGTCTAATTGTCCAGCGGGGATCAGGTTCAAGGCGGTCACCAGCAGCCCAGCCCAGCCAGCCCAGGCTACCGGATGGATCATCACGTCCAGCCCACCCAGAGGCAAGGGTTGTCCGGTGAAGAAATAGCGTATCCAATAAAGCACCGGATTCAGCCCATCGTACGAGGCGGGTGCGGGTAGAAGCTGCCCGAAGACCAGGTATTTGGAGGCCAGGTAAATCAGTGAATTGCCCTCCAGGGTGAAACCTTCACCGGGATTCATCTCAATAGGCGAGACCTGCGAGAGTGCCAGCCCCAGCAGCAGCACCGGTAAGGCTACCACCAACCCTGCCAGCGGTCCCGCTAAGCCAATATCCAGCAAGATGCGCTTGTTGCGCGGCGGCTCTTTTAGACGGATGAATGCGCCCATTGTGCCAAAAGCGCTGAAGGGGAAGGGCAGGAAATAGGGCAGGGTGACGGCGGTCTTGTGATAGCGCGCCGCCAGGTAATGCCCGAATTCGTGCGCCAATAAGATTGCCAGCAGGCTGGCGGCAAAAGCCAGACCCGGCCCCAGGCTGCTCAGTACCCCGCTTATTAACGCTTCACGGCTGTTGAGAGGTGGGCCGTCGTAAGCGAAGAGCGCCCCGGTGAAGATCATGCTCACCAGGGTGAGCAGGAATAAGAGCAGATTGATCCAGGCGTTGGAAGGTTGCGGGCGGATCACCCCTCGCAACAGCAGGATGGTATGCGGATCGTTTTGCAAGTTGGAGCGAGATGGTGCGAGGGTGGGGTTTTTGCGCTCCTGGGCTTCGTCGGCGGTTGGGCGGAAGAGTGGGGTGATATCGTAAGGGCGCAGATTGGCAGCGAGCTGGTCGTACGCCTGCTCTGCTTCGCCGTACAGCTGCCCACGGTAGCGCACCAGATAATGAGCGCGCCGGTCGTCGCCCAGGGTGATATCCGATATACGCAGCACGCGGCCCACGATCTGGGTCAGCACTTCTGGTTCTACAGCAGTTAATTGGGGATTCTCAGGTTTGTTCAGCATATCAATAATAGACTCTGGTTGAATTGACTTACCACCCATCAGGCGGGAGTGGATGGGAGTCGAACCCACCGCGGCCCGCAACGCGACCCGCCAC
>CAYXDC010000063.1:0-18559 GCA_964463505.1 uncultured Anaerolineaceae bacterium
GTCGTGATCGTCGGGGCCGGCTTTGCCGGGCTGCGCGCCGCCCGCCAGCTGGCCGGCGCCCCGGTGCAGGTGACCCTGGTCGATCAGAACAACTATCACCTCTTCCAGCCGCTGCTCTACCAGGTAGCCACCGCCGGGGTATCCGCCACAGATATCGCCTACCCGGTGCGGGCGATCTTCCGCAAACAGGCCAATTTCTCCTTCCGCATGGCGAAGGTCAGCGGCGTGGATTTCTCTGCCCGCCAGGTGCTCACCGAGCGCGGCCCGATCCCTTACGACCAGCTCATCCTGGGGGTGGGCGGCGAGACCAATACCTTCGGCCTGCAGGGCGTCGCCCGGCATGCCTTTCCGCTCAAATCCCTGGACGATGCCATCCGCCTGCGCAATCACATCCTGCGCATGTTCGAGCTATCATCCCAGGCCAACGACCCGGCTGCCCGCCTGGCCCTGCGCACCTTCGTCGTGGTGGGCGGCGGGCCGACCGGCGTGGAGTGCGCTGGGGCGCTCTCCGAGCTGATCCGCCTGGTGCTGGTCAAGGATTTCCCCGGCCTCGATCTTTCGGACGTGCAGGTGCACCTGGTGGAGCGCATGGACAGCCTGCTGCCGGGCTTCCCGTCCCAGCTCAGCGCTGCGGCCGCCGAGACCCTACGCCGCAAGCATGTCACCCTGAATTTCGGCTGGCAGGTGCAGGACTATGATGGGGAAGCGCTCTGCCTCGCGGATGGCTCGCGGCTGCCCGCCCGCACCCTGGTCTGGGCGGCGGGCGTCCAGGCGGTCTCGCTGCTCCGGCTGATCGGCCTGCCCACCAGCCGCCAGGGACGTGTGCCGGTGCTGCCTACCCTGCAGGTGCCCGGATATGAGAATCTCTGGGTGGTGGGGGATGCCGCCTACCTCGAAGAGGCCGGGCAGCCGCTGCCCATGATGGCCCCGGTGGCGATCCAGCAGGGCGAGCTGGCGGCGAAGAATATCCTGCGCCAGCTTGCCGCCCAGCCCCTGCAGGAATTCCAGTTCAAGGACCCCGGCTCGCTGGCGACCATCGGGCGCAACGCCGCCGTGGCGCGCATCAACCGCCTGAACTTCTCCGGTTTCGCCGCCTGGCTGGTGTGGCTGGCGGTGCATATCTTCTGGCTGATCGGTTTCCGCAACCGCCTACTGGTGATGATCAACTGGGCCTGGGATTATTTATTTTACGAACGCGCGGTGCGCCTGATCACTTCTCAAGGCGCGTCGGATGCGAGCTATTCTCCCTCCAGAATCGACCCGGAAGACGGTTAATAAACCCCTATCGTCCGTATCCAGCGACGCACGGTGGCGAGGCGAGCCCTCAGGGGCTGATGGCGGGGAGCAGGTCAGGCAAGTGGAGTGGTTTGTAAGTCCGGGGGAATCGCTGCCGGGGTGAGGCTTCCTGGCGTGCAGAATTGCAGGTATTTCTGGGTAGCGGCGCTCATATCCGCATAGCAGCCGCGATACTCCGGCGGCAGCAGGCCGGCCAACTGGTACATGATCTCAGCGGTGATCGCCTGGCGTACGGCCCGGTTGGCTTTTTGCTCGCCGGTGTGGATATAGAACGGCTGGCCGACTTTGAAGTAGAAGTCCGTGCGCCGTAGGCGGGTAAAGTTGCTGCGGAAGGCTTCATTGCCGTAATAGACCACTGGCAGCAGCGGGGCGCGGCTGTGCAGCGCCAGGGTGACCAGGCCGGGCTGGCCTGGCTGCAAGCGCCCGTGCCCGCTGCGCGTGCCTTCCGGGGCAATCGCCACGATCTTGCCCTGCCGTAGGGCTGCCAGCGCCAGGTGCATGGCCTCCATATCCGCCTCGCCGCGCCGCACCGGAATGCCCCCCCATAGGTTGAAAAGATAAGCCATCGCCGGGTTATCCCAGGTCTCGGATTTGACCAGCCCGGTCACCGGACGCGGCTGCAGGTGGGTGTAAAGTACCGGGATGTCCAGGAAATTGATATGGTTGACCACCAGGATCAGCGGGCCGCGATAGGGGATCTGCGCCAGGGGGGAATCGTAGATGCGGCACAGCATGCGGGTGATATTCTTGATCGTAAAGTTGACCGTGCGGGACGCCAGGGTCATGCGGTCTCCTGCGGGGGCTGGCAGATCAGCTCGATTTGCTTGGGCAGTAGCTCAATGCTAATTTTATCACCGTGTTCGCAAATCGTCTCGCCATCGGCGTGGACCGGCAAGAAGCCCTGCACTGCGCTCACCTCCAGGCGCTGCGCCTGGGTGATGAGGATCTCTTTCTGGGTGGCCTGGGTGCCTTTCAGGAAGTGCGGGATCAGGGTGAACACCCGCCCGCGGCTGACCTGTTTGGCGATGGTCAGGTCCATCAATCCATCGGCGTTATCGCCGTTGGGCGCCAGCATAAAACCGCCTCCCAGCCGGCGCCCGTTCATGATCGAGACCATCAGCGCAGGCAGGGTGAGCGTCTCACGCTCGCTTTCGATTTTAACGGTTGGTGCGTCAAAATATAAAAAGATCGTTTTCAACACGGCTGCAATGTACGAGGCGAAGCCGGTCAGGCGGGTCATCTTCACCGCCACGAAGCCCACCACGGCGTCGAAACCAATTCCCACCCCATTGCCAAAATAGCGCCCGTCCGGGTAATCCCCGCCGCGCACAAACCCAATATCGATCTGCTTGCGCTGCCCATGAACCAGCGCCTGGCAGCCGGCCTCGACCCCCGCGGGGATATACATGCTGTAAGCGAAATCGTTGCCGCGCCCCACCGCCAGCACCCCCATGGATGCCGTGCCCAACCCTGCCTTCAGCGCTAGCACCAGCCCGTTGATGACTTCATTTACAGTGCCGTCGCCGCCTACCCCGACCACCACATCGTAGCCGTCCTGGACAGCTTTTTGGGTTAGCTCAGCGGCGTGCCAGGGGCGCTCGGTCTGGACGATGGTGTAGTCCACCCCTAAAGCGTCCAGGTTTTGCTGGATGGCGGGGATTGAGGCCAGGCCGGCTCCCCGGCCCGATGTGGGATTGACAATGATTTGATAGCGGGGCATAAAATTATTCTCCAGAAAAAATGAATGATTGAATCGCTATAGTTTACTACTTTCTAAAAAAGCGTTTAGCCCAAAATTTGGGCAGCCCGGATTTTGGGCTCGTCCAGATTTTGGGCTCGCTGGTAGGACAGGCGAGCCTGAAAAACAGGCTGGCAAATCATGCGATCTCCTCGTTTGATCTGTTTGATTTTGGCTGCCATCTGGTATAAATAGCCTATACGGAGGGTCGCCATGCACGATCTGGTTTATTTCGATCCCGAAGGACACGCAAGCCATTACGCCCCGGGGCACCCGGAGCGCCCCGAGCGGATTGAAGCCATCCGCCAGGGTTTGCAGGCGCTGGGCTGGTGGGAGAGCTTTCCGCACCTGGAACCCATGGCGCTGCCGCAAGCCGTGCTAGAAGCGGTGCATACCCCTGGCTATCTGCGACAGCTTGAAGCGGCCAGCCGGGCAGGCAGATGGCTGGATATGGATACCTACACCACCCCGGCTTCCTGGGAGCTGGCCCTGCGCGCTGCCGGGGGCTCTTTGGCAGTTGTAGATGAGATCTGGCAGTCACGCGCCTGGCGCGGCTTTGCCCTGACCCGCCCGCCCGGTCACCATGCCACACCTGATCGAGGCATGGGCTTTTGCCTGTTGAATAATGTTGCCCTGGCAGCAGAATATTTAATCCGCGAAAAAGGCGCCCGACGCCTGGCGATTGTGGACCTGGATTTGCACCATGGCAACGGCACCCAGGAGATCTTCTACGAGCGCAGCGACGTGTTTTACCTCTCCACCCACCAGATGCCGCTCTACCCTGGCAGCGGGGCGATCGAAGAGATCGGCTTTGGCGCCGGCGAAGGATTTACGGCAAATTTACCCATGCCGCCCGGTTCTGGCGACGCTGCCTTTCGCGCCGCCATGGAGGGTTTTATCCTGCCCCTCCTGGAGCGCTATCGTCCGGAAGGCATCCTGGTCAGTATCGGCTTCGATGTCCACTGGCGTGACCCACTGGGCAGCCTGCGCCTTTCCGCCCAGGTGCATGGAGAGCTGATCCGCAGCCTGACGCATTTCGCCGATGGGCATTGCGTCGGCCACATCGCCCTGTTCCTGGAGGGTGGCTACGATCTGCCAGCCGGTGCAGCCTGCGCCCAGGC
This sequence comes from uncultured Anaerolineaceae bacterium, assembly GCA_964463505.1. GTDB lineage: Bacteria > Chloroflexota > Anaerolineae > Anaerolineales > UBA4823 > JAJZSS01. Next base: position 4,156 of record CAYXDC010000063.1, read on the forward strand.
CAGCACGGCAGCCCTGTTGAGCCTGCCCTTTAGTGATCCGCTTGGCCCGGCCTCGGGCGTCGAAGGAGATCATTGGCAGCACTGGCTTAAACGCGCCCAGGCGCTGTGGGAGCTTTAGGCTGGATTTGCCTTGCGCAAAAGGTTGCTTTAATCTGAAAATTGCAGTAAAGTAATACAAATCATCGACCTGCTTTTCCCATCCTGCGCCAGCACGCGCTGGAAACCGGCAAATAAAAACGGAGCATTCCTCAAACGAGATCGTTGAAGACCTGAGAATTCTGGTACACAAAAAGCTCGCTAAACGAGCGGCCTTCGAAATCTCAAATAGTTGGAATGGATTGGGCAGCCTGAACTGCCGCCCTTCAATTCTATGAGGAGTTCCGCATATGAGTAGCTGGATATGGAATACATCCAACTTGCCCCTGGTTTCTGGTATTCCGGTGACAAATGCCTGGGGAAAGCGGGGGATAGAAAATAAAAGAACGGAGTCCCCTATGACCAGCCAGCTGGCGGTTTTCATCGATTTTGAGAATATTGCTTTATGGGCCGAGCGCGAATTTTTTGATTTTGAGCTCACACCCCTCATGGAATACTTACAGGGTCGCGGCCCGGCAGTGGTGAAGCGCGCCTATGGAGATTGGTCGCGCTTTTCGCGTTACCGCGACGAGCTGATGAACCACTCGATCGACCTGATCCAGATCTTCAGCGTGCGCGCCGGCAAGAACCGCACCGATATCCGCATGGCAATCGATGCCATGGAAGTCGCCATGCACCGCCCGCAAATCGATACCTTTGTGATTGTCTCTGGCGATAGCGATTTCGGACCCCTGGTAGCCAAGCTGCGCGAATATGGGCGCTACACCCTGGGGATTGGCCCGCGCAGTGTCACCCACCACCTGCTGGTGAAATCCTGTGACGAATTCGTGTACCTTGAAACAGTGATGGGCGAGACCATCATCACCGGCGATCACCCCTCGGTAGAACACGATACGGCCCGCGCCTTGCTCAAAAAAGGCTTGCAGGTGCATGGACAACGCGGAGATATCCCGGTCCTGGCGACGCGCTTGAAGCAAACCATGCTGCTCATGGACCCGGCCTTCAACGAAGCCAATTTCGGTTACTCGCAGTTCAAAGCCTGGCTCGAAGACAGCCGCGACCAGATCAAGCTCTTTTTGAAAGACTTGCAACTTTACGTGGCCCCGCTGGATTACCAGGCGCCCGGGTATAGCGAAATGGCGGAAGGCGATGCCCGTCTGGGTCTGGTTGAGAAGGCCGAATCCCAGCGTAACGGATTAGAAGAGCAGTATCGCCAGTTGTTCGGACGTTTGCGACTTTCTTCGGTCGATCTGGAAACCCGCCGGGATGTGCTGCGCGATGTTTATCGCGAGGTGAGCGAGCATCCCATGCAGTTCAGTACGGATGACTTGCTGGAAAGACTGAGCGAGCGTTACGAAGAGCAAGGGCTGCTGCGCAGTAAAGCCAACCTGCGCGAGATCATCCAGATGGCCTACCGCCAGCAGGCTTTTGACTTTGACGCTCAGACGCCATCACAGTTCACGCCGGTCGCCCTGGCCAAGGGGATCGAGAGCGAAGCTGAGTTTATCAGCTGGTCGGAGGAAGATTTTATTTACGCCGCGGTGCGCGCCGGCCTGGAGATCGATATTGATGAGCTGACCAATCTGATGGTCAACGATCGCGCCCAGGCGGATTATGTGCAGTGTTTATTAGATGATCTGCATGCGCGCGGAATGATCACCCGACGTGGCAAACACTGGGCGATCGCCGCTCCCAGCAGCATCCCGTTTCGTGATGATCCCGCGCTGCGGATCTTGCTGCGCGATCTTGATCAGGTAGAAGTGCCGGATGGCATGCCCCACAGCAGTGAAATGGCGCGCAGTCTGGCGAAAAAAGCCATGCTGCAGCGCTCGCAAGACTTTGTCGCTGCCACGCATTCCAGCTTGCTGGCCTGTCATTTGCAGTGGATGGCGGTGGAAAAAGGCGAGCCTGGCGCCACCCTGGAAGATTTACGCTATTACCTGGCCTCCTATGCCTCAGTAGTGGCTGGCAAGCTTTCCCAGGTCAACCGGGATTACAGCGGCGCGCGCCCGTATTATCTGGCCTTTTTTGCCCTGGTGCAGGAAGAAGATCCCCTGTGGAGTCGCATGCGCGGCCTGATCAATCCCATGCTCTCGTATTTCTGGGTCAATACCGGCCGCGAGCTGGAGCTGAATACCTCCACCTGGAATCTCGGCGGAGCTTCGCCCGCGCAGGTGGCTGTGTATATCTCCAATCATCATAATGTTGAGCTGCGCGAGCTGTGGGCTGAGATCACGACCGAGCTGGCGCGGGTGAACCCAACTTTGCTGCGCCGTATTGCCAACCAGATCGATTTAAGCCGCGCCGAAGGCCCTGAAAACGCCCGCACAGCCCAACAACTATACGGAATCCTCTCCAGCGTGAATGCTGGCTGATGCGCTGCGCTACCCCGGCAGGCTGGAGTGCCGTATGGATGCAGGCAGGCTGGCAATACAAGAACTCCTGTTAATTTTTCTAACGACCGGCATCACTGGCGTTGGCTTGCTCTCTTTGCTGGGCTGGCTGGGGGGCGCTTGGTGGGTGCTGGATATCGCCAGCCATTTCCGCCTGCAGTATGGTGTCATCCTGATCGTGGCGGGAGTCCTGGCCTGGTGGCTGGGCAGCCCTGTATTGGGTTTGATTGCCGCCCTGCTGGCGTTTTCCAATCTGGTTGTAGTCATACCCTTATACTGGCGTCCTGGTCATGCGCTGGCAGCTCCCGGGCAAACCCCTATCCGGCGCGTCCTGTTCGCTAACCTGTGGCAGCCCAACCAATCCCACGCAGATGTGCTGCACCTGGTGGAGCAGAACCATCCTGACCTGGTCCTGCTGGTGGAGAGCAACCAGCGCTGGCTGGACGAATTGGAGCCCTTGCGCCAGGTCTACCCGTTCTGGGTGGTCCAGCCGCGTGAAGATAATTATGGGGTTGCCCTGCTGAGCCGCCATCCAATTCTGGAGCGTGAAGTGCGCGTTTTCAGCGCGGCCGGCGTGCCGAGTATCGTCGCGCATGTAGACCTGGATGGGGGCGCATTAACCGTGGTATGCACACACCCGCCGCCCCCCAAAAGCCGGGCGGAAACGCGTACTCGCGACGAGCAGATGGCGAACCTGGCCAACCTGGCTGCGCTGCGCACCCAACCCATGCTATTGTGCGGCGACCTGAACCTGACGCCCTGGTCGCCGGTCTTCTGGAGGTTTACGCGCCGGGGCGGACTGAGCGATTCGGCGCGTGGCTTTGGCGTTCAGGCTACCTGGCCGGTGGGCAAACCAACCATGGGCGTCCTGTTCGGCGTACCAATCGATCACTGCCTGGTCTCGCCCGAGATCACTGTACTGGATCGTCGCCTGGGACCGGCAGTGGGTTCGGACCACTACCCGCTGATCGTCGATTTTAGTATCGCATAAAAAATATAAGGATGAGGAGCCGTAAAAATGGGAACCGTCAATTTACAATGGGTAAAAAAACAATTATTTGTCGCCAGTGATTCAAACGGGCACAGTTTTAGCATCGGCCGCTCTCCGGATGAGCCTGCTCAGTGGATCGGGGTCAAGCCATCCGATCTGTTGCTGCTTTCGGTCGCGGCGTGCTCGAGCTGGGATGTGGTGGAGATCATGGGCAAACAGCGCCAGCCGCTGCGCGACCTGCAGGTGCGCTGCTTTGGGGAGCAAATGAGCGACCCACCCTATACCTTCACCAAAATTCATATCGTCTATACCGCCTATGGCGCGGTGGACTCCGATAAGCTGGAAAAGGCCATCCGCCTCTCGGAAGACAAATACTGCTCGGTGATCAGTACCTTGCGTTTCGGTGTGCCGGTCACCAGCGAGTTCGAGATCTGCCCTTAAGGAGCGTACCGTGAAACCGCAGCTTGGCTCACGCTTCGACCAGGCGTTGCAATACGCTTCTGAGCTGCATCGCCAGCAGGTGCGCAAGGGATCTGCAATTCCCTATATCTCACACCTGATGAGCGTGGCAGCCCTGGTGCTGGAGGACGGCGGTAGTGAAGATGAAGCCATCGCTGCCTTACTCCACGATGCCGTCGAAGACCAGGGCGGGCAGGCTACCCTGGCGGAGATCCGCCGCCGCTTTGGCGAAAAAATCGCCGGCTGGGTGATGGAGCTGAGCGATACCGACGAGATCCCCAAACCGCCCTGGCGCGAGCGTAAAGAGGACTATCTGGAGCACCTGGCAATCGCCAGTCCGGAAGTGCTGCGTATTTCCCTGGCGGATAAGCTGCATAACGCACGCAGCCTGTTGGACGACTTACGCCGGGATGGCAAGCCTACCTGGGAGCGATTCAACGGCGGGCAAGCCGGCACGCTATGGTATTACCGCCAATTGGCCAATCTCTTTCAGCACAAGCTGGCCTCGCCCCGTGCCGCCGAGCTGGAAGGTGTGGTCTCCGAGCTGGAAAAACTGGCCGATTCATAGTCCCCAAAGGTAAGCCCTGCATGACGAAATTCCTGGTCTCTGGCCTGATCAACCTGGAAACCACCCTGCGTGTGGAAGCATTCCCCATCCCATACGATCCGGTGCGCTACCCCTTCCATGGCGTCGCCAGCACGGTCTCCGGGGTGGGCTACAACATCTCCAAAGCGCTGAGTACACTGGGCGAGCCGGTGACTTTGCTCTCCCTGATTGGCGACGACCCGCCGGGCTGGCTGGCGCGCCAGGCGTTAGCGCAGGATGGCATTCCTGATGTAGGTGTCCTGGTATGCCCTTCGGCGACTGCCCAATCGGTGATCCTGTACGAGCCGGGTGGGCGCCGCCAGATCCATGTCGATCTAAAAGATATCCAGGAGCAGGTTTATCCCCCTGAAGGCTATCAAGCCGCCCTGGCGGATTGCAACCTGGCGATCCTGGCGAATATCAATTTCTCGCGCCCCATGCTGGCTGTGGCACAACAGGCAGGGGTACGTGTGGCAACGGATGTGCACACCATCTCCGACCTGGAAGATCCCTATAACCGGGATTTTATGGCGGCAGCCGATATCCTCTTCATGAGTGATGAAAAGCTGCCCTGCTCGCCGGAAGATTGGTCGCGCCGGGCGCTGGAACGCTATCCGGCAGAAATCGTGGTGATCGGCCTGGGCGCGCAGGGAGCGCTGCTGGCGGTCCGCCGGGATGGTTTTATTGGGCGCGTTCCGGCTTATTTTATCCGCCCGGTGGTCAACACGATCGGGGCAGGAGACGCCTTATTTGCTTGCTTCCTGCATGAGTTTGCCATGCATGGCGATCCCTACCGGGCGTTGAGCTGCGCCCAGATTTTTGCTGCTTATAAGATCGGTGTTGCCGGGGCTGCCCAGGGATTCCTGGATGCTCCGGCGCTACAGGCGCTGTGCGACCAGCGCCCGATAGGAAATCGCTTGCTGTGACCAGCCATCGAAAACCCTGCTCGCCATTATCAATTCGGTACCCGAGCTCACTACCCCCGCAATCCTGGCGCTGTCCTTCGCTGGCGGCTGGCTGCTGATGAGCCTGCTCTCGCTGTTGACTTCGGACGGCTTTCAGGGCTGGCCCCTGGTCCTGATCGTCATTGGCCTGCACATCATCCTGGTCCGCAAGGGCGCACACAGCTCATAAAGTTCAAAGCTGCTCACCATCACCCCGGCGGGGTATCCACCACAACAGATACCCCGCCAGGCTTTGGGTTAATAACCATACCGTACCCCAGAGCTTTACCAAGAAAGCAAATTCATTATTTCCCCCGCCTTGGGGCGGGGGTTAGGGGGTAGGGCGATGAAGGGATTTACGACTTTGTTAAAGCCTGGTACAGCACTCGGCCTGGCTGTCTCTCCAGGATTGAAAACGGTTAAAATAGTAGTGCAGGAACCCCTTGGAGGCTGAATATGGAAAATGAACCCCGGATCGTGGTGCTGGTCTCGGCGCATGGCGAGTGGCAGGCAGTGCGCGACTTGTTCCCTCAGGCTGAGATACAAGCCAGCCCCTATGGCGAATGGTTTGAGACTCACATGGACGGCTGGAAAGGCGAGCAGCAGATTTTCTTCCACGGCGGCTGGGGCAAGATCGCCGCGGCTGGCTCGACACAATATGTGATCGATCGCTGGCATCCGGCTTTGCTGGTGAATCTGGGCACCTGTGGGGGCTTTGCCGGGTATGTTGAGAAGGGTGAGATTCTGCTGGTGGAGCGCACCGTGGTGTACGACATCATTGAGTTAATGGGCGACTTTGACGAGCATATCGCCCATTATTCCACTGTACTCGATCTCTCCTGGCTCAAAGAGCCCTATCCGCAGCCAGTCCGGCGCACCCTGCTGGTCTCTGGAGATCGCGATTTGCTGGTGGAAGAAATACCCCGCCTGGCCCAGCGTTATGGGGCAGTCGCCGGGGACTGGGAATCGGGAGCGATCGCCTGGGTGGCTGCCCGCCAGGGCGTGCGCCTGTTGATCCTGCGCGGGGTGAGTGATGTTGTAGGCAGTGCGGGCAGTGAAGCGTACGGCGACTTGAGCTACTTCCAGCGCGCCGCAGCGGAGGTCATGGGGTGCTTAATGGCAGCTTTGCCAGCCTGGCTGGCGCGTGCCTGAAGAGCGCCACCCGTAACCCGGCTGGGGAGGCGCAAACTTACAGGCAGATATGGTAAACTTTCCGCAGGTGGTAATGATTGGGGGAGCGCTACGCGGTGGCTGGTTCGAGAACGGGAGGGTCTAATGGGCGAGCATAAAATCCTGGAATTCATCAACCCCGCCAGCGGGGAAAAGTTCGGTGAGGCGCCCGTCGCCAGCCAGGAGGAAATCCAGCAGGCGGTCAGCGAGCTGCGCCAGGCTGCACCCGTGTGGGCTAACCGGCCTTTAGGCGAGCGCATCCGGGTCCTGCGTCGATTTCAAGAAATTCTGATCGCCGCGCGGGATGAAATTTCCGCCGTCATCAATCAGGATTGTGGGAAAAGTCGCCAGGATGCGCTGATCGAAGTATTTATTCTGAGCGACTATTTGCAGGCTTATCTGCGTCATGCACCGCGCTGGCTGCGCAGCCAGCGCGTTTCCAGTGGATTCTACTTCACCAAGCGCGCCACAATCGAATATCGTCCGCATGGCGTGGTGCTGGTGCTGGCTCCCTGGAATTATCCCCTGATCCTGGCGCTTGCTCCAGCCCTTGGCGCTTTACTGGCAGGCAACACCGTACTGTTAAAACCCTCTGAGGTGACGCCTGCCACCGGTGTGATGATCGAGAAACTCTTGCGCAGCCTGCCAGAGCTGGCTCCTTACGTGCGCGTGCTGCACGGCGATGGAACTGTAGGGGCAGCCCTGGTGCAGGCAAGACCGGATTTCATTTTCCTGACTGGCTCGACTGCTACCGGGCGGATAGTAAGCCGGGCGGCTGCTAAGCATTTGATTCCGCTGGCTTGCGAATTGGGCGGCAAAGATGCCATGCTGGTGCTGGAAGACGCCGACCTGCCCGCAGCTGCCCACTGGGGGATTTGGGCTGCGAATTACAACGCCGGGCAGTCCTGTGTGGCGGTTGAACGGGCGTACGTGGTAAAGCCTGTCTTTGATGAGTTCGTGCGCCTCGCGGTTGCCGAAGCAAACAAACTACAGCAAGGTTTTTCGACGGCCAAAAAAAGCCCCTATCACATTGGTCCTCTGACAGACCCGCGCCAGATGGAGATCGTCGAACATCACCTGCAGGACGCCTTGGCGAAAGGCGCGCGCCTGCTCACCGGTGGTGAGCGCCAGGGGAACTATATCAGTCCAGCAGTGCTGGTGAATGTAGATCACAGCATGCTGGTGATGCAGGAAGAAACCTTTGGCCCGCTGCTGCCCATCATGGCGGTTGCAGATGAGGATGAAGCGGTCAATTGGGCCAATGCCAGTGCGGCTGGTTTGGGCGTTTCCATCTGGTCACACGATCGCGCGCGGGCGCGACGCCTGGCCGCCCGCCTGAAGACGGGCACGGCGGTGATCAATGATGCCATCACCCATTTTGGCGTGCCCATGCTGCCTTTTGGCGGCGTCAAAGAATCTGGCTCTGGGCGTACGCATGGCGAAGAAGGCTTGCGAGTGTTCACGCATGCTTATGCGCTGCTGGATGGCAACCCACCCTATGCCTGGGATGTGGCAACCCTGGCGCGCCAGCCCGGGCGCTATGATTTGATTTCCGCCTTGCTGCGCCTGGGAATGGGTACCACGCCTCAGCAGCGCCTGGAGCCGGTGCTGGAGGCGCTCGAAAAAACCCAAAACTTGAAACACAAAGATTGGAGCACAGTCCGGCGCAGTCTGGCGCCGTTCCTGCCAGCCTTTGGAGCAGCCTCTCTAGCATTGAGTGTACTGGCAGGGGCAGCCTTGCTGGCAGACAGACAGCGTAAGCACTGATCCCCAGGTATACACCCCCAGTTCGTTCGAACCCGGCACGCCGAATGGTAGCGTGCAGGGTAGAAGGAGAATCAAGATGATCGCCAAGCTTGTCAGTGTAGCCGAGATGGTTGCCATCGAGCGCGCCGCAGATGCCGCCGGGCATACTTATGCTCAGATGATGGAATTTGCGGGGCAGGGTCTGGCCGAACAAATCGAAGAGGCTTATGGTTTCCTGCGCGCGGAAGGCGCCCTGGGGTTGGTGGGTTCGGGCAATAATGGCGGGGACACCCTGGTAGCGCTGGCCTGGCTGGCGCAATGGGGTTGGAAAACGGCAGCCTGCTTGGTGCGCCCGCGCCCCGCTGATGATCCGTTGATTGTACGCCTGCGCGACGCCGGGGGTGAGCTGTGCGCTCTGGAAGACGATCTGTCTGGCAAGCATGTGTATGACCGCCTGGCGAGTTGTGGTGTACTGATCGACGGTATTCTGGGGACAGGCATGCGCTTGCCCCTCAAGGCCGATCTCGCCCAGGCTTTGGAGCATATCCGCCAGGCGCTGGATGGATTGGAAGATCCTCCGGCAGTGGTGGCCGTGGACTGCCCCTCGGGCGTGGATTGTGATACTGGCGAATCTGCCCCGCAGGCCTTGCCGGCTGACCTGACCGTGACCATGGCGGCTTTCAAACAGGGTTTATTGAAATTCCCGGCTTATGAATATGTGGGGGAGCTGCGCCTGGTAGGCATCGGCCTGCCCCAGGATGGCGAGGCCCTGGAAGCCTATCGCGCCGTGCAGGTGACCGTCCCGGATGCCGATGATATCCGGGGCTTGCTGCCAGACCGCCCCATGCAAGCCCATAAAGGCACCTTTGGAACTGCACTGATCGTGGCAGGCTCACAAAATTACACCGGAGCTGTTTTGCTGGCAGGTGAGGCCGCTTACCGCATTGGCACGGGCCTGGTTACACTGGCAGTGACGGAGATGATCCAGCCCATGCTGGCGGGGCATATCCCTGAGGCTACCTGGCTGGTGTTGCCGGAGGCAGGCGGTGGGGTTTCCCCGGCAGCCGCGCGGGTGATACTGGATAATCTGGAGCGCGTCTCAGGTCTCCTGCTGGGGCCAGGTTTCGGCCTGGCCTCACCCACGGCTGAATTTATGGTGCGCTTCCTGGCAGGTGGGCAATATCCCCTGCAACCGCCGGCGTTTCCACCCCTGGTGGTGGATGCCGATGGCTTGAAATTACTGGCCCGGCAGGATAATTGGGCAAGCGCCTTGCCTGCCAATACGGTGCTGACACCCCACCCGGGTGAGATGAGCGTTCTAACGGGGCTTTCCAGGGACGAGATTCAAGCCAACCGCCTGGAGATTGCCCGGCTTTACAGCAAGGAATGGGGGCACGTCGTGGTTTTAAAAGGCGCCTTCACCGTGGTGGCTGCACCCGATGGCCGCACAGCCATCATCCCGGTCGCCAGCCCAGCCCTGGCGCGCGCAGGCTCAGGAGATGTGCTGGCGGGGATGATCGTCGGCTTGCTGGCGCAATGCGTCGCCCCGTATGATGCAGCCGTCGCTGGCGCCTGGATCCATGCGCAGGCCGGCGTGCGCGCCGCCACAGCCCTGGGCAACTCGGCCTGTGTGATGGCCGGTGACCTGATTGAAGGAATGATTGATACCCTGGCCAGCCTGGCATAAACAGGCTCAGGAATCAAAACCGGCGGTACCGGTTACTTAAAACCGGCCGCCGGCAGATCTATTCATCTAAAGTGGGGAAGATCAAACAGCCGCAGCGGCGTCACCAGCCGCATCTTCAACGTCTTTGGCGGCTTTCTTCACGGTTTGGCGTACCTTGGCTTTTTGCTCATCCAGCAAGATTTGTCCCTTATGGCTGATCTCGCTGGCGCGCTCGCGCGAGAGGCGGGCCACTTCATCGGCGCGTGTGCGGACTTCGGCAACCGCTTCTTCGGCGCGGACACGTGCTTCGTCCAGGGCATGTTCGGCGCGCACGCGTGCATCTTCGGCGGTCATGACGGCCTTATCTTTGAGCTCGATGCTTTTTTCCTTGATCACCGCCCGGGTTTCTTCACCGGATTGCGGGGCCAGCAGCAGAGCTGCTGCGGCGCCAACCAGGCCCCCGATGATAAAGCCAGCCAGGAAATTCCCAAATTCATTATCACTTGACATAGAGTACTCCTCCTTTGAGTGTTCGTATCAGGATCGCTGTTATTTCTTCTTGCGGCGGATCAGGCCAAAGACGCCTAATGCTTCACTGAGGCCCGCCAGATATTCGTTGAGTTTGATGACCGGTCCAACCAGGTGGTCACTTAAGAAAGCTGTCGTACCGCGCAAATTACTGACCGTTTCATTAGTCGAATCCAGGATCGGCTTGATCTCGTTTTGCAGCAGATTGATCAGGCGCGCCAGCTGGATCATTAAGATAATCAACACCAGGCCAATCACCAGCGACTGAAAACCCATATAGATGATGAAGAGATCGCGCACCCGGGCTGTATCGATGCCGGGCATCAGCAGCACATATGTAGCGCCGATAAAAAGCGCCAGCATGACCAGAATCACGACCACCACGGTGATGATGACGCGTTTCTGCTGCTGGGAGCCCTCTGTTTCGGGTGTTTCGCTGCGAATGTAGGTTTCCCCTGCTGGTAGTTCAGGGGGTGCTAATGGCTGGATGGGTGTTTCAGTCTCATTCATTGTATGTATTATACCCTGATTAATTTCTGTAATGACTGTTTATACCATACCAGATCAGAATTGGTGCGGCAATGGGGGAACTCCCTATCCCCAAGGTTCAAATCCCCCCATCTTCCAACCCGTTGCACAAGTCCTATATCTGCGGTATTTACTTCCGTAGCATGTGCGAGTCTGCTAGCTCAAAGGCTCAAGCCCTTGATTGGTTACGAATTCCGGGGTATAATTGAGATAAGGTTACGAAAAACATATGATGTACCCGATGGACGAGCTGGATTTAGAAATATTATCCCTGCTTCAGCAGGATGGTCGTAAACCATACACCGAGATCGCCCATGAGCTGGGTGTATCGGAAGGGACCATCCGCAATCGCGTCTATCGCCTGATCGATGAGCAGATTATCCAGATTGTAGGGCAGGTGGACCCGATCCACCTGGGCTTCGATGCTCCCGCAGTGATGGGCGTTACGGTACAGCCGGCCGAGATCGAGCAAGCCGCCGAGCTGATCGCCAGCTTCCCGGAAGTCAGCTACCTGCTGATGGTATCAGGCGGCTATGATCTGATTGTCGAAGTAGCCTGCCGCGACCGGGCTCATCTGACCAGTTTTCTGAACCAGAGCTTGCGCAAGGTGCCAGGTGTGCAGGCCATCCATACTTTTTTGATTTTACGTACCTTGAAAGCAGATTACGAAATTCGGCCCGAAATCCGGTCTCATCCGGAAACCTCTTTGAACACCGCCACCGGCTCGGAAGTCAATCCTCTGACCTCCGCAGGCTAGGCTGGCGCTTCATACCGGGCTGACAAAAGAATATCGCTCCAGAAGACCGGCAAGCGCACGCTGCCTGCGGCTTCTGGATTTTATTTTCTACGCCGGGCTGGTCTACAGGCCGCGAAGGTACACAAGGTCCAGGAGGCTACTCCTGGAGGAGGTGCTCAGGTGACTCAGCCAGTTGCCATTGAGATTCGCGACGTCGTCAAACAATTTGGTGCGGTAACCGCGGTGGATCACGTCAATCTGCAGATCTATGCCGGCGAGTTTTTCTCGCTGCTTGGGCCGTCTGGCTGTGGCAAGACGACCACTTTGCGCATGATCGCAGGCTTTGAATCCCCTACCCAGGGCGAGATCCTCATCGATGGCCGCGACCAGTCGCCTTTCCCACCCTACAAACGCCCGGTAAACACTGTTTTTCAACAGTATGCCCTTTTCCCGCATATGAATGTGGGTCAGAATGTCGCTTTTGGGCTGGAGCCGTTGAAACTCAGCTCAGAAGAGAAACGCCGCCGTGTGAACGATGCCCTGGACCTGGTGCAGCTGCCGGGGATGGAAGCGCGCCGGCCGAACCAGCTTTCAGGTGGGCAGCAGCAGCGTGTGGCCCTGGCGCGCGCCCTGGTGCGCCAACCCAAGGTGCTTTTGCTCGATGAACCGCTGGGCGCTCTCGATCTAAAGCTGCGCAAAGCCATGCAGGTTGAGCTAAAGCTACTCCAGCACCGTGTAGGAATTACCTTTGTGTATGTTACACACGATCAAGAAGAAGCCCTGACCATGTCTGACCGCATCGCTGTGATGGACCGTGGGCGCGTCCTGCAAATCGGCACGCCTTATGCTATCTACGAGCAGCCCGCCAACCGTTTTGTTGCTGACTTTATCGGTGAAACCAATTTGATCCCGGCGCGCCTGGAAGCCTTGGGAACACCCATACAGGTGCGCATCGGGCAAGGCATCCCGGTGCCTGCCGAGCGCATCGAGCAAGGTGTGCATGTGGGCGAACAGGCTTTGCTTTCTATTCGTCCGGAAAAAGTCCATTTACAGCCACCTGAAGTCGATCGAACCCCACTTAACCCCAATCTGGCACGCCTGCCAGGACGGGTGGAGCAGGTGATCTACCTGGGAACCGATACCCGCTACCTGGTGCGCGTCGCCGATCAAGTCAGCCTGGTCGCTCGAATGCAGAACTTGAATGGCACCGAAGACCGTTTTCATACCGGCGATGCGGTAGATGTGATCTGGGATGCGCATCATGCCCGGTTGTTAAAAGAATAAGTATCTACGAATGCAGGAGAGATCGCTTCCTGCTCAGAATGTAAGCCCTGAAGAATCACTCGCCTGAGGAGAAAATCAAACTATGAAAATCCACGCTCTGATCCGCGCCCTTGGCCTGTCATTTGTCGCACTGGGTGTGTTTGTGTCGGCTTGCGCGCCAGCCCCAACTGCAAGCGCGCCCACTACCGAAGCCGCTATGCCAGAGGTTGGTACGCCTGAAGTACAAGCCACCCAGCCACTTGCTGCCCCCGCAACTGGCGGCCCGCTGACCGTATTGGAATGGTCGGGTTATGAGCTGCCTGAGTTCTGGCAGCCTTTCGCCGAGCAGTACCCGGATGTCGAGGTTGATTTCAGCTTCTTTGCCGATGACGCTGAGGCGATCGCCAAGCTGCAAACTGGTTTCGATGTGGATGTCATTCACCCATGCTACTCGTGGGTCGGGCAATACGTGGAAGCCGACTTGATCCAGCCCATCGATACTAGCCGTCTGAAAAACTGGTCTGGCATCATCCCCGAGCTGGCTGAACTGGGCCAGTACGATGGCAAGCAGTATTTCATCCCCTGGGATTGGGGCTATGAGACCACAATCGTGCGCACCGATAAAGTGCAGGAAGTCCCCGATTCTTACCTCGATTTATGGGACCCACAGTATGCCGGGCATGTTTCGGTCTATGACGCGCCCGAATCGATCTGGGTGGTGACTGCCCTGGCGCTGGGTCTGGACCCCTACAGTACCACCCCTGAACAGCAGCAGCAGATCAAGCAGAAGATGATAGAGCTCAAGCCCAACCTTCTCAATTACTGGACCGATTACTCCGAAATTGTGCAACTCATCGCAGGTGGAGATGTGTGGGTAGCCTCCAATGCCTGGAATGACGCCTATGTGCTCCTGCAAGAAGAGGGCATCCCGGTGGAATATACCACTCCCAAAGAAGGCCGCCTGGGGTACGTGTGCGGTTATGTGCTCAGCAGCACAGCCGAAAACGTGGACCTGGCTTATGCCTACATCGATGCAGCTATTGCTCCGCAGTCCATGGCCAATCTGTCGAATCTGTATGGCTACGGCGCTGCCAATCGCGACGCTTTGCCGCTCACCGATCCCGAAGTGGTTGCCGCTCTCGAGCTGGATAACGCGGATATTATCAGCCGCACGTATTTCTATAAGCCCATCGACGCTGCCATGCGCGACCTGATCTCGGGTATCTGGTCCGAGGTCAAGGCAGCGCCCTGAGCGCCAGGACTGAGCACTTGAAAGCACTGCTCCAGGTATGAAAACC
>CAYXDC010000064.1:0-9595 GCA_964463505.1 uncultured Anaerolineaceae bacterium
CTAAGTCAAGGCGAAGTTTTCAACTGCTGGTGAATTGACTCCAGGTTGTAGATTTTCACGTAATCCACGCCTTGGATCTGTATGATGTGTTCGGGTTCGAGCTGCTCCAGCGCTGTAAACAGCTCGGCAGGCATATTGCGCTGCCACTGGTTGAGGTAAACCAGCACATAATCCGCCTCCAGATATGATTGGATTACCTCGGGCGGCGCCTGGCGGCCAATGTCGATGGGCTTGCTAATAAAACCCAGGCTGTGGCTGTACCAATTAAAAGCCAGGGGGTACCAACTCACAATGCGCTTAGTGCGGATATCGGGGATGGTTTTCAGATAGATAGCAGCTTCGTTCAGGCCTTCTCCCCACCCAACCAGCAGCACATCCTTAGCTTTTTGCATACCTCCCAGCAGGGGGTTGAAATAGGTCAGGTAATATGGATGGTGGCTGGCAGTGATGAATGCCTGGATTGCCAGTAAAAATACTATTGCGGCGACTGGTACGATCATGCGCAGGCGGGAAGTGAATTTTTCACCCAGCCAACGCAGGCCTGCCACCAGACCGGCAGCAGCAAGGAAATCGAAGGCCAGGTAGCAGGGAAGGTAATAGCGGTCAAATTTCTTGGTTCCCAGGGTCATCAAGATCGTAAAGAGCACGATAAACCACGCCAGCCCCGCCAGATTACGCCGGGTGAGACGGGTAAAAAAGGTAAAATTGCGTGTAGCTAGGATTAAACCCAGCGACAACAGCCCAATCCAGGTGATAGGCGTACTGCGCCACAGATAGGTGAGGGGATAATAATAAACATATTTGTCCGACGGGTCATAATCAACCTGGTAGGCGCTGACCAATTCAGCGCCGCCGCCGCCGCCTTCTGCCGCATTAAAGGCGTGCTCGAAGACATTGCCCAACGTTCCGACCGGATCGACCCACATGGCAGGCCAAACGATAAAGACAACCACCAGGCTTAGCAGCCCCCAGGCGAGCAGGGGGATGAAAACTTTGCGCACGGTCGCCTGACTGAAAATTTCTCGAAGTTTTACGCCGAACAGCTCCTGAATACCCAGAAAGCCGATGATCGGAATAATCATGAAGCTGGGCGTCACCGTCAGGAAGCCCAGCCCGGCAGCTGTGGCTGAAACCACCAGGCTGGACCAACGCCGCCTGCGCAGGTAATCCAGGAATGCTAAAACCGAGACCAATAAAAAGCTGCTCGACAATCCATTGGTATGCAAAAACCGGGAGTGGGCGACATGCATCGGCTCAAAGGCGATCAGCAATATACCCACCAGGGCAATCCAGGGATCGAAAAGGCGCCGGGCATAATACCAGGCTACCAGCAGGCAGAGGGAGACGACCAGGACAATCGCCAGGCGGGCGGTAGCCAGGATTTTCATCGGGTTTACCGCCCGATTTTTAAAGATATCAAAGAGTTTGGAGTCGCCCAGATTTTCCTGACCCACGCGCTCATAATCGGGAAACTGGAGATGGTAGCCTAGTGCGCCCGCCCACATAGTGATCACACCCGGATGACCGGTCTGAAAGGTATCCGCATAGTTTCCTTTTACTAATGCGTAATAAAAATTGGCCGAGCGTTTCCCCCAGGTAGGCTCATCAGCCGTTACAAAGCTGCCCAGGCTATCCAGGCGCGGCAGAAGAATGGCTGCTGCGATAAGGATAAACCAGGCAACTTCAACCCACACGGGCAGTCTGCCTGGCTGATTTAGATTTTGATTTGTCTGCTTAGAGGTGGGCATACGAGAGATTTTATCCTGAGTCAGATAAAATTAGAACCCTGTCTGAGTATGCCGCTGCCAGCGTGGCATCCCGCCATCGCCAGCAGGCGCGCTGGCAAATCAAATCGCCTGGCTGGAAGATAAATTGATTATTCCCAATCCAGGAATCTGGGTAAACGGTTGCGATTCTTCAGCGTACCGATCACACCATCGGGGAAGAACATTAAAACCAGGATCATCATGATCCCGGTAGCAACGATATTCAATTCTGATGACCCCAACTGGGCGACGAAAAACTCATTGGTGGCGATGAAAATGGCAGCCCCGATCACAGGCCCGGCGACAGTTCCTTTACCCCCAATCAGTGTCATGAGCACCATGTGAGTGGCGATGCCGATGGATAAGAACAGCCCGGGACGCAGATAGGTCAGGTAATACACCCACAGCGCGCCGGCCATGCCCACGAATATACCACTGATGGCAAAGGCCAGAACTTTGTAGATGTGGGTCGGTACGCCGGCAACTTCCGCCTTGGTCTCGTCCTGAGAGATAGCCCGTAAGCCCAGCCCAAATTTCGAATGGCGGATGCGATAGGACATGAAGATGGTTAGAGCCGCTAATATCAGAAAAGCATAATAGAAGGGGATCTTGGCCGTTGCCATCTTGAGCCCCATAAGCGGTAAAGACAATCCATTTGCTCCCCCGGCCAGCTCCCATTTATCCATGACGATCGATGCCAGCAGGATCAGAGCCACCGTGGAAATGATAAAGGCTGAGCCACTGGTGCGCAGGGTGATCAAGCCAACGATCAAACCGATTGCCAGGGCAAGTAATCCTGCCACGGGGGTGATGAGGAAGGGTGAAATGCCCTGGTAAACCAGCAGAATGCCTGCCAGATAAGCACCAGCCGCAAAAAAAACATTATGTCCCAACGAGACATAGCCGGTATAGCCCCCCAGGATATTCCAGCTGGAGGCCATGGAGATATACATAAAGGTGTATAGCATCAAATGCAGCCAGTAATTCATCCCGCCAAATATGGCCTGCGTAAGGGGAAACAACAGCAAGCTGAGGAATAGGATCGCCAGAAAGATTATCCGCCCGCGGGATTTTTTTGTGTCCGGGCTGACAGGCTCAGCAGACACAGGGGATATACTGATTATTTGATCGGACATTTACTGTAACTCCATTTTTTTGCCGAACAAGCCCTGGGGGCGGAATAATAGAATTAAAAAGAGCGCCAGGTAAAAAGTTATCGGTGACCAGGTGGGACCAAAATTAAAACTGACATACGCCGCCAGCGCTGAAAGTAAGAACGATCCGACCAGAGAGCCAATCAAGCTGCCCATACCTCCCAAAACGATCAGGGCTAGAATAATCGTCACCCATTCCATATGTTTGGCTGGGAAGAATGTAAACAAAAAACTGACCAGCGAGCCAGACGCGCCTGCCAATGCCGTGCCCAGGCCGAAGGTGATCATCGAAATTTGATGCACATTTACGCCAACCGTTTTGGCTGCGGTGCGGTTTTGTGTGGTTGCCCGGATGGCATATCCCAGGCGTGTATAGCGCAGTAACGCCCATAAACCGACCAGTAAGATGATACTGACTACCGTTGCGTAAAATTGTCCTTCTGGGAAGTAAAAAGGACCAAAGTTCAGGGTGTCGGTGGCGTAACGAGGGGTTGTCGATCGATAGATACCCGTAAAAAAGTAGCTTAGCAAGCCTTCGATGACCAGGCTCAATGCAAAGGTAATCAACACCGTGAGCTCTACGAAGCGGGGATTGTCAATCAATTTCGCAAACAAAACCCGATAGACCAGCAGCCCAAACAAGTACATGACGGGGATGGTGATCACAATCGAGAGGATCGGGTCCATGCCAAGCAGCTTAAAAGCCCAGTAGGCGATATAAGCTGCCATAACAATAAAGGCGGCATGCGCCAGGTTGACAATGCGCATCACCCCGAAGATCAGTGTCATGCCTGAGGACATCAGGGCAAAGACACCCCCCAGACTCAGGCCTAAAATGATGATTTGCGATATCTGAGTCATTATTTATCCTCTAGTGCTTCTTCCCTAAATACAATTCCTGGATGCGCTCGTCCTGCAGCACTTTTTGGGCTTCAGCGATGAAGCTGTTTTTACCGAGATCCAGCACAACGCCCCAATCTGCTGCTTCTAAACCCATGCGCGCATTCTGCTCAACGATGATGACGGTCATTCCGGCGCGCTTTAAGATTTCGATGCTGTCAAAGATTTGTTTGGATATTTTCGGCGCCAGCCCCAGGCTAGGCTCATCCAACATGATCAGCTCCGGGCGCAGGACCAGCGCGCGCCCAATGGCAAGCTGCTGCTGCTGGCCGCCGGAAAGAGTCTTGGCCTGTTGTGCGTGGCGCTCGCCCAGAATGGGGAAGATTTCGCAGACTTCTGCTATCCGCTGGTCGATTTGTTTTTGATCGGAAAGGACATAACCACCCATGCGCAGATTCTCACGCACGGTCATATCCGGAAACAAGGAGCGGTCCGAAGGCACCAGGCAGATCCCTTTACGCAGGATTTGGTCTGTGCGCCAGCCAGTGAGATCTGCGCCTTTGAAGGTAATACGCCCTTTGCGTGAGGGTAACAGGCCGGAGATAACTTTGAGGTAGGTAGATTTTCCTGCTCCATTGGGACCAATGATGCAGTAAGTTTTACCGGCTTCAACTTGCAGCGAAATGCCTTTTAAGATATCTGGGCCGCTGCCATAACCAGCAACGATATCTTCTGTTTCTAGAATTACCATGCTTATGCTCCCAGATAGGCTTCTAAAACGCGTTGGTCGTTTTGGATGATCTCCGGCGACCCTTGCGCCAGCACTGTGCCATAGGCCATGACAACAACCGGGTTGCTGATATTCATCACCAGCTCCATGTTGTGTTCGACGATCAGAAAGGTCATGCCCTGCGCATTTAGTTTTTGGATACGCTCGATGATCGATTCCAGAAGTGTCGGGTTCACCCCGCCGGCTGGCTCATCCAGCATGATCATGCGCGGTTCAGACATCAACACGGAGGCGAATTCAAGCAGCTTTTTTTGTCCGTAAGATAAATTTTTAGATTTTTCATTTGCCAGCCTGGAAATGCCAACAAAATCCAGTAATTCCATGGCGCGATCTCTTTCCTTACCATGGATGCTGTCGCGAAACAGATCAAAAAAACCATGGATTTGCGACTGGATCACCATATTTTCCAGGACAGTCATTTCTTGCAGGTCTCTGGTGATCTGAAAGGTGCGGCTGATGCCTCGCCGGGTGATCTGGTGAGGTGCCAATTTGTCGATAGGCCGCCCATCGAATGTGATGGTTCCAGAATCTGCTTTCAGCAATCCGGTTATCAGGTTAAAAGCAGTGGTTTTCCCGGCTCCATTGGGGCCAATCAATGCTGTGATACTGCCGGCCTCGACATTAAATGTGCAGTCGTCGACTGCTTTAATTCCCCCGAAGCTCTTGTTTAAGTGCTGAACTTCTAACAATCCCATGTGTTGTCCGCTGATTCAAACAGAGTCTGGGTTTTGCCGGTTGTTCGCCGGCAAAACCCAGATTGAGAACTAGACTACCATTCTGGCTTGGGCCATACCAGGTCAACAACGCCTGGGAAAGCGCCTTGCGGGTAAACAAAATTCAACTCGCCTTCTTGCCATTGGACCATAATGAAAGGCTTGTTGACAGGCAAACCACGCTCGTCCCAGTAGAAGTCGCCCAGGATTGTGCGAACGGGTTCTTCAGCGGTGCGAGCAGCCATCCAATCGCGTATGACCGTGTTATCGGTGGTGTTTGCGCCACGCACAGCCTGTTCCATTCCCTGGCAGAGGGAGAACGGAATCGCTTCGTCTTCGTCAGCCTCGCGCCCATATTTTTCGCGGAAGGCATTCATGAACATTTCATTGGTGAATTCCTCGCCATTCAAGAGGCCAGTGAAGTTCGCCAATGGATGCCAGGAGGCGTGGGTCAGCAGGCCATTCACAGCAGTGCCGAGTTCGTCCACGAATTCACTCTGTGAACCCTGGCTCATGTAGATTGCCTTGGGCTGGTAATCGATGGTTTGTAGGGCGCGGATCAGCTGGATGCCTTCATCAGGG
Source organism: uncultured Anaerolineaceae bacterium (assembly GCA_964463505.1). Classification (GTDB taxonomy): domain Bacteria; phylum Chloroflexota; class Anaerolineae; order Anaerolineales; family UBA4823; genus JAJZSS01. The sequence continues at coordinate 5,846 of CAYXDC010000064.1, forward strand.
GAGGTCACCAGGGCGAAGATCATATCAGCATTGGCAGCTTTGATCGAATTGGCCAGTGTCAGCCAGTCAGAGAAACCTTGCTCGGGCCACTGCTCCTGGTAGACCACTTCGATATTGGCTTCAGAAAAGCCACCGGGCGCCAGAGATACAACCTCTTCGGTCCCTGGTACCACGATCTCGGTGCCCAGTAAACCGGCTGCGATGCCGTTGGCGAAGAAGTCATCGGCGTAGACCAGAGCGGCCGTTTTGGGTTTCTCTTCTGCAGGTACCAGGTTGTTGATTAACTCGATGGGGGTCTTGCCAATGTATTCGGCGGCGTTGGGCTGGTAATAGAACATGTATTTGAAATCGCGCTCGAAGATGCGCAACGCAGCGCCGGATGGGTTGGGGTGAACCAGCTCTGCCTGTTCGGTGATGACCGAGGCGGGGAAGGTGAGCAAGCTGGAGAATGTGCCGAAGATCAGGTCGACATTATCGACGTTGATAAAGCGTTCCATCTGGGTGATGATCGTCTCGGCATCGGATTGGTTGTCGCTGACGATTAACTCGACAGGCCGGCCCAGCAGCCCGCCGCCTTCATTGATCAGGTCAACGCACAGTTGATAACCATCTCCGTGCTTGGTGCCTGGGATCGAGAAGGAACCCGTCAGGGGTAGCGATGCGCCGATCTTAATCGGCTCGCCTTGCGGTGTGGTGGGTTCTTCAGTCGCGGCAACCGGGGGCTCAGTAGCCTCAACGGGAGCTTCTGTCGCCACCGGGGCCTGTGTGGCTTGGGCGCAAGCTGATAGAACCATACTTCCAATCAGTAGAACTGCAAACAAGAAGCGTGCACTACGAGTCATGTCTCTCTCCTTATCATCCAATTGAAATTCTAACATCGATTAGTGACTGGCAATTTAGATTGTCTTGGTGCAGGTGCGCCTCCCTTCTAGATTTGATATTTTAGATCCAGGTTTCCGGTTAAAAATAAAATGAGGCCCCTATGTAAATAAACAGGGCCTCATCCAATTGGCTTAGCTGGAAGGTTGATCGTTATGGCGAAGTGGCACAAAAACCACCTGATGAAAAAATCCATTTGCGGCATTTCACTCTCGCAGCAGACATTGTGGAGTGGTGTCACGGGATTGTTGAAAGTACAGCTTACCAGGGAGAAGGCTGAAGGGTATTGGACTGCTATCCGGCAATGTTCCCTGTGTTTTGCAGTAGGTTGTGCGACATTGTCGAACACTATATGACATAGCTGAACAATTGAATCTTAACACAAATGCTTGATTGCTGTCAAGGAATTGATCACGCGTAGGGAAACCCGGCTGACCGCAGGATGACAATCCCAGTGTCGATTTAGATGCATTTATAATGGGGTAGGTAGACGCAACCTTGAGCTATTCAATAAAGGAGTGAATGGTGGAAATTAATCAAGAACTGCATAATCAAATCCTGGTTTTCCAGGAAAATGAAATCACTGAATATCATATCTATAAGCGGTTGGGAGAATCAGTAAAAGCAGACGAAAATAAAAGAATTTTACTGAAGATTGCCGAAGATGAGCGCAGGCATTATACCGAATGGATGAAATACACCAAAACAGAGGTGAAGCCTAACTGGCTGCGCATGTGGTTTTATTATTGGGTCAGCCGCATTTTAGGTTTTACCTTCGGTATTAAACTCATGGAGCTGGGTGAAGAAGATGCCCAGGACCATTACGAGATGCTCAAAGGGAAAATCAGGGAAGTGGATCAGATCATCGCCGATGAAAACAGCCATGAAGAGTCATTGATTGCTCTGCTGGACGAAGAGAGCTTACGCTATGCGGGCTCCATGGTGCTGGGGTTAAATGACGCTCTGGTAGAGCTGACCGGTGCTCTGGCAGGTTTCACGCTGGCGCTACAAAATACCAACTTGATCGCCTTAAGCGGTCTGATCACGGGTGTGGCTGCGGCGATGTCGATGGCAGCCTCCGAATACCTGGCGACGCGCTCCGAGAATACCGGAAAAAATCCCGCTAAAGCTTCAATCTACACCGGGATTGCCTATATCATCACGGTAGCCATTCTGATCACCCCATATTTGATTTTGGATAATTATTACGTCTGTCTGGCTGTGGCGCTGACGTTGGCGGTGATCATTATCGCGCTGTTCAATTATTATATTTCTGTTGCCAAGGATGAGCCTTTCAAGAAACGCTTTGTTGAAATGGCTGGCATCAGCCTGGGTGTGGCCGCACTCAGCTTCGTGCTGGGTTATGTGATCCGCAGTACCCTGGGCATTGAGATCTAATAGGACTTACACACCTGGTTGGAGGAGCCCGGAACTGCGTAACTCCTATCTAAAAAAGAATATCTTGCGCAAATGGTTCAGAAGTGATAAACTGCTGCAAAGCGTAGATCGGGACGAGTAACTGTTCGTTGCTAGCCAGGGAGAGAGAGCCACAGACTGAAAGCTTTCTCCTAGACAAAACAGCCAAAACCCCCCGAGAGCGATCTGAGGAACAAACCAGTATTCAGGTCCGGGTGTGCCCGTTACAGCGATAAAGTGCGGCAGCCAGCCGGTAAGGCGAGCTTGCCGAATGTGGGTGGAACCACGGGAGATCCAACCTCTCGTCCCTTGTGACGGGAGGTTTTTTTGTTTAATTTGTGCAAGTTGTGGAGGTAGCATGTCAGAAGAATACAAAGATAGCCATTTGTTCCGCGTGCGGCACAGCGCCTCGCATGTGATGGCGCAGGCAGTCCTGGAGATGATCCCGGAGGGTAAATTTGCCATCGGCCCAGCGACTGATGACGGGTTTTATTATGATTTTGATCTTCCCCGACCCCTGACTCCAGAAGATTTGGAGAAGGTCGAAGCGCGCATGCGTGAAATCATCCGCCAGAAGTATCCGTTTGTCTATCAAGAAGTCAGCGCTGACCAGGCGCGGGCAGAGTTCAAAGACCAGCCTTATAAACTGGAGCTGATCAACAATCTGGAAGCTGGCGAAGTAGATGAGGACGGCAACCCGATTGGCGAGCCGGTGACGATCTCATTCTACAAGCACGGTCAATTCACGGATTTATGTCGCGGCCCGCATGTACAGAACACGAGTGAGATCAATCCGGATGCGATCAAGCTGCTCAGTGTAGCCGGCGCTTATTGGCGCGGCAGCGAGAAGAATCCCATGCTGCAGCGCATCTATGGCACGGCGTTTGAGAAAGCGTCTGAGCTGGAAGAGTACCTGGTGTGGCGTGAAGAAGTCGAAAAGCGCGATCATCGCAAGTTGGGTAAACAGCTGGATCTGTTCAGTATCAACCCTGATCTGGGCGGCGGTCTGGTGCTCTGGCACCCCAATGGTGGGATGATCCGCCATCTGGCTGAAGAGTTCTGCAAAGATGAGCACCTGGCTGGCGGCTATGACCTGGTGTATTCGCCGCATATCGGGCGCTCCAATTTGTGGGAGATCAGCGGGCACCTGGGTTGGTACAAGGAAAATATGTACTCGCCCATGGATATCGACGGGCAGGATTATTATCTGAAGCCAATGAACTGTCCGTTCCATATCATGATGTACAAAAACTCCCGGCGCAGCTACCGTGATCTGCCCATGCGCTACGCCGAATGGGGCACGGTGTATCGCTACGAACGCGGTGGCGTCTTGCACGGGCTGCTGCGCGTGCGCGGCTTTACGCAGGATGACGCGCACCTGTTCTGCCGTCCTGACCAGATGCCCGAAGAAATCGACCGGGTGCTGAATTTCTGCCTGCATATCCTGCGCAGTTT
>CAYXDC010000064.1:9695-12606 GCA_964463505.1 uncultured Anaerolineaceae bacterium
GAACGCTTCAATATGAGCTATGTAGGCGAAGATGGGCAGGAACACCAGCCGTATATGATCCACCGCGCCTTGCTGGGCTCCATGGAACGCTTCTTTGGGGTGCTGATCGAGCATTACGGAGGCGCATTCCCGGTGTGGCTGGCGCCCGTACAGGTGATGCTGATCCCGATCGCTGACCGGCATATCGAGTATGCTGAAGCGATCCAGAAGCAGCTCCAGGCAGCCGGTATGCGTGTCAAGATCGACTCTTCCGGCAGCCGCATGCAGGCCAAGATCCGCGACGCCCAAAACCTGAAGATCCCCTATATGCTGGTGGTCGGAGATCGGGAGGCTACTGAAGGTACGGTCAATGTGCGCCTGCGCACCGGCGAACAGAAGGGCAGCCTTTCAGTAGGTGAGTTCGAACAGCTTGTTCGTGAAGTGGTGAGCAGTAAAGCGCTGATTTAGCAGGTGTGTATGATAAAAAGCACCCCCCAGGCAGGTGGTTTGGGGGGTGCTTTTGGGTTAACCAGAGGACCGGTACATTGGATTAATGCGTGTAGCCACTATTCATATATACTGATTAACCCCTAAACCAACCTATCCCTATAAAGCAACATCACCGCTTGCGGAGCAGGGGCAGGTAGACCGATACATTCGCTTCATACAGAGCGGAGACCCTGGTTGTTGTTCCAGCATAGATATTTGGAATGGTATTGTAAGCTGCAGTGGTGCTGGTTGTACGAAGTCCTTGCCCTGACAGTAATTCGGAAGGAAGGGTAAAATTCCAACGACCATCAGCATCAGCGGTAGTTGTTCCCAAGGATTCCAACAGCTCAACAATGGCGTCATTATCGTCCAGGAAGATCTCAATGATACAGTTCGGGCAAGGGCTGTTAAGACCCTGCGTGCCACTTACTGCCGTACCATCGATTGAAGTTACTTCCGCTGGAATGAATAATTCCAGCGGATCAGGCAGGCTGGTTCCCATCTGGATCGCATCTTCAGGATTGGGATTGCCTTCTATTTCTGGCCAGGGTGTGGTTTTCTTGACAGTATTGCTACGCAGGGTGTTTTCGTTATACAGCACGCCATTGGCAGAGATGGCCGACAACCCCGGTTCGACTATTTTATTATCCACGACCATCAGCGTTTGTGGGCCATCACTCAAGTAGATCCCACGCCCACATACACCAATCTCATGGTTGGCGGTATCATAACCAATGCGATTGTTTTGGATCGTATGCTCTTGTCCACTCACGCGGATGGTATCTGTTTGCAGCGACCAAATGGAAACCTGCAACCGCAAGCCAGCCAGCACATTGTCCTGAATAATGTTACCAGTGTCGGTTACACTGATCCCACCGCCGCCAAGCCAGTCAACAGGGGTACACACCAGGCTGGGAGAAGTCTCTTTATCCGGCGCTAAACCATTACGATTCAGACCGATAATATTATCTGAAAATTCGTTTCCTTCACCTCGCACTGCAGCAGCCACGCCGGCTAATCCCAGGAAATGATTGTTGCGCACAATATTATTATCCGCCTCGGATGCAAAGGCGATCCCGGTATTTCCACTTCCATCCTGGAGGTTTCCACCCCTGATATAGGCGCCTAGCCCATCATCGCTCAGACCAAACCAGTTATTTTCAATGAGATTACCTATCGTATTCAAATAGATATGGGTTTTGAAGTTCTGAAAACCGAGGCCGCGGATTTCGTGTCCGTTATTGCCGCCCACATCCCCGACGATAAAGCCATCCTTCTGACCGGTACCAGGTCCGAACAGAATAATCTTGGGTCCATTCGTACGGCCTCCAGGCTGGGTGCTGCCATCAATGATGATCTGGCCGTTCAAGCGCCGGAACACCGATGGGTCACTGGTGGTCAGGACATTGATTTTCCATATTTGCAACGCACTGATATATCCCTCGGCAGCTGTGGCTGGAATATTAAATTGAATGCGCACCGGACGATTTGCCAGAGGCACATTGCGAGCCTGGACGATCGCCCGCCGCAGGGTGCAGGGGGTATCGCTGACACAGGTTTTGCTCAGGCTGGTATCGATATCGCTGCCGCTATCGACCGTGATGATTGTTTCGGTTATTTCATTTTGAGTTGATTGTGAGGGGGCTGCCTGACCAGGATAAGTGGAAAACGATGCAAAGATCATTGTGATGGCCAGGCAGATGGCTAACCAGGTATTACCAGTGCGTGGTTCTATCTTAGTGCTCTTGAGTGTTTCTCCCCGAAATTATGACGGTGCGGATGGATGGTTTTCGATTACGCAAAGGGATATCGTTAATGAAGCTTCAAATATTCAATTCCTTTCTCTTCCACGTGGGAGAAAATAATCACATCTTATGTGAATTACTTCACACAGATAGTATGCCGAATCTTTTCATTGTTGTCAATAAGGATATCCCAAAAATGGCCTGATTTTGTAAATATTGAGTGGATAATGGTCATGTGTACCGGTTTATCTTTTGACAACCGGCATAAATACACGCATAGACAAACTAATATCCTGAATGGTGATGACTCTATGGTTGCCTGAACCCGCTTCAATAATTGTCCCTTTTGAGTCGACGGCAACCGAGTATGGCTTGAATAATATGCTGCTATAACCATCGTTAGGGTAGGTGAGATCAATCAAATGATTGCCAGCCTGATCCAGGACAACGATCCGGTTATGGCTGGTGTCATCAACATAGATATTGTCCTTGCGATCCACGGCAATCCCATTCGGCAATCCAAAGCCTGAGTAACTGGCGATAAATTCAAACACATCTCCATCAAAGCGATAGATATTCACTTTTCCAGCGCCAACATCCGTCATCAACACGCGCCCCTGGTGGTCCACGGCAATGGCATTCGGTCGCTCCAGATAGCTTGGTTCATTTATCTCTGATCCAACCTGGGTAACAAATTT
>CAYXDC010000064.1:12706-17571 GCA_964463505.1 uncultured Anaerolineaceae bacterium
GTCGCTCCAGATAGCTTGGTTCATTTATCTCTGATCCAACCTGGGTAACAAATTTCCATAGCGAGTCAAATGCTTGGATGCGGTGAGTTCCCAGGGCATGCTCGTCATCGAGGTCATGCGCCTAGCTCCAGGTGTATTACTGAGTTGTATGCTCCCCAGACGCCAGGGCTGGCAGTGTTCCGTTTAAGACGCTCGTGCTGTCAATCAGCCAGGCAAATTCTACCGGTGTACTGCCAACCGTGCCTTTGTTAGCAATTAAGGCAGTGAACGTGACTTCTTCCTCCGAGTTGGGCCAGCGCTGTTCATCCTCCGTCCCAGAACATAATTGGGAAATCCAGTCAGGGTATTCGACACAATAAGCAAAGTACAAAGGCCGGCGCTGAATATACAGAATATCCAGGTCGGGACCCTCTGGCTGAGGAAATGGGGTAATGCTGTCTTCGGATCATCCTCAACGAGATCAGTTATGGATTTATTTGCGTAGGTGCTGGGGGAGCTAACCATCAAAGAAACGCATATCATGAGCGCAACGATACCCAAGCAGGATAATCCGGTGCGGTACATTCAGCCCTACTTGTAATATTGGACCATGGTCTGATACTCTGATTGTCGCGCTGAAAGGGTTCATTAATTCACAAATTTATGCTCAGATTCGCCTATGATTAACCGCATCTACAGTCCGTCTGGGTTAGTCGCTTCAACTCCTCAGGCAAGTGACAAACCAGTGTGACCATAACCGAATATAATCGTTTCTGGTCACTCACTACCTTGGGTGCGGGGCATTTAACGCTTCTTATTGGACCCGACCAATATTTCCATCGATAGGAGTTATTCCCGAATGAAAAACGCTTATGAAGTTCTGTCGCCTGACTATGACTTGAGTCCTTTCACGGGGATGACCAGGAAACATTACATCGAGTGCGCCAGGTACCTGCTCGAAAGAGCCTTCAAGCATGTGGATTCCATGGAGACGCCGATCTCTTTTCCTCGCGTTCCCGGAAAAACATACCCGCAACCGGATGATCATCCCTGGCGCTACCGTTCCCTGGAGTTCGAAGCCCTGGAAAGGACATTTACGCTGGCTGGTCCACTGCTGCACATCGACCCGGAAGCAAGCATCCGCGGTATTAAACTCAGAGATTATTATCGCCTGCATCTCTACAATGCACTGACACCCGGTCACCCAAATTCACTTCCCTTACCCGAAGATTTACCCGACGCAACTTACCAGTTCACCTGTGAGTTTGGTGGCTTATTCAAGACGTTACTTTTGATACCTGATGTGCTCTGGCCCGACTACACTCAAGAGCAAAAGGATGCAATGGCGGTGACGATTTCTAAATGGGCGCACCATCGCACCACGCAGAACAACTGGAGAATATTCAATATCGTCACGCTATCCTTCTTGAAAAAGCACGGCTACCAAATCGACGATGAGTTACTGAAGAGCCATTTGTTGTGGGTGACCTCCTATCATTCAGGAGGCGGCTGGTACCTGGAACAAACCTATAATTATTACACGATCAGCCTCTTCATCGTTTATTTGACCATCTGGAACAGGGCATTTGGCGACGAACACTATCCCGAAATAGCTGCCGCTATCGAAAATTCTGCCCATGAGTTAATGAAAACCTATACCAACTTCTTTGCCAGGGATGGGTATATCAATATGTGGGCCAGGAGCATCTGTTACCGCACATGGATCTCGGGTGGCTTTCCCATTTCCTTCATGTTGAAAGGCGACACTCCACTGGACCCGGGTTGGGCGAGAAGGTTGTGTTCGGGGTCTATACTGCAATTTGTAACCAGGGAAGACTTCTACGATAACGACATCCCCAGCCTTGGCTTTTATGGACATCGGGAGTTCGTTCTGCAAAATTATTCTTGTCCGGCGAGCCCGTTCCTGATGTTCCTGCCGTTTGTGTGCCTGGCCCTGCCCGAAGATTCACCCTTCTGGACGGCGAAAGAAAATGAAGGCAACTGGGAAAAACTCGGCGACCGTTCCGATGTAGTAGTACTGGAAAAGCCCGGCCTGGTACTGGTCAACCATGGTAAGACCGGAACAGCCGAGATTGTTTCCGGGAAAGTTTATTACGACGATCACAATTATTCCAAGCTGGCCTTCAATACACATTTTCCGTGGGAGGACCACGACCCGGAGGGGGGGACGGCGATGGAATACAGCTTTCGCAGCCTGGACCCAAGAGATGTGCGTGGGGAGGATGTTAATTTCTATTTGACCGGTCTGGCGTTACAAAATGATTCGCAGAAGAATACAGCCTACACCACATCTCAAAGTATGCTCTTTAACGGCGTGCATCAAGATGTGCTCTACCGGCAGGCGATCATGCGCAAACCGCCCAATAATGGCGTTGGATACATCATTGATCTGGCAGAAATCATCATCCCTGGTGGTGTGATTCGCGTGGATCGTTCACGTCTGGCGTTTGAACACGAGCTGACCCTGGGGCATTATGGTCTGCCACATCTGGCCGGCGAGAAGGCCGTAGTAAATCGTTTCGAAGATGAGACCAAAAAAGTGATCACCGCCTCCATTCCGGGGAGGCAACTAGCTTTGATCAGCTACAACGGCTGGGACCGGATCAGCAGCCTGGTACATCAGGGCAGGAACGCTGAAGAGCAGGAGAGCACGGTTCCATACGCCTACAAGAAGCGCACAGCCAAAAATCCGGCCATGGAGCTGATGATCACTGTGCTGCTCCACAAAACAGATGACACTCCATGGACGTGTGAGGAGCTATCTCCTATCAAAACGATCCAGCTCATGGAGATCACCGCTTCCTATGCACCCCTCGGCGCCAGGATCACCCTATCCAATGACAAAGTATACGAGGTTGATTTCGTCAATATTGATGGAAATAGAACCTGCTGAAAAGTTTAGATTGCGTGTAGCTGAAGGATTTCATTATTTTAGCCTTCAAAGACCTCTTCATAGCCTCGATCCAGCTCGTCATCGCTCAAATGCGCATAGCGCTGCGTGACAGCGATATTCTTATGCCGCGCCAGCTCCTGTGCCAACTTGAGATTCCCGCTGCCCTGCAAAACTGTGGTCACAAAGTAGTGGCGGAAGGAGTGGGGGGTGATGGTGCCTTCGGCTTCTGCGCCCAGAGCTTCCTTAACCCGCTGCGCGACGATATTGCGCCCGGTAGCGGTGGTGATGGGCTTGATTTTTTTGCCGGCGCCAAGATCATGTCGGGCAAAGAGGGGCAGTGTGGTCAGCGGCTTTCCGGAAGCGCCATCCAGGGCGGCGCGCGCTGCCAGGTAATCCCGCAGCGCTGCCAGTGAGCGCCTGGAAAAGCGTACCACAGCCTGGCGGTTGCCTTTGCCAATCACCACCGCTTTACCTTCCTGCCAGTCCAGGTCGCCGCGCCGCAGCCCACAGGCCTCGTGCACACGCAATCCGGTATCCGCCAGGGTGAGCAAGAATGCCCGGTCGCGCAAGTTCCGCAAACGCGCAGCCCCGTCATCAGTGAGCAAGGTTGCAAGATTAATAGCATATTCTAATATTTCAGCAATTTGAGACTTAGGAAACTGCGGTAAGCGTATGCCAGGCTTGCGGCTGCGCTGGCGGATCAACAGGCGCACACGCGGCAGGTTGGGATCTGCCAGGCGTTCGGCAGCCAGGTATTCATAGAAACCTGCCAGGGCAGTCAGGTATAAACTTTCTGAGGCTGGAGCATAGCCTTTGAGCTCTGCAGCAAACCAGGTCACTGCGTCCTCTGATAATTCAGCGATAGGGGCCTTATCGGGGGAGATAGCATGATTGTCCAGGGTCAACAAGAAGCGCTGCAGCGCATTGCGGTAGGTACGCGCCGTGTGCTCGCTGCGTGCCAGCGCCACGCTGCCCAGATAGCTGCTGATCGCGTCATAAATCGTCATCTCGTTCATCACATCACCTCATATTGATTATACCACATTGTTAGTGATAATGATACTTATCAAAAGCATAATGTCGATATCAGGATTAATCGACTTATTTTGGCCCCCCACCGCTATATGTTGATCAACTTTTGCCGTGCAGAGAATCGGTGAAGTCGCGTTCAAAGTGGTCGGTGGAAGCACCAGGACAGTAAACGAATTCGATTCATCAAGGCCCAGAATTAGTAGTCTCCCCCTCCCCCACTGGTAGCGCTTATCCGGGTATTAACTGAGCTAAAATATGAATTAACCTTTTTGAACAACCTGGCGGTAAAATGATTATTATTCATCAGGTGTTGTGTGGTTTACGCTTAGAACACTGTCCCAATGCATGAACTATCTGTTACCGAATCTATTCTAGAGATTGCCCTGCGGCACGCCGAGGCTTCCGGCGCGGCGCAGGTGACTGATATTCACCTGGTGATCGGCCAATTAGCTACCATCGTCGACGATTCTGTGCAATTTTACTGGGATATGATCAGTCAAAAAACGCCTGCAGAGCACGCCCGCCTGCACTTCCGGCGCGTCCCTGCCGAGCTTGAATGCCAGACTTGTGGGCAGCGTTACGGGCTGGCCGATTCTGATCTGGCCTGCCCGAATTGCACCAGCCTGAGTTTTCATATATTAACCGGTGAAGAATTTTTTATGGAAGCGATCGACGTAGAAGATTAAGCCGTTATTTTAGGAGACTGGATGCCACGCACCATCCCCGTCATCGAAAATATCCTGAACGCCAATGATCAGCTGGCAGCCGCTAACCGGGCTCAACTGGACGCCAGGGCTGTATACGGGGTCAATATCCTGGCTTCCCCAGGAGCCGGCAAGACCAGCCTGATCCTGCGCACTATTGAAGCCCTATCGAAAGACGTTCGCATGGCAGTCGTAGAAGGCGATACTGCTCCGGTCACCATCGATGCAGATAAGAT
>CAYXDC010000065.1:0-17236 GCA_964463505.1 uncultured Anaerolineaceae bacterium
CCCGCGCACAGATCGCCTCGCCCAGGTTTTGGTTACTTACTGTATCGATGTACAGTCCGGATAACGGATAGCTCTGTATGGATCGTCTGATTCCGAGCCTATGCTCCGCGCACTCTATTGGGAGGTCATGCATGCCGGAGGCTACCTCTATCCTTTTTGGGGCTTCGAGGTCTATCCAAGTTATGGCGGGTTTGACGACATTTTCTTCAAAGAAGCCTCTGAGGATTAACTCAAATATGTCTTCGAAATAGATCGAATGGTTAACTCTTCTTTTGAAGGGACCATCTTTCTGCGTTCGAGTAGCAACACGCGCAGCCTGGCGGTGATCCTCCCGGAGCGCCAGCGAACTCGGAACACAGCCTATCCGCCCGGCGTAAACGAACAACTTATAGAAAATATAGGTTTTCATCTCGTCCAACAGGAAGACGTCACCGAAAATGCCGCATTGGTCTCAGGGCGGTGACATTAAACACTGCAACGCTACCAAGATGCCTTACTCCAGATTGAGGGCGAAGAGCGTTTTGAAGGTCTTCAGCAATTCTTTACATCAGTACATCGCCTGACTACTGAGAGTAGGTTATCCGGAGTTGTTTATCTGGTCGAAAAGAGGGTTAGCGCCGCAAACGCCTGACGGATGTGAACCGTGCCGATAAAAGGAGATGATTCTAATTCTGGGCATTTACTCTATAATAAGAATGGTCTACACCCATCCACCAGCGGGAAACGCAAACCGTTTATCGTGCTGATGAAGTGCGAGAAAGGAATGCAGTATGCTCAAAGGAAAATCCATCACGCTTCGCCCGGTCCTTGACACCGACCTCGATCAACTCTATTCTATTCACATCGACATTGACAACCGGGGCGATTTTTTCCCACGCGGCCTGCTATCCCAACCGGCTTTCCAAAAACAGTTCCAGGAGACTGGATTCTGGAGCAAGGACGAAGGCATGCTGGTCATCGTCTCGCCGGACGACACACTGCTAGGGCACATCGAGTTCTTCAAGACGGTCAATTATCTGAATGAGTATGAACTTTCCTACCAGGTCTACGCTCCCGAACACCGCGGCAAGGGCGTGGCTACTGAAGCCGTCCAGTTGCTGGTCCGCTACGTGTTTGAGAACAAACAGGTCAACCGGATCCGGCTGGTCATTCATCCCGACAATGCTGCTTCTCGGCGGTTAGCGGAAAAATGTGGGTTTCAGCACGAAGGTACTGCACGGGGAGCTTGGTATCACAAAGGCAAGCACCAAGATGTTGAGATATACGCCGTGCTGCACGATGACGTTATTACATCGTAGGCAGGTTATGCGTGACGTTAAGCCAGAACGTTGATCTTTCTCCCTGGAAATCTTGGGGTAAATTGGGAGTTTTTTGCGGCAGCCTACTGCGCGACCAGGCTCTATTCAATAAAATGGTGCTTCTGCCCTGGGACTGCTGGGGGTTGATGTTGAGCGAAACGCTTGATAATCCGAATGAGCTGGACATGGTTCACGAGGTCGCTGCCCTGACCGCCTCGGACGGGGCGGTCGGGAATAAATTTACCTGAGGGTGCTGGAGATCATTTGGCCAGACGGTGGAGAGGGCACCCACCCCCTCCGCAGGTCGGAAGATCCTCGTAACATTGAAAGCTGCACATTATCGCCAGCCTCCATCGTTTGGTGATATGGTCCTAACCGACCGAGGGCTTACGATAGAGATCGCTCAGTTCCAGCTGGGCGATCTCACTTTTAAGTACCCTGCATTGTACGTACTCCTCGATGATTGTCACGACATTGTGGTCGATCTGTGGTCGATCTTAGGACAAGAGTTCGGACATTATGAAAACACAAGGGAACCTTTACACTAGTCAGGTTCCACCAAAACCAAAAGAGTGCAGAACGGTTCCTCAGAAACAAGTGTATCCGAATTTCGATGTTTGCCAAGCAGCTTTTTACCGATCCAAAAGATGCCCAACAAGCCAGCCAGATCATGCAGGGATTATGCAAGCCCGCTTACTACGCCTGAATGAGATAGCAGCCCATATACCAGGGCAAGCCGATGCCACCAGCTACAAGACTATCCAGCGTTTTCTGCAAAATCAAGAGCCCCTTGAAGCGCTCAAGCTGCTTTTCAACAGAGAAGCAGACTTTGTGATTGGAGACCCGACCTAGATCTAACGCCCGCATGCTAACAGAACCAAGTATGTCGGCACGCTGGTGGATGGGCAAACCAAAGGGTTCTGGATGCTCACTCTGGCCACACCACTAAGAGGCAGAGCCATTCTCTTTCATTTCGCAACCTATTCTTCCCGCACCATCGAAGATCTACCCAGTTCGCGCAATCTGGAACAATTCAAAGCCATTCAGGAGATCCAGCAGCTGATCCGCACGCGCCCGATTGTCTTTGACCTCGAGTTTTCCTACGAAAGTTCTTGATTAGCCTATTGGACAAAGTTGTCCATTTCGCCATCCGTTTGAACATGGGTGTTCATCCGCCGCGTTTCTACTATGACGAAGAACAGATACAGACTCTCCCTGCATTTGTTGATCGCTTCGATCAATACGCCTAAAATCTATCGCCAAGGATATAACTTGAGCAGTGTCTGCCTGAACGTCGTTGGCATTTGGCACTATGGGTTCAAAGAACAGATGTGGATGATGACTAAAAATCCTGCAAACTGCATAAACCTGATTATGATCTATACTAGTTGTAGACTCCAATCTAGCCATCTATTAGGATTAGTTATGCTAATAGACAAAGAAATGCCTTACTTACGAACAATTTGGCCTGCCAACCTCAATTGGTATTGGTTTGGGGATGGTCAACCTTTGTGAGTAGTGCTTAAGTAGTGCAATTTATGTGGTTATATTCTACACAATTGACTTAATGGAAGTCTGAATGCTGAAAAACCCATAGAAAAGCACGCTGAATAGCCGGAATTGACACTTTTGACAGAGTGAATACCAGGAACCCAGGCTTTAGGGGCAAGTGGTCATCTGAAAACCTCCTGAAAATATCAATAAATTAATTCTAGAGCCTAATGGGCTTTCGGAAAGCTGGCTTTGCCTCTTAAAAATGGTGAAGAGCGCTTGAAATGAAAGGGCACGTATTCATGTTACATCTTAGCCCATGACGATGACGACGGTATAGTTGCCGCCATCCTGAGCTAGCGGAATCACCCTGTCCGGGAGCGCCTCGCCATTTAAGGACACCTGCTGTACTCCTCGATTGACGGAATCTGGATTCTGCACGATAAACTCATAGGTTGCCGTGCCAAACCGGTAAGTAACCCGGAAGCCAGGCCAGCTTCGAGGAATGTGTGGGTCCACCTCAAGTAAATCCCCTTTTTTCTTCAACCCCAGAAATCCTTCGAGGCCCAGGCGGTACATCCAACTGCTGGACCCCGTATACCATGTCCAGCCGCCTTGCCCGGTGAAAGGTGGGGCACTGTAAACGTCCGCCGCAACTACATAGGGTTCTACCCGGTAATGATTGGCTTTATCTAAGGTTTCAGCGTGCAGGATTGGGTTCAGGAGCTGGAATAATTCAAACCCTTCTTCGGACTGATCCAGGTTGAGAAAAGCCCAGGCAGACCACAGCGCAGCATGTGTGTACTGTCCACCGTTCTCGCGCACACCGGGTGGATAGCCTTTGATGTAACCAGGGTCGCGCGGAGTCTTGTCAAAGGGCGGTGTAAACAGCAAGACCATCCGCTGATTGCTCAGCACCAGGCGCTCATAGACTGACTGCATCGCCCGAGAGGCGCGCTGTCGATCACCGGCGCCAGAAAGTACCCCCCAGGATTGGGCGATAGAATCGATCTGGCATTCCTGGTTCTCGGATGACCCCAGGAGCGAACCGTCATCATAAAAAGCGCGCAGGTACCAATTGCCGTCCCAGGCGCTGTGTTCAATGGCTTGGGCCAGATCGGAGGCACACTGGCGATAGCCAGCAGCTGGCTCGTCCTGGCCACGGCGCTCACACAGATCGGCAAAGCGGTTGAGAGTACTGTAAAGGAACCAGCCCAACCAGATGCTCTCGCCGTGGCCCTCAAATCCCACCCGGTTCATGCCGTCATTCCAATCCCCACCCCCCATCAAGGGCAGGTTGTGCTTCCCGGAAGTCATCCCCTTTTCCAGCGCACGGCGGCAATGTTCAAATAAGGAATAAGTTGCGCTGGTTTGCGGGTACTGCCCATAACGTTCGTCCTGACCTGGTTCCAATAGAGGCGCACGACGGAAAGGGATCTTCTCTTTCAGAATTGGCTCGTCGCCGGTGAGCTTTATATACTCAGCGGTCACATAGGGCAGCCAGAGCATATCATCACTGATACGGGTGCGAACACCGCGCCCGAAAGGCGGGTGCCACCAATGCAACACATCCCCGGCCTCGAATTGGTGCCGTGCCGCGCGCAACAGATGCTCGCGGGCTAATTGGGGAGCAACATGCAACAATGCCATTACATCCTGGAGCTGATCGCGAAATCCGTAGGCTCCGCTGGATTGATAAAAGCCGGTGCGCCCCCAGATGCGGCTTGCCAGGGTCTGGTAAAGCAACCAGCGATTCATCAGCAGGTCAAAAGCAGGTTCAGGTGTGTGTACCTGCACTGCACCCAACAGATCATTCCAAAGCTGGCCAGAGGCATCCCAGGCATTCTGGACTTGTTGCAGATTCTGGTATTGGCGAACCAAAGCCAGAGCAGAATCCCGGGTTTCAGCCTGGCCTAAAATAAAGTAGATTTGTTCCGAAGCATCAGGTTGGATGTCGATGTGGAGTTGTAGAGCAGCACAGGGATCCAGCCCTGCCTCCACAGTCCCCGCCAGTCCAATGCGCTTCAGGGCTGCTGGCTCATCCAGGCTGCCGTGGCGGCCGAGGAACTCCGTCCGGTCAGTGGTCAGGCCATGCAGTGGATTACTGGCTGAAACGAAAGCCACACGTTCCGAGAACTCGGTATTGTATGGATTTCGCACCAACACAGCTTGAGGATCGCCATTGAATTCGGGGATCAAATACTGCTGAGAGCTTTCCCGGTTTACCCCTAAAACCCATTCGATATAATAGGTAGCTGTGATGCGCCGTGCTCGATCCCAGGTGTTTTCTAAATTGAGCTGCAGGATTTTGAGCGGAGTATCTGGCGGAGTAAACACTCGCAATCGCTGGCGTAAGCCGTGACTGTGGTGCTCGAAGATCGTGTATCCGGCGCCATGGCGTGTAAGATAAGGGGCCGGGGCGGGAGCAGGTTGTGGGGTGGGTGTCCAAATGATACCCGTCTCCTCATCCCGTAAATACAACGCTTCGTGTGGTTCATTGGATATTGGGTCATTACCCCATGGACTCAGCCGGTTTTCTCCGCTATTTTCAGCCCAGGTAACGCCTAATCCCGACTCGGAAGTCAGGAAGCCGAACTGCGGGTTTGCAATCACATTGACCCAGGGGGCAGGTGTAACCTGCCCAGGCGCCAGGTAGATGCAGTACTCGATCCCATCCTGGCTGAAACCACCCAGGCCGTTGTCATATAGCAGGCCTTGGGGACGAGTTCTTGGCAAGGTTGGCTGTGGGTCTGCGCCATCGGGTAAGATTGGTGAAAAAGGTGGTAACCGGGATGGCTTGCTCTCGAGCGCTGGGATGTGTTGAAGATATTCGGTCAGAGACCCTCTGGCTCCATCCAGTACCACCCGCGCCGCTGATTCCAAAAGGACTCGATCCGATTCCTCCATCTGATCCGCGTGGAGCAAGAAGATACCCCCACGGCGGTTAAGCCAGCCTTCGCTCGCCGTGCTCGCTATCAGGCGGTAAAGCTGCGAGCTGAGCTCCTGATTATAACTTGTGCCTTGTTTGTCTAAAAACACCAGATCGATCATGAGCTGGCGCTTGCGCCAGTAGGTATGCGCCTGGAGAAGTTCCCGGGCCAGGTTAAGCTCCTGCTCGCTCTCAATCTCAGCCAGCATGATGGGGTAGTCCCCGGAAATAGCAAAAGGCCACAGCCCTGGCTGGCTTTTCTGGTTAGCTGCCAGCCGCTCAGGGCTGACCCGCAAAGCGGTGGATGGGAAAACCAGCAAAGACAGCAGGGTTTGAAAATCCTTCAATTGGGGATTGGAAATCTCCAGCTCGTTCATTTCAACTTCAGCCAACCCTCGAGCCTGATCCAGGGTTGTCTGGATTGCGCCCAATGATGAGAAGCGGTCGATTATGGATTGAGTTTCCTCAGCCGAGCGCGCGGCTGCTGTCAGGAAGGCTAATCGCAGAGTGCTTTGTGGCGGAAGATAGACTACCTGAGATATCGAATAGATCGGGTCCAAAGAGGCCCCGATTTTAGACCGTGATCCTGCTTCCATGGCCGCCGGATTGCGGGTAGTGCGCCCCCGCCCTAAGAACCGGCCCCGGTCAGTTTCCAGCCTGGGCCGTACCACTGTTGTCTCGCCCGGGTTGGTCACCAATGCATGTGCCAGATAAATCCCTGCTTCTGAAGTTGAACGCGGCCGGCGGCGAAACAACAGTCCATTGCCCCTTGGCAGGCGCTCACTTTCAATGAACAGCTTGTTGAACGCCGGGTGGCGGGAGTCCCCTGCTTGGGGAGCAAGGACGAGTTCTCCATAGCTGGTCAGCCGCAGACGCCGCGCCTTGTCGCCATGGTTCGTCAGGGTCACCAGGCGAATTTCCACATCGTCATCTGGGGCAACGAAAATCTCAGTCACTTGAGCTAGGGCGCCATCCTGGCGGCGGAATTCGGCAGAGTGACTGCTGAAGAAGACCTCGTGCTCATCACCAGCCACTAAAGTAGGCTGAAGACCTGATGACCAGGTTGCGCCGCTTTCCATGTCTTGAATATAGATCCAGGTCCCCCAATGATCTCGAGTGCTATCTGGCCTCCAACGGGTCAGATCAATATCCTTCCAGGCGCTATATCCGCCGCCTGCGGCGGTGATAAGGATGCGGTAGTGGCCATTTGAGAGGTAGTGCGCCCTGGGTTGTGGGGCCTGTGGATCTACTTGCCATGGGCTGGCAAGGTTGCGCACCCGTACAGCGAGCAATCCCGATGATCTTTCGGTATTCAGCTGCTCCAGAGGAGCGTCTCTGGGAATCTGTTCCAATAACAGTAGTTCTATACTCTGGATCCGCGGGTCGCATTGGAAACGCCGGATCATCGTATTCCCCTGTAAATAATTGACCAGCGAGAGCATGATCATCCCCTGGTGGTGAGCCATGTAAGACTGTACGACCGCTTTTTCCTGCCCCACAGCCAGGCGCGCCGGGGTAAAGTCAACTGCTTCATAAAAACCGTACATCCCCAGCATGCCTAGTTGTTTGAGACGCTCCATATTGTGGAGGACGGCGTCTGGGCGCAGCGGTAGAGCAAGCAGTGATGCGTGGGGGGTGATGACCAGGTCATCGGCTGAACCGCGCTTGTAACCCAGGCCAGGCACACCAAATGCCCGGTATTGATAGAACTGGTTGGCATCAAAGCGATAATATCCCGATTCCGAAATTCCCCAGGGAACATTCTTCTCGCGCCCATATTCGATCTGACGGTCGGCTACCACTTCCAGGGTTTGACCAAGCAGGGTGCTGGGTTCGCTGCGAACCATCAAATCTGGCATCAGGTACTCGAACATGGTGGCGCTCCACGAGATGAGCGCCTGCTGTCCGTTTATGCGCGTAAAGGGGCGGCCGAGGTGCAACCAATGACTCTGTGGGGCCTCGCCCTTGGCAATGGCTATCAGGCTGGCGAGGCGTGCTTCCGAGGCCAATAAGTCATAATAATTCAAATCCAGTTTACTGATGGTGACATTGTAGCCAATATGGAAGACCTGGCGTTGAGAATCGAACAGGAAAGAAAAATCCATCGCCTGGAGGAGCGCGTTGCTGCGACGCGCCAGTTCCTTAAAACCGATCACGAGGGCTTCGGCCTTCATCCCATTAGCATCCAGCAAGTTTTCCAGACCTTGCATCCATTGGTGCGCATCTTCCCAATCTGCATTGTCCAGAGTTTTCATAACATGCTTGAGCTGGCTCAAAGCCTGGCGACCGGAGCGAAGTACCGAAGGGATTTCCGCCAAAGATGACTGCACGGGAAAAGCCACCTGGAGTGCTTGCCAGGCTTCCGTCAGGCTGGGCGGTAAATCATCATCTCGAAAGACAGCTGGTATATCCTGAAATGGGGCGAGCCAGGGCAGGAGTAAATCGATGCAGCGCTGGATACTAGTAAGCTGCTGCCGCCCTACACGGTTGTAATATCGCAGGCGGCGCAGGTTTTCCGGTCCCAACTCGCGGGGGTAATGATCGACCAGGCTCACAATGAGCTGGTCTAGCTCGGCCCAACTATGCAAGGAAATCTGACCATTCCCATTGCCTCCTAAATGGGAGAGCAAGCCTGCCCAGCGTGATGGTTCTTCTTTTACAGACTGGATAGCTTGCATGATTGAGCTGAGAACACTCCTCATTTCCTTTATTGCTGGCTGTAGGGAAGGTGTTTCCAGGTCACTAAAAAGTGCATCCAGTAAATCGATGGCATCCAGGAGACCTTCAAAAGATTCCCAACGTAAAACCGGGCGATCAGGAACTTCAAGGCAGCCCTGGTACAGCGCTAACAGGCTTGCCGCCAGGTTCCCGCTATCCACTGTGGATACATAGCGAGGCTGCAATGGATCGAGACTACGTGTGTCATACCAGTTTAAAAAATGACCCCGGTAGCGTTCGAGCTTCTCAAGCGTGTCAAAGGTTGATACCAACCGTGTAGACAGGGTAAGGGCTTCAAGATATCCCAGATCGTATGCCCCCAGGGCGGAAAGCAAGGCCAATCCGATATTGGTCGGAGATGTGCGGTGGGCAACGATCCCCAGGGGTGCTTCCTGGAAATGGTCGGGAGGTAACCACTGGTCCTCGGGACCAATGAACTGTTCAAAGAAAAGCCAGGTGCGACGTGCCAGCCGGCGCAATTCACGGGTCTGATTGCTGTCGAGCTTGACCTCGCGTCGTAGCAGAGGCCGGCTGACCCAGATGGTTATCCCGGGCGCCAGGAACCAGACTGCCAATAGAGGGGCTGCCCAGGCCAAAGCAACCGGGCGAAACAAGATGATCAGAGAACCCACAACGATCGCCAGGATGGGTGAAATAACCATCTGCCGCCAGGTCGATAAGAATCCATGATCAACTATGCGGCGTGCAACCTGGTCACTGGTTGTCCAGCGTAGCAGACTACGACGAGTGATACCCAGGCGTATCAGAGTCTTTACGATTGCATCTACAGCAGTCTGCGCTTCATACGGCAGAAAAACCCAGGCCATTAGCCAGCGAAAGAAGCTGTTTCTTAGAGAAGCCACGGTCTGGCGGACAGGTTGGCCGTTCAATCGCTGGCGTAATACTCCAAAGACCCCGGTCAATACAGGGACAGCAAGCACGAGTACTCCAGCAATTGTCCATGCAGCAGGAGAGCCAGGCAGGACCAGCCAACCGGCCAGGATTAACAGCACAAGGGCTGGGGCTACCAAACTGCGTCGCAAGTTATCTAGAATCTTCCAATGGCTGATCGCTGACAGGCGGGGGGAGAACAACCACGGCAGAAGTTGCCAATCGCCACGAATCCAGCGGTGCATACGGCGAGCAAATACCAGAAAGTTGGGTGGCATATCTTCGATCAGGACAGTACTGGTCACCAAAGCAGTCCGACCATGAATGCCCTCAAGCAGGTCATGACTGAGCAGTGTATTATCAGGGATGCATTTCTCCAGGCTGCGCTCAAAGCTTTCGACCTCGTAGGCTCCCTTTCCGACATAACTGCCTTCTCCAAAGAGATCCTGGTAGACATCCGATACAGCTCGAGTGTAAAGATCAAGACCGGTATCCCCCGAAAAAATACGCGTGAAGTAAGAGGCGCTGCTGCTGAGGGGATTGATATCGGTGCGTGGCTGGAGAATCGTATATCCCGAGATGACTTTTGCGCCGCATTCACCCGCGTCAACAGGATTGAGACAGGCGCGGTTCAAGGGATGAGCCAGTACTGCGATCAATTCACGGGCAGCATCACGCGGCAGGATCGTGTCAGCATCCAGGGTGATCACGTAACGCACGTGTTGAAGGAAAGATAGATCCCCCTCACGGACTGGGAAGGAGGACCTCAGATCCAGAGAGCGATTGGTCGAGTAGACGCTGCGTTCCCCCAAGATTAAGCTATTTAGCTCGTGCAGCTTGCCCCGTTTACGCTCCCAGCCCATCCAAACACCTTCGGAAGGGTTCCAACGTCGTTCTCGATGAAGGAGGGCAAAGCGCCCTCCAGTAGTATGACTCTGCTCTGCCTGCAGGTATTTTTCATTTAATCTGCGTATACCTTGGCGCGCCTTTTCGACCAGGTCGCTATCACCGGACTGATTTTCCGCCGGCGAGTCCATGTAATCCGTCACCAGGGCAAAGAAAAGCCTTGGGTCGGGGTTGCGCAAGTAGTGTTGCTCTAGCTGCCCCACCAGAGAATCGACCTCATCGGGTCCGGAGAGCAAGGCCGGGATGACTACCAAGGTTGTGCACTCTTCTGGTATTCCCCGGCTGAAATCCATGCGCGGCTGGCTTTCAGGCTTGACGAGCTGGGTGACCGTCCAATTGACCATCTCCACTGCGATAGTTATCGCTGGGACCAGGGTGAGAGTAAAAACAAGGAGGAGCTCGGCTGCCGACGCCCCGACTGCGGCAGCATAGACCAGGGGGATTAACAAGAATCCCAGCGAGAGACTTGCGATTGAACCCAGGTAAAATAGGGTAGAGTGGTTAAGGATGAAGCGTTCAAAGCGCTGCCGGCCCTTGGGAGTGTACCCGGCAACCTGTTCCAAATCTGGTCGCCCTTGACCCAGAAGATAATACCCAATATGCGCGCCAGGCTGTGAGCGAAATCCATCCCAACCTTCTGGATGATCTTTGAGGCCTATATTACTTTTAGAATCTGTCGATTCATGTAAATCTTGCTCAGGCTGCAAGGTGGGCTGCTCTGCTCTGGTGCGTGCCAGGCTAACGGCAGCTCGAGCGACAGCCAGCTCATCCGTCCGCCCAGAACTGGCGATTTCTTCCACGGCTTTACGATAACGGTCACGACTCTCAAAGTCCATCCCGCTATAAATCCGGGCCGGATCCTGGCGCAATGTAAAATCGACCAGGCTTAATGTTTCAAAGAAACGCTTCCAATCAAAGAATGCCAGGATTCGCAAACTGCGGATACTGTTTTCCACGATGAGCTGATCGCCGAGTTGCCCCGGGGACTCCAGGATAGGTGCAAGCTCTTTAATCTCTACCCCGGTGAGTTCTGTGAAGCGGGCAACAGCCGCCAACAGGCTCTCCAGAATCCCCAGCCGTAGCATGGTCGGTAATGCCCATAACTCACCCATGGTAAGCGGGAGCACTTCCTGATATGCTGCGACAAAACGCTCGACATTCTCCAGGTCGAGTAAAGCATGCTCAGTCTGGATAATCTGTGCGGAAAGTTCATATGTGCGTGGGTGCCCGGTTTGCAAGCGGGGGAGTTGGCGCTCATAGTGTGGCGGTAGATCTAGCTGCACTTCGCGAAGCGCCTGGGTCACAAGGTGATAGTTATCCAACAGCCATTCAGCAGCCAGCGACAGCTGCCCGGCCAGCGAGGTTTGTGCTTGCAAGCGACCAGCTGTTTCAATTAATATGGATGTGTAACCTGGGAGACGCGCTGACAGGAGGGCCGTAGAGCTGGTTGAGCTATGGTCTTCACCAGCCAATTCTTGACGCTGGTGATCTTCCGCTAGGCGGCGACCTTGAGACTGCAGGTTGAAAATTGGTTTGTCCAGCTGGATCTCGGGTGGCGGCCCTGCTGGCGTAATGGGAGTCTGATCCAACACGAGTTAGCGGCCTCCGGTTTCTCGAGCGGCGATTTCCGCCCGGGTGGGCATGATCCCGTTGGTCGGTAGGTCCTGGAGGATCAGTAATGGTGTACTGCCATAAATGATAAAGCCAAGCCCTACGTTGCCAAAAGGCCAACGTGTGTCGCCGGAATAACCGTGGGCGCTTAATATTGTCAGATCTACATCGTTATCATCTGCGATCTGGTGCAAGGAGCGACTGATACTCGGACTGACCTCCAGTTTTGTCTGGATGGGTATGTCGATGCGAGATTTCAACTCTTCAAGATATTTGATCGCTTCAGCTTGATTCCGTTCCGTCAGTTGGTTGGCCAGGATCAAATCTTCCTGCGACGCGGAGGCCCGGCGGGGCAGTTCGGGTTGCCGAACAATGTGGGTAGCCAGGATCTCGGACCCATGGGCACGTGCCAACAATTCCGCATATGCGAGTGACATTTCCGCTCGTTGAGAGCCATCCAACGGAAGAAAAATCTTGCGGTAGTGCAAATCTGTCAGATCTACCGTCACAGGTTGATAGGCTCGGATAATCATCAGAGAACGATTCGCCCGCATGATGACTTGCTGCACAACGCTGCTGACGTTCCATGGGCTTATACCACTCTGCCCGTGGCTACTCAATAAGATCAAGTCGGCATTCCAGGAATTGGCAATATCAACAATTTGTTCAGCGGGTTTGCCATCATTAAGATGAGTGGATACCTGGAGACCGGCATTCTGTAAGTATTTAGCAATACCAGAAAGATAACTCTCTGCCTCAGCTTTGCGGATCTGCCAATCCACCGGGTCAATCAGCCGCATGCGCGCTGTCACGCCGAAAGGTTCTAATACGCGCAACAACTGGACCTCTGGCTCACAGATCCTGGCAAGCGCGACCAGATGGGGTAAAACACACTCAGCCAATTTTGAACTATCCAGCGGGAGGAGAATCCGTTTAAACATTGCCCGTCCTTCTAACACCATAAAACTTACGTGAAAAGGGGCTGGTTTCTCGGGGTTCGGCTGTAGGGATGACTTTATAGATCCAATTATTGAGAGTAGAGATGAGAAATTTTAATACCCTTTTCTGGGTTATTCATTATACCCCACCGTGTTGCTAACTTATCGCATCCAGTAGAAAATGGGTAGGGTGACAACCGCGCCTGGTTGGGGTACACTATATATATGTCTCCCTCGGACGATTTCTATTCACTGTTGTCCAGCCTGCTTCAGCAAACGGCTCAGCACCCGGATGCGGCTCCGGTTATTTCTCTCAAGGACTGGCCCACTGGATCACCAGAACTGGCCTTGCTGGATGATCTTCAAGCTGCGCTGGATGCACTAAAAACCGGGTACCAAAACCACCCATCTCGGGCGAACAAAAAGGAACAAAAATACCAGAGTATCTTCGAATCCGCCAGTGACGGGTTAATCGTTCATGATTTGGAAACCGGTCTGGTGGTCGAGGTCAATCTTGCTGCGTGTGAGATGTATGGCTATGCTCGCGATGAATTCATTGGTCTTCACCCCACCAGATTCATCCACCCTGACAATTCTCACCCGTTTCCTAAGTATGTTCAGATGGTTCAGTCGCAGGGTACTCACATAGCGCTACAGGTCCACATGCGTCGAGATGGCTCAAAGTTCCATGTAGAACTAAGCGGGAGTGTATATTCTGATCAGGAGCGCTTGTATCTCTTAAGCGTCCTTCGGGATGTCAGCCAACGAGTGCATTCTGAGCAACTACTCCAAAAGCGAGTTGAGGCGCGCACCAGTGAACAGGCCACCTTGTTGGAGATCTCCCAAACGCTGGCCTCCGCTCTCGAACTGAAGCCAGGCCTGATCCTCGATCAGTTGCGGGTGATTATCGATTATACGCACGCCGGACTTTTTTCGCTGGAGGACTCAACCCTGGTTGCCCTGGCTGTGCGTGGGCCGCAAGCGTTGGAACGGGCTATGCCTTTTCAAATCCGCCTGCAAAGTCCAGATGCTCTGACGATGCTGTTCAATGGGCACCGGTATACCCGGATCGCTGATGTGCACAGCTCTGAACCGCCAGCGCGGTTTCTGCACTCTCTCCTGGATGACCAGGCAAGCATTCTACTGGAGGGCGTGTACTCTTGGATGTGGGTTCCCTTGGCCATTAAAGGTCGCATGATTGGAGCGATTGGGGTTGCGCATGCCGAGCGGAATTACTTTACCACCCACCACGCCGAACTGGCATTGACCGTGGCCAACCAGGCAGCGATCACGATGGTCAATGCCGAACTATACGAACAGGCGCGCACGCTCGCAGCGCTGGAGGAACGACAGCGCCTGGCGCGCAACTTGCACGACGCTGTCAACCAGTCGCTATTCTCCGCTGGGCTGATTGCCGAAGTGCTGCCGCGCCTGTGGGAGCGAGACCCGGATGAGGGGCGGCGATCCCTGGAGGATTTGCGCCGGTTGACGCGTGGGGCGCAGGCTGATATGCGCTTGCTACTGGCCGAGCTGCGGCCTTCGACCTTAATAGATGCAAAACTGGGCGACCTGCTGCATTTGTTGGGAAATGCGCTGGCAGGCCGGACGAATATCCCGATCCACGTGAGCGTAGTGGGGGAAGGGAATTTGCCCTCTGATGTACAGGTGACGCTATACCGCCTGTGCCAGGAAGGCTTGAATAATATTGCCAAACATGCTGGAGCTAGCCGGGTGGATGTACAGCTACAAATTGAGACAGGCGTCGTTGAACTGCACATACAAGATGACGGGCGTGGGTTTGACCCTGATCAGACTCCTCCTGGCCATTATGGATTGAGCATGATGCGTGAGCGCGCCACTGCCGTGGGGGCAGCGCTTTTCATTACCAGCCAGCCGGAACATGGTACCGAAATTGTTATTCGCTGGGCGGAGGCCTAGGAATGGAAGGCAGGATAACGATGAATCCTCCCCAACCAATTCGAGTGATGCTGGTCGATGACCATACGATGGTCCGCCTGGGCTTGGCAACCTTCTTGAAGGTCTTTGATGACCTGGAACTGGCCGGCGAGGCTGAAAGTGGTGAAGCTGCCATCGAACTGTGTGGCCAGATCCTACCTGATGTCATCCTGATGGACTTGATGATGCCGGATATGGATGGGGCGACCGCCACGCGTCTCATCCGCCAGCAGTACCCCAAGGTGCAGGTCGTTGCCCTGACTAGCTATAAAGAGGAACAGGTAGTACAGAACGCGCTTAAGGCCGGGGCAATCGGTTATTTGCTCAAAGATGTATCCGCCGATGAACTGGCTCGAGCCATCCGGGCAGCGCACCTGGGGCAAGCTACCTTGTCTCCAGAGGCTATGCAGGCGCTGGTAAATGCGGCCAACCAGCCACCCGCGCCTGGCCTGGATTTAACCGAACGAGAGCGCGTTGTGCTGGCTTTGATGGTTGAAGGATTAAATAATACACAGATCGCCAAAAGGTTGGTGGTCAGCCCATCTACGATCAAAACACATGTCAGTCACATCCTCTCAAAACTTGGCGTCGCCAGCCGCTCAGAAGCAGTGGCATTGGCTTTACGCAGCGGGTTGGTTACCTGACAACTAACCCTGGTACACCTTCCCAATTCTCCCCCAACTGGGGGAGAGAAACATTCCCCGGCCGATGGATGTGGCCGGGGAATGTTTGTTATAGAATGAGTGTATGAAACGTGCCTTTTTAGCTGATGCTCGACCCGATGAGCGTTCGGCCTTCCGTCTTATCCTGCAGGATCTGAATATGCAGGTGGTCGGCGAGGCTGCCGACTGGCCCACTGTTTTAGCGCTTGCTCCTGCCACTCGCCCAGACCTGGTGGTGGTGGATTGGGATATGGTCGCCGATGAGTCTGGGGCAGCCCTGCCAAAATTGCGAGAGAGGTGCCCTGCCGCAGTGGTTATCGTCTTAATTAGCCACCTGGATCCTCGTCACCAGGCCGCCTTGTCTGCCGGAGCGGATGCATTTATCAGCAAAAGCGAAACGTCTATGCGAGTAGCTGAACGTCTGCGGGAAGCGGTCGCGAGTATTGCTTCCGGATGACATTACCGGCTCGATCTGGCGGCGTTTGCTCTCAAGGAGGAGAGCCTGTGGGGGGCAAGCAATATAAACACCGGCGTACTGAGCTGTCCCGAGCGCCGGCATAAACTGGGGCAGCTTAACCAAAGGATTGAAAGGATCAGATTATGAAAGATAAAACATTTGAAAAGCAAGTTAATCAGGATATTGACCAGACGAAAAAGGATATTGCTACGTTGGGGGATGATAACGTCGCCGGATTGGCAAGGATAACAAAAGATTTAGGCGCGTTGAAGGAGGATGGTGTGACCGGGTTGGGCAGGAAATTTGAACAATTAGCAGACGAAGCGAAGGAAATGGTATCTGGCGCAGTGAATACCTTGAATAAGGACGTTGGTAATGGATTGAACCAATACAATGCGAAAGTCCAGGATGTTGCAGATAGATTTCCAGGCGGCTTTGGCAAGAAAGCTGCCGGATACCCCTGGGTGACGATCACGATGTCCCTGGCTTTTGGTCTGCTACTAGGCATACTACTCAAACCACGCCACCAGCCGGTTGGGTAGCTCCAGGAGAAGTAAGGTTGCGCCGCGCGGCTGGCCGAAAGAAGAAACCAGAAAGAGGACATAATGACAGACTATAAAGAAGTAAGAACAACAGAACATGAAGCGGGTCAAGAGCAGCGGGTGGCAACCTTTAAAGCCACACAAATGATCTGGCTGCTGGTGGGGCTTCTCGAAGCCGGGATTGCGCTGCGGGTTGTATTTAAGCTGATCGGCGTCAATGCGGCGAATTCATTCGCAACGCTCCTCTATAGCGTGACAGACCTTTTCGTGGCTCCCTTTGCGAGTTTGACGGGCGCGCCGGCAGCTGGCGGCATGGTGTTGGAAATCTCATCTATCATTGCGATGATCGTGTACCTGCTGATCGGTTGGGCCATGGAACGAATTGTATATGTGCTTTTCTACCGCCCGCGCGGCGGACCGGTAAGCGTCAGGCAAACGGTCGTAGCCGATCGTACCTCTCAGCAAGGCCAAACAATTACAACGGATCGCACCACGACTCAAGCACCCAATGGCGCCAGTCAAACGACCACCACCGAGCGTACGAATATCCCACCAAGTTCCTTTTGATCGTGAGATAGACACACAGAAAGGAGAAAGAAAATAGAACTGACAAATTCCATTCTATGGCTCTCCACCACCGTGGCAGTGACAGGATGGTTAGCCAGCCAGGTGATTTACAGTGAAACACAAGCAGTCTCACCTAACCTTTACCCAGCGAGAATGGCAGTTCTGCGAAAAGCTAAGCCTGCTTTTGTTGTTCATATAGAATTGACAAAACAATCGGAGGATGATTATGGGAATACTATCCTGGATTATCGTTGGCTTGATCGCCGGATT
>CAYXDC010000066.1:0-17110 GCA_964463505.1 uncultured Anaerolineaceae bacterium
CCTCTTTCGCATCAGTTTTTACATACGTGATTGATATTCGGCTAACCAAAAAGACCTTCTGCTTGATTTCTATCAACTCTTATGGCAAACTGTCAGGTGGCTAGAATTATTTCCCTTGAATTATTTCCCTCTGAGAAGTTTTTTTACATAACCCTAGTATACAGGCAACTGTGACTGCCCAAACATCCAATATCTGGCAAATTACCCGATGTTATGGGTGCAAAATTGATCTATGAGTTACGAACATGGCTGCTTACTTTGAGCTTTTAGCCGGATAAATGGTATAAAACATGTGGGCAGCATGGTTGCGTAGCAGAATGATTCGCATACCGCGAATCAGATGTGTGGGCGAGCAGCTTGCGAAAGGTTGGACTCGATGAATATCCTGGATGCCTATAACGAATGGTCATCAACTTATGACTCTGACAGCAACCGGACGCGGGATTTGGATGAACGCGTCCTGCGAGAGCATTTTTCCGGTTTCTCTAGTGGGATTGCACTTGAGATCGGTTGTGGAACTGGCAAGAACACGAACCTCCTTTCCCTGAAATGTGCGCAGGTGCTGGCATTAGATTTTTCAGAGCCTATGCTGCGGAACGCCCAGAAGAAGGTAACTGCATCAAACACCCTGTTATGTCTCGCCGATCTCACACATCCCTGGCCAGCCCCGATGGCTTCAGTGGATTGGGTGGTTTGCGATCTGATGCTGGAGCATATTGCTGACTTATCATCGATCTTTTCTGAAGCATTTCGTTGCCTCAAGCCAGGAGGCCGTTTCTTGATCTCTGAACTGCACCCCTTCAGGCAATATCAGGGGACGAAAGCCAACTTCCAAACTAAATCTAATCATATTGAGATCCAGGCTTTCGTGCACCATATCAGCGATTTTCACAGCGCGGGCAGATCAACAGGCTTTGCGCTTGAAGACCTTCAGGAATGGTGGCACCCAGACGATCAAGATAAACCTCCCAGGATCATTGCATTTCGATTTACCAAGCCGAGCCAGGCTTGAGAGAGGCTCTCCACGGGAGTATATCGTATGAATATAGAACTGCGCCCTTATCGTGATGAACAGGATCTGGAGGGTATGCGCCAGCTATTGATGGAGGGTAGAAAAGCCGCTGGTCCAGTCTACTATGTCCATCCGGGTGATCTAAACTGGTGGTTGTACTATCTTGACCAGGACTTTAAAAACAGGATCTATCTTTGGGGTGATGAAAATTATAAGACGGTAATGGGTTGGATCCTGTTCTCACCGAGTTTTGGCGCCTTTGATGTGTTTATATCTCCCGATCCGGGCCTATGCGATCAGAGAATTGGTTTGTTTGTCTGGGCTGAAGAGCAAATGAGTCGGTTGGTCGGCGAGCAAGGGGGAGCAGACCTGCGCACCATGTGGGTTTCTGAGCATGATCATGATTTAATTGCACACCTGGAAGGGCGCGGATTTACGTGCAGTGATTACCATCTGGTTTATCTGCAACAACCTCTGAATGAGGAGATCTCAAAGCCGGATCTGCCCCACGGCTACTGCTTGCGTCCCGTAGCCGGCGAACAAGAGCTCGAACAACGCGCATTGGTTTCTCATGCAGCATTTGGATCGAGTAAGCCAATTGCGGATTATATAGAGCGCTATTTGCGGTTTATGCGCTCACCGGTCTACAAAGCTGAATGGGATCTCGTGGCAGTGGCGCCCAGTGGGGAGTTCGCGGCCTTCTGCGTGGGTTGGTTGGATGAAGAAAACCAGTTGGGTTACTTCGAGCCGGTCGGTACACACCCGAATTTCCGTCGTAGAGGATTGGCGGCGGCTGTTTTGAGAGAAGGCTTGTGCAGGATGCAAGTTCGCGGGTTGCTAACAGCCAGCGTATGTGTCGAATCGGATAATCCTCCTGCCCAAAAGCTTTATGAGGCGCTTGGATTCCGGAAGATTCACAGGCTTCTTACCTATGTAAAGGTGTTATAAATGATGGACAAGCAGGATAGAATAGGTCAGTGGATAAAGATTACATCCATGAGGAACTGATGGAATCAAATACTGACAATACACTGGAACAATTTCTGGAGCGCTATCCGGAGCACATCCGTGAGCTGGTTTTGAGCGCGCGTGCATTAATTCTCTCGGTGATGCCTGGCACGATCGAGCAGTTCGATATCCCTGCCAACCTGGTTGCTTATGGCCTAGACCGAACGTATAAAGGGCTGATCTGTGGTATCGCCATCTACAAGAACTATATCAACATTATGCTGGCACGCGGGGCGTCGCTGCCCGATCCGGAAGGCTTGTTAAGGGGTACCGGGAAGAAGGCGCGCCATATCAAAATCCAGCAGGCTACTGATCTCGATGCCCCCGGTGTGCGCGTAATGCTTGAAAATGCGCTTCAGTCAATGGGTAGCGTTGCGAACCTATAAATCATTGATCGGAGTAATTATTTTCGTTTGCATTATCTGTGGTACACTTATGCAGTAGTTTGATAAGCAGGTCATCTTTGTCTGTTTTACAAATAGTTGTGTGGGCCAGGGCTCGCCCTGGCTCAATTTTTTTTATAATAAAGGATCTATTGTGAGTTTTGATACATTTTCTTTTCACCCGCACATCAAAGCGGGTATTTTATCGGCTGGTTATACCACCCCTACCCCTATTCAAAGTCGTACGATACAACCCGTTTTAGACGGCCGCGATGTATTGGGTCTGGCCCAAACCGGTACGGGTAAGACCGCTGCGTTTGTGCTGCCTATCTTGCAGCGTCTCTTAGATGGGCCGCGCGGCAAGCTGCGGGCATTAATTCTATCCCCCACCCGCGAGCTGGCCGAACAGACCCATATGGTCATTCGTGAGCTGGGTGGTCGAACTGGCTTGCGCAGCCTGACTATATATGGTGGTGTGAGCGCAGTACCCCAGATCAAAGGCTTGCGCGCCGGTGTGGATATCGCCGTAGCCTGCCCAGGCCGCCTGCTGGATTTGATGAGCCAGAAGGTCGTTGATCTGCGCGGCATTGAAATCCTGGTCATCGATGAAGCCGACCGCATGTTTGATATGGGCTTTTTGCCCTCCATCCGGCGCATTGTGACGGCGCTGCCCAAAAACCGCCTGACCCTGTTATTCTCAGCGACGATGCCTCCTGAAATTCGTGGACTGGCAATGGATTTTCTGACCCAGCCCGTGACGGTTGAGATCGGTGCCTCGCGCCCGGTGGAGTCCGTCCAGCAGGCAGTTTATCCAGTTGAGCAAGAGGGAAAGTATGCGACGCTTTTAGCCTTGCTTCCAAAAGGTGGCGATGGGCAGGTTCTGGTTTTTACCCGCACCAAGCATCGCGCCAAGAAACTGGCTCAGCAGCTGGTCAAAGCCGGGCATTCGGCAACCTCTTTGCAGGGCAACCTTTCGCAGAACCAGCGTCAGGCTGCTATGGATGGTTTTCGGAGTGGGCGTGTAAAAGTGATGGTGGCGACTGATATCGCCGCACGCGGCATCGATGTCACGCAAATCTCGCACGTAATCAATTTTGACGCACCGGATACAGCAGATGCTTATACCCATCGCATTGGGCGTACCGGGCGCATGGCCAGGCTTGGTAAAGCGATTACCCTGGCGACACCAGACGATAAACCCATAATCCGCTCCATCGAACGTCTGCTAGGCCGTCCATTAGAGCGTCTGAAGCTTGCTGTGATGGAAGAACACCAGGCTGTTGTAATGCGATCCTAATCCTGCTCAATAGGGGAATCAAACCCAACAGAATTTTCCTGTGCGTACGGTATGTTAGAAAACGACGAGTTTTGGGATTTTTATTGGGAGATCCGCCTGCAAGAGATGGAAAATCTCGGCAAGCGCGAAGCGATTCTGGCAGCTTCGCGCCTGGTGCGGCAGATCTCTCGCCAGAGTGAACAGCCATTGCGGATTTTGGAACTGGGATGTGGGGAGGGGCAAGTCGTTGGTACGCTGATCGACGCCCATTCTCAGTTGTGCGCCAGCCAGATTGTTGTGGGCGTTGATTACAATGCACAGTCACTTGCGCACTGCCGGCGGGATTTTCCTGGCTGGCGCTTTGTAAACGGCGACTTCACCGATCAGGCTCTCCTGGCAGGGCTGGGGAAATATGATCTGGTCTTGTTAGTAAATGCGCTGCACGAAGTTTATTCAGCGGAATATTCAACTGAACTGGGCGAGGTGAATGTCACGCTTGCCAAACAGCGTGTGGAAGAGGCTCTGGCAGGGGCAGTTAGCTGCCTTGCACCGGAAGGCTGGTTGGTGTTATTCGATGGTTTGGAGCCTGCCGGTAATGCACAAGACCTGCTGCAAGTTCGTTTTATAGATAATCAGGCCTGGGGTGATTTTCAAGTTTTCGCCAGCCAGTATTACCCCTTTCGTATCTCCTATCGCAAAAAAATAACCCCACTGAATATCGAAATTACGCGCCGTGATTTCACGCGCTATATAACCAAATCAATCTTTCTTGGGAAATCCCTCTGGCAAACCGAGCGCCGGGAGAGCTACCAGTACTTCACATTGAATGAATTTCAAGCTGCCTTTGCGCGCCTGGGGATGGAAATTGTTGAACTGCGCACCCTGACCGTCAATGCTGACAAATGGCGCAATTTGGTCGAGATTGTTTCTCCCATAGAAGATTTCCCGGAAGAGCATATTTTGATCCAGGCACGCAGAGGATAACCTGGATCATTGCGTGTTTCTGATGGAATAAATTCGCCGATTTTGTTCAAGCCTATAAAGTGGGGAAGACCTGAGGTTTGATTTCAAAGGCTGGGTGAGTTGTGGTAAATTAAATGGGATGCGGCCAATCCCGAGTCTTGCAGTTTGACTATGAAACTCGGTTACAAGGCGCTTGGAAGTTATGAGGCCCACTATCTATGGACAAAATAATCGATTGGTTACTGGAAGGTCCACCCTGGGTGATCTACCGCACCCGGCTGGAGTTGCTGGGTGAGGCTGAAGATTCACCCGACGTAGCCCAAGCCCGAGAGGCAATGCTTGCTCATCCCCAGGTGCAGGGCTTGGTGGCTGAACTGGCTGAGTGGCCTGGCTCACTCCTGTCCAGCCATAAGAGCGCCGGGCATCTTTTGCATAAGCTGATCTTTGTGGCGGATCTGGGACTAAAGCAGGGCGATCAGGGGATAGATATCGTCATTGACCGCATCCTTAAACACCAGGCAAACACCGGGCCATTTCAGGTATTGATGAATATCCCGCCTCATTTTGGTGGCTCAGGTGAGGATGTGTGGGCCTGGGCGCTGTGCGATGCGCCGCTGATCCTGTATGCACTCGTCAAATTTGGCCTGGGCGATGACCCGCGAGTCCAGATGGCCCTGGAACACTTGTTGTCATTGGTGACGGAGCATGGCTGGCCTTGTGGCGTCTCACCAGAGCTGGGCAGGTTTCGCGGGCCTGGGCGCAAGGACGACCCCTGTCCATACGCCAATCTGGTGATGCTAAAAACCCTTGCTTTACGAGCAGACTGGCAGAGTCTCCCAGCCAGTCAGACTGGGGCAGAAACCTTGCTTCGTCTGTGGGAAGGTCGTTTGATGCTCCACCCTTATCAATTTTATATGGGTACGGATTTTTGCAAACTAAAAGCCCCCCTGGTTTGGTATGATGTCTTGCATGTGGCGGATGTATTAACTCGTTTTCCCTGGTTGTGCTCTGACCCACGCCTGATAACTCTGGTAGATGTGATGCGCGAGAAGGCTGGTGAAGAAGGCCGTTTTACCCCCGGCTCAATCTGGACTGCCTGGAAGGATTGGGATTTCGGCCAGAAAAAAGAACCTTCGCGTTGGCTGACGCTTTTAGCTCACCGGATATTTCGAAGAATGGGCTGATCCAGGTAATTTTTAGCAGACAAAAAGATTTGGACCAAGTGGTATCGGGAGGGTTGGATGGATAGAGGGGTGGTCTCAAAAATGCTGGCGCGAGTAGAGAACTGGGAACAATCGGCCGACTCGCGGGCAGTTTTCCTGCGTTGCTACATGATGATGACCGAGAATATGCTGGCAGGCATAGAACAGGGAGAATTCACGGATCCTGCCTGGGTTGAACGCTTATTAAATCGTTTTGCAGATTATTATTTCGTGGCTCTGGAGGCTTATGACCAGGATCCTGCTAGTGCGCCTGCTATCTGGCGGCTGGCGCATCTTTCGACCGCTGATGCACAGGTTGTAGCGCTCCAAAAGCTGCTGTATGGGGTCAATGCACATATCAATTACGACCTGGTATTGACATTGGTTGATCTGCTGGAACCGGAATGGGCAGCGCTATCTGAGGCTCAGCGCCTCCAGCGCTATACCGATCATTGTGCAGTCAACAATGTCATTGGACGTACGATTGATGCTGTTCAAGACCAGGTATTAGAGGTTTCCATGCCATCCATGGAGTTCATCGATAAGTTATTAGGCCCATTGGATGAGCTGCTGATTTCGCGGCTGATCTCCCAATGGCGGGAGGTCGTATGGGAGTCTGCTGTCAGGCTGCTAAACAGCACTGATCCGAGCGATCGCCACAAGATTATCCAATTGGTGGAGGCGGACGCCCTGCGTAAAGCAGATGCGATTGACTTCACAAACTGGCGAACAGCGCTGCGTGAGTTGTGGTAAATTTAGATGTTTTTTGAACGTACCCCTGTTTGAAAATCGCATCAACAACAAAGGCAGCCAATATGGAAATCATTGACTTTATTTGGGTGGGGCTGGCGGCAGTCGCAGCAGGCGTAGTAAATGCCATCGCCGGCGGCGGTACGTTGATCACTTTTCCAGCCTTGATCGCGGTGGGATTGCCGGCGGTCGGGGCCAGCATCACCAACACGGTAGCTCTGGTGCCCGGTTACTTCGGGGCTACCCTGGCGCAATCATCTGATTTGCGAGGGCAGAAGGCGCGTTTGTGGCTGTTAATCCCTGCCAGCGTGGTAGGCGGGATTATTGGCGGAATTTTACTCTTGAATACTGGCGAGCGCCTCTTTCGTTCGCTAATCCCGTTCTTGATCTTATTAGCCTCTGCCTTGTTAGCCGCCCAGGATCCGTTGCGCGCCTGGTTGGTAAAGCGTTCCAAGCAAAACGGCGCGGAGGCGACTTCCGAATCCTGGGCCTGGCTGCCAGTTGGGCTGGCTTCTATCTACGGAGGATATTTCGGCGCAGGCTTGAGCGTGATCGTTCTGGCAGTCCTGGGGCTTACCCTGGAAGATTCTCTGACCCGTCTAAATGCCTTAAAACAGGCTATTTCCTTCAGCGTGAACATTGCCGCAGCGATATTTTTTCTTTTCTCCGGGCAGGTGGTTTGGCCGGTAGCACTGGTCATGGCAGTGGGGGCGCTGTTCGGTGGTGTGCTTGGCGGGCGCATTGCCAGCCGCATCAAACCTTCTACTTTGCGCTGGACGGTGGTGACGATTGGTGTGGTGGTTGGTGTCTATTACCTGCTTGGTTAAGGAAAGCCGGCAGCAATGGTTTGATAGCGATGGATGAGCATTCTCAACTTCTGGCGCTCTATGACCAGCACCAAAGAATTGATTTAGAAATCCCTGGCGTACGAAAAGAAATAACGCCGCACGTGATGCGTTTCATCCGCCCTGCACCGGGAATGAATTTTGTTTCCTGTGCCTGGCTGGATGAAGTCAATGCTGATGCGGTGATTCAGGAACAGGTCGATTATTTTTTGCAGTTTGACCAACCTTTTACCTGGCAGCTCATGCAACACGATCATCCTGACGATTTAGCCAGGCGCCTGCTGGTGCATGGTTTTTCTGCTGATGATGATCCAAGTGCGCTCATGCTCTTGGATATGCAGGATTGTCCAGCAGACTTGCTCCGCCCGGTGAGTTCAGAAATTCATCAAATTACCGAGCCTGAACAACTGGACGAGGTGGTTGCTGTTGAAGAGCAGGTTTGGGGAGGAAGTTTTGCCTGGCTCAAACAGCGGCTGGGGAGCCATCTGGCTATCCCGGATTATCTGAGTGTATATGTGGCATATGTGGATGGACAGCCAGCCAGCACAGCCTGGACCTATTTCCCGCCCAATAATCCTTTTGCCAGCCTGTTTGGCGGCGCGACGGTGCCCGGGCAGCGCAAAAGCGGGCTGTACACAGCATTGCTGGCTCAACGGGTGCAGGAGGCCCGCCAGCGCGGCAGGCGCTTCTTAACAGTTGGCTGCAATCCCAACAGCCGCCCGATCGTCGCCCAACACGGTTTTCAATTTCTAGCTTATCTGTACGATTACGAATATCAAAGGCATGTTAAATTCTGATGAGTAGCTCCCTAAATCTTCCAGTATTTTCTTTATACCCAAGGTAGATCCTATGCAATCCATGCGTGAGCTTTACCGGATAGGTCATGGGCCATCCAGCAGCCATACCATGGGGCCGCGCAAGGCAGCAGAACTGGCGCTTGAGCGTTTTCCTCCTGAGAGTCCATCCTGAGTTCTCGAGCTGGCTGCTTGCGAATTAACGCGACCAGTTTTGAACGATCAGGAAGGTAGTTGCGTATGTATATGCACCGGGAATCGATTCTGGCTGACCTTTTAATGGTAATTGCTCGTGATTTTATGGAGGTATTAAGATGCTTGAGAATAGTCCCGAACCCCAACGACCGTATTTTGGAAAAACATATGGCATAGACCCGTCCCAGGAAGGGCTGTTGCCCTGGAGTTGGGTCAGTGAACAGATGGCGAGCTCGCGCAATTACTGGATCGGCTCAACCCGCCCGGATGGCAGGCCGCATGTCGCGCCGGTGTGGGGTGTATGGATGGATGGCGTCTTGTACTTCAGTACAGATCGCTCTTCGCGCAAGAGCCGTAACCTGGCAGTCAATCCGCAGGTGGTCGTCCATCTGGAAAGCGGCGATGAGGTGGTGATCCTTGAAGGGATTGTGGACGAGCTGCGTGATTTGGAGTTGTATAAAAAGGTTGCCAGGGTTTACAACGCCAAATATGAGGGATTATTCATGGATGAGGAATCCTATAGTGGAGTGGTTTATGCAGTGCGCATCCAGCATGCCTTTGGCTGGCTGGAGCAGGATTTTGTCCGCTCTGCCACACACTGGAATTTCCTTGTCTGAGGCATACTTTGATGCAACCGATTTCAATGGTTGGGATCACTTGAGCTTATAGACGTATACTTTTGGCGTATTGCTGACTGCTACGAGCTGATTTTGTGGATTGAATGCCAGCCCAAAGGCGACCCCAATTACATCGATTGTGTCCAAATAGCGCCCATCGCTCTCAAATATCTTGATTCCATAAATATCACTGATGTAGATGCGCCCATTCCCATCCACTGCTATGGCATTTACAGCCCTGAGTTGTCCAGGTTGGTCACCGGCAGATCCCCAACGGGTCAGGTAGCGTCCCTCGGGTGAGAATTTGAATACACTGGATTCCGAAGCGCTGAGTATATAAATATTGCCCAGGCCGTCCACGGTCAGTTCTCCGCTGCCGATACTGGCATCCGTTACGCTGCTCACCACTTCCGGGATTACCCAGATGATCTGCAAATCCGCATTCAGGCGCAGCAAGGTTTCATCGCTGCCAAAAACCACCATGCCGCCATCTGGAGCAGCGGCTGCCGAATCAACATAAAAGGAGTCTATGATTTCTAACGCCCCAAGCTCTTTCCCGCTTTCGGCTGCATAGCGCCAGAGTTTGCCCCGATAAACCATGTTTAAGACGCCATCCTCGGTGAAAAATAGATCGCTGACATATTGTGCTTTTCCAATATTCCACAAATTCAAAGAGCTGCCATCTGCCCCCAGGTGCTGAACCCGTCCATCAGAATATTCCGCCACATAGTACGTGCCATCGCTGGCCGCGGCAATTGCCCGAGGATCATCGAAGCGCCCCGCTCCGATCCCTTCGCTGCCCATCGATGCTACCAGGCGTGCAGGGGCAAGAGGATTGATCTGCAACTTTAGCGATTCCAGCGGGCCTCCAGACGAGGATAGACCAAACAGCACCGGGACAACGACGGTGAGCAAGATAAAAGCAACAAATCCAATGATTGCGCATCCAGCCCCACCCCCTACAGCCGCGGCCTGTTTCGGGGTAATGCGCGGCAGCGCTGTCGATCTTAGGTTGTGCTGTACTCTGGAGACTACCCAGTCAGGGTCATTATTCTGCCCGTCCGCCAGCTGTTCTACAACCTTTTCGGCTTCCTGAAGGCTGGTATCAAATACCTGGCGATACAAATGAGTGGCTTCTGAGCGTTGCCCGGTTTGGGCTAAGTGGGCTACCTGCGCCAGTTGCAGAGCCTGGTCCAGGGTTTCGCCCAGGCTGTCTGCCTGAGCGTTGGGTATTTCTGGCAGGTGACCATCATGTTCCATTTGTTCAATAGCTTCCTTAGCTTCTTTCAAACCGATCGGATAGACCTCGCGGAAGCGCTTGATCGCCTGGATCTTTTGCTGGTTGCCCAGTAACTCGTTTAATTCAGCCTTCAATGCCTCTCGGCTGATTGGAGCAGAAGGAGCTCCAATTGATGCGACGCGTAAATCCGAAAGAGTGACCACCTGGCCTTGTTCAATTTGCTCGATGACATCCACAGCTTCTTTCAGGCTGCTCTCGAAGTGGTCGCGGAACAGTTTGATGGCGTCGAGCTTTTTACCGTCACCTACCAGGCGGGCAATCTCTGCCATGGCAGTCACGAGTTCGGGCAACTCGTCGAAGGCCTGTTCGGCGGAAAAGACTCGTGCAGATGGAGCAGATGCGCGCAGCGATTCTGGGATAATCACCGACGAGCGGCAATACGGGCAGCGCATGGTTGGGCTTTCGCGGTTGTCAAAATCTAAGGGACCGCCGCAACTGGGACAGTGGAAAGATTGGCTCATCGGTTGGCTCCTGGATAAAATGAGGAACGATGGACGAATTTTATCTGAAAACGATGAATTGACAATGGTTTTGCAATGCAAGATTTTCTCGAGCGAAAAGCGAGCATGCTTACGCTGAACTACCCCCTCGCTCTTATTTGATTACAGTTTATTACGCGCTGCGGAGGCGGTAGCCAACACCCGGCTCGGTGATAATCAGCACCGGTCGAGTAGGATCTGATTCAATCTTGCGGCGCAGATTGCTGATGTTCACCCGCAAAAGGTGGGTTTCTTCTTCACTGTAACGCGACCCCCATACCTTTTGGAGAATTTGTTGGTGGGTGAGCACTTTATCAGCGTTCTGAATTAACACGCGCAGCAAATCGTACTCCGTGGGAGTAAGATTTACTTCTTGATCGGAAACGGTAACGCGACGGTGGATGAAATCCACCTGCAGGTCGCCCACGATAAATACAGGTTCATTATGGTTGGCATGGCTGGTACGGCGGATCACACCACGCACGCGTGCCATGAGTTCGCCGATGCCAAAAGGTTTGGTCAGATAATCATCTGCGCCAGCATCCAGGGCTTCGATCTTATCAATTTCTCGATCTCGCACAGACAGCACGATAATCGGTACCTGGGTCCATTCGCGCAATTGGCGTGTAACTTCCAATCCATTCATGTCTGGAAGGCCCAAATCGAGAAATACAATGTCCGGGCGATGCTCGGCTACGGCAGACAAGGTTTCAGCGCCTGTAGCGACCTCAAAGATGGTATGCCCATGGGTAACAAGGGAGGCGCGTAAAAACCTGCGGATAGCGCGTTCATCATCCACGACCAGGATACGCAATCCCTTTTCTTCTATACTCATGACGGATGTTCCTTGCCGTTAGCGAACGGCAATATGATTTGGATCAGGGTTCCACCGCCGGGACGGTTTTCAGCCCAGATCCGCCCCCCATGCGCCTCAACAATTCCCTTGCTGATCGATAGTCCCAGCCCGGTCCCGCTGGTATCTTGTTGCTTGCTGCGGAAGAATTTATCGAAGATACGGTCCAGGTGTTCTGGCAGTATTCCGCTGCCCCGATCTGTTACACTCAATAACACACCGTCGGCGTGTGGGCGAGCCTGAATCTCGAGTGTGGTCCCCTCGGGCGAGTATTTGGCTGCATTATCTAATAAGTTGACCAGCACCTGAGCCATTAAAGATACATCAACTTGTACTAAGGGGAGATCCTCTTCAATAGATACCTTTAATGCCAGAGGATAACGCCGCTCAGTATAGCGCGCCAGCGCGATACCAACCAAATCCTGAATATCACATGGTTCCAGGATTAATTGGAACGCCCCTGCTTCGAGGCGCGTCATGTTCAGCAAGTTGCTTACCAGCAGATTCATGCGTTGCGCCTCGCCATAGGCGGTATCCACCAATTCTTGCCAAACCGACCATTCCATCGGCGTGGAACTTTCAGGCTGGGTGGCTTCTGCCAACGTACTGAGTGCGCCTGTAATGGAAACTAAAGGGGTTCGCAATTCATGGCTGATGGAGCTGAGCAAAGCAGACTGTAAGCGTTCAGTGGTTTGGAGAATTTGAGCCTGACGGGCTTGTTCAGCCAACTTTGCCCGCTCGATCGCCAGAGCCGCCAGATTGGCGAAGCCCTCCAGGAGTTGTCTCTGTTCCTGGGTGAGATTTCCTGGTTTAGCCTCCTGCCAGATATCCATTGTACCTACGACACCGTGTACTGTTTTAAGAGGCATCGAATATACCCCAGGCTGAGCAGGGTTTTGCGGTCCTTCTGGCAGGCGGATGCTCGCTTGTAGACCAAAGGTTTCGCTGACGTGGCGGATAACGGAAGCCAGCATTTCGTCCAGCTTGAGTGCCCCGGTCAAGTCGCGGCTAAGCGAATTCAGGGCAGCAGTGTGACGCTCGCGCCGGTCAAGGATTTCGAGTTGGTTACGCAAGGTAGCTGCGGTGGTGCTGATGATCAAACCAACCACCAGTAAACCCAGGAAAGTGATCAGATATTGTGTATCGTGGACATTCAGGCTAAAACGTGGCTCGATTAAAAAATAGTCAAAAAAAAGCACACTCAGGATTGAAGCCAGAATCGCTGGTCCGCGACCCAGGTAGATCGCGGATAAGACCACTACTGCCAGGAAAAGCATCACCAGATTGGTTGGCTCAAGGATTAGATGGATAGGCAGACTGATCAATGTAACCAGGACTACCAGCGCGATGCTGATTGTATAACGCCAGAATTGGCTCATACGATAATCAAACCTGCGCAAGTAGATAGACCTCATCTCCCCTTGTCGTTTGCTTGAATTATTGTCCTGGGTTGTTTCCATGATCCTTGCCAACCATGCTTGGCCGGGCTATTTGACGTGGTAGGGGACTTCAACAATCACGACATCATCCCGGCTAAGCAGTACTTTGCGCAAAGTCTCAGCAGTGCGCATGTGAAGAAAATTCTGCCAGCCTAACCGCGGTCGAAACTGGGGCACTACGATCGTCAGGATCTCGTTTGGGCGGCGGATGCTCTCCAATCGGCTGATGTAATTGAGCAGTGGTTCAACCAACAAGCGGTATGGAGAATTCAAAACCACCAGGCGGACACCTTCACCCCAGAGTTCCCATTTCTTTCGTATTTTATCAGCTTCGGCCTCATCTATAGAGACATGTACGACGGTAATGTCATCTGAGAGGGTGCGCGCGAAGCGCAGCGCAGCCAGGGTTCCCTGATGCACACCACTGACAGGGATGATAACCCGATTATGGCTGGCATGGATATGG
The DNA here is from genome assembly GCA_964463505.1 of uncultured Anaerolineaceae bacterium. Classification (GTDB taxonomy): domain Bacteria; phylum Chloroflexota; class Anaerolineae; order Anaerolineales; family UBA4823; genus JAJZSS01. The sequence goes on from CAYXDC010000066.1 coordinate 13,583, forward strand.
TTGCTATCATTCTCCAGCGAAAGCTGTCGGGCCAGGTTCTTGTAATGGTGGTGGATTGAGAAAAAGATCATAACCAGAGTCGGGGTGAGGATGACGACAATCCAGGCGCCGTCCTTGAATTTGGTGATGGCAAAAACGATCATCACAATAAAGGTAGCTAGCGCTCCCAATCCATTAATGATCATCTTCACCAGCCAGTGTTTGTCGAAGCGCAGGATTGAGCCTGGCTCTTTTACTTCCACGCCTGGTTCCAGATGGCCAGATTTCCACCAGCGTCGGGCCATCCCCGTTTGAGATAAGGTAAAGGAAAGGAAAACGCCAATCGCATACAGCGGGATCAGGCGGGTCACACTGGCCTGAAAGAGGATGATCAACAGGCTGGCGATCACTGCCAGGGCTACAATCCCGTAAGAGTATACCAACCGGCTGCCGCGATAAGTAAGCTGGCGGGGTAGAAAGCCGTCCCCAGCGTGCAGAGCGCTCAAGCGAGGAAAGTCAGCAAAAGCAGTATTCGCTGCCAGGACAAGAATGATGGCTGTGCCGGCAATAACTCCCAGGTAAATAATCCCTTGACCGCCAAAGATGGTCCGGGCGATCTGAGAGATTACAGTTTCCACCTCAGAAGGTACAGCCCCCACCTGTCCGGCTAGATAGGTGATGCCCAGGAACAGTGATCCCAGGATCAGCGCCATCCAGATCAAGGTGATCCCGGCGTTTTTGCTGCGCGGTTCCTTGAAGGCTGTGATCCCATTCGAAATAGCCTCAATACCGGTCAGCGCAGCGGTGCCACTGGAGAAGGCATGCAAGATCAGGAACGGCGTCACCGTAGTCAGCGCGCCAACCAGATGGATCTCAGGTGGGTCAACCACCATCCCAAGCCCACCCGTGAAATAGCGGAACAGACCAACGCCCACGGTGAGAAACATCACCACGACAAAGAAATAGGTTGGTATGGCGAACAGGGTTCCTGATTCTTTCACGCCGCGTAAATTTGCCAGCATCACAAACATAACCAATAACACGGCAAGGTGTACCCGGTATGGAAACAGGACCGGATACGCGGAGACGATCTGCGCTACACCCGAGGAGATGGATACGGCTACAGTAAGGATGTAATCGGTAAGCAGGGCAGCTCCGGCGGTTTGAGCGGGGAGCTCGCCCAGATTGTCACGGGCAACAATATACGCTCCACCGCCGCCTGGATAGGCATGGATGGTTTGCTCGTAGGAGATAGCGACGATTGCCATCAGCACAGTTATGGCAATCGAAATCGGGAAAGCATAACCGAATGCCGCTGTACCTGCCAGAGCCAGGATCATCAGGATTTCCTGGGAGGCGTAGGCAGTAGAGGACAGAGCATCCGAGGCGAACACTGCCAGACCGATCAGCTTGCCGATCGTCTGGTGAGGCGCGTCAGCAGTTTGCAGCGGGCGACCGATTAACCAGGTGCGCCAGGAGGGTGAAATGATGGATGTTGCTTCTTCGGTAAAAATATTCTTATTGAGTTTTTGTGTATCCATTGCGATTTACCAACAGGTCCAACTTATTGATTTACATCAGTATGGGTAACGGAACCCGCATACATTTTGATTAGATTTCTTGCCTGTTGGGTTATAGCCTGAAAGGCGGCAAAATGAGGTCAAAGTTAGTCTAGAAAGTGTCAAGAATATGTCAAGAGCCTGGCGGATAGAAAACCGCCCTTCCTAACCGGAAGAGCGGTTTTGACTATAGGTGGAGGGAGTTAGCTCCCTAACAGATTTTAATAAGTTACGCGTGATTCAAGTTGCGCAGCCTCAGCCACCCACTTCTGAACCTCTTTAAGGGTGGGCACACGCCGCACAAGTTTCTTTTCTTGGTTGGTTTCAACCATGGCTTTGTATAAATTTTCTGGATTACGGTTCTTAAGCTCTTTCACCGTATCCACCCCAGCTTCTTCGAGCAGATCACCGTATTCTTCACCAATGCCTTTGATGCGCATCAGATCGGCCAGGTTTACCCATTCCAGGATGAGTTTCTCGGTGATACCAGTCAGTTCAGCGAGGTCCTCGCGACCCTTACGCCCGGCACCTTTATCCAGCAAGGCTTCAACAGTTTTAATTCCGGCCCCGGCCAGTTTTTCGGCATAGACGGGTCCAATTCCTTCGATACTGACGATCTTCATGTTTGTCCTCCTAATTGCCTTTCAAGATAGTGTAAATTATATCCTAGAGGTGTTACTCGGTTCGGGAGAAATGAGGTGTTTGGGCGAGTTTTGCCAACCCAATCATCCCTGTCCTCCTACCACATCCGTAAGTCCTATCTTAATCACTTGGTGTAGGGCTTGAATCGCTTGAGGTATCGACAGGTTCTGATGCTTCTAAAGGTGTCTGTGGGGAAAAGCTGCCATACGAACGTGCATACGGCGATAAGGGTGGTGTAGGGCTGTCCGAGGCAGCTATAGATGGTTGGGGTGCAACAACCGGTGGGTTAAGTTTCAATTGTAGCTCTTCAACTGTAGCCTGCTTCTCCACCAGACTCTTTTCCAGGACGGCAATTTTTTTGCGCTGCCGGGAAAGGTTCATCTTGTTACGGATTAGTGATGGCAGGTAGGCGAGAAATGCAATGACTACACCCAAGGCTAAGGCGACGAGCAAAACTAATGCCAGAGATCCTGGAATTTCCCACATGAATATGGAAATAGTAATCGGCGCAGTGTTTTGCAGGGCGAATAAAACCGCAAAAATCGCAATGATGAGCGCTAACACAAGAAAGACCATGACCTTATCTCCTTTTTGGTAGAGATATTGTAGTACGTTTATCGAATTATACTTATCATAATTCCTTTTTGGTGGGTTGTCCACGATTTAAATTAAGCAGCTCTATACACTCGAAGTAAGGTAAGCCTGCCAAATTGTTGCATGCACAATCTACTCCACCGTCAGGTTCCTTTTAATCTTATTGATGCATGATTTATACCTGTTTAATCACAGGAGAATGGCTCTCTAACAATTGATACTTTATCCGCTACAAATTCTCGAAAGGCCAGGGGAGCAAACTAGAGCTATTTTTAAAACAAACCCAATTGGGTAGGTTTCGGCCCTGAGGGTGTGCTATTTTCAAGTAACCAGCCGGGTAATTTGCTGTAGTGTTCAGGAAAAGGATGCGGAAAGGACAAGCCACCCTTTTGTAAGAGCAAACGATTCCCTTCTCGCATTGCAGCATGCTGGAGCACAAAGACTGGTATCCAGCCGGCCTTTAGGGTTTCGGTTGCTCGCAAAATAAAAAGTGCCGCCTCTTGCTGAGACGACACCTAATAAAACTGTGCCCCCATGGGGATTCGAACCCCAGTTTTGGCCTTGAGAGGGCCACGTCCTGGGCCTCTAGACGATGGGGGCAGAGCGACGAAATTCTACCATGCCCACCACCTCACGTCAACCAATTGCTTACTCATCTAAGTGTAGGGTAATCGCATTTGAATTAGATATGAGACAATTGCTGTACGGAGGCCAGTACAGCAATGGAAGACAAACCAATAGGTAGGATCAGTGA
>CAYXDC010000067.1:0-15019 GCA_964463505.1 uncultured Anaerolineaceae bacterium
ACCGTGATTGGCAATGCGCCCAGCCTGAGCGACTTCAGCGAGATTCCGCAGCACAGCATCCTGCAAACTCGCTCCCAGCTTGGGTTGGACGCGCAGCTGGGTGTATTCTATATCGGTGGATTCACCAATAACCGCGCGTTACTGCCTTTGATCGATGCGCTAGATGGGCTGGATGGCTGGCAATTGCATCTATGGGGCGATGGGCACCAGCGGGCAGCTGTGGAGCAGACCATCTCCGGATTAGACAACGCCCATTATCATGGCTGGGCAGAGGCTGCAACCCTGCCGGTTTTGTTTTCGGCAGCCGATGTGATCTACTACTGCCTGCGCAGCGATTACCCAGGCGCTCAGTACAACGCCCCCAATACCCTGGCATACGCCATGGCCAGCAGCCGTCCGCTGATCGCCAATGAAGTTGGCGATTTGGGGCAGATGGTCGCCGATAGTGAGTGTGGAATTCTACTACACGAAGTCAACCCTGTTACTATCCGCCAGGCTTTGCAAGATTTGTCCGATCCGCTGATCCGCCAGAACCTGGGCGCCAATGGACGCCGGGCAGCCGAATCCCGCTACAATTGGGAGCGCCTGGCGCAGACTCTGCTCGATGTCTACGCCAGCCTGAGCCGCTGATGCGCATTCTTTATCTCTCCCAGTATTTTCCCCCCGAAGCCGGCGCTACCCAGACACGCGCCTATGAAATGAGCCGCGCCCTGGTCCAGGCCGGGCACCAGGTCACCATGCTGGCAGAATTCCCTAACCATCCATCGGGGATTATCCCACCTGCCTACCAGGGCAAGCGCTTTGAACGGGTGCTGCTGGAGGGCATCGATGTGCTGCGGGTGTGGGTCAGAGCCTCCCCAGAGAAAAATTTTCGCAGCCGTATGCTGTTTTATTTATCGTATATGTTCAGCGCCATCCTGGCGGGGCTGTTCCTGGCGCGCCAGCCCTACGATGTGATCCTGGCTACTTCACCACCCTTGTTTGCCGGCGCGGCGGGGCTGGTGCTCAGCTATCTGCGGCGACTGCCGTTGGTCTTCGAAGTGCGCGATGTGTGGCCCGCAGCCGCGGTTGCCCTGGGCGAGCTGCGCAATCTTACAGCCATCCGCCTGGCAACCATGCTGGAAGAAGCCTGTTACCGTCGCGCAGCCAGAATTATCGTGGTCACACGCGGCATGCAGGAGACGCTGGCACAGCGCGGCGTGGAGCCCGGCAAACTGGCGCTGATCCCGAATGGGGCCAATACCGACCTGTTTCGCTACGATCCTGCAGCCCGTCAGGCTTTACGGGAAGAACTCGGCTTAGAAAAGCGCTGTGTAGCGATTTATGCCGGAATTTTTGGGATCGCACAAGGATTGGAGACCATCCTGCAAGCCGCCCAGACGCTCAGGGATGATCCCGACTTTTACTTTATCCTGGTTGGGGATGGGCCGCAGCGCGCCAGCTTGATCCGGCTGGCTGAAGAAATGCATCTGGACAACCTGCTGATCCTGCCAGAACAGCCGCGCCAGCGCATTCCAGCCTATCTGAGCACAGCCGACGTCGCTTTGATCCCGCTGCGCAAAATCCCCCTGTTCCAGATGGCAGTCCCATCGAAACTGTTTGATGCCTGGGCGTGCGAGCGCCCGGTGATTTGTTCGGTTGAAGGTGAAGCCCAACAGGTGGTGCACGTGGCCGGCGGCGGGGTCAATATCCCGGCCGAAGACGCCCACGCCGTGGCGGAGGCGCTGCTGGCATTAAAGCGTGATGTACAGATTTACGTTGAAATGGGAAAACGCGGGCGCGCCTATACCTGTGCGAATAATTCCAGGCAGGCGCTGGCACGGTGCCTGATCCAGACTTTGCAAGAAGTGTTCGAGTCAACCGCCCGTTAGCTCAATGCCCACACGAAGAACATGAACCGCCGCTGCAGCTCCCGCAGCCTGGCGCGCTGCTGCCGGCAATGGCCCGCCCTCCACTCTGAGCGTTGAACAGCGCCAGCAAGCGAGAAATGTGCTCGCTCTGGCACTCCGTGCAACCTGCCGGTGCGTCGGCGTCTTTCATCGGGCGCAATAATTCAAACTTGTGACCACAATCCAGGCATACATACTCATAAATCGGCATCGTACAACGTCCTTTTGGTTAAACCTGACTAACGTTCCAGGCAGGCTTTGACCGGATCAGCGCAAGATCAATAATACGCCAGTAACGAACAAAAGTGCGATCAGGATGGTCTCAAAGGTAGCCTGATTTATTTTACCAGCCATCCAGCGTCCTATCCATACCCCCACCGGCAGCAATGGGATCACCCACACGAAACTGCGGAACGTCTCCCAGTCGAAGATGCCGCTAAACCCAAAAAACGGTACTTTGATCCAATTCAGGCAGGTAAAAAAGATGGCGCTGGTGGCGATGAAGGTGCGGGTTGGCAGTTTTTGGAGCAGCAAATACATACTCATCGGTGGACCGCCAGAGTTGGAGATAGCAGAGGCAAAACCTGCTACCGATCCGGCCAGTGCGCCGTGCCAGGGATGCGCCTGGTAAGCCTTACCCCGCAGCAGCCATTTTTCACTCAGCTTATACAGGCTGAACAGGATGGTGATGCCGCCCAGGACATCCCGAAGCAGTTCGGTGGGTGTGGTGGAAAGGAAATAGGCGCCCAGGATAACACCCAGGGTGGCGCCAGGCAAAGTAAGCCGGATTAACTGCCAGTCCCACATTTTCCAGTAGGCAGATATGGCGAAGATATCGGCGATCATTAACAGCGGCAAGACCAGCCCGACTGCCTGGTCGGGAGGCACGACCAGGGAGAGAAAAGGTGTTGCCATCGCCCCCAGCAAACCACCTAAACCACCTTTAGAAAGGCCAATTATCAAAGCCAAACCAGCAATAACGATATAAAATATAGTTGAAGATACAGTCACGATGTGGAAGATTCTCTACAACCTGAGATGACGAACCAGTGGATTATACTGCATGGCTGGCATCCAACTGGCATTCAAGATTTTCGGGTAAAAAAAATAGACTGCTGCCATCTTAACCAGGAGTAAACATGGACAATCTAAAATCTGAGCTGCGCCAAAAATTAGAGCTGAGCAAAAATATCTGGGTCGCCACAGTGCGCAGCGATGGACGCCCGCACCTGGTACCGGTGTGGTTTATATACCTGTCCGGGAAAATTTATATCAGCATCGATCCAGACAGCATTAAAAGCCGCAACCTGCAGAACAATCCGCAGATTGCCCTGGCGCTGGAAGACGGTGTGCATCCGGTGATCTGCGAAGGAAAAGCGCACTTCGTTTCACAACCTTATCCGAGCGAGCTCCTGGCTTATTTTCAGCACAAGTACGATTGGGATATTCTGCAGGATAAACAATATCACCAGGTCGTCGAAATCACCCCCCGACGCTGGCTAAACTGGTAAGATATAATTAATTGCTGATCAAGGCGTGCGCAGCAGATCCAGTGTCAGTCACCAGGTAAAGTTATCGACTAATAACCCAACAAGGAGCAGAGACCATGCTTGTCGGCGATCGAATGTCCCACCCTGTTATCACCATCCACGCGGATGTCTCCATTCAGGATGCGTTGTATCGCATGAAAGCAGAGAACATCCGCCGCTTACCGGTCGTTGACCGGCGTGGAGCCCTGGTAGGCATCATAAGCGAGCGTGAGCTGTTACACGCCTCCCCCTCCAATGCCACCAGCCTGAGCGTTTGGGAAGTTACCTACTTACTCAGCCGGATCAAAGTAGAAGACATCATGGTCCGGAATGTCATCACCGTGCCCGAAGACACCCCCATCGAAGAAGCCGCCCGCATTATGACCGATGCCAGGATCGGCGCGCTTCCGGTTATGCGCAACGATAAAGTTGTCGGGATTATCACTGAAACCGATTTGTTTAAGATCTTCCTTGAATTGCTTGGGGCGCGGGAAAAGGGTGTGCGCATCTCATTAATGGCACCGAATGTCCCCGGCAAACTGGTTGAAATTGCCAAAGCCATCTTTGATGCCGGTGGGGATATCATTGCCCTGGGGACCTTCATGGGCGAGAGCACCGCGGAGCGCGAATTAACTTTTAAGATTGATGGGGTCAGTGCAGAGGCGCTGGTAGCTGCCCTGAAACCGCATGTCGATTCAATCCTGGATGTGCGTACGTCTCCCGCTGGTTGAGCTCCCGCACCAGGAGACTAAGCGGCGAGCAAATTGATTTCCAGCAGCATACGGCGGACACGCAGCCGGCTGAGTGAAAACGGAGGAGCCTGTGCGCCCGCCAACACAACGGTGAGATTCGGCGGCAGATAATTTGCCAGCCAATCCGCAAATGATTGGACCACCCGGTCCTCGAACTGGTCTAGATCTTCCAGAACGAGCGCCAGGTGGTCTTTCGATTCTGCGATGTGGTTGAGCTTTTGGATGGCGATCACCTGATAATCCAAAGCCTCTTCCCCGTGGAATTCCTGGATGAGCGCAGACAGTCTGACAATCTGCAAACCGGCCTTCGCCTGCCAGGCAGCGATCAACTGGGAACAAAGGTCTGGCTGCTGGCAAGTGATGACCACCAGGCGGTAGGGGCTGCCGGGGGCGAGGCTGTCTAAAAGCTCCTTTGCCTGATTAAAACTCAGCGGTTGGCTGGACATCATTTTAAGCACATGCGGGGGCGGGAGTTTTTCGCCCACCCCCGGTAAACCTGCAAGAGATGTAATTAACGTAGGACCACACCGGCCAGGTACGGCAGCCAGGCCAGCAAAGCCAGGGCAATCAGCTTGCGCCCACTGCTGTGCTGGTTATCCCACTTGAACAAGTACAGCGCCAGAGCGATCGCCAGCACAGCCCCAACGACCAGGATACCTGCTGCCAACCAGGGATCGATCAGGGTTGCCTGATTGTAGGCCAGACCACTGAAAGCCTGCATCGCATAGGTCGTGGGCAGCAGGAAGGAAACATTCAACACAGACTCTGGCAAGACGCTCAGCGGCATCATCAAACCACCCAGGAGCATGGAGGGCAGGAAAATCAACTGCGACCAGAGCACAACCGAGCGCGAGCCGTTGGAAACAACCCCGATCAGCGCCCCCAGACAGCCGAAATTCAGCGCCGCCAGCCCGGTGACCAGCGCCAACGCCAGCCAGTTCTCAGGGTTTAGGCCATCAAACAGTGGGTTCGCCGTCAGAGCGATGACCCCGGAGGCAATCAGAGCGTGAAATACGGTGGTCAGCATGGGGATGAGCAGGATCGCTGCGGCGGGCACGCCGTTGATCTTATAGCTGCGGTAGATACCTGCTTCACGCGCTTCAACTAGCGGCCCGGGCATACCCAACAAGGCAGCCGCCATGATCGAGACCAGGATAATTCCCGGGATCATGGTTTCCTTGAAACTCGGATTTACCTGGGTCATTACCAACCCCATCATGGCGTAATAGCCCAGGGGAAACAGATAATTCATCAACATCGAAGTTGCGCTGCGCAACCCGGTCTTGAATTCAAAGGCAAAGTGATTGGTGAAAGCCGTCATTTTACATCTCCCGTATGGGTTATTTCCAGGAACCTTTCTTCCAGAGAAGGACGCTCAACCCGCAGGTCAACCAATTTGTCACCCTGCTGGTTGATATAGTCCATTAATTCCGAAACCGTTTTGCCGGTCTCTGTGCTGTAATAAACCACATAGTCATCCAGCACCTGCCTCTGCGAGACACCTGCGAAGCTGTGTCCATTGGTTTGCAGGAGGGCATTTTCGGTGCGCACGCTGACTTTGGTATAACCAGAACCGGTAGCCGTCAGCTCGCGCGGCGTCCCATCGGCTACGATCTTGCCGCGCAGTAAGATGGCCACGCGGTCGGTCATTTTCTCGGCCTCGGCCATGTCATGCGTTGCCAGGATGATGGTTGCGCCGGTACTTTTCAGGTCCTGGATCAAGCTGTGCAGCTCGACGCGGGAGGCGACATCCAACCCGGCGGTGGGCTCATCCAAAAAGATTACCGGAGGCTGGTGAGCGATCGCCAACGCCAACGCCAGCCGGCGCTGCTGCCCGGTGGAAAGCTGGCCGAACTGGGCCTGGCGTTTTTCGCCCAGGCCCATACGCTCCAGCAGATCATAGCGTGGGGCAACCTGATGATATGCGCAGAAAAAGCGCATGGCTTCATCCACCGTCATGGCGGCAGGCAGCCCGGAAGCCTGTAGCTGCACACCGATCAGGTTGCGCAGTTTTCGAGTCTCCCGTCCTGGATCCACCCCCAGGATGGATAGTGACCCCTGGTCGGCAGAGCGCAGGCCTTCCAGGCATTCCAGGGTGCTGGTTTTACCGGCGCCATTCGGCCCCAGCAGGCCAAAGATCTCGCCCGGTTGCACCTGAAAACTTATTCCAGATACGGCAGTAAAATCTCCATAGCGTTTGGTGAAATTGGTAACTTCTACAGCAGCTTGCATGATCACTCTCTCCTTACAAAAAATCCATGGTTATGCTCCTAGTATAGAAAGAAATCAGACACTGGTCATCATCCTGCAGTGTGATTGCCAGGGTGATTCCCAGAAGCCGCTGCGGATCACCTGAAAGGGTGAGTACGGGAAAACAAAAAGCCCGCCGTGTCCGGCGAGCAGTCAGAATCCGATGTGTAAACGGGCTTAGATCAATTGATTTGCACGCGCATAAGCTATGGCTTCAGCCCGATTGCGCGCCTCAAGATTTTGAAAAATGTGGCGGATATGGGTTTTGACCGTATTCAGAGAGATGTATAGATGATCAGCAATTTCCTGGTTGGTCATTCCCTGGGCGACCAGGCGCAAAACCTCCACCTCACGCACGCTGAGCACACCACCCACCTGCAGGGCTCCCGCCCTTTCAGCTTGTGCAGGCACGCTAGAGGGGGGGGATACAAGGCTATTCTGCAAGAGGTTAAGATACTCCCGGTGGGAGCCCGTATAGGCTTTGGCGACCCGCTGGAAATCCGAGCCCACATCTAAAAAGAGACGCTTAAAGCCTTCCGGCTCGGCCAGACCCAGGGCGCGTTCAAAGGCTCGATTCATCGGCTCCCAGTCCTGCTGGCGCTCCAAAACAACAGCTTTCAGGATCAGCAGCTCCAAAACACGCCCCATGCGCCCTGCCTGCTCTAATTCACAGATTAAGCGCTCGGCCAGATCCAGGGCTTCTGGATGGCGCTGTAAAGCCACCAAAATTCTGGTCAGCAAGATCATGGCTTCTTCGCTGAAGAAATGAATCGGGCTATCTACTTGCATGCCGCTGTGGGTGAGCCATTCAGCCGCCGATGCCACATCCCCCTGGCGCACAGCCAGCTCAGCCCGGTACATGGGCAGAGCCTGCACGATATATTGCTCGTCGTGCTCAAATTCCGGGCTTGCCAGGAGCTCGATCTGCATGCGAGCCAATTCAGGCTCTCCCAGGGCCTGGAACAAACGCGCCAGCCCCAGGCGTCCGATCATCTTACTCTCCCAGCTGCTCCAGCGGCGACCGAGCTCCAAACCCTTTTCCAGATGTTGCTGGGCTTCGGCCAGCTGGTTGCGTTCGTAAAAGAGCATCCCCAGGCGGGTAAGAGCTACACCTACCAGGGGAGATAATTTATGCCAGGCCTCGTCTGCAGGAATGGCTTTCAGCAAGACTGCCTGCGCCTGGTGTAACTGCCCCTGGACGAGATACAGGCTGCTGAGCTGCGAACAAGCCATGGGCACCAGATGCTTATTGCCCGCCTGCTCGCTCAACCGGACAGCCTCTTCCAGGCTGGCAATGGCCTGGCTGGTCTGCCCGGTAAAAGACAGACCCAGACCTTCGTTAAAAGCATTAACGGACAAAATATCCGTGCGTTGGTTGAACAGGCTCTTTCCGGTATGTCCAGATAGATACTGGCGCACTAATTGTGAGATGTGCAGGACCGCAGGAAGGTCAAAGTGATTAATCGCCTGAGAGGCGCGCACGCAACAAATTTCGGCCAGAGAGCCCCGCACTTCCGGAGACTGTGCGAAACTTTGCGGGCTGCCATCAGCAGCACAGCCTACACCCCGCTCCACGGCACGTAATACGGTTTCAATTCGCTCCGTATCCGCAATCGCCAGTAAAGCCCAGGCAAAAATCATACCAAGCTGTGGGTGCTGCTCAAAAGTCTCTACCGGCAGGGGTCGCAGCCACTGGGTCAGGGCAACCAGCTCACTGTTATCGAAGAATATGTTGGCCTTACGTTCGATGATTTGGGCCAGCAGGGCATGATCGCCGATTTTTGAGGCCAGGTAAAGCGCCTCGTGGATCAGGCCCTGGCTTTCGTACCAACCTGCTGCGCGCCTCACAAGCTGAAAAGTCACCTCGGCAGGCTGTTCTATCTGCTGCACACTCTGTAAAAAGTTGGCAAATAGATGGTGGTAACGATACCAGTGCCGTTCGGCATCCAGGGGGAGCAAGAACAGGTTGGCGCTGGCGATTTTTTCGAGCAAGGCCTGGCTATCTGCGCGCTCGAAAATCTGATCGCAGAGTGGAGCACACAGGCGCGGCAACACCCCGGTCTGGAGTATGAAATTGCGCAGAACAGGCTCCTGGCGATCCAGCACTTCCTGCGCCAGATAATCGAACACATACTGGTGCCCGCCGGCGAAGGCAGCCGATAGCTGGTCAACAGCATCTTCGGCAGGTTCCTGGGATTTAAGCACCAGCGCAGCCAGTTGAAGACCAGCGATCCAACCTTCGGTAAGATTTTCGAGGGCAGCCAGATCTGCCTGGTTAAGATGCAATCTGAATAGCTGGTTAAATAATTGTTCGATCTCGACCGGTTGAAAGCGCAGATCAAAGAGCGAAAACTCTTGCACCTCGCGCCTGGCGCGCAAGCGCGCCAGAGGCAGGGGCGGGATGTGCCGGCCGGCCAGCATCAGATGCATTTGGACAGGCATCTTGGCGATCAATTCAGCCAGATTGTGGTGGATTTCGTCCAGGGTGATATCGTGATAATCATCCAAAACCAGGATAAATTCCTGATTTACGTTCGCCAGATCGTTAAGCAGCTCCACCAGGACCAGCTCGAACGGAGGCGGCTGCAGCGCTTTTAGCAATTCCAGAGAAGTCTGCCCTACGTGCGGCAAAATCGCCTGCAGCGCGGCAATCACATAACTCCAAAAGTGCTGCGGCAGGTTATCTCTTTCATCCAGGGATAACCAGGCGACCGGAAAAGGTGAATCCGCCAGTACGCGCGCCAGTAAAGTGGTTTTCCCATACCCGGCAGGTGCGGTAACCAGGACCATCTTACCCGTCAGAGCGCTGCGCACGCGCTGCTCCAAAATCGGGCGCGGAGTCGTCTCCGGGTGCGGTTTGGGCAGCAAGATCTTGGTGCGTAATACGGGGATGAGATGATCGACTTTTGGATGCATCAGAAATCTCCCTACTGGCGATTCACCCTGACTCGAAACGTTTATTGGTAGCGGCGCAGGAAATCCAGCAGCAAGCGCACGCCGTAACCGGTCCCACCCACAGGCTGGTAAGGCAGCTCTTTGTCGGCGAGCGCCATACCGGCGATATCCAGGTGCGCCCACGGATAATCGGTAAATTGTTTCAGGAATATGGCGGAAGTACCCACCCCGCCATAGCGACCACCCGAATTTTTTATATCCGCATAACGCGATTCAATCGCCTTCTTGTAATCATCCCACAGAGGCATCGGCCAGACACGCTCAAAAGTGTTTTGGCCGCTCTCGACCAGGCGCTGGCTGAGGCCGGCATCCGTGCAGAATAATCCGGCAGCCATATTATCTCCCAGGGCAATGACGCATGCACCGGTTAAAGTCGCGAGGTCAATCACCACAGCGGGGTTATAGCGCGCCGCATACACCAGCGCATCCGCCAGGATCATGCGACCTTCTGCATCAGTATTGATGATTTCAATCGTCTTGCCATTGGAAGCCGTGACCACATCAGCCGGGCGGGTGGCGCGCCCGTCAGGCATATTTTCCGTGCATGGAGTGATCCCTACCAGGTGTAGAGGCAGGTTTAGCTCGCCGGCGCATTTCATTACCGAGAGCACTGCGGCCGCACCAGCCATATCCGATTTCATCTCATCCATTTTATCGGCCGGCTTAATGGAGATACCACCCGAGTCAAAGGTGATGCCCTTGCCCACCAGGACCAGGGTAGGAAGGTCGGCGCGTTCAGGGTTGTGTTCCAGGACGATAAATTTGGGAGGTTCCTCTGCGCCGAGCGCGACAGACAGATATGCTCCCATACTCATGGACTGCGCCCATTCTCGATCGCCCACGGTCAGTTTCATACCGTACTGGTTGGCGATTTCCTCTGCCACGCCGGAGAGATAAGTTGGTGTGGCGGTATTGGGCGGTAGGTTGACCAGATCACGCGCCAGGGTCACACCCTGGACGCTTACCTGCCCAAAGTGAATGCCCGGCTGCATGCTTTCGAGCTCCGCCTGGGTTGAAGCAACCAGCAGCAAATCCTGGGGATTATTGCGCACCGGTTTCAATCCAAAGCGGCTCTTATAATCATATAACGCCAATAAACTGCCCTCGGTCATGGCCTGGGCCAGCGCGTCCGGCGCCTGATTAGCCTTACCCACGCCCAGAAGCTCGCTCGCTACATGCTGAGCGCCTAAGTCGCGTGCCTGGTTAATGGCGGCCGCGGCTGCGCGGCGTACGCTCTCCAGGTCAAATTCAGCTTCTTTGCCCAGGCCGACCAGCAATAACCGCTCTGCTTTTAGCTTTCCCAGGCTGTAAATTACCGTAACCTCGGCGGTCTTGCCCGTAAACTCCCCCCTGCGTAGCAGCTCCACCAGCGCGCCATCCAGCGACTGGTCAATCTGCGCTGCGGTAGGCAATTCCTGAGCACCTTCAAATACGCCCACTACCCAGGTGTCTACCTGCTGATCTTGAAGATTCCCAACTGTGCTCTTAATTTCCATGATTGTCCTCCGTGTTGATAGTTGATGATAAAACGCTGACGTCAACTTGCCTGCGTAATCCAACCCAGGCTGATACGCCCGCGTTCAGATTCTATACTTAAAATCTCCACTTCAATGACATCCCCGACACTCAGATGGACCCTCTGTGCGATGCGGCTGCGATGCAGCAGACCATCCTGTTTAACCCCAATATCAACGAAGGCCCCGAAATCGACCACGTTGCGCACTGTCCCTTTTAAGCGCATGCCAACTTTCAGGTCTTCCATATTGAGCACATCCGAGCGCAAGATTGCGGCAGGCAAATCATGGCGCGGGTCGCGCCCGGGCCGGACAAGCTGCTCCAGGATATCCTTCAGCGTCGGCACGCCGCAACCCAGGCTAGCAGCCAGTTTTTCCTCCGGCTGCTTAGCCAGCAGCAGATCTAGCTGCTCACGCAGGCTGTCTGTGGACTGCCCGGCCTGCACACCTGCCATTTGCAGCAGACTGTCGGTTACCGCGTAGCTCTCCGGATGGATGTGGGTGGCATCCAGAGGTTGGGCGCCGTCCCGAATGCGCAGGAACCCGGCGCACTGCTCGAATGCCTTGGGGCCGAGACCGCTGACTTTGCGGAGGTCCTGGCGGCTGGCGAAGGGACCATTCTGGTCGCGGTGCTCAACCATATTATGAGCCAATTTAGGGCCAATGCCGGCGATATAGGTCAGCAGCGCCGGTGAGGCAGTGTTTAAATCGACCCCCACATAATTTACCACACTCTCCACGACGCCTGTCAGGGCAGATGATAAATTTTTCTGATCCACATCGTGCTGGTACATACCTACCCCAATCGATTTCGGGTCGATCTTGACCAGCTCTGCCAGAGGATCCTGCACCCGCCGGGCGATGGATACCGCCCCGCGCAAGCTGACATCCATGCCAGGCAGCTCACCGCGTGCCAGGTCACTGGCGCTGTACACACTGGCGCCGGCTTCGTTGGTGATCAAGTATTTCATCCCCGGCACAGCCTGGACTACCTCGGCAGCCAGTTTCTCGGTTTCGCGGGAGGCTGTTCCATTGCCAATCGAAATCAGGGTCACGTGGAATTTTTGCGCCATCTCCACCAGGGTATTTCGGGCAGCGTCCCACTTTTTCTGCGGCTCGTGGGGATAAATGGTTCCACTCCACAGCACCCTGCCGGTAGGGTCAACAATGGCGGCTTTACAGCCTGTGCGGAAGCCCGGGTCAAGACCCAGAATGGTGTGTCCCGGCAGAGGTGGTTGGGACAATAAGGCGCGTAGATTGGTCGCAAATACAGCAATGGCGTGCGCTTCGGCCTTCTCGGTGAGCTCCCGGCGCACATCCCGCTCGATGGCGGGTAAAAGCAAACGCGCGGCTGCATCCACAATTGCTATTTGCAGCTCGCCGGCCAGGGGAGAGCGTGGATCGGGTCGAAAAACGCTCTGGATGGCAGACAACCAGTCGCGGTCCGGGACAACCAGCTTGAGGCGCAGCACCTTCTCGCGCTCCCCACGCTCCATGGCCAGGATCTGGTGCGGGCGCAGGCGATCCACAAGCTGCTCATATTCATAATAAAGCTCATAGACGCGCCGGGGATCTTCGTCGTCTGCGGTTTTTTCACTGCGCAGGCTGCCGTGCTGGAAGGCTTTTTCCCGCGTCAGGCGGCGGACTTCTGCATGATCACTGATGGTTTCGGCCACAATATCGCGTGCTCCCCCTAACGCTTCCTCAACACTGGTGACTTCTGCACTGAGAAAGGCACGCGCCTGATGTTCAGGCGCTCCACCGCCGTGCGCCTGTCCCAGCAGCAAGTCCGCCAGAGGACCCAGTCCTTTTTCTCGGGCGATACTGGCGCGCGTGCGGCGTTTTGGTTTGTAAGGCTGGTACAGATCTTCCAGCGCAGTCATTGTATCAGCCGCCTGGATGTGTGCCTCCAGCTCAGGGGTCAGCTTTTTCTGCTCGCGGATGGAATTGAGGATAGTTTGACGGCGTTCTTCCAGAGCACGCAGGCGGGTCAACAGGTTCTGGAGATCGCGCAGTTGTTCATCATCCAGACCACCGGTCGCCTCTTTGCGATAGCGGGCAATGAAGGGCAGGGTATTGCCTTCATCCAGCAGTGCAATGGCAGACGCCACGCTCTCCTGGCGTATTCCAAGCGCTTGCGAGATGCTCTGTGCAGTCTGCATCCAGTTTTACCAGCGCCCTTCATGTACCAGGTCAGCCAGCGGCTTACGTTCTTTCACACCCGCCGGCAGCGCAGGATAACCCAGGGTTGTCATCAAAACCGGCTCGACTCCTTTGGGAAGCGCAAACAACTCGCGCGCCGTGGCTGGATCAAAGGCTGCAATCCAGCAGGTGCCCAGGCCCAGCTCGGTGGCAGCCAGGATCATATGGTCCATGACGATGGCAGCATCCACGTCAGCGTAATTTTTGCCTTCTTTATTGACCCAGGCTCGCTCCTGAATCGTGCAAACGCACAAAACGACCGGCGCCTGTAACAGCCATGCGCGCGAATACAGCCGGTAAAATGCTTCCGGGGCAGTTTGCGGCCTGGCGACGATAATGCCAAATGCCTGCCTGTTTGAGGCGGTAGGCGCCAATCGCCCTGCTTCTAATACAGCAGCCAGTTTTTCGGGTTCGACCGGGTCATTGCGATAAGCACGCACACTATAGCGCTGCGTGATCAATGTGGATAAGCTCATTGCGGATCTCCTGTTTGGGTAGCTGTGTTAATCCAACTCTATTATACCCACCTGCCCGTCTTTTCAGCCTGAGATTATAATTCTCGCAACCAGGACTCACTCATCTCTATAGGATGAAAATCCATGGATCCTGGAAATTGTCCAAGCCTGTCCGCCACAAGGAGCCAGCATGCCCAACCGTCTGGACGACTTTCAAGCCTATCGCACGCGCATGAATGAGCGCATCTTCGCCTTGGATCACCTGGGGATCAAACGTTTTTTCAATCTGGATAGCGCCGCTTATCGAGATGAGGCATTAGACGCCAAAACTAAAGAGTTGCTGGGACTGGTTGCCTCCACCGTCTTGCGCTGCAATGATTGTATCGATTATCACCTGGATCAGTGTATCAAAGACGGCTGGACGGATGCAGAGCTGTATGATGCATTAAATGTTGCCTTGATCGTGGGCGGCAGCATTGTCATCCCCCATCTACGCCATGCAATCGAGACCATTGATCTGCTACACGAAAAATCCGATTGATACGGAGAATCCATTGATGGAATTTCTGACCTTCGAGGCTTTGCAAACTCAGCTATACACCCTGCTCCAGGAGCAAGAATACGAGCAGGTACGCCAGCTGGCTGCCGAGCAGATTACCCAATTTCCAGATCAGTTTCACATCCTGGCGTACTGGCAAATCACTGCCGCAGCCCGGCAAAATGAATATGCTGCCTGCGTGCAGCTGATCCAGGGGTTGCTGGAGCGTGGTTTCTGGTACGGCGAGTCCCTGCTCACCATGAGTCCCAGTCTGGCTGCCCTGCAGGAGCTGCCCGAATTCATCGCCGTGGTCGAGCGCAGCCGCGACCTGCGTGCCCAGTCTGAAAAAGAATCCTTCCCCCTGCTCATCCTGCGCCAGCAGGGACGCTGCCAGTCCGGCGGACCTGCCTGCCCGCTGATGATTGCCCTGCACACCAATGGCGCTACCCTGCAGGACTCACTGGAGTTCTGGAAGCCGGCTGCCACGGAAGGCTGGATCGTTGCCGCCCCGCAATCCAGCCAGGTGCTGTGGAAAGGCGCTTATGTGTGGGATGACCGCGACACAGCCAGGCGCGATATTCAGCGCCAGTATGCCAATATGGTCGGGCAGTACGCCATCGACCCCGAACGCGTAATCCTGGCAGGTCATGGGTTGGGCGGGGAAACAGCAATGTGGCTGGCACTGAACGCCGAAACTCTCGTACAAGGTTTTATCGCCTTCGGACCTGCAGGACCACTCATCCAGGATCCCGATCAGTGGCATGAATTGCTCTTAAGGGCGGGTAAATTAGGCTTGCGCGGCTATATTGTGATGGGTGAAGAGGACGAAAGCATCCACCAGGAAAATATCCAACTACTGGTGGATCTGCTCAACGAAGCCGGAATCCCATGCGACCTGGAAATCGTACCCCTGGTCGGGCACGATTATGATCCTG
>CAYXDC010000067.1:15119-17091 GCA_964463505.1 uncultured Anaerolineaceae bacterium
CGCAAAACACCGATGGCCGCGCTGGCTAAGATGATCTCCAGTGGGCGGCGCCAGGTGGGCAGGTCGCGCAAAGAGTCCCCGCCCATCAGGTAGACCAGCTCTGCCTGGGGGTATTCTTTAGCCAGCAGGTGCAGGGTATCCACTGCATACTGCGGTGGAGGGCGGTCGATATCTACGCGCGAAGGGATAAAGACGGGATTGTCCTGTAAAGCCAGATTAAGCATAGCCAGGCGGGTGGGGGCGGCAGTCAAATGCCGCCCTCGTTTGTGGGGTGGATCGGGCGTCAGCACCCATAATATGCGATCAAGCCCGAGCTGGTTGCAGGCTTCCTGGGCCAGAATCAGATGCGCTACATGAGGGGGATCATATGAGCCGCCAAAGACGCCGATCTTCATCAATCCTTCTCGTATTCGCTCCACTCCAGCTCATATTCGCCGATATACACGGTATCGCCCTGCTTCACGCCTGCCTCGCGTAAGGCCTGGTCGATGCCCACGCGCTCCAGGATGCGCTGAAAACGGCGGATTGACTGGTACTCCCCCCAATAGGTCATGGAAGCTGCACGCTCAATGGCAATCCCAGAGATGCGCCAGCCTTCCATCTCGCGCTCTATCCTGAATTCATTGGGGTCTTCATCCAGCCGATACACCGGCAGCGTATCCAGCATCTCCACGGGTGGGGATTCTTTTAATAACTGGGCTGCTTGATAGAGCACCTTGCGCACATTGGTGCCAGCTACCGCAGAGATGGCAAAGGGGATATGACCACGACGTTTTAAGGCTGCCTGGATCTTGGGCCAGCGTGCGCTCACGTCGGGTAAATCCATTTTATTCAATACCACCACCTGTGGTTTTTCAGCCAGGTGGGCATCGAACAAGGCCAGCTCACTGTTAATCTGGGCAAAGTCGAGCAAGGGATCTTCCGCCAGGCCATCCAGCAGGTGGATCAGGACGCGTGTGCGCTGGATGTGGCGCAGAAAATCATGCCCCAAACCGACCCCCAGATGAGCGCCTTCGATCAAACCGGGGATATCCGCCAGCACGAGATTGGTATCTTCATCCAATTCAGCCACGCCCAGGTTTGGCTCGATGGTCGTAAAGGGATAAGGGGCAATCTTGGGTTTCGCATTGGTCACCGCAGCCAGGAAGGTGGATTTACCGGCATTGGGAACCCCAACAATGCCAATATCGGCGATCAGCTTCAATTCCAGGCGTAAGTTGAGTTCTTGGGCTGGCGCGCCTTTTTCTGCAATGCGCGGCACCTGATGGACGGAGGACGCAAAATGAGAGTTACCGCGCCCACCACGACCGCCCTTAGCGATCACCAGCTTCTGCCCGGCTTCCACCAGATCGCCCAGCAAAACACCTGAATCCTGGTCATAAATCAAGGTGCCCGGGGGAACATGGATCATCAGGTCCTGGCCGGATTTTCCAGACATATTCTGGCGCGCCCCATTTGCGCCATCTTCAGCCATGAACTTGGACTGGCGGCGAAATGCAGAGAGAGTATTCAGGGTCGGTTGGACTTCAAAGATGACATCCCCACCCCGGCCTCCATCGCCGCCATCCGGGCCCCCGCGCGGTACAAATTTTTCGCGCCGGAAATGCACTACGCCATTCCCGCCCTTGCCAGAACGGACGTAAATATCCGCTTGATCGATAAACATAATTCAGAGTCCTCACTTCAGCGGGTGAAACCTGCAATCCAGCATATCAACAGAAAGCCCACCTGCAAGAATCATTATACCATCCGGGACTATTCAGGAAGAGCGGCTGCATAGTGCAAAGTGCCCGGCAGGTCGGGTTTGGTCAAATCTCGATTGCACCCAGCTTGTACAATCCTTGTGGCTATTGGCACAATCACTCGATTTGTGGTAAATTTATAGCTGCCTGCTCGAAGCGCAGCAATTGGCAGAGGCAGCTTATGGATCTTATCAGCACAACGGCAGCAGATACCAGATGGTGTTGCGCTT
>CAYXDC010000068.1:0-12379 GCA_964463505.1 uncultured Anaerolineaceae bacterium
AGAGCGCACGGTTCACATCCGTGAGGTTCGTGGGTTCGAGCCCCTCCGCGCCCACCACGCCGACCGAGGCCTCCATGGTAAAATGCCGTGGAGGTTTTGGTTTTTATATCTAGCCAGGTCTGGAGACACTGAATGGCGCAGATACAGGTTGGGGATGTTCTGAGCGGGAAAAGCGGGCAATACCTGATTGAGGGCGAAATCGCCCGAGGCGGGATGGGCGCGATCTACCAGGCCACGCGCCAAAGCGACCAGATTCCGGTAGCGATCAAAGAAGCCTGCCTTGATCCAATGTTTTGTGAAGACCCGGATACCCGCCAGCAGGTGCAAACCCAGCTCCTGCGCGAGATGTCTGTCCTCCAAACCCTGGACCATCCCAACATACCCCAAATCTACGACCAGTTCCCCAGCCACCATAATGAATATTTGGTAATGGAATTTATCGCCGGATGCACCCTGATGCAGATCAGCCAGCGCACCCAGCGTCAGCATCAGATACTGGATGAAAGCAGAGTGATCGGCTGGACGCTCCAGGTATTGGATTCACTGCACTATCTGCACACGCTGCCCACCCCAGTTATTCACCGGGATATTAAGCCAGAAAATCTAATCCTGACGCCCGATGGACGAGTGGTCCTGGTTGACTTCGGTCTGATGAAAGAAGTTGAGCGAAAGATCGAGGCTGCCGAATCCTATATCAACACCTTCGGAACCCTTGAGTACGCCCCGCCCGAACAGTTTGATGAGCATGGCTGGAGGACTGATGCACGCAGTGATATCTATAGTCTGGGTGCAACCATTTATTATCTATTAGCAGGGCGTTTGCCACCACGCGCCAAAGATAGGGTTATTGCAGGTTTAGCAGATTATGCATCGGGCGTGTCTTCTATCCGGCCATTCAACCCCAGCGTTTCAAAAACCACTGACAGAGTAATTGCCAAAGCCCTGGAGTTTGATCGCCGCCACCGCTTCCAAACAGCTCAGGAAATGCGCTCGGCGCTCTTACCACCCCGACGATACATCTTGCTCCCCTTTTAGAACTCCAGAAAAAAACAGCCCTACCTGCCAGGCAAGGCTGTTCGGCAAACTAGCTCTGTTTTTTAATCGATTATTGCTTGCGATCCGGTGGGGCAAATAGCCTTGCCAGATCATCCGCCCCATCGGGGTTGGTCACCGCCAGGACTTCATCTCCGGCTTCCAGAATAGTCAAGCCGCGCGGTACGATCAAATCGCCATGCCGGATAACAGCGGCAATAACGCATTCAGCCGGTAGCGGCAAGTCTTTTATGGCGATCCCCACTGCCCGTGCTCCAGCAGGAATTTTTTCTTCCACGAGCGAGAAATCGCCACGGCGTAATTTCATCAGAGTCACCATATCCCCCATCGACATCTCTTCCTCAATCATTTTAGCCATCACATCGGATTGATTGAGGGCGACATCGACATTGAATTTTTCGTCAAACAGCCAGGCATTACGAGGATTGTTGATCCTGGCAATGGTGCGTCCGATGTTAAAGAGCTTGCGCGCCAGATAACAGATTGCGAGGTTATCTTCATCTGATGCGGTACAGGCAGCCAGTACTTGCGCTTTCTGGATCCCAGCCGTCTCCAGAACACCTGGATCCGTTGGATTACCCTGAAAGATAACCTCAGTTGGAAGCTCATGATGGATCCGGCTCAATATTTGCGGACGGTGTTCAATCACCCGCACATCATATCCCTGCGCCAATAGCAGTAGAGCCAACTGTGTACCGGTTCTCCCGGCTCCAGCAACGATTACAAACATTTCATGCCTCCTGACCAGCGTGAAGCATTTCGCGCAGCTTACGAATGCCATCAAATGTGGCGCTTACCAGGACCGCATCCCCTGTCTCAACAATAGAATCACAATCCGGCAATACGGCTTTTCCAGAGCGCGTTATGGCGACTGGGGTACATTCTTCGGAATTGATCAACTCACCCAGTTTATGGCCATGCCAGGTCTGAGGCACGCTGAATTCATATACTTCAACTTCTCCATTCCCAGCCGAAAAGACTGTGCGCAGCTCCTGATGGTAGAGCAATTCCTCAATTCGCCCCGCCCCCCAACTGCTTGTGCTGACCACCTGCAGGCCAAACTCCTCATGTAATTTGCGCCAATTCGGATCGTAGTTACGCACAACCACATTCGGCACCTGATAAACCGAGCGAGCAATCTGGGCGACTACTGCATTGAGTGTGTCTGAACTGGTCACAACAGCGATGCCATCCGCTTGATCAATGCCAGCGCGGTTCAGGACATCCTGGTTGAGGGCTTCTCCTTCTATGGTCCGCCCACGGAACCTGGAATCTAAATTCTCAAACGCACCTAGCTCGGTATCAATCACCGAGACTTTGTGCCCTTTTTCGAAGAGCCGGTAGGCCAATTCGGATCCCACACGGCCACATCCAACAACAATGACTTTCATAATAAACTCCACTAACTTACCAGATCCTATTTAATTCCTCAGGTTCATCCAACCTGATAAGGTACGTCCGTGATAACGATGCCTGGCTTGAATATCAAGGCCATTCGCAAAAGAAATGCCGTCTGCATATGCAATAGATTGTGATACCAGTGTTTTGGGATAAATTGTGGAACAACTACCGTGATGGTCTCATTTGGCTGACGCTGGCTGGCAACTTCCTCAATATAATCGATCAATGGTTCGAGCAGCAAGCGATAGGGGGAATCAAGCATCACCAATCGCACTCCCTCCCCCCAAATATCCCATTTTTGTTCAAGCTTTTCAGTTTCCACTGGATCAATGGATACATGCACCGCAGTGATATCCATAGATAGGGCGCGGGCGTAACGCAGAGCAGCCAGTGAGCCGCGATGTACACCTGAGATTGGAATAATGACTCTATGGCGTGGGGTCACAGGCGGTGAACCATAGTCTTCCAATGACAAACTTTTCGCCAGTTCGCGATAATGGCGGTGGATCGCTGAAAAGATATAGACCAAAATAGGAATAACAATAAGGACAAGATAAGCGCCATCTGCAAATTTGGTATAAGCAAACACTAACATCACTATAAAGGTTAACACAGCACCAAAACCGTTGATGACCATTTTTAGCTGCCAACGAGGATCAAATCGTAAGGTCGATCCTCTTTCCTTAATTTCCTCCCCTGGCTTGATTCGCCCAATTTTATGCCAACGCAACGCCATGCCGCTCTGCGATAGGGTAAATGAGAGGAAGACGCCGATTGCATATAGAGGGATCAATGCCGTCACACTGGCCTTAAAAATTACAATTAAAATACTGGCAAACAAAGCCAGAAAAACGATCCCATTTGAATAAACCAGACGGCTACCACGGAAAGCTAGCTGGCGTGGCAAGAAACCATCAGCAGCCAGCAGGGCACTCAGGCGGGGGAAATCAGCAAAAGCGGTATTAGCCGCCAAAACCAGGATCACAGTGGTGGCAGTGATGGTCATCAGGTATAAAATACCGCGGCCATCATAGATTGTGCGCGCCAATTGAGATATGACGGTTTCATGTTCGGATGGAATTGTGTGTATCTGCCCTGACAAGTATGTAATTCCCAAGAACAATGTCCCCAGAATCAATGCCATAGCGATCAGGGTAATGCCAGCATTGCGGCTGCGTGGCTCACGAAAGGCAGTAATTCCATTGGAGATGGCTTCAATCCCGGTTAACGCAGCAGTGCCACTGGAGAATGCATGCAAGATAAGAAATGGCGATACTGCGACCAGTGGGCCTAGAACTTCAAGTTCTGGTGGATCGATGACCATACCTAGATTGCCGGTAATTAATTGTATGAAACCATATAGCAACATAGAAAACATCATCGCCACAAAAAAATACGTCGGAATGGCGAAAATTGCACCTGATTCTTTTACCCCTCTCAGGTTAACCACCATAACCAATAAGACCAAAACTACGGCGATGAGCACACGGTATTCCATTAATACTGGTGAAGCAGATGTGATTTGAGCTACACCGGATGAAATTGAAACCGCTACGGTCAAAATATAGTCTGTCAGCAGAGCTGCTCCCGCCATCTGAGCCGGCAATTCTCCCAGATTATCCCGGGCGACGATATACGCGCCGCCCCCACCCGAATAAGCATGGATGGTTTGCTCGTAGGAGATGGTGACAATCGCCATCAAGACGACAATTGCCAGCGAGATCGGAAAAGCATAGCCAAAAGCACCGGTACCGGCAATTGCCAAGATCACCAGGATTTCCTGGGTAGCGTAAGCTGTGGACGAAAGTGCATCGGAGGCAAAAACAGCCAGGCCGATGGCTTTGCCGATCGTTTGATGTGGGGCATCTGCCGTGGGTAGTGGACGCCCGATAAGCCAGGTTTGAAAGCCACGCCGTGGCTCATCACGGGCGACTCGATTAAATGGACTTCCATTTTGGTTCGGATTCATAATGGCTCAATTCATTTCGAAATATCAAGCGAGTGATCATATACCAGCTTGATAAGCCTGTCAAGGAGGTTAATGAAGAGATTATACTGGAATTATCAATAGATAATAAAGCAGACAGCCATTGAACAAGCTGTCTGCTGATAGGCCAGATAAACCGGGAGGTTTATTTACTAACTCGATTGAGATTCTCCCAGGGTAAGCTGCATAGTCTGAGGATTTCCATTGCGGACAACATCAATCTCTACCATCTCACCAGGCTGGTTGGCGAACAGCGCATTCAAAAAGAGCGTATCCTCGTCGATTTTAGCGTCTCCGATGCGTGTGATAATATCACCTGATTGGATCCCGCCAAGATCAGCCGGACCGCCGGGTACAACATCCGATACATATACGCCCCACTCGACTGGTAAATCGTAAGCCGAGGCGATGTCTGGAGAAATAAACTGCCATCGAATTCCCAGGTAGGGCCGCGAAAAGAAACCGCGTTCGATGATCTGTCCAGCAACTTCTTGCACTACTGAGGTAGGCACCGCGAACCCAAGCCCTTCTGCGGATGCACTGCCCATTTCACTCCCGCGCACCACCAGGGTGTTGATCCCAATCACTTCACCCGCCAAATTGACCAGTGGACCACCAGAATTACCACTGTTAATGGCTGCATCGGTCTGGATCAGATTTTCGATCTGGTAACCATTCTCGGTTTCAATCATCCGTCCGGTAGCGCTAACAACACCCACTGTGACCGTGTTGACAAACTCACCCAGCGGCGAACCAATGGCAATTACTGTTTCACCAGGCTGTAAGGCATCCGAATTACCCAGGCTGGCATAACTCTGGACTTCACCATCCAATTTCAATACCGCCAGGTCTGCATAAGGATCGGCCCCGATCACCGTGGCTGGCAACTCATTACCATCAGCCAGCAGCACATTGACACTGGTAGTCCCATCGATTACATGATTATTGGTTACTGCATATCCATCGGCTGAGATGATCACCCCACTACCACTCACCCGTTGATCGCCAGTATATCCGAAAAATGTTTCACGCCCTGCGACAGTGCCAACCACAGTTACCACGGCAGGACCAGCTTTTTCAACAGCCTGGGTGATGTTGGTCTGGATATCGGTATTGGAGATGAGCACTTGTGGTTCTGGCAATGTCTCGGCTGGTAATTCGCTAATTGGGGACTGAACTTCCCCTGCAGGGGCAACTCGATCCTGTAAAAAGCGATAGGCGGCTACACCACCTGCCAGGACTCCTCCAAATGCTGAGATACCTGCCACAACAAATATAAGCAGAATATAAAATACTTTTTTGGCTGTCATCTTCTTAACTTCTCTCAACAACAAACTACGGTCGTTATTTATCAATCGCGCTGGCGACCAACGCCAACCACCATGCTGATCCAATACAGTAGCTGCATAACTGCTGTAATCAGGGCTGCAACATAAGTCATAGCGGCTGCATTCAGCACATGATTTACCCCGCGCATTTCATCCTCACCCTGGATGATGCCGGATTCAGCTAACATCTGGCGCGCTCGGGCGGAAGCATTCAGCTCAACTGGCAGGGTCGCTAAAGCAAACAAAGCACCGGTTGAAAAAACAGCAATTCCTACCCAGGCAAGTTCGGTAAACCCTAGCATTAAACCAATCAAGATCAAAAACCACCCCAGGTATGAACCGATATTCACAGCCGGAACCAGGGCGGCGCGTAAGCGCAGTGGCATATACTCCTCTTTGTCCTGTAAAGCGTGGCCCAATTCATGGGCTGCAATTGCCAGAGCTGCTACAGATTGGCCTTGATAGACACCCTGTGAGAGGCGTAATATCTTTTGGCGCGGGTCATAATGATCGGTCATGCGACCAGCCACCCCTTCGATGCGCACATTGTACAAACCACTTCTATCGATCAGGCGTTGTGCAGCATCGGCGCCTGTGGAGCGACTACGCGCTGCCACTTTGCTCCATTTGTTATAAGCCGAGCTGACATACCACTGCACCACCATCATAATGACGATGGCCGGCAGCATAAAAATCATGTATCGTATATCGAAAATCATAGGTCAATCCTCTAGTTCTATTCTGATCCCAAAGCCCACAGATAATCTTTCAGTGCAATACTTCTAAGTTGAACCTTAACGGGCAACACATAACACTATTTTGATAAGAGTTCAATCGCCTGGTCAAGCTGCGGATCAAGATCGGCAGCTAGATCCTCTTCGGTAATCTCAACCTTTACGTCTGGTTCCAGACCAACTTCGTTGATCTGGCGGCCGTTGGGGGTAAGCCAGCGCGCAATTGTTATCCTGACTGCACCCTGCTCATTTACCAGGGCGTTATAGGTCTGCACAGAGCCTTTGCCATATGAAGTTTCGCCCACCAGGAGACCACGGCCGCGGTCCTGGATCGCCCCAGCCACAATCTCAGAGGCGGAAGCACTGCCTTCATTGATCAACACAACCAGGGGGATTTCAATGGCAGTACCACCTTTGCGCGCTTCGTAGGTATCTCTACGTCCATCCCCATATTCTTCGTACATCACAATCCCATCAGGGATAAATTCGGAGGCAACATCGATGGCAGTCTCCAGATACCCACCGCCGTTATTGCGTAAATCAAGGATCAAACCTACCGGATTCTGAACCGATAGTTCTTCGATTGCATCACGTAGATCACGCGCTGTATCATCCCCAAATGTGTACAACTGGATGTAACCGATCTGTCCATCCAGCATCTTTGCATCCACACTGGGCACAACAATGCTGGCGCGCTCGACAACTACATCAAAGTGCTCCTGTCCTTCCCGCAGGATGGTCAGGGTGACAGTTGAACCGCGTGGTCCTATAACTTTCTGGCGGACTGACTCGCCATCTAAACCTGTCACATCTTCGCCATCCACACCAATTACCTTATCATCAGGTCGTAATCCCGCCTTTTCAGCAGGCGAACCAGGCATCGGGCTGATGATTGTAAGATAATCTCCTGAAATATCAACCCAGGCGCCAATCCCCTCATACTCCTGACCTTGCAGTTGGTCGGTAGACTGCTCGAATTGGACCGGATCGAGATAGGAGGTATGTTGGTCGCCTATGGCAGCCATCATCCCACTGATAGCTCCACGCATCAGCGCTTCGTCATCAATAGGCTGATCTACATAATTTTCGTGTACCAGCTCCCATGCCTGCCAGAATGGTTGGAATAACTGATCCAGATTGGCAGGTGTATCGCCAAGATCTCTAGCCTGCGGTAGATTGTCCACTACAGTGGGAGGATCGAGTAGTGTTGGGCCAATCTCAACCCCATCTGTGGCAGGAAAGATAAAACGACCCGCCATAAAGCCTGCCGAACAAGCGACCGTAATTAACAATAGAGCGCTCACAATGCTGATAACAGCTAGCCAGCTTTTCGAATTCATAATTTAGCCATCTTTCTGCCTGGTTACACTCGTTACCAGGATGAGTTAAAGTTTTGACAAAAAATCCTGTTTCGATCGACAGAACTCTCTAAAAATTTTAACCAATGATTGTCAATATTTGATTAGAGCATAGTAAACAATTTATAAAATCCCCCATCATCCTTTAATAATTGGCTTAATTGCGATTGCTAAACTGAGCCAGATTATTCAGCCAGCCAACGTTCCAGGTAGGCAGCAAACGATGCTGGCTCGTTAACTTGTTCCGTGTATTCGAGCATAGCCTGACCATCCAAAGGATAGAGCGGGTGACAGGAAGTTGGCGCGGCGCCTCGAGGCGCCAGAACTACCATATCTACGAAAGGAGCCACCAAATCTGCTTTACTTAATTCAGGCACTATTTCTTCAGTTGTAATAATTACCAGGTCAGCAGTTAATGCCAGCTCCTCATCAATTCCACGGTTATCCCCAATGCGGGCATTGCCGTGTGGATCTGCCTGTAATGCATGGATCACAGCTACGTCTGGGCGAATGGCCGGGAAAGCCATCAATTCTTCCCCGGAATATGGGTCGCGAATCGTAGCAACATCCGGGCGCAAGCGAGGTAGATCTGTTCCCAGCCAGGCTCTGCCCGGCATAAACCCAATCCCAGCCATTTGAGCGCGCAGTCCCAAAGCCAGGCTGGCTTCAGTTTCTTCTACAATGAGGAGCTCGCCACGATTGGCGTAATGGGTGAACATGGGCGCCAACCCGAAAATTTCTAGCCCAAAGTAGCATGTGCGAGTGCGTTTGACCAGACCGGCGCCTACCAGGAGGTCACTTTCCAGGCCTGCGGTAAAGGCTAACAAGGTCAGCTCATCTGGTGTTTGATCACGCTTGAAGCGCGCCAGTAAGGCACGTACAAATGCCATCGGCCTGCGATAGAGTGTCATACCACCCAACGCCAGGGTTGTACCACTTTCAATTCTTTCAGCCGCGGCTGTCAGTGTAGAGCGTTTATCCATCCGTATCTGGTTTCCTCTGATTTTCTGCGCCTTCTTCTACCGAGTTATTGGCTCGCAAGTCGGCAACACGTTTGGACAGTTCATCGAGAGCCGCATTATTTTGCTGCCAGGGATTGCGCATTTCGCGAGTGACTTTGCCGAATAATTGAGAGTAGCTATCTGGTTTACGGCGTGAGAAAGCGGCATAGATCCCCATATTGAGGACTATTACTACGACCAACGTAATACAGATCACCCAGAATGCCCGGGTGGTATCCATACCTATACCTCCAATTAACTGCCTACTAACCCACGCCAGAATTCTGGGTGCGTTACGGGCAAATCTACCAAATTTGTCACCTGGTAAGAAGCTGTATGGGGATGAGTCCCATTCCCAACCAAGACTGTTGTCAAACCAAGCTGTTGTGCACCAGCAATATTGACTGGCGAGTCATCTAAAAGAACACATGCGTTTGGTTCTGGACTGCCTGCTATTTCCAATGCCTTCCACATAGCCTCAGGAGCAGGTTTACAGGCCGGGTGAACAGAGCGCACATCGATTACGCCTACAAAACAATCGCTTACTCCTAGGATATCCAAGACGCGATAGGCATGCTCCGCATCCGCATTGGTAAAGATCCAGCGAGGCTGGGGCAATTCCAGCAATATCGACCGGAGCTGCAGGTCCGGCTGGAGATAATCCTTCAGGGGCAGATTGTGCACATATGCCAGGTATTCGTCGGTATCCACCTCATGATGTAATTGCAAGCCACGCAGGGTGGTGCCATATTTGCGGTAATACTGCTCGCGTAGCTCAGGGATTATCGCTTCGGGTAAGCCGACGCGCTCATGCATGAAGCGATTCATTCGATCACGAATCGCACCCCATAACCCGGTACTGCTCCGATACAGAGTTTCATCAAGATCAAAAAATAAGGTTGTGAAAGTCATAGCACCATTATAAGGGATTGATGTGCACCCTGAAAGGGCAGAACATCCGGCGAACGTGCAGGCTGATATAATTACCTCATGCCTATTCGAAAACTACATCCAGAGGTAGCCTCGCAAATTGCAGCAGGAGAGGTCGTTGAACGCCCAGCCTCAGTGGTGAAAGAATTGCTGGAGAACGCGCTGGATGCTGGCAGCACGCTGATTCATATCCGCGTGGAAGAGGCTGGCAAACGCCTGGTCGAAGTTGCTGACGATGGCGCAGGTATCCCTTCAGACGAGCTGGCCTTGGCTGTTGAGAGCCATGCTACCTCCAAATTATTTTCAGCTAACGAGCTAACCCATATCCAATCACTTGGTTTTCGCGGCGAAGCCCTCGCCTCGATTGCCTCAGTATCCCGCTTCACAATTACTTCGCGCACGACTCAGGCAGACAGCGGCGCCCGATTACGCGTCGAGGGGGGCAACAGCAGCTCCATCGAGTCGGTTGGAGCGCCTCTGGGGACTGTCGTGCGGGTGGAGAACCTGTTTTACAATGTGCCTGCAAGGCTGAAATTTCTAAAACACGATACTACAGAGCGCCGGCAGATTGACTCATTGGTCACTCGTTATGCACTGGCCTATCCCCAGGTTCGTTTCAAGCTGCTACAAGATGAGCGCTTAGCTCTCCAAACCAGCGGCAACGGCAATCGGCGGGAAGTGCTCGCCAATCTTTACGGAGTTGATATTGCCCGGCAGATGTTGGAAGTTATCTACGAAGAGCCACAGATATCGGTTACAGGTTTCATCAGCCCCACGGATTTGACTCGCTCTAACCGCAGAGAGATCACCTTCTTTGTAAATGGTCGCCCCATACAAGACACAGCCCTGACCGCAGCCCTGCTAAAAGCCTACCACACCTTATTAATGGTTGGGAGATACCCTTTAGCAGTTCTGTTTATTGAGCTTCCCCCTGAAGCGGTCGATGTAAATGTGCACCCGGCTAAAGCCGAAGTCCGTTTTCAGCAACCAGAGCGCATTTTCCTGGCTGTGCAGCAAGCAGTCCGGCGCGCCTTACTGGCTTATGCGCCAATTCCTGGAACCGGGGTACATACTCAAGAATACCCAACCCAGATTCGCTGGACACCACCCGAAAAACAGTGGGAAGAAGCCTACCCCCAACCAAGCTCCACAGCGCAACCGCTCGATGAATCTAACACCTACACCCCCTTAGCTCCCCAGCAAGCCAACCAGCCTGGCTTGCCCGGACAGCGGGTTCCCTTGCTGCGCCTGATCGGGCAAATAGCAAACACATATCTGGTCGCCGAGGGTCCAGACGGCTTATACCTCGTTGATCAACATGCAGCCCATGAACGGGTATTATTTGAGCAAATGATGGCCCAGCGTTCCAGCCATATCCCCAGCCAGGCCTTGCTACAACCAGCCATGGTAGAACTACCAACCTCCCATGTGCGCCTGCTCCATGATCAGCTCCCATTACTGTCTGAATTGGGCTTTGTCGTGGAAACATTTGGACCCCATACCTACTTGATCCGTGCCATCCCTGCCTTATTATCCGGCAGTGATCCTGCCGCAGCCTTGCGGGTTCTGGTTGAAGACTTTGAAGAAGATGAAACACCTTTGGGCAAGGAGATCGAAGCACTTATCATCGCCCGCATCTGCAAGCGTGCTGCCGTGAAAGGCGGTCATATGCTATCCGTGAATGAACAAAGTGCTTTGTTGGATAACCTGGAGGCATGCCAATCACCGCGCACCTGCCCGCATGGACGCCCCACAATGATCCATATTTCTGTTGATCTGCTCGAGAGACAGTTTGGGCGGCGTGGGGCGCGTTAATTTAGAGAGCCAAAGAGGTTTTTCCCATGCAAGCTGTTTGGTTAGAAAACAATAGCCTGTCTGTACGTAATGATCTTACTATCCCCAACCCTCCACCAGGAGAAGCATTATTGCGCATAAATCTGGCGGGTATTTGTGCTACCGACCTGGAAATGGTGAAGGGTTATTACCCGTTCACGGGCATCCCGGGGCATGAATTTGTAGGCACGGTGATGAACGTATCCGACCAGGATGAAGTCAGCCAGGCCTGGGTCGGCAAGCGTGTGGTGGGTGAGATTAATGCTGCTTGTGGAACGTGTTCTGCCTGTAAAGGCGGCCGGCCAACGCATTGTGAAAGGCGCAGTGTACTCGGAATCGCTGGACGGCAGGGGGTTTTCGCAGATTATGTCACCCTGCCTGTAAAAAATTTACATGCTGTACCCGATGGAGTGCCTGATGAATCTGCGGTTTTTGTGGAGCCGCTGGCTGCCGCGCTGGAAATCCAGGAACAAGTATTTATCCGTCCAACCGACCAGGTATTGGTGATTGGCGCCGGGCGGTTAGGCCAGCTCATTGCCTGGACATTAGCGCTGACCGGTTGTGGCATTCAGGTGGTCGCGCGGCGGTCACGGCAACAGGAATTACTGCACAAGCGTGGCATCCAGGTGATCCTGCCTGACCAGGTTCCCACCAAAAAATTTGATCTTGTCGTGGAAGCAACCGGCACGCCGGAGGGCTTTTACCTGGCGCGCCAGGCTATTCGCCCGCGCGGCACGCTGGTATTAAAGAGCAC
>CAYXDC010000068.1:12479-16555 GCA_964463505.1 uncultured Anaerolineaceae bacterium
ATGAATGTTGTGCCTTGCCCCTGTTTACTCTCTACATCAATGCGGCCTTGGTGAGCATCCATTATCCGTTTACAGATATACAAACCCAGCCCGGTGCCTTGAACTGATTTTTCGATCCCAGGCACACGGAAAAATTTTTCGAACATATGCACCAGGCTCTCAGGGGGTATGCCAGGCCCGGTATCCTGGATGCTGATCTCCAGCTCATTCCCTTTCTGACGAGCTTTCACGTCGATCTTCCCTCTTGGAACATTGTATTTAATCGCATTGGACAACAAATTCAACAGGACCTGCTTGACCTTATCTCGATCCGCCCGTAGATCGGGTAATCCGCCATCTTCTTCAGGTAAATCCAGGTGTATACAGACATCTTTTTCTTCTTCTGCCTTGGCGCGCATCTGGTTCACACATTCGCTGAGCAAAAGATGAATATCAAAGACTTCAATATGGAATGTTGCTCTCCCCGATTCAAGACGCGCCAAATCCAAGAAAGCAGTTGTCATCTCGTTCAAGCGCTCAGTTTCCGAGGCAATGATGTCGGTGACCTGGTCACGGATTTCATCACTTACATTGGGTCGTAACAACAAACGCGCAGCCGTATTTAAGGAGGTCAGCGGTGTGCGTAATTCATGGACAAGTTCACTGATCAGATCAGATTGGTGGAAAAGCCGGGCGTTTTCAATCGCTATAGCGGCTTGTACACCCAATACCATCAAAAGTTCCTGATCTTCTTCTGTAAATTTTCCCTTCAGCTTATTGATCGCTTCCAGCGCACCAATTACTTTGCCTTTAGCAATCAGTGGAACACCCAGCATGGAAGTCGTCTTGATTTTTGTAGCTTCTCCCACTCCGCCATAATGGCGCGGAT
This sequence comes from uncultured Anaerolineaceae bacterium, assembly GCA_964463505.1. Classification (GTDB taxonomy): domain Bacteria; phylum Chloroflexota; class Anaerolineae; order Anaerolineales; family UBA4823; genus JAJZSS01. Next base: position 13,348 of record CAYXDC010000068.1, read on the forward strand.
CCTTATCAACATCATCAATAATGACTGGCTCGCGATGGGTAACAATCCAGCCGGCAACTGAAGTCTCAACAGGCACCACCAAACCACGCATCAATGGTTCACTTAAATTTGAAGCAGCATCAAAATTCAACACGCCTTTGACTTCATCGTAGAGCAAGATCGAAGCAGCATCTGCCTCGCAAAGATCAGCCGCCGCATGAACCACGTGGTTCAACAAACGGTCCAAATCCAATGTCAATGCTAATTCACTGGATAAGTCTATTACACGCTGATAACGATGTAGCCTTCGCTCAAGTTCTGGATCAGTCACTGGTTACCTCTTGGACAATTCGTGGCAGGATGTCGACCACATCTTCATGAAAGACTACGTCCGCTCGCAGATCAAGATAGGTCTGCGATTGGTTAATCAATATTAGATGAGCGCCGTTCTCCAATGCTCGCATTGGAAGCCCCGCAACTGGCAGGACCTCTAAAGATGAGCCTGCGACAATCAATAAATCAGCTTTGCGACAGGCTTCCTGGGCTAATAGCCAGGTACGTGCTGGTAATTGTTCACCAAACAGAACCAGATTCGGCTTCAAAATTCCCCCGCAATCTGGACAGCGTGGAATCTCACCACGTTCCAGAAAGGGGCCAATGTATTGCCTGGAAGATTGCTTGCCGAAACACCGGACGCAGGATAGGGTCTCCAGGGAGCCATGCACCTCCAAAACGTTCTTTGCTCCTGCTCGCTGGTGCAATCCGTCGATGTTTTGTGTGATCGTTGTTCTAACATGTCCAGAAGCCTCCAGAGAGGCCAAGGAACGGTGCGCTGGATTCGGAAGGGCTGCAACCATTTGCACGACCAGGGGACGTATCCAATCAAAGAATTTCTCCGGATGATAACGAAACGATATCAGGGAGGCTACCTCAGTCGGATCAAAGCGTTCCCATAAGCCACTATTCGTGGAGCGAAAATCTGGAATACCTGATGGTGTTGAGATACCAGCCCCGCTTAGTACAACACCTTGCCGGGATCCGCGGATGATATCCGCAGCATTACGAATACCGTACAACGTTGCCGGCGATAAATCGGTCATCTCAGTCTTTAGCGGTTATGAAGCATAATTTTTTCGGCAAGCTTGGCATATTGTTGAGCAGTCAAGCTGTCCGACTGCTGCGATACCATGGGAATATTTTTTAGCGATGCCTGATAAGCTAAATCTGGAGCGGGTGTGAAAATGACTGATATAGGCTGTCCTAATTGATCTTGTACCTGACTCCAGGAGAGCTGCATCCCCGATCGGATGCGGTTTACTAAGACCACATTCAATGAGTTAGCCGAAACCCCTTTATCTATCAGATCGTCAAGCATGGCTTTGGTTTGCAATACAGTCTGGGGAACCGGCTCAACCACAACCAGCACCTCGTTACAAACACCAACCACTTTTTCAACCATCGGGGTCAACGAAGCTCCCAAATCCAGTAATATGTACTGAGACATATAAGCCAGATGTTTGGCAATCATCTCAAAAACGGCGACTTCGTTCATGTATTGGGCATCTCGCGGTTGAGGGGAAGCTAGCAGAAAGCGCAGACCAGCAGAGTGATTGACCAGCTCCGGTTCAATCGTTCGCCGATCAAGATCTGTAGGTCTCAATTGTAATAAATTAGTGAGTCCTTCGGAACGAGTTTTCCCCAATTCCAGGCTGATGGTACCCTGGCCTGGACGGAATTCTGCCACGATAACATCTTTTTTATACCCTTGACTCAGAGCCACACCCAGATTTAGTACCAGGGTCGAAACCCCCAGCCCTCCACGCGCTGCCACCGCGCCCAGTACATAACCGCGTTCTCCACTAGGAATTCCCATCGGACCTGTTTTTTTTGCTTTACCGGTGCGCGAAAGTACCGCCTTGACATGCACAAACAATTCGCGTGGTTGGGTTGGTTTGGTCAGGTAATCATCTGCACCTGCTTCAAACCCCAGGATTTTATCTTCCACCTGGGTCTTAGCCGTGAACATGATTATCGGAACATCTTTGGTGGCGTCATTGGAGCGCAACCTGCGTGTGACTTCTACGCCATCAATATCCGGCATCATCAAGTCTAACAGGATCAGATTGGGACGTTCACTTTGCGCCATGGCCAGTGCCTGAATGCCATTACTGGCCGCACTAATTTCATAGCCTTGCCGTTGCAGTATCAGACCAACCAGGCGTAGTGTATCGATATCGTCATCAACAATGAGGATTTTATCGGCCATCGCTGCTCCTAAATATTGCACTTAGTATACATTCAAAGCCAGTCTAGCATAAAGCTCTGAGACATACAAGATGTTGGCAAAGTTAACAAAACTACGCACAAGCACATAACTGACCATCTTCTAAAACCCGAAACGTAATACAGGGATCAGATCAGCTATAATTTTATCCGTAATGTTAAACTCTGTGCCTATTATTTTACAACAACAATGCCAACTCGACAGAAACCTACCGGTTTTGGTAGGAGTGTCTGGCGGTCCAGATAGCATCTGTCTGGCGCATCAATTGATGCAAACTGGATACCAGATTGTCATCGCACATCTCAACCACCAGCTACGTCCCGAAGCGAGCCTGGAAGCCAAACAGGTTGAGCAGCTAGCCCAAGGCTGGGGAATTCCCGCCATTTTTGAATCTGCTAATGTGGGCAACAACGCTCAAGCCCACCATCTGTCAATTGAAGAAGCTGCCCGAGAACTACGCTATCAGTTTTTGTTCCGCGCTGCGATCCAATCTGGTGCACAAGCAGTCGCCGTAGGGCACAACGCAGACGACCAGGTAGAGACGGTGCTCATGCACCTTCTGCGCGGAGCCGGACCAGCCGGCTTGCGTGGCATGCGCTGGCGCAGTCTGCCTAATCCATGGAGCCACACAATTCCTCTGGTGCGCCCGCTACTCACTGTTTGGCGCACAGATATCGAGGCTTATATCCACGAAAACCAGCTTAGCGTACTTCAGGACTCATCGAATACGGACACAACCTTCTTCAGGAACCGGCTACGCATGCAAGTACTGCCTTACCTGCAGTCATTAAATCCACAAATTAAACAAGCCCTGTGGCAGACCGCCGAGCTGGTGGGAACTGATTACGAGTTTCTTACATCTGAAGTTGAACAGCATTGGCAATCAGTCATTGCCTGGAATAAATCCGGGGTGATTGGTATCAAACGTGAGGAATTTTCAACACT
>CAYXDC010000069.1:0-15538 GCA_964463505.1 uncultured Anaerolineaceae bacterium
AGGCACACCAGGCAATGACAAACTTACTGGGGGTTTAATTGCAGCAATCAATTTACAACGAGTAAAAATCGCCGGAGATACCGGCGATTTTTCTGTTCTGCTGCTCTCGACAAGTAACGCTGTGGAATGACCAATCACTTCGTGGCTTTTTTTACAGCAGCTTAAAACCATCACACAAACCGCTCAACAAACCTCATGGATCAAATCGTTCTCCACATTGTAAGATCTGATAGGGAACCTGGCTCTCCTGAGCAAGGCGAGCAAAGCTCTCTGGTGAGACGGTATTGAATTCGAACATATCATAATGGCAAGGGATGACCAGGCCTGCGTGGATGGCTTTGCCTAATTGAACAGCTTCGGCAGCACTGAAATTACCAGCCACACCGCGGGATTGATCATTACCATTGATCGGTAGAAGGGCAAGGTCGATCTGCCATCCATTCAAGCGTTCGACCAATCCCTGATATGGGCGCGCGTCACCACTGTGGTAAATCGTTATGCCACCGACCGAGATGATGTAGCCGATAAATTTGTGATCGCCATTTTCATCGGTCTCCAGCTCATCATGGGCAGATGGAATGGCGTGAAATGTGAAAGGACCGACGCAGACCGGTTCTGAGTCTGTGCGAATAGGAGTTAGACGCTCGACTGGGACCATTAACCGTTCAGCGGCGAAATTCAGATTGGCACGCGGGACGATCACCGTCAGGGCAGGATTGAGCTTCAGCAAGGGGATCAAGGTGCCAGCATCCAGGTGGTCGGTGTGCTTGTGCGACGAGGTTACCACATCGATGAAATCGAGCTGATCGGGGGAAATAACCCGTTCGGTCATACGCACATGCGGTTTTTCGGTTCCGGCGTATTTCAGGCTCAGCGAATCGGACAGATAGGGGTCAATCAACAGGTGAGAATCTTGCCACTTGATGAGATAACCGCTCTGGCCCAGCCACCATAGATGCAGTCTGTCTGGACTGGCGCTGCGCACGCTGGCGAGAAAGGTTTCGTCTTGTAATAGCGGTTTGATCATATTTTTACCTTGACTCGCATCACAGCCCTGACTCGGCGCGTACCTTGTGGACGCCAGCGACCATGTTCTTGAGCTTGAGTTTCGCCGCCCAGCGCGCTGTCTGGCTGAGACCGCAATCTGGCGCAAAGGACAGGCGCTCAGCAGGGGCGTACTGCAGGCAGCGCTGCACGCGCCCGGCGATATCTTCAGGCGTTTCGATATAGTAGCTTTTCACGTCCACAATCCCCACTGCCACATCTTTAACGCGGGCTAATTCTTCTATGATTTCCAGCTCGGCGAATTCGCGGCTGGCCATTTCAAGATGGAATTCATCCACGTTCATTTCCAAAAATGCAGGGAACATCGGCGCATACTGGCGCGGGCCGACCGCCCTGCCTTTGTAATTGCCAAAACACAGGTGGGTCGACAGGCGGCATTTCCCCACCACGGGGGCTACTGTGCGATTGAAGATATCCACAAAGCGCTGGGGGTCTTCTTTGTAGGCATAACAACTCATGGAAGGTTCATCCAATGTGATCTCGCTGCAGCCGGCCTGGACCAGGGCTTCCAGCTCGGCGCGCACAATGGGGATGAGGGCTTCCGTGACCGCATAGCGATCGGGATACAACCGGTTCGGATTCAGCCGCCCGCTTAAGGTGTAGGGTCCGGGGACGCTGGCTTTCAGCACCGGGCCAGAAAGCGCCAACCGCTGCAGGCGGGAAAATTCTTCCACCACCCCAAGACCCGCTGGAGCGGTCAGCTCATTCACGATATCGTGTTTGCCGCGCTGATCGTGGGCGGGGGGACCAAATACGCGCAGCGGGCGCGGGGGAGTGGAAATTCCCTTAAGATATCCGTAAAACGACAGGTTGAAATCCAGGCGTGACTGCTCGCCATCGGTGATCACATCCAGACCTGCGGAGATCTGGTCGTGGATGGCGGCTATGACAGCGTCCTCTTGCAGCTCGGTGATTTCATTGCTCCCAAACTGGTCCAGGTGCTGGCTGGCAAACTCCAGCCAGGAGGGAAATGGGTAGCTGCCGATCACGGTGGTGCGTAAGGGGCGTTCTTTCATTGAACCTCCACTGATTTCTTGCAATTATTTCCGGCTGGCAGTGATCAAAACAATCTAACCAGCAGGCAAACGGCTAGCGGACTGTCCAACCGCCATCCACGGTCAGAACGGCTCCGGTGACAAAGGCCGATTCATCTGCGGCAAAGTAAAGCGCAGCCTGGGCGACATCCTGCGGGTGACCGAAATCACCGGTCAGAGGCTGCAGCTGCGGCAGGCGGCTGCGGATGTGCTCGCTTGCCTGGGCGCGCTTGCTCATCGAGGTGGCGATTAATCCGGGCAGGATCACGTTGGCGCGGATGCCGCGTGGGGCGTAGTATGCCGCGATTGAACGGGTGAGGCTGATAACCGCGCCTTTGCTAGCAGCATAGGCATGTGTGGCGAAATCAGCATCGCCGCCAACCATGCCCAATACAGATGAGATATTGACGATGACCCCTTTCTGTAAGGGGAGCATGGCCTGTAAAGCGTATTTGCAGCAGTAAAAAAGGCTGTTCAAATTTAAATCCAGGGTTTTTTGCCAGCCTTCCAGCGTACAGTCACCGGCAGGCCCGTCGCCCCATTTCCTCCCGGAGCCGCCAGCAACATTCACTAAACCATCCAGCCTGCCGTAGCGTGAGATAACCTCCCGCATGCCAGATTCGACCTCGCTCGGGTTGGTCAGGTCCAGTATGATGCTTGCGCCCGGATGTTTTCCTTTGAAGGAGCCCAATGTCGCTGAGGCAGACTCGCCATCGATTTCAAGCAGGATGACCTGCGCGCCTTCAGCCGCGAATAATTGGGCGGTGGCCTGCCCAATACCGCTGCCTCCCCCCGTGATGATGGTGATTTTATCTTCCAAACGCATATCAGCAACCGTAGATCTGGCGAATGCGGGCGCGGTAATCGTCGTAGCACTCGTCAAAGCGCTTCCTGGATGCTTCACTGCCGATCAGCACTGAGCTGGTAAGCACGATGGGTGGTTTTCCCAACGCGACCAATTTTTCAGCAACCAGGCATTTGATGGCGTTGGTCACGGTGGCTGCCCCGATGGTAGAGCCAGGACCTACGGGATCTTCCAGGCCCGGGATGCTCACCAGTGCATCGCCACCCGGCGTGCAGTTATCGATGACGATATCAGCAATATCTGGCAGTTTCTTACCGCTCGAATGCAGCGCTGCTGAGCGGGCGCAGTGATCCAGCGAGACCACTGCGATGACAGGATAACCCTGGCGTTTGGCCTCCAGGGCGACATCCACCACCACCTCGTTGATACCGCTGTTCGAGAATAACAGGAAGCAGTCGGGTGGAGAAAACACAAAGTTGCGCAGGATGACCTGCCCGAGTCCCTCCACATGTTCGAGGAACATCGCCTGGCGCTGGCCGTTAGCTCCGACAACCACATTATGAAAGGTCAGGGAGAGCTCAACGATGGGGTGAAAACCGGGAAAGCTGCCATGGCGCGGGAACATTTCTTCGACAAAAATGCGCGAGTGCCCCGTGCCAAACATGTGCACCAGTCCATTCTGGGCGATGGTTTGAGCGCATAGCTCGGAAGCGCGTTCAATGGCTTCCATTTGGGTGGCCTGGATGCGCTCCAGGATGGCCTGGGATTGCCGAATAAATTCAAATCCAGAATTTGGCATCACTCCTCCGGTTTAGTGATAACGAAGCAATTACGCAAACTTTCTCTGTCGATTCTGAAAGGACTATCTACTCGCCGCAGCAGGTCTGGCTGGTGCTGTATTCGTAGCGGTCCGCCTGGTAGTAAGAAGTTGAGTATTCGATAAGATCGCCATCATCTGTATATGCGCTGGTGCCGACAAACAGCAGAGCCGTTCCTGCGGGGATGCCAAGCAAGTCGGCGCGATATTCATCAGCAGCTACCGCCCGCACGACATGGTCAATGCGGGTGACAATAAGCTGGTAGCGGGTGGAGAGAATTTCGTACAGTGAATGGCTGGAAAAATCCTGTTGTTCGATCCCGGGACAGCGGCTCATCAGAACAGTGCTGATCTGATGACAGATGGGCTCATCATCGCCCAGGCGCAAACGCTCAATGATCAGGCAGGGGGCGCCTCTCCAGGGCCCCAGTGTGGGGATATTTTCGGCATCGACTGTGCCGATCTCCAGGCGCAACAGCCTTGAATGTGGCTGGCGTCCTAATTCGCGCATCTGCTGTGTGAAGCTGCGATCCAGGAAAAACTGGGTATGGGAACGTTGGGTGCGCACAAATGTCCCGCGCCCTGCGAAGCGCTCGACGATATTCTCGTCAACCAGACGAGCAATCGCCTGGCGCACTGTCTGCCTGCCCACATTGTAGGCCTGGCAGATTTCCATTTCCGGGGGCAGCATACCGGTGGGTGGGATTACATTGCGCTGGATCATCTGGCGCAAATCCAGATAGATCTGGTAGTAGAGCGGCACAGGACTGTGAGGGTCAACGGTTGCGTAAGGAAGAGTCATTGGCTTCTATTTCAGGCGAGTTATCTGTCTGAGGGTTGGTTAAGCACAAAATTATGGGCTGTTTCGAACAGGGTCACCACATTTTCGGGCGGCACATCCGACTGCAGGTGGTTGGAGGGCGCCAGGATGTAACCGCCTCCTGGAGCAAGCTGTGTGATACGGCGTTGGACTTCAGCAATTACATCCGCGCGCGAGCCGGGCATGGCGTGCGAAATATCGATCCCACCCAGAAACGTGACTCGATCGCCAAAGCGTGCTTTGACTGCCGGGATATCCGTCGCTGGCAGGGGTTCGAGGGGATGGATCACATCAACGCCAAGCTCCACAATATCCGGCAATAGTTTCGTGATCGCCCCATCGCTGTGTAACATCACACAGGTATGCGGATTGTATTCCTTAATCGTGTTGATCAGCCGGGCAAGGCAGGGGGCGATAAAGCTACGAAACATGGCAGGGGAAATGATGGTGCTGGTATTCCCGGCGTAATCGTCGCCAGGCAGCTCGACCATATCAAACCACTTTCCACCAGCCTGCAGGGCCAGGTGGAGCAGACCATCGATTGCGCTGGTTACCTTATCCAGCAATGCCTGGGCGAACTCGGGGCGCAGGGTTAGGTCCATCAGGAAGTTCTCCGTCCCGCGCAGGTCGCAGGCGGTCTGAAAAGGTCCGTGCGAAGCGACCATGCGCATGGCAACGAAATAATCTGTGTCCTCGCGCAAGGAGCGGGCGCGTTCGGCCAACCCGGCAGTCCAGCGCGGGTCAGTTAAATCAGGCCAGCGGACCAGGCGCTCGATGTCATCGGTACTGGTGGCATCGTGAAGAATCCCCTCACCTGTGTAGTAATAGGGTAAGGCGCGCTTCCAGACCTGCCCATAGGAATCATAGAAGGTGTCATCGTCTTCTCCAGGGCTGATTGGGCTGTTGGGCAGCAGTCCAGGCCAACAGTAGCGGATATCCGTGCCCAGCCTCTCCAGCAGGCGATCATCCATATAAGAAATACTGTGCCCGCTTCGGAAAGGGAGCACAGGTTTGCCCAGGCCGAGATGTTTGACGAGGCGCAAATATAGATCATCGACAAGACCATAAGGTCCGCCGCCTAAGGCAGTGGGGATGCGGTCGCTCTCCTGATGATTCAATGCAGCGAGAATACGTTCACGGGGCAGCATGGTCATAGGTATCATTTTGTGAGCTGAGGCGATTTTGATGCCCAACACACAGTGTCACGAAAAATGTACGTACAATAAGTCAATTCTAACTTAATGTTTGATTGTCCGCAAGAATTGACGCAATCTAAATGTTCTACTATAATTTTGCTGCTCATAGAGGTTAATCGATCTGGAAAAATCAAATAAAAGACAGGATCCCTGGGAGGAGGCACTCATGCACAAAATTGCGATGCTTGGCGCTGGTCTTATCGGTCGTTTTTACACGATGAGTTTGCTAAGTTTTCGGGGCAAAGATGAGATCAAGGTGGTCTGCGCTGCTCATGCCGACGAAGCGGCAAAATTTGCCAAAGAATTCGGTATTCCCCGCTCAACGGCCGATATGGCAGAAGCCATCCGTGATCCCGAAGTGGATACTGTGATTGTTGGGCTGCCAAACTACCTGCATAAACAGGCTGTCTTGCTGGCGGCTGAAGCCGGGAAGGCGGTATTGTGTACCAAACCGTTGGGGACCAGCGGCCCTGAGGCGCTCGAGATGCTTGAGGCAGTGGAGAAAGCCGGGGTGTTCCACGGTTATCTTGAGGATCTGGTCTACACGCCAAAAACGCTCAAAGCCCTGGCCTCGACCCAAAAAGGCGCCCTGGGCAAGGTGTTGTGGGCGCGCTCGCGCGAGACACATGGCGGTCCGCATAGTGATTGGTTCTGGACGAAGAAATATTCTGGAGGCGGCGCAATTGTTGATATGGGTTGCCACTGTATCGAAATTGCCCGTAATTTCATCGGTAAGACCAACCGTCCATTAGAGGTGACTTGCTGGGCGGACACGCAGGTGCATCCGATTGACGCGGAGGATCACGCGGTGGGCCTGGTGCGTTACGACAATGGCGCCATTGGGCAATTTGAGGTCAGCTGGACTTTCCGCGGCGGGATGGATCTGCGTGACGAAATTGCCGGTACGGATGGCACAATCTGGCTCAATCACTGGCTGCGCACCGGCTTTGAGATGTTTACCGGCGTGGGACAGGGCGGTTACGTTGCTGAAAAAGCTGAAGGCGATACCGGTTGGTTATTCCCCGTGGGCGATGAAATTGGCTCGTTGGGCTATGTCGAAATGTTTATGGATATGTTCAATTCGATGGACGCCGGAAAGAAGCCGATGGAAGATTTCTATGATGGGTATATTGTTAATACCATCATCGATGCCTGCTACAAAGCTGCTGAGTCGAAGAAATGGGAACCGGTGGAAATTCAAACCTGGCGGGGTGGGGCAGCAGGTTCAGCCGAGGTGGTGTTGAAGGATTATGATGAGACCCATTTTCTGATCAAAGAAGAAAAAATGCCCAACGGTAATCTCAAGATCATCCTAAAAGACAAAACAACCGGGGCAATTTCGCAGTTGATCAAGGAATAGAGGGTCTGATGAATGGATCACCAGAGCTGAAGTCTGGTCTGTAGCGGGCTATCGGTTCTAAAACAAGTCACAGGGCAGAACTTTGTTTGAAAAATAGGCGAAGTTCTGCTATTATATACAAAGTTGGCTATTGAATTAACTAAGGTGTTTTGATATAACATAGTTATTCGTGCTTGTCCATTTTTACACAATAATTCCAAGGACACAGTTGAATGGCTCAACCGGGACTGCCCGATATAAAACAAGCACAACCGATTTATGCCCCAATTGTAATGAGTGGGGCTGAAGCTGAAATCATTCATGCCCTGCGCACACAGGGTGAAATTTCCCGTACGGATATCGCTAACCTTACCGGCTGGTCAAAAGCCAAAACTTCCCAGAAGATCCGGGATCTGGTTGATAAGGGCTACCTTGTAGAGATCGGCGATGGCGTATCGCAGGGTGGACGTAAACCACGCCTGCTGCGCATCAATGATCGTCTGGGCTATCTCGTTGGCCTGGACATTGGCGCGACCAGCGTGGATATGGTGCTTGCGGATGTGGGCGGTAAGATCTACCAGCGGCGGTCGGCGCCCGCGGATGTTCGCCAGCCTCCCGATGATTTTCTAGCCCTATGCAGCGAGCTTATCCTGGATATGGTCTCCGCTCAGGGCTGCCGTCCGGAACAAATATTGGGCATTGGCATAGGTGTACCAGGACCGGTGGATTTTGGGCGCGGCGTTCTGGTCGCCCCACCGCTGATGCCAGACTGGGAAAATTTCTCAATCCGCGATTATTTCCGGCATACTTTTCCAACAGCGTTTGTGGTCATCGATAATGATGTCAATATCATGGCATTGGGAGAGCAGCGTTCTGGCGACGGGAATGGGATTGACCACTTCATTTTTATCAAGATTGGCACCGGGATAGGCTCGGGGATTGTTTCCAACGGGAAAATCCATCGCGGCAGCATCGGGTGCGCGGGAGATATCGGTCACATCTGTGTTGACAAGCAAGGCCCCATCTGCCGCTGTGGCAATACCGGCTGCCTGGAAGCGATGGCGGCAGGTCCGGCAATCAGTGAAAAGGCAATGCTGGCCGTAAAAAATGGCTCCAGCCCATTACTGCGCCAGATGATGGAAGCCAACGGAGGTAAGCTTCATCCAGAAGATGTGAATGCCGCCTGTCGTGAAGGCGATCAGGCAGCTTTGGAAATCATCCGTGGCAGTGGGCAGATGATCGGGGATGTTCTGGCCAGCCTGGTGAATTTTTTCAACCCCAGCCATATATTTATTGGGGGTGGAATAACCAATTTCGGCAACCATCTGCTGGTCTCCATTCGTAGAGCAGTACTGCGGCGATCTTTGCCCCTAGCCACGACCAACTTGTCGATTAATTTTTCCCGCATGGGCCCTGAAGTGGGTGTCATTGGGGCGATAGCACTGGCAAGCGAATATCTGTTCGCAGTGAAGGACTGAACTCGGCAGTCGCGCGTGAATATCGGATATGAGCGTGAGTACAAGCGAACCACATAAAACGGAGGTGAAGTGACATTAATATAATCGCAAGTATTTGTCTAAACCATGTAACCAAATTAACTTCAGAAGGAGAAGAATCGTATGTCTAAGAAATCAGTAATGTTTTTGGTGACCCTGATCACCATCTTTTCGACCGTATTGGCAGCCTGCACCACGGCTGCCCCAACTGAGGCGCCGGCTGTTGAGGCAACCGAGGCCCCTGCTGAGCCGGCAGTTGAAGAAACTGAAGCTCCTGCCGCTCCCGCCGACGATGATAAATTCACGATTGGCATCTCGAATCCATTCATCAGCAGCGAATATCGCACGCAGATGATTGCCGAGCTAATCGAAGTCAACCAGGAATACATGGATGCTGGGATCACGAACGAGCTGGTGATCGAGAGCGCCGACACAGACGTAGCCGGGCAGATCCAGCAACTGCAGAACCTGATGGCGAAGGGCGTGGATGCCATCCTGGTGAACCCGGGTGATGTGAACGGCTTGAATGCGACCCTGGAAGAGGCAGTTGCTAAGGGCATCCTGGTGATCTCCGTGGACCAGGAGCTGAATGTACCGGGCGTGTACAATGTGGGCATCGACCAGAAGGAATGGGCGAAGACCTCCGCGGCATGGCTGGCAGAGAAGCTGGGCGGCGAAGGCGATGTGGTAACGATCGAAGGCTTCCCGGGACACCCGGCGAATGTAGCGCGCATGGACGGGGTAGCCGAAGTGTTTGCGGACTATCCTGGCATCAATGTGCTGGCGACAGACACCGGCAAGTGGGATGAAGCCACTGGACAGCAGGTGATGTCCAACTTCCTGTCTGCCTACCCGAACCTGACCGGCTACTGGACGCAAGATGGTATGGCGATCGGTGCACTGCAGGCGGTGATGGCTGCCAATCCGGCGGTCTGGCCGCAGGGCGTGGGCGAAGGTCGCTGCCAGTACCTGAAGCTGTGGCAGGAAGCCCTGACCATGAACCCTGAATTCGACAGCATCGCAGTTGCCAACCACCCGGGTGTATCCCCGACTGGCCTGCGCATTGCAGTCAACATCCTGCAGGGCAAAGAAGTCGATACTGCCAAGCTGGGCGGCGCCAATGGCCTGTCCTTTGTGATCCCACTGGCGGCTGTGGTCACCTCTGAGAACCTGGATGAAGGTCTGGCAATGTGCGAAGGCAAGCCGGATGCTTTCCTGCTCGATGACATCATGACCGAAGAAGAAGTCCAGCAATTCTTTGTGGGTGCGGAACCCGCGGCTGAAGCCTTCACAATCGGCATCTCGAATCCATTCATCAGCAGCGAATATCGCACGCAGATGATCGCCGAACTGATCGAAGTCAACCAGGAATACATGGATGCTGGGATCACGAACGAGCTGGTGATCGAGAGCGCCGACACAGACGTAGCCGGGCAGATCCAGCAACTGCAGAACCTGATGGCGAAGGGCGTGGATGCCATCCTGGTGAACCCGGGTGATGTGAACGGCTTGAATGCGACCCTGGAAGAGGCAGTTGCTAAGGGCATCCTGGTGATCTCCGTGGACCAGGAGCTGAATGTACCGGGCGTGTACAATGTGGGCATCGACCAGAAGGAATGGGCGAAGACCTCCGCGGCATGGCTGGCAGAGAAGCTGGGCGGCGAAGGCGATGTGGTAACGATCGAAGGCTTCCCGGGACACCCGGCGAATGTAGCGCGCATGGACGGGGTAGCCGAAGTGTTTGCGGACTATCCTGGCATCAATGTGCTGGCGACAGACACCGGCAAGTGGGATGAAGCCACTGGACAGCAGGTGATGTCCAACTTCCTGTCTGCCTACCCGAACCTGACCGGCTACTGGACGCAAGATGGTATGGCGATCGGTGCACTGCAGGCGGTGATGGCTGCCAATCCGGCGGTCTGGCCGCAGGGCGTGGGCGAAGGTCGCTGCCAGTACCTGAAGCTGTGGCAGGAAGCCCTGACCATGAACCCTGAATTCGACAGCATCGCAGTTGCCAACCACCCGGGTGTATCCCCGACTGGCCTGCGCATTGCAGTCAACATCCTGCAGGGCAAAGAAGTCGATACTGCCAAGCTGGGCGGCGCCAATGGCCTGTCCTTTGTGATCCCACTGGCGGCTGTGGTCACCTCTGAGAACCTGGATGAAGGTCTGGCAATGTGCGAAGGCAAGCCGGATGCTTTCCTGCTCGATGACATCATGACCGAAGAAGAAGTCCAGCAGTATTTCAAGTAAGTCTTTTCTTCACCATACGGATGCGAGGGATGATCTCATCCCTCGCATCCTTTCCAATGGTTTTCTACAAAGGGAGATTTATGGCCCTGACGCTTTCTGCTAAACAGATTGTTAAACGATATGGAGGTGTGGTCGCCCTCTCGGATGGCAACCTGGATATCAATACCGGTGAAGTTGTCGCGTTAATCGGCGCCAATGGCAGCGGTAAGAGCACCATGAGTAAAGTGATCGATGGTGTTGTTACCCTGGATGGTGGTCAGTTACTCCTGGATGGCAATCCGGTAAATTTTTCATCTCCACAGGCAGCCAAGAAAATGGGGATCGCAACCGTCTTCCAGGAATTAAGCCTGATCCCGCAGATGTCCGTTGCCGATAATATCTGGCTGACACGCGAGCCACTTGGCCCGGGAGGCGTCGTCAACCGCAAGGATGTTTTTGCCAAAACCAACGAACTGCTCTCGTTATTTGAAGGCACATTCAAAACTGACTTAAGACCGGAGGTGGCGGTCAGTGAGCTGCCCCCCGATGAAAAACAAATCGTAGAGATTCTTAAAGCCATTAGCTTCAATCCCCACATCTTGATTTTGGATGAAGCCACTGCCAGCCTGGATAGCCGCCAGGTGAATCGCTTGTTTGAATTGGTTACGAAATGGAAGGAAGAAGGCAGGGCTATTGTTTTTGTTTCCCACCGCATGGAAGAGATTTTCCGTATCGCAGACCGTTACAGTGTGTTGCGGAATGGCAAAACCGTAGGCGCCGGGAATATAAGCGAAGTTACCGAGAAGGATTTGGTCAAGTTGATGATCGACAAGGATTCGGTGTTCAGTTATTCCCGTACAGGCAAGCGAATAACTGAAAAACCAGTTTGCCTTGAAGTAAAAGACCTGCATAGCCATATTTTGCATGGGGTAAGTTTCAATGTGCATGAGAGTGAGCTGGTGGGGCTGGGTGGTTTGCAGGGTCAAGGTCAGCGCGATTTGCTGCTCTCGCTATTTGGGGATATTCCGTTTACTGGCGGTATTCAATACAATGGAAAACCAGTTCACTTCAAGCATCCTCGGCAGGCGATGAAACAAGGATTTGCGCTTGTCCCGGGCGACCGCAATCGGGAGGGGCTGCTTTATATTCGTTCTATTCTGGAAAATTTCCAGCTGCCTTCCTGGCCACGCTACGGTTTTCCATTAAAAATCGGTCAAGCTAAAAAAGATGCTAAAAAGATGGGCGCCAGCCTGAACTTGAAAATGGCTGGCCTGCAAGAGCCTGTCAGCAGCCTTTCGGGCGGCAACGCGCAAAAAGTTGTCATCGGTAAATGGCTGATGCGCCAACCCGGATTGCTCTTGTTAGATGACCCTACCAAGGGGGTCGATGTAGGCACCAAAGCTGAATTTTACGGTTTGCTGACACAGCTATGCAATGAGGGCAAAACCATTTTATTTTACAGTAGTGATGATGAAGAACTGCTGGGCTTATGCGATCGGGTGTTGGTGTTGCATGATGGCAAAATCATCTCTGAGCTGGTAGGAGCAGCCTTGACCAAAGAGAATCTCGTCTCAGCCAGCCTGGGCGTCGCCAACGGAGGTGTGCAATGAAAGGCTTCGCCTGGGGCGGATTAATGTCGCGCTACCCGGCATTATTCGCGCTGGTTTTACTTGTGATAGCGCTCTCTATCAACTTAATTCTGCAGCCCAATATGTTCGCCTCCGATACTTTGAACAGCAACATGCGGGTGTTCCTGCCAATTATTTTGCTCACTGTGGGGCAGGCGATTGTCATGTTGGGTGGCGGAATTGATATTTCCGTCGGGGGGATTGTGTCGATTGTCAATACGATTCTCGCCACCCGGGTCGGACTTGAGGGCTCGGCGGAAGCCATGTGGCAGTATGTAGCAATTTCCCTTCTGGTAGGCGCCCTGGCCGGCGCAATCAATGGATTTTTTATATCGTACTTACGACTTCAACCGATCATCACTACGTACGCTACAAGCTTTCTTTATGCTGGCTTTGCGCTCTTTATCTTGCCTAATCCTGGCGGGGGAATCCCAGCCGCGATTGCCCAGTTTTACCGTACCACGATACCCATCGGAATCCCCCTGGCTTTTTATGTGATTGCAGTAGTAGTAATGCTTTGGGTGTATCTGCGCTCCACGCGTTATGGTGGTTTCTTATATGCGGTGGGGGGCAATGCTGAAGCCGCTTATAAGACAGCAGTCCCTGTGAGCCGGGTGATCTTCAGTACCTATGTCATCTCGGGGCTCATGGCGGCTTTCTCCGGAATTGCGATTACCATGTTGAGCGGATCGGGGAACGCAGATATCGGATCAGCCATGACCCTGAATTCGATCACTGGAGTGGTTATCGGTGGGACAGCATTCAGCGGTGGGGTCGGTGGCGTGGTTGGGCCGATCATGGGGGCAATTACATTAGGGATCATCCAGAATATCATCTCTTTCGCAGGCATCACCACCTGGTGGGAGACCCTGGCCAAAGCTTCGATCATTGTGGTCGCGCTGGCAATACCCGGGATTGTGAACTTATTCAGGAGGAGAGAATGAAACGTTTTGCCATCTCCCCCCCGGTTGCTGCGCTAGTTTTATCAGTTGTGCTATTCTTGCTATCGGGTTTGCTGCCCAATGGTTATGGCAGCGATGTAAACGTGGCGATTTCACAGGCGACCAACATCCTGCGTTTGTCTGTCTTTTTAGGTGTGATTGCTGCTGGTCAAACCCTGGTAATTATCAGTGGGTTTGAGGGCATCGACCTATCTGCAGGCTCTATCGTGACCATGACAGCCATCCTGACATACGTCTATGTCAGCGGCGAAAACGATAAAGTCCTGGTTGCGTTATTAATCTCCCTGGTTGTCGGCGCTGTGATCGGATTTTTCAATGGCGTTGGCATTACTTTTCTTAAAATCTCACCGTTTGTGATGACGCTGGGTATGTCAGGCGTGGTTACCGGGGCGATAATTGTCATTAATCACGGCAATGTCAGTGGCAAAGTGGCCCCGATCATGACGCGCCTGATCGCCCGACCGGTAGCGCCGCATATCCCCATCCCCAGCGCGCTGGTGATCTGGCTGATCTTCGGGCTGTTGATGTGGCTGCTCTTAGAGCGCACCACCTTTGGCAAAAACCTGTTTGCCATCGGCACCAACCGGGTGACGGCTAAACTCTCCGGCGTCAACGTGATCGGTATGAATCTGGCTACTTACTCGCTGGCGGGGGCGCTGGCTGGATTTGGCGGTTTTCTGTTAGTAGGCAACACTGGGGTGGTATTGATTTCATTGGGGCAGCCTTATTTGTTCCCCTCGATCGCGGCGGTAGCGGTAGGTGGCACGCTTCTCTCCGGAGGTAAAGGCAGCTACTGGGGCACGATGGCTGGCGCAATTTTGCTGACCCTGATCACCAGCCTACTGACCACGATGCAAATGCCCGATTCCGTGCGGCGTATGGTGCTGGGCGCGACCCTGTTGGTGCTGATTTCTATTTATGGACGCCAGAAAACTTTGAGACAATAAAACAGAAGGAGGCTCTCCATGACAAAAACAGTAAAAGTTGGCATTGTTGGCACCGGATTTGTGGGTGATATCCACCACGCCTCATTCAAAAGCTGGGTGCGGGATGCAGAGGTTGTGGCGGTCGCCAGCCCGAATAATGCGGCTAAATTCGCTGCCGAGCGGGGCATCCCCCAGGCTTATGCGGATTATCGCCAGATGCTGCTGGACAAAGACATTGACGTGATTGATATCGGCATCCCCAATGACCTGCACTGCCAGGTGGTTGTGGACGCCGCAAAAGCTGGCAAACATGTCATCATCGAAAAGCCGCTATGCGTCACGTTGGAACAGGCGGATGAGATGATCGAAGCCTGCCAGAAAGCCAGCGTGCTGTTGATGTACGCTGAAGAGCTGTTATTTGCCCCAAAATATGTGCGCGTCAAGACCCTGATTGAAGAAGGCGCTATTGGCGAGCCTTTCCTGGCGAAGCAATCCGAGGAGCATCCCGGCCCGCACATGCCCTGGTTCTGGGATGTGAACCGATCGGGCGGTGGCGTGCTGCTCGATATGGGCTGCCATTCCATTGAGTATACGCGCTGGATCCTGGGCAAGCCCAAAGTCAAGAGCGTGACCGCCTTCATGGGCACCTATATCCACCAGGAGCGCACTCAAGGCGAAGATCATTCCTATACCATCGTTGAGTACGAGGGCGGCAAAATTGCCATGCTCGAAAACAGCTGGGCCAAGGGCGGCGGGGTAGATGATCGGTGTGAAGTGTACGGTAAGAAAGGCCATACCCGCGCCGATTTGTTGCGCGGCAGCTCCCTGCTCACCTATAGTGAAGAAGGCTATGGTTACGCGGTTGAAAAAGCAGGCACAACGCGTGGTTATACCTTTACCATGTTCGAAGAGATCTGGAATTACGGCTTCCCCCAGGAGATGCAGCACTTTGTGAACTGCGTGCTGGGCAAAGAGACCTGCATGGAAACCGGCGAAGATGGACGTGAAGTGCTGAAGATCATGTATGCTGCCTACCAGTCCGCCGGCGAGGGGCGCAAGATCGAATGGCCTTATAACCCACCCACCGTCAGCAAGCCGATTGACTTGTGGAAGAAGTAGTACGTGAACCTTGTACACAGAGATATCGGAGCCCCGTTATGACAGAACTCTCAAGCAAAACGATTACCTATGCCCAACTGGCCAAGGTCATTGATCACT
>CAYXDC010000070.1:0-15162 GCA_964463505.1 uncultured Anaerolineaceae bacterium
AAAGTATTGCCCGGAGCAGATACATGCCAAATGAATGGTTAAGCCTGAGCAAGGTCGCCACGATCCTGGGGGTCCATCCCAGCACAATCCGCAACTGGTCCGATCAGGGCATGATCCCGGTCCACCGTACTCAGGGTGGGCACCGGCGTTACTTGCGTAGTGAAGTTGAACTTTGGATTGAGTCACAGCGCGCCAACGGGGACGATAGCCTGGCGGATATTCGCCTGGCGATGCAAAGCGCGCTAAAAAATACCCGCTTTCAAATCTCGGAAGGACGTTTGAATGAGGAATTATGGTACCAAAAGCTGGATGATGAGGCGCGCCAGCAGTACCGGGCCAGCGGGCGCTCTTTGCTCCAGGGGCTGTTGAAATTCCTGACTTCGGAGCACGAACTGGCAACGGCGGAGGCTGAAGCATTGGGCTACGAATATGCCTCGCGCGGCCGGCGCTATGGGATGAACAGCGTGGAAGCTACCCACGCCTTTTTGTTCTTTCGAAATGTGCTCATGGAGTCGATGCTGTCGGTTTATGAGGCGGCAGCAGTCCGTTCGCCCTTTGCCTGGAGTGATATGTTTCGCAAGATGGGGGATTTCACCGATAAGATCCTGATCACAATCATGGAAACCTATGAAGTTTACCAGCGAGCAAATCGATGAGTCGCAAGAGCAGGCGCTTTACACCCAGTAAATGGAGTGA
This sequence comes from uncultured Anaerolineaceae bacterium, assembly GCA_964463505.1. GTDB lineage: Bacteria > Chloroflexota > Anaerolineae > Anaerolineales > UBA4823 > JAJZSS01. Next base: position 697 of record CAYXDC010000070.1, read on the forward strand.
ATATTTAGTGCCGGTGCTGTTACTTGTGCTTTTGTTGGGCTTGTTGGCAATCCTGGTTGTAGTGGTTATTTCCTTGACGGGCCTGTCTTCGGTAAGTTGAGCCTGGTCCGAAACTTATACTCCCCGAGGTTTAATCATGAACTATATTCCTGTTTTATCCACATTGGTTACCTTTACTTTTGTGGTGGCTGTCTTCAACCGCTACCGCCATAAAAAGGGATTGCATCTGTTATTTTGGGGGCTGGGCCTGGTCTTTTATGGGCTGGGCACGTTGAGCGAAGTCGTAATGTCGTTCACTTATAACACTGCAGTACTCAAATTATGGTACCTTAGCGGAGCCATGCTTACTGCGGCCTGGTTGGGGCAAGGGACGGTATTTTTGCTTGTGCGCCGACGCAATTGGGCTAAAGCTCTGGCGGCGGTGCTTCTGACGATGTCCCTGGCGTCTCTGGTGCTGGTCGTTCTTGCACCGGTAACCGAGGCGGCGGGAGCTTTTGACCCCTCCCAGCCGATCTCCACCCAATACAAAGAAATCATGGTGCGCAATGGCTGGATCATCTTCCTGACCGTCATCTTAAATCTGTACGGCACGGTTACCCTGGTGGGTGGGGCGTTGGTTTCGGCTTACCTGTTCTGGCGCAAGCGCGTGCTAGCGAACCGCCTGGTGGGTAATCTGCTGATCGCCGGGGGAGCGCTACTGCCGGCAATGGCAGGCTCTTTTGTTCAGGCGGGTATCGTGGACTGGCTATATATCAGCGAATTAATCGGCGTTATACTGATGTATGCAGGCTTCTTGCAAGCCACGGCGCCTCAGCCTGTGAAGCGTTCACAGCCGATCGCGGCTACTCCAGGATAGGGTTAGCGAGCTTACGGCATATACTTCCGGTCCCAACCTGTTGGGGCCGGATTTTTTATCTCGGCGGCGGAGTGCAAGGGGATGGTAAAATCAATCAGGCGTAACTATTCGAATGCGCCTGAGGAGTATAGGATGGTTTCTTCTTTTATCGATACGCTGGATCAATTTGTTCAATCCGGTCCCCTGGATCGTATCCGCCGCAATCATGGCCTGGAGCATGCCACCCTGCATGTGCTGGCAGCGCGCTTACCGCGCACGCCGCTGGCGGGACATTCGGACAGTGGAGGATTCTGGATTATCGGGCAAGCCAGCCTGAGTGACGTGCAAAAGGCCGTGGATGACGCCCTGCGCCGCCTGCGAGCGGGTGAAAGCGAGCTGGCCGTGCACCCTAATTGCGGGACCAATTTTGTCACATCTGGAGTTCTGGCAGGCGTGGCGGCTGGGCTGGCGATGTTTGGGGCCGGGCACAGGACGCGGGACAAGCTCGAGCGGCTGCCCCTGGCGGCAAGCCTGGCAACGCTGGCGCTGGTCTCGGCCCAACCTCTGGGCTTGAGGATTCAGAAGCGTTATACCACTTCTGGCGAACCAGGCGATCTGCAAGTCGTCTCGATTACGGCTAACCCGCGCGGGCGCCTGCAGGCTTTTCGAGTCGTGACGCAAGGCTGAAAATGGCAAGCGCCCCGATCGTCTATATCGTGCACGGGGATGATGAGCTGGCGATTACACGATTTGTCGCCGATCTGGAAGCGCGTCTGGGCGATCCTGGGACGATTGCCCTGAACACCACGCGCCTGGATGGCAACGCGTATAACCTGAACGAACTGATCCGGGTGACTTCTGCGATGCCCTTTCTGGCCAAGCGGCGTCTGGTCGTCCTGGATAACTTTGTTCATCGAATTAAAGAAAAAGCCGACCAGGATTCCTTTTTGGCTGTCCTGGATAATATCCCGCCGACAACAGCTTTAGCACTGGTAGAGCGTAAGCCGCTCCTTGATGTGAAAGAGCGGCGTAAAAGAAAGGACAAAGACCACTGGTTGGAGAAATGGGCCAAGCAAGCCGGGGAACGGGCATTGTTGAAAGAATTTACAGCCCCAAAAGGCGCTCAGCTGGTGACCTGGATCCAGGAGCAGACCCGCAAAGCAGGCGGTGAGATAAGTAATAAAGCGGCAGGCCTGCTTGCACATCTGGTTGACGATAACCCAAGGCAGGCAGAGCAAGAAATTCATAAACTGCTGGCGTATGTAAATTATCGCCGTCCGATTGATGAGGACGATGTGCAAAATCTGACCACTGATTCGAGCCAGGGGGATATTTTTGCGATGGTAGACGCCCTTTCGGCGCGTGATGGGCGGCAGGCGCTACAGATGCTACACCGTTTGTTGGAAGAAGATGATCCGGGAATGATCTTTGGAATGATTGTGCGCCAGTTCCGTTTGTTAATCCTGGCGCGTGAGATTTTGGATGAGCAAGGACCGTCGGCTAATTTTGCCAAGTTAATGGGGGTGCATCAATTTGTGGCTGATAAAACAGCCCGGCAGGCGTCTCAATTCAGCCTGCCGGTACTGGAAGCGGTTTATCACCGTCTCTTAGAAATGGATGAAGCACTCAAGAGCAGCCAGATGGAGGGCGATATTGCCCTGGATACCCTGGTCGCCTCCTTTACAACGCAGAAATAAAGATCAGGTTTCGCGGTTGATACCGATCCAGAAGTGATTGGGCAGTACCGTGGAGAGCGGCTTGACCTGCACGCCGTGAGCGTTCAAAACAGCGCCATTGTCTGGAGCGCTGGATGCCAGCATGCTGGGGTGGACAAAGCACATGTTTGGCGTTTGCCCGTATTTGCGCTGATAATATTGTGCAGCGCGCTCGACGCGGTTATCTAATCCGGATTTGGTGTCGTTATCAAACCAAAGCATTCCTACGTGCATCATTCCACACGCTCCTCAGCCAGATGATCTGGCTCACAAACCCAAATATTCAGCCAGTCTTCTCCAAACGGCACGCCATATTGCCGCCCGGGTTCCAGACCGCTGGCGTCGATCTGATCGTCACCCGCCAGATAGGCCGAGCGCAGCGGATCGCTGGTAGCGCCGATCAGACGAGTCCGGAAGGCTCCCAACAGGCGTTCGTCGATCAGCTCAGCGTCTTCCGCGTAAAGATTCGCAATCACCCAGACCCGGGCGCGCGGTCCGTGTTTTACCAGCCAGTAAAGACGGGCGAAATCTTCGTCGTTGAGCTGGCTGGTCAGTGCAGCCAGGTCCTCAATGGCCAGGATCAGGGCCGGGCCGCGCGGGCTGGTGCGCTTGCGCTGCTCTGCCAGGACCGCCAGAGTGCAGATGCGTTCTGCTGCGGACGAGTCACTGACATCCAGAACCTGGTTGCAGTTTGCTAGCGCACAGGCTTCCAGGGAAATCTCTCCATCTTCATGCAGCAGGTCAAAACTAACCCGGTTAGCCCGATTCAGCATACCGGCAGAAATCAGCATGGAGTCCAATAGCTTGAGACTGTGCGGATTGCGATCGCCAGCAATCAGGATTGAGCCCGGGGCAGGGTTGGTCAGGTCCAAAACGAACGGCAAGCCATCTGTGCACACGCCCAACAGGAGCGCATAATCCGGTAATCCGCCAATTTGTCGAAGCAACTCTGGCAAGCTAGGGACTACCAAGCGGGGGGAATCGTCCGTGGGGGTAGCCTGAGTGGCACCGGCATAGGCTGGGTCAAGCTCTTGCCTGCGATTTTGGGCAGGCCGCATGGTTGATTGAAAGTTCAGGCGCGCCTTATCCAAAGCTGGTCGTAAGCGATCCAGCGCTTTGAGACCAAGAAACAGTCGCTCATCAGGGGTGATCATAGAAGCCTCCATTCGATAAAACAGAACTTATGTTCTATTTTATACCGAAATCACCCTGATGTCAATGTTTTTTGGGAATTCTTAAAGTTTCGACCAGGCAACCGATCGTATTACCAGCAAATTATCTCCACATCATTTCCAGGCGGACTTCTTTCTTATCGATATCTTCGTTCGTATAACAGCTTAAGTCCAGGCCATTGACGATGAAACCGTTGTTTAAGTAAAAATCAATGGCACGCGTATTACAACTCTGTGTCTCCAGGACCAGTTCCCGAAAACCTTCTGTGCGCATAATTTCTTTGGCTTTGTCGATCAGCTTTGAGCCATAGCCCTGCCCTCTAAAATCTGTTTTGACCAACAGCTCGGTTATCCTTAGGCGATTATGCCAGGACTCACGGGCGATTTCCAGGAAGCCAACGATCTGATCGCCGGCGCTGATCCCAAAGACGGAGGGCTCTTCTAAATATTCAGCAAAGAGGAGGCCTTCAAATTCCTTTTCCACTTCTTCTTCCAGCTCTTGTCTCACCAGCTGTATGCTGAAGATATGATCGGCATCGCGAATGATCTCATAGTAGCTTTTAGCCGTGTAACGAAATACAAGCTTGAATTGATCGTATTCTTTGGGGTCAAGCGGCCTGATCAGCGGGTTTTCCATGGTCAACGATTCACTAAGGTTGATAGTTCTCCCTATCGCCACAGCTACCTCGAGAGAAAGGAAATCGTTTCGATGTGGTAGGTCTGGGGGAACATATCAAATAAGCGAACATGTTCCAGGTGATAGCCCCCAGCAATCAGGCGGCGGGTGTCGCGCGCCAGAGTGGCAGGGTCGCAGGAGATATAGACGAGCTGGGGCGCTGCCAGGCGCAGCAATTGGTCGATGACGGTGGGGTCGAGGCCCGCGCGAGGCGGATCAACCAGGACAGCCTGGGGATGAACGTCCAGAGCCGGCAGGGCCTGCTCAGCGCTTGCCTCGTAAATCGACACGTGCTCAAATTCATCCAGATTCACCGAAAAATCTTCCACCGCAGTGGGAGAATTTTCGATACCAATCAATTCGCCGCAATGAGGGGCGAGAAAAGCGCTGAACAGACCAACCCCACAGTACACGTCGAGCAGCGTTGCGCCAGGGGGCAATTTGAGTATATCCAGGACGTGAGTGACCATGCGTTCGGCGACAGCGGTGTTGGTCTGAAAAAAGGATGCAGCAGAGACGCGGAACACTCTGCCCAGAATTTCCATGGGCAGGCTTTCACCTCCCACCAGCACCACGGCGCCTGCAGGACTCAGGTGAACGGCAGTAAGGTCCAGCTCTTCCAGCGTGAACTCAGGAAGCTGTGGGTCATCGCTTTCGAGAATCAACTGGATCTCGTCATTCGCCCCACAGCGCAGGCCAACCCGCGGCAGGCTGGCGCCAGCTTCAAACTCCATTTTCGGCCAGATTTCAGTAAGGGCCGGCTGGGGCAGGTGACATTCCTGGATGGCCAGGACATCCGCGGACAGGGCTTTATGATAGCCCAGGCGACCAGCAGGTGTCAGATGAAATTGAACATGATTGCGATAATTAAAGGGCTCAGGGGAGGGGACGGGTTCAAGCTGAGGAACAGATCCCAGCCCGCCGATACGCTGCAATTGCTCACTCAGGATAGCAGCTTTGGCGGCTAACTGGTGCGCATAGGGCAGGTGCTGGTAGTGACACCCACCACAAGCGCCAAAATGTACGCAGCGCGGTGTTATGCGCTCGGGGGCCGGCTTCAGCAACTCGATGATCTCAGCGCGGGCAAAGCCGCGCCGCTCCTCCACCAGGCGGACGCGGGCAGTCTCCCCGGGTAAGGCAAAGGGCACGAACACGGCCTTGCCATCTGGCAAGCGACTCATAGCAGCCCCACCGTAGGTGAGGCTGGAAAAGGTGAGCTCAAATGTTTCGCCGACAGGCATGGATATATTTCCCGATCGAGTCATGCAGGATTGAGGATCAGAACGCCCAATTTTACCAGCTATAATGGGGCCATGCGAAAAATGCGATTTGTGTCGCTACTGGCTTTGATCTTCCTGGCCTGCCGAGCCTTCCAGCCGGGTATTCTGCAAGAGGAGTTACTTTCCACCAGGGAGGTTGCACCCACTGCGTGGGAGACGCCGACCGGGTGGGGTAAGCCCCCCACGCGGGAGACTACCCCTGTGTGGGGTACGCCCCCGGATGTAGCAGAGACTTTACCAGGCGCGCAGCCAGGCGCAACTCCCCAGGTACTGGGACGGGGGGAAGTAGATTTTCTGGTGCGCACCCACCCGGATGGGGCGCTGTATGTGGGAGATCGGGTAAGCTTTGAGGTGATCCCTCCAGAAAGTTTTGAATTACCGGGGAAGACGGCCGTGGTGCGCGTGGCAGCGCCCATTGAACAAGAGCTGGGCGAGGTCGAATTTGGGCGCTATGGGATAGGCCGACGGGCCCAGGCGACGTTGACCTGGGCCTGGGATACACGCTCCCTGCAGCCAGGACGGTACGAACTGGAGTTTTCTATCCTGCCGCTAGGGCCGACATGGTCTCAGAGCGTGGAATTGTTACCTGCCGATGCGCTACCTAAGCCTGAGCCACAGGCACGCTGGCTACAAACGCGCATGGATTGCTGCATTGTCCATTACATCAGTGGGACAGAGGCGGAACGCGACCTGCCAGTGCTTCTGGATATTCTGGATGAGCAGAGCCAGCGGGTCAGCGCTCGTTTGGGCTCTGCCGGGCAGGAGCCTGTCTCCGTGACGCTGCTGCCACGCGTGCTGGGGCATGGTGGTTTCGCCGGAGCGGGCATCTCACTCTCCTATCTTGATCGCTTATACACCTCCAGCGAGGTTAAATTAGTTTTCCATCACGAGCTGGTGCACATCTACGATGCACGCCTGGGGGGAGACTTACGCCCGACCATGCTGGTGGAAGGGTTGGCGGTGTACCTAACTGGCGGACATTTTAAGTCTGAACCGTTAGTGGAGCGGGCGGCGACTTTACTGCCGGCCCAGCCGGGGTGTGTTGCCTGCGGATTGGGCTGGTATATCCCGCTGACAGAACTGGTGGACGATTTTTATACCTCGCAACACGAGGTAGGCTACCTGCAGGCCGGGGCGCTGGTGGAATACCTGGTGGAAACCCATGGCTGGGAAGCCTATAATGCTTTTTACCGGGATATCCGGCCTCATTCCAGCGGCAGCCAGGCGCTGGCTATGGAAGCTGCGCTGATAGAGCATTTCGGGCTGACTCTGGCGGAGCTGGACACACAGTTCCAGTCTGCCCTGGCGCAAGAAGCGCTCGACGCTCAGTGGGTGGCGGATGTGCGCTTGACGGTGCAGTTTTATGATGCTGTGCGGGATTACCAACAGAGATTCGATCCATCGGCGTATTTTCAGACCGCCTGGCTGCCCGACGAGACCAGGATGCGCGAATTAGGCATTACGGCGGACTTCCTGCGCCGGCCTGCTCAACCGCAGAATATCATTTTGGAAAATCTGTTGGCTGCGGCTGGGGAGGCATTGCAAAATGGACAATATCTTGAAGCGGAGATGCGCCTAGAGACTGTGCGATACCTGTTGGTGAACCTTCCGCAGGTGGTACAAGCAAATTAATTAAACACCGGCAAGCACAATGCCTGCCGGTGAGGGAAGTATTGCGCTTTGGGGCTATGGGCAGGTATAAAAGACCCCGGAAAGGAAATCAAAGGGGGAGATGCAGTACAGATTGAGCACATCGAAGGCAACCGCAGCAGCGCCCAGCACGCAGGCAACCATTACCAGACAACCACAGCCGATAATCAGCTTGTTGCGGTTGTCTTTTTTATCTTCGTAAACCTCTTCGGCATAAGCATCCACCGGCCCAGGCGGCACCTGCCCTGTGTAAGCAGGCGGCGGAGCAGGCTGGTAGGCTGGCGGCGGGGGATAATTCAGCGCTGGCTGGGCAGGCTCGGGCACGCTGCGCGGGATGGAGGCGACTGTGGCATTGGGATCGAATTGGGCCTGTTCAAAAGACAGGCTGACTGTCTCGCCCAGGAAGATCACCTCACCAGGGCGTAACAGGTGTGGGCCCATCAGACGCTGTCCGTTGACGAAAGTGCCATTGGTCGAGCCAATGTCTTCAACCTGATAGTAGCCACCCTGGATGAAAAGGCGGGTGTGCTTGCGCGAGACTTCGGCGTCGTTGATCACTACGGTGTTGTTGATATCACGCCCGATCGTGATCTCCGGCTGGAGCAGATCAAAGGTCTGCCCAGGGTTGGGGCCGGTGCGCATAACCAGGCGATAGGATGATTCAGCCATGTTTCCTCCTCGGTATTCCCCATACGGCGGGGTGAGCGGTTGGCACTTGGTGAGCGTCCGGGCTGCGCAAAATCCTGCTAAGCCAGAACACTTATAGTGTACTGAGATTCTGGAAGCATGTCAATAAAAATTTTAGGATAGCAGTCCTCCTTCAATAGACGTTCAGCTCAACAAGTGGATATCAACGAGATAACCGAAGAAGCTGAAATTTACTTGCCGACAAGTGGGAGGAAAATTTCAAGCGAGGGCGTGCGTATAAGTGAGAAATCCATCAGCAGGATTTCGCCCGCCACGGCGCTGATATCCGGAATGACGGCAGGCGCAACCCCTCTGGCAGATGCACTCAGCGTATAAATGCCTCCGGGCAGGAATAATTGGTAAGATCCGTCTGCCATGCTGAGGGTCTGCCAGGTTTCGCCGGACTGGCTCAGGGCAGTGATCTGTACCCCTGCGGCAGGCTCGCCCTCCGGCAATTGTGTGACCATGCCAGCGATCTCTGCCGGCAGGCAACTACTATGCATCAATGTCCCCAGGGCGGCTTTAACGAAGTCCGTAAAGTAGACCATATTCAGGGTGGAAAGCTTATCCTGGGTAGTGTGGTAATACGGGGTGAAATCGCTGCCGTCTTCGATCGCCAGAATTGCCGGATAGCCATAATCCCAAAAAGAGGCGTGATCGCTGTACTGCTCCCCAGACTGTAAGATAAGCGGCAACAGATCAAGTTGGTAGGTATCCACTATCTGGGCGAACAGATCAGCGATGGCCAGATCGTCTGGATCGCCCGGCCGCGTGTGTAATTCCAGAGTAGGCAAGCCACCCCCATTGTAGGCGATCATGTCCAGGTTTAAAACCCCCTGGATCTCCTCGCCAGTCAGATAAATGTCCTGGGCATAGTAACTGCTGCCTACCAGGCCTTGTTCCTCGCCGGTGAAGAGAGCATAGCGGATGGTACAGCCGAACTGGACCTGGCTAAGTATTTCGGCAATGGCGAGCACGCCGGCTGATCCACTGGCATTATCATCCGCCCCGGGGGCAGATTTGTAGGGATCCTCAGAAGTAGAGTCCAGGTGGGCGGAGATTATAAAAATTTGCTCAGGATCCCATAGACCGGGTTGTTCAGCAATTACGTTTTGGCGAGTCCCGGTCCCGGGCAGAGTATAGGAATGGGTACTCACATCCAGATCGAGGGCTTCGAAACGCTCGACAGTATACTGGACAGCAGAAGCGATGGGAGTGGTGGTGCGTGAAAAGCGAGTAGGGATGGTGGTCAGGGACTCTCCAATCTGCACCTGCCATTCCCCGGAGAGGTCGCCAACCAGGGTGTGCAGGCGGTAGGACTGCACCTGGTCGATAAAGCTTTGGACCAGCCCAGAGGGGGCGATGACGGCGGTTTGGTGGTTGAGATTAGCAGGCAGGGGAAAGCTCAGGGATTGTGGGACGGGGGTTGTCAATTCGATCTGGCGCAGGCGAAATCCCATCTGGGAGAGTTTATCGACCTGCCCGGGTGTGGCGCGCAGCAAAGCTTGATGCTCATCTTGCCAGAGCGCAGGCGCTATTTGGGCAGGCTGGGATACGCGCTCGGGAGAGGGTGTTGAGACGAGAATATATAGAGCCTGTGGGTGGCTCTCTTCGAGAAATTGGAAAGATAGATCCATGCGCGCAAGCTGTTTTTGAGCGGATGAATCCAGATGTGCAAAGAGCAGATAAGCATCATCCTGAGTGTAAGTGGAACCCAACACCGGTATATCTAGGGCGTTGAAGCGCTCTAGATCGGCCTGTGAGCTAATTTGGATGGCAAACAGCCACTGCTGGCTGTTTGCAGCCTGGGCGGGCAGTGGCGTGCTTGAGAGTGTTGACCCAGCCAACCAGAACAGGCTGAGAATTAAAATTCCATACAGGGTGATTTTGCGCATAACGTTTGACCTTTGCCTGTGTAACAATTTATACCTGCACTGCCGGGAAGTATAACACCCTGTCTGGAGAGGAAAAGCAGTCACTCCAATGGAGTGTTAACAACATTTTGATCCTATTCCAACACAAGCGGGGTAAACTCAAATATGCGGGACGCAGGCGCGTGCTTTTTACCGGGCTCGGTGCACTGCTATTAAAATTAATTTGGTGATTAAAAACCTAAAGCTATTATCGGTACAGGAGAAGCAATATGAATCTTGAAAAATATACTCAAAAATCTCAGGAAGCAATCCTGGCGGCGCAGCGCCTGGCGCAGGATTACAACCATCCATCGATTGAGCCGGCCCACCTGCTGCTGGCGCTACTGCGCCAGGAGGATGGCGTGGTCCCGGCGGTGGTGACGCGTGTGGCGGGCAGTGTGCTGGCTCTACGCGACGAAGTCACTCAGGAGCTGGAGCGGCGCTCGCGCGTATATGGCTCGAGCGGAGAAATCGGACTCTCCCCGCCCGCTGCCAGCGCCCTGGAAGCCGCTGAGCGCTATGCCAAAGGTATGCAGGATGAATATGTGTCGGCTGAGCACCTGCTGCTGGGTCTGACGGAGAGTAGCGAAGGCAAACGGCTGAACCAGTATGGGCTGACCAAGGACGCCATCTTAAAGGCCTTGAGCGGTATCCGCGGTACTCAGCGAGTGACTTCCACCACACCGGAATCCACCTACCAGTCGCTGGAAAAATACGGGCGCGACCTGACTGCTGAGGCGCGGCAGGGGAAAATGGACCCGGTCATTGGGCGCGACGAGGAGATCCGGCGCGTGGTGCAGATCCTTTCGCGGCGCACCAAAAACAACCCGGCTTTGATCGGCGACCCGGGTGTGGGCAAGACCGCCATCGTGGAAGGCCTGGCGCAGCGCATGGTCAACGGAGATGTACCGGAGAGCCTGAAGCACAAACGCCTGGTGCAACTCGATATGGGCGCGCTGGTGGCAGGAGCGAAATACCGGGGCGAGTTTGAAGAACGCCTGAAAGCCGTGCTGAAAGAGATCAGCGACGCGGCGGGTGAGATTATCTTGTTCGTCGACGAGATGCACACCGTGGTGGGGGCAGGGGCGGCAGAAGGGGCGATGGACGCCGGCAATATGCTCAAGCCCATGTTGGCGCGCGGTGAGCTGCACCTGATCGGGGCGACTACCCTGGATGAATATCGCAAGCATGTTGAAAAAGACCCGGCCCTGGAGCGCCGCTTCCAGCCGGTGCTGGTGGAAGAGCCCAGCGTTGAAGAGACGATCAGCATCCTGCGCGGGCTCAAAGAGCGTTATGAAGTACATCACGGCGTGCGGATTACCGATCCGGCGGTGATTGCGGCAGCCACGCTTTCGAATCGCTATATCTCCGACCGGCACCTGCCGGATAAGGCGATCGACCTGATCGATGAGGCGGCTGCCCGCTTGCGCACGGAGATTGATTCCAAGCCCCAGGCGCTGGACGAAGTGGATCGCCAGATCATGCAATTGGAGATCGAGCGCCAGGCGCTGAAAAAAGAAAAAGACAAGGCTTCCAAAGAACGCCTGGATAAGCTGGAAAAAGACCTGGCTGACTTGCGCGAGCAGTCAACAGAACTGCACACGCGCTGGCAGACAGAAAAAGAAGCCATCTCCAGCCTGCAAGCGGTCAAAGAGCAAATTGAGCAAAACCGCGTGGAGATCGAGCGCGCTGAGCGCCAGGCCGACCTGGAAAAAGCGGCCCGGCTGCGATATGGCAGCCTGCGCGAGCTGGAAGTGAAATTAGCGGAAGGCGAACAACGTCTGATCGCCCTGCAAAAAGAAGGCGCTTTGCTGAAAGAAGAAGTGGACGCCGAGGAAATTGCCCAGATCGTGGGACGCTGGACAGGCATCCCGGTAGCGCGCCTGCTGGAAGGCGAGACTGAAAAGCTGATCCATATGGAAAGGCGCCTGCACGAGCGCGTGGTGGGGCAGGCGGATGCGCTGCGGGTAGTTTCCAATGCGGTGCGCCGGGCGCGTGCCGGTTTGCAGGACCCGAACCGCCCGATTGGCTCATTTATCTTCCTGGGGCCAACCGGGGTTGGCAAAACCGAGCTGGCGCGGGCGCTGGCGGAGTTTCTCTTTGACGACGAGCGGGCGATGATCCGCATTGACATGAGCGAATACCAGGAGAAGCACACCGTCTCACGCCTGATCGGGGCGCCCCCTGGCTATATAGGATATGATGAGGGCGGGCAGCTTACCGAAGCGGTGCGCCGGCGCGCTTACAGTGTGGTGCTGTTCGATGAAATTGAGAAGGCGCATCCCGAAGTCTTTAACGTGCTGCTACAACTCCTGGACGACGGGCGCCTGACGGATGGACAGGGCCGGACGGTGGATTTCCGCAATACGGTGGTGATCATGACCAGCAACCTGGGCAACCAGCTCTGGGAAGGCGGGCGCAAGGTGGCACGCGATGAAATCACGCGCGCCTTGCAGGGGTATTTCCGCCCCGAGTTTCTCAACCGGATCGATGAGGTGGTTGTCTTTCATCCGCTGGAACGGGAACATTTGGCTGAAATTGTGGACATCCAATTGCGACGCGTGCACAGGCTTCTGGAGGAGCGCGGACATGCGTTGGAAGTCAGCCCGGCAGCGCGCGAGTACCTGGCAGAGGTAGGCTATGACCCCGATTTTGGGGCACGCCCACTGAAACGCGCCATCCAGCGCGAGCTGCAGGATCCCCTGGCAATGAAACTCCTGGCAGGTGAGTTCCAGGAAGGGGAGATGATCTATGTGGACCGCGGCTCTGAAGGATTGACCTTCACTGCCCAGATCATCCCTGAAGTCGTTGAAGCCTGACGGTTGTGGTAGTAACTTGCGGGGCTGCTTCAAATGGCAGCCCCGTTTTGATTCTGGTGAGGGGATGTAACCTTTTCACTGATTCTCCATCTAATGGATTAGTTTAAACTATTTCAAGAGTAATTTTGATCGGAGGATAAGACAATGAAGGTAAATCAAGCCAATTGGGAACGGATAGCGCGGGTTGTGCTCGGCATTGTGATGCTCTATGTCGGCTTTGGCGGCGTGGTGGCAGGAACTTTGGGGACGGTGATCGCCGTGATCGGTTTGATCCCGCTGCTGACCGGTCTGACCGGCTGGTGCCCGATCTATACGCTGTTGAAAACAGGGACGAAAAAAGCCTGAGATGGCGGGCGAAACAGGCAACTCGATAACGGACCTGATGACCCGTTTGCAGTCCAACCCTCACCCGGTCGTGGTAGAGTTTTGGGCGCCCTGGTGCGCGCCTTGCCGCGCCATTGAGCCAGCATTAAACCGCATGGGCGAGGAATTTAGCGGCAAGGTGGACCTGTGGCGGATCAATGCCGATGAGCAACCTGATGTGCTGCGTTCGTTAAAGGTGTATGGCATCCCGACCATGATCATGTTCCAGGGTGGGCAGGAAATCGCTCGCAGGGCTGGGGCGCAATCGCCCGGGGATATACTGAAGTTTTTCCAGGCTGCTGAGGCTGGAGAAGCGCCCCCGGCGCGCACGCTGACCCTGTTTGACCGCTTGCTGCGCGCTGGCACCGGGCTGGCTGTGCTGGGCCTGGCTTACCAGGGCGGTTTTAATGGTTTTTATTTGTTACTGGCTTTGGTTGGCGGCGCCTTCCTGTTCAGCGCTTTGTATGACCGCTGCCCGATCTGGCGCGCCTTGAGCACCCGCGTACAGAGCTGGTTAGTAGGCTCTGAAGAAAACTAGGTGAGCTATTTTAAGCGCGTACGTGATAATCGCCTTCTACCACCCATTTATAGGTCGTTAGCTCGCGCAAACCCATCGGCCCGCGGGCGTGCAAGCGCTGGGTAGAGACGGCGATTTCAGCCCCCAGGCCTAGCTGGGCGCCGTCGGTGAAGCGGGTGCTGGCATTGACATAGACGACCCCTGAATCGACACGCGCCACAAAACGCCGGGCGTTGGCGGCATCTTCCGTCAGGATGCCATCGGAATGCCCGGTGCTGTGCTGGCGGATATGTGTTACTGCCTCATCCAGATCGTCCACCACTTTCAATCCCAATACCAAAGACAACCACTCGGTATCAAAATCATCTGGCCCTGCCGGTAAGACATCCTGCGGCAGGATTGCGCCTACCTGGGCGCCATAGTGCACCTGCTCAGACCCGGTGTGCGCATCCTGCTCCAGGTATGCGCCGGTATTGTACTGCAGTAGATATTCCTGGGCGCGCGGCTCGGCGCGGAAGCTCACCTCTGCGCTGCGCAGATGGGCGACCACCCTGGGCAGGAACTCGGAGGCTATACTTTGGTGAACGAGGACGGTGTCGAGGGCATTGCAGACCGAAGGGCGCTGGACTTTAGCGTTGAAGATGACGGGCAGGGCTTTTTCCAGGTCGGCGCTGGCATCTACATAAAGATGACAGATACCGATGCCGCCGGTGATGACCGGGATGCGGCTGTTCTGGCGGCAAAATTCATGCAGCCCGGCCCCGCCGCGCGGGATGATCATATCCACAGTCTCATCCATGTGCAACAATTCGAGAACGCGCTCGCGGGCGGGATCGCTC
>CAYXDC010000071.1:0-13420 GCA_964463505.1 uncultured Anaerolineaceae bacterium
AGGGAGGTCCATCTGCCGCTGGCAAGGCAGTTCTGGTCCGGGTTGCCAGCGATAAGTGTATTCTCAAAGCTGATCACCGCGTCATTGATATTAGCAACCCCACCGTAGCGAGTACCACTGCCGGTCACAAGGTTATCCGCGATGGTGCTGTTCAGCACGTCTGTGGTAGCATCCGAGCTGATATTCGCCAGGCCCGTATAGGTCGGCGCCGTGTTGCCGCTGATCGTGCTGTTGGTGATCGACAGCGTGCCCAGGTTATTGAGCACACCGGCGGCATAGCCATCGGAGCTGTTGCCGCTGACGGTAACGCCATCCAGGATGGCGCTGCCGCTGAACATTGCCAGACCGCCTCCGAAGGTCGGGGCAATATTGCCAACCAGAGTCGAATTCAATACGCTGGTTGTACCCAGTGAATAGATTCCCCCGCCCTGGTCGGCTGTGTTGGCGCTGATCCGGCTGTTGGAGATCGTCGTGACACCGGAATACCACACCAGTATGCCTCCGCCAACCGAAGGGCTGCTGTTGTTCATCACCTGGCTGTCTACCAGGGTCAAAGTGCCGTTGTTAAATATGCCGCCGCCGCCATTGGTGCTGATATTCTCGGTTACGAGGACGTTTTGCAGGGTCAGGTCACTCTGATTGGAGATACCGCCGCCGTAAGTATTCGAGAAGCCATTGCGGATCGCCAGGTTGGAAATCGTCACCGCCGCAGCCGCGCCGACCTGCACCACGCGCTGGCTGTCGCCGCCATCCAGAATGGTATTCAGCGGGCTGGCCCCAACCACGAGCAAACCTTGGGCCAGATCAATTGATTCTAGATACACGCCAGCCGCGACCTGGATGGTATCGCCAGCCACTGCCAGCCCGATGGCGGCGTTGATCGTCTCGCAGGCCGTGGCAGGCGTAAAACAGTCGTTGAGATCGCTGCCGGTCGCGCCATCCACATACCAGGTGGTCGCCTGAGGCGCCGCCAGGGACACCTGGCCACCTGGCATGATCCCGATTATCCCTAGCACAAGCATTACTAGGATTAAAATGAACGTAGATTTGCGAAATAATCGATGAAGACTTGGTTTACGCGTTAAGTTTGATCCCATCACAACCTCCATCACTTTGTATTCAAATCTTATAGGGTTGAGAGCCTTCTGGTACCTGTACGGCACCCCCAAACTCAATCATTTTAACCGATAAATAAATGATTTCAAGTCTAATTTATCGTATTATCTTTCAAACCTGACA
This sequence comes from uncultured Anaerolineaceae bacterium, assembly GCA_964463505.1. Taxonomy (GTDB): domain Bacteria; phylum Chloroflexota; class Anaerolineae; order Anaerolineales; family UBA4823; genus JAJZSS01. The sequence continues at coordinate 1,240 of CAYXDC010000071.1, forward strand.
AATCGGGGATGAATTCCCGCGCCGCCGGGTGACATATGTCCTTGACGCTGTTGCATTGGATATGTTAAAACTGTTCTGTGAAAACATATCCCTTGTGCCTGATTGGGCTGGAAAACCAGCGGGTGCTGGTCATTGGCGGTGGCAGCGTGGCGGCGCGCAAGGCCGCCAGTCTGGCTGAAGCCGGGGCAAAGCCCGTGGTGATCAGCCCAGATCTGCATCCCGAGCTGCAAGAGCTTCTGGCCAATGCCAGGATCAGCCATGTGGCGCGCCCATACCAGCCTGGTGACCTGGCCGGGGCGTTCTTGGCGGTCTCCGCCACGGATGATCCATCCGTGAACCAGCAGGTCTGGCAAGCAGCCCAGGCCGAGCACTGCCTGATCAATGTGGTCGATGATCCCTCACGCTGTAATTTCATCCTGCCGGCAGTCGTGCGGCGAGGCGAGGTAACCCTGTCCGTCTCGACGGGTGGGGGCAGCCCGGCTTTGGCGCGCCGCCTGCGCGAGCGTCTGGAAATTGAATTCGGACCTGAATATGGCGAGCTGTCCTCCCTGCTGGCGGAAGTCCGCCCGCAGCTCATCGCCAACTACCCGCCCCAGGAGCGTCTGGCGGCAGCCTTGCGCCTGGTGGATGGCCCATTGTTGGACATCCTGCGCCAGGAAAACTATGCCGCCGCCTTAAGTTTTGCGCTGGCTGAATTGGCAGTAAAATCAACCCTATGACCGATCACCCCTGTGGAATTGTCTTTCTGGTAGGCGCTGGCCCCGGCGATCCGGGGTTGATCACCTTGCGGGCTGTGGAATGCCTGCGCCAGGCGGATGTGGTGGTATATGATCGCTTGGCAAACCGCTACCTGTTGAACTATGCCCCGGATGCCGAGTGGATCGACGCCGGGAAAATGCCCGAGCACCATAAACTTCCTCAAGAACGCATCAACCAGGTGCTGGTGGAGCATGCCAGCCAGGGCAAGGTGGTGGTGCGCCTGAAAGGCGGCGATCCGTTTGTATTTGGGCGCGGCGGCGAGGAAGCAGCGGCCCTGGCGGCGGCAGGCATCCCCTTTGAGATCGTACCTGGCATTTCCAGCGCTATCGCCGCGCCGGCTTATGCGGGTATCCCAGTCACCCATCGCGACCTGGCTTGCTCAACTGCTTTCATCACCGGGCACCGCTCCGATGCGCAGGCGGATGGCGCTGGCGACTGGCGCTGCCTGGCAAACAGCACCGATACCCTGGTGTTCCTGATGGGCATACATAACCTGCCGCGCATCGTCGAACAGCTCCTGGCGGGCGGGCGCGCCCCACAAACCCCGGTGGCAATTATCGCTCAGGGCACGCGTCCCAGCCAGCACACCATCACCGGCACCCTGGCAGATATCGTCGAGCAAGCAAAGACGATCCAACCCCCGGCAGTGATTGTTGTGGGCGAAGTGGTGCGCCTGCGCTCCAATTTGAGGTGGTTCGACCGCCCGGAGCAGCGCCCCTTACTGGGCTTGCGCGTGCTCAACCCGCGCAACCTGGCAGGACGTGGACCAGACCCTCTCAGCGCACTCTTGCTGGCTGCCGGAGCCGAGCCTGTCGAGCTGGCAACTTCACGCCTGGCTGCCCTGGACGACCCAGGCGAGCTGGACGCTGCCTTACAACGTCTGGTCGATGCAGAAGCCCGTCCGGACTGGCTGATCTTCACCAGCGCCAACACCGTGCACTTTACCCTGGAACGCTTCATCGCCCTGGGTTTCGATCTACGCGCTCTGGCCGGTGTAAATCTGGCCGTGATCGGTAAAGCCACCGGCGCGGCGCTGCGTGAGTGGCGCCTGAATCCCGATTTCACGGCGGGGAAAGCAACTGCGGCTGGCCTGGCGGCTGAGCTTAGTGCTGCTACCAATCTGCATCACAAACGTCTGCTCGTGCCACGCTCGTCTGCCGCCTTGCCAGAATTACCTGCCCTGTTGGCGCATGCCGGCGCGCACGTGGAGACAGTCACTGCGTACACACTTGAACCAGTGGCACCCGACCCGTTGGCATTGGAACAATTCCTCCAAGGACAGATCGATGCGGCGGCATTCCTCAGCCCCTCGGCGCTCAACAGCCTGGCGGACTGCCTGGCAGAGCAGGGAACATCTCTGCCGCAGGCGCTGGCTGCCTGTTGGGTGGTCTGTATAGGCTCCACCACGGCAGATGCAGCCCGCAAACTCGGCGTGCGCGTGGATCGCATCGCCAGCACGCCGTCATTGGAGGCCGTGCGCGACGCCTTAAGCGAAGCCAGGCAACCTATAAGTGGAGACAAGCATGCCTGAAAAAATGCGCGCTCTGGTCACGGGTGGGACAGGTTTTCTGGGCTCGAATCTGGCCCTGCGGCTGGTGGAGCGGGGCTGGAAAGTGCGCATCCTGGAGCGCCCCGTCGCCGACCGCGTGCTGCTGGAAGAAGGGCCTTTTGATTTCGTCACCGGCGACGTACTGGAGCCAGATAGTTTAGCGCCTGCCATGCAGGATATCGATGTGGTATTTCACACTGCCGGTGTGGTGGATTACTGGCGGCAGGGCGTGGAACGCATGTACACCGTGAACGTGGAAGGCACGCGCAATGTCATGGCAGCCGCACTGCAAGTGGGCGTGCCACGCCTGGTGCATACCAGCTCCACGGCGGCTATGGGCATCCACCCCAATGTGGTGGTCGACGAAACCTTCCAATTTAATGTCAAACCCGAGGCCTTCGTCTACGGGCATTCCAAATATCAGGCCGAAGAAGTGGTGTATGAATACCTGGCGAAAGGCCTGCCGGTGGTGATCGTCAACCCCACCACCGTGCTCGGCCCGCGCGATATCCGCAAAGTCTCCAGCGGAATGGTTGTCGAAGTGGTAAAGCATTGTGTCCCGCCCCTCGTTCCCCCTGGCGGGACCAATGTCGTGCCGATCTGCGATGTCGCCCAGGGTCATATTGAGGCTGCCCTGAAAGGTCAGATCGGCGAGCGCTACATCCTGGCAGGCGAAAATATGACCCACGCCCAGCTTTACAAGACGATTGCCGATGTCGTCGGGTGCGAGGGCAAGATCAAAATCATGCCCCGCTGGCAGGTAGCCCTGATCGCCGGGATCACCGATATGGTGCAACCGCAGACCAACGGACCGGTGCCGCTGACCGGAACCAGGCTGCGCCTGGAAGCGCAAACGTTTTATTTCGACGGTTCGAAAGCCCGCGGGCGCTTTAAAATGCCCAGCACCCCCCTGCGCACAACCATCGAGCGCACCATTGAGTGGTATACCGAAATGGGTGAATTTGATGAACAGCCAGAGGTAAAGGAAGTAGTCTGATGAAGAAATTATGGGCCGCGTTACAGCCCTGGACAACCCCCTTCCGCCGTCGCCTACGTCTGATCCTGAAACGACGCTGGTTTGATATCAGCCTGCTGGCGAAGATGGGCATGCTGGTTACGATTGGCGTGGCTGGCCTGATCGCCATATTTGCGCTGCTGGGCATCAGCACTGCCAGCCAGACCACACGCCAGACCATGCGTGAGCGTGTGATTCTGGCGCGCCAGACCGCCACTTCGCTTGATACGGCTCTGCAAAATTATCGCACCGCACTGACCCTGTTAGCCAGCCAACCCGCCATTTACGACCCGGGCACACCACCGCAGGCGCGCCAACAAGCTCTGGCCGATCTGGATAGTTTTGAGCAGGGCATTTACCTGTTGGATGCCTCAGGCCAGTTGCAGGCCTCCAGTCATAGTGCACCCCTCAGCCTGGATTGGCAAGCTGTACCAGCCATTCAATCGACCCTGGGCGGTACTAATTTTAGCTCCACGATGGCGATTGAGCCAGAATTAGAGCCTGGATCCGAGGTAACGGCAGCCACGCCGCTGGCAGTTGTAGCTGTACGAGTTGAATCTCCCAGCGGCGAGCTCAATGGGGTGCTGGCTGCACCTGTGAATCTGGCCCACCTGCCGCTATTCTCTGGAGAGCGCCCCTTCGAATTGGGCAGTACGGGCACGGTGGATGTGGTCGATGCGCATGGACATATCCTGGCCAGCTCGGACCCCACACGCCTGCTCAGTGGGCAGGGGGATGACAATGTGGTGAACAAACTCTTTGTGGCTGGCCAGCCAGGTGTGGAAACCTGTTTTGGCTGCTCCGTAGACGAGCTGAGTGAATTTGCCGATGAAGTCGTCGCTTTTGCGCCTCTGGATGAGGCGCCCTGGGGTGTGGTCATCCGCCAGAAATCCAGCGAAGTCTTCGCCCTGGTACGCCGCCTGATGCTGGTCACAGGCATTTTAGCACTAGTGACGCTGGTGGGAGCTTTTCTCCTGGTAACCGTGACCACCAACAGTGTGATCAGACCCGTCCAGACAATGACTGAAGCCGCTCGACGCATCGCCATGGGTGACCTGGACACGCCTATCAAACCCCTGCGGACTGAAGAGTACACCCGCGATGAGCTCGGTATGCTGGCGCAAAGTTTTTCCGCTATGCGCCGCCAGTTGAACCGCTCGATGAATGAGATTCAAAGCCTGAACCAGGATTTGGATGCCCGCGTGCGCGAACGCACCCAGGCGGCTATCGACGCCCAGCTCGAAGCCCAGGCCGCACGCGATGACCTGCGGGCGATCATTGACGCGCTCAGCGACGAGCTGGTTGTGCTGGACGTGGAGCAGCACAAGATCCAGCTTGCCAATCGCACCGCCCAGGAGCAGCACGCCGCCCAAGGTGAATTGATCGGCTTGCCATACTTCGAGATCTTCCCCTGTTTGCGCCCAGATGCCAGTGATCCCTGCCAGTGTCCCATCCCCGAAGTGCTCAGCAGTGGCGAGGCAGTGCGCACCATCCACCATCATGGCGGAGAGAATAACGGGAGCCAAAAGGTCCTTGAAATTGTGGCATCGCCCATGTATGATGCAGAAGGCAAGATCACGCGCGTGGTAGAACTGCTGCGCGATGTCACGGAAGAGCACCAGATGCGCCAATCTCTGGTGCGGCGCAACCAGCAACTGGCGATTTTGAATGCCATCTCGACCACCGTCAACCAATCCCTGGATCTGCAAGAGCTCTTAAATCACGCCCTAACCGAAGTTTTACGCCTGACCGAGGTGGATGTCGGGGCGGTCTTTTTGCTGCGCGATGTGCTGGGTACCCTGGAACTGGCTGCCTGCCAGGGCTTATCGCCGGAGGCTGCACGCCTGGCATCTGAAATGGGGATGCTGGATAGCTCGTGTGGGGGAATAATGGAACGCGGTGAAGTGATCGTGGTGCCCGATATCACCCATTACCGCGGCAAGCGCGCCCGCTCGCTGAAAAAAGAGCACCTCTCGGCCTTGATGCATGTGCCCCTGACCGCCAAAGGCTCTGCTTTGGGGAGCATGTGCCTGGGGACTCGCCAGCCGATGGAATTCTCCCCAGAGGAAGAAGAACTGCTCACTGCCATCGGCAGCCAGATCGCGGTAGCGGTGGAAAATGCCCGCCTTTACGCCGAAGTGCAACAGAAAGAGCGCATCCGTGGTGAGTTGTTCAAAAAAGCGCTCAGCGCTCAAGAAGATGAGCGCAAACGCATCGCCCGCGAATTGCACGATGATACCAGCCAGAACCTGACGGCGATGCTGTTCAACCTGGATGAGACTGCCGATTGCCAGGATATGGCTGAAGTGCGCCAACACCTGGAGCGCCTGCGTGGGCTTACCGAGCACACCCTGGATGGAGTGCATAAGCTGATCTTTGATCTGCGCCCCAGCATGCTCGACCATCTGGGTCTGGTGCCAGCGCTGCGCGTATATGCCGAGTCGCGCCTGGTCGAGCAAGGCATGCGTGTCGTCGTGGATGAGACTTCAGCCCCACGCCGCCTGGAAGCAGAGATGGAGACGGCTGTGTTTCGCGTTTTACAAGAAGCAATCAACAATATTGCTCGCCATGCGGCTGCCCGCAACGTTTGGATCCAGTTGAGTTACAATCATCAACAATTAACGGTAACCGTTGAAGATGACGGAATTGGCTTTGAGCCGAATACAGTCCAGGTCAGCCCAGGAAATCCGCGCGGGCTTGGCCTGATGGGAATGCGTGAGCGCCTGGAACTACTGGGCGGCGAGCTGGAGATCACCTCCCTGCCCGGCCAGGGTACAGAGCTGCTCATCACGGTGCCCCTGACAGAAAGGAATCCAGAAATTGCCTGAACTACGCATCTTGATTGTGGATGACCATGCTATCCTGCGCGATGGCATCCGATCATTATTGGAGCGGCAAGAGGATCTCCGGGTGGTTGGTGAAGCGGGGGATGGGCGGCAGGCGCTGGCGCTGGTAGCTGAGCTCCAGCCGGATATCGTGCTGATGGATATCAACATGCCGGATATGAACGGCCTGGAAGCCACGCATCTGATTGTTGAACAGTACCCACAAATCAAAGTGCTGATCCTGACCCAGCATGATAACCATGAATACATAAATTCGCTGCTGCAAGCCGGTGCGGCGGGATACGTGCTCAAGCGCTCGGGCGGGCGCGAGCTGCTCACCGCCATCCGCCAGGTGCACAGCCAGGGTGCTTACCTGGAAGCCAGCGTGGCGCGCCAGGTTTTGAACCATTACACGAACCCCGAGATCACAGCCAAGAATGGGCTGGCTGCACTGACCGAACGGGAATACCAGGTGTTGCAGCTCATCGCCAAGGGCAAAAGCAACAAAGAGATTGCCCACGCATTGGTGATCAGCCCCAAGACCGTATCCGTGCACCGTACCAATATTATGAATAAGCTAAACGTGCAGACCAGCTTCGAGCTGATCCGTTATGTCACCCAGCACCAGCTCCTGGAGTTTGACCACACTTCCAATCTGCCTGAAAACGAACCACCCAGCGTCTGACATTCTCGCCGCCCTGTGGCTCAAACAATCAAAATGCTCAAGGAGAAAATATGTCCGAAAACAAAGCATTACACGTTGAATTTATCCTTATACCGGCAGGTACGATGATCATGGGCAGCGATCCGGCGCGTGACCATGATGCGCAAACCGATGAGATCCCCGCCCACGCGCTGGACATCACCGATTTTTATATGGCGCGCTACCCGGTGACCAATGCCCAGTACAGGAAGTTTGTGGAAGACAGCGGGCATCGCCTACCGCTGTTTTGGAAGGATGGGGCTATGCCTGCCGGGCTGGAAGAACACCCGGTCGTGGGCGTATCCCTGCAGGATGCCGTCGCTTTCTGCGCCTGGGCGCGCGGCAAGACCGGCTTGCCCGTACGCCTGCCCACCGAAGCCGAGTGGGAAAAGGCTGCGCGCGGGTCGGATGGACGGCTTTATCCGTGGGGAAACCAATGGGAGAAAGGTCGCTGCAACAGCCGCGAAGCCAGGCTGGGAGCAACCAGCCCTGTGGGGCAGTTCTCTCCTGATGGAGACAGCCCTTACGGGGTGGCAGAAATGGGGGGTAACGTTCAGGAATGGCTGATTTCGATCTTTGGCCCGTATCCGTACGATCCGGCGGATGGGCGCGAAGCGCTGGTGAACGTAGAGGGTGAGATCTCTTCGTTTCCACGCATTTATGAAACCGGTGGTACGTCGATCGTGCAATCTATGGAAGCCGCCCTGGGCAAAGCCACCTTGCGCGGGGGCTCTTACCGCCAGGAGAAGAATGAAAGCCGCTGTGCGTACAGGTCGTGGGCGGCTCCCTTACATCGCAGTGAGGATACCGGATTCCGTTTGTGCTACGAGCTGGCCGAATAATATATAACCACTAAAACGACCAGGGCTAGTCCAAATGGCTCGCCCTGGTCTTGTTTACGCCGCGCACTCGGGTTAAACAGTCATCTCACTGGAAGAGATCTTCATCGTCTGAGACGTCGATCTCCTTCATTTCGCCTGTCTTGATATAGATCGTGCGCTCGCAAATGTTGGTCACCCGGTCAGCCATGCGCTCCAGATTGTGAGCAGCCCACATCAGCAAATTGGCCTGGCTCAACGTGCTCGTATCGCGGGTGATGATTTCGATCAAATCACGGTATATTTTTTCATACAGCGCATCTACCTGATCATCATCCTGGGGGATCAGGCGCGCCGCTTCGGCGTCCTGGGCGATGAATGCGCTCACGGCGCGGTGCAGCATGCTGACCGCGATGTCTGCCATGTGCGGTAGATCAACGATTGGTTTGATATGCTGGGCGTGCCCGATGCGCAGGCAGATGCGCGCAATGCCTTTGGCATAATCACCCATACGTTCCAGCTCATTAACCACTTCCAGCACCGAAGCCACCAGGCGTAAATCGGTGGCCATGATGGGCTGTTCGGTGGCAATCGTGATCATGCACTCGTTTTCCAGGCGAAAACGCCGGGCGTTGATCTGGGCGTCTGCCTGGTAGATGCTCCGGGCAGCCTCCAGGTCATGCTGTTTTAATGCCTGGATGGCTTCCAGCGTAGCGCTTTCAACCATACTGTCGATCACTAAAATTTCATCCAGCATATGCCGAATTTTACGATCCAGGTTTTGGCGTGTCATCGGCTGTCCCTTTCTGATAATGTATTCACACTAGAAGCTATCTCAATGTAGATTTAGTGGGGTGTTTTTCGGCAGCTGCGCTGCCGAAAAACACCCCAACCCACATTTTTGAGATGAGTTCTACCCAAATCTTCCCTCGACATAATCCTCTGTCCGTTGATTGACCGGATTCAGAAAGAGGACTTTACCGTCTCCATATTCGATCAATTGCCCCTGTAAGAAAAAAGCTGCCTGGTCCGCCATGCGGGCGGCTTGCTGGACCGAATGGGGCACCAGCACGATGGTGTATTGTTTCTTCAGCTCCTGCAGCGATTCCTCCACTTTGCCGGTGGATATCGGGTCCAGACCGGAAGTGGGCTCATCCAACAGGATCACCTCGGGCTCTAAAGCCAGGCTGCGCGCCAGGCACAAGCGCTGCTGCTGGCCGCCGGAGAGCGCCACAGCCGGGGCGTCAAGGCGCTCGCGCACTTCCTCCCACAGGGCAGCCTGCTGCAGGCTGGTTTCTACAGCAGCCTGCAAGCGCGCCTGGCTGCGGATGCCCGCCAGTTTCAGCCCGTAGGTCAGGTTCTCGCGAATGCTCATCGGCAGCACAATCGGGCGGGCAAAGACCATCGCCACCCGCCGGCGCAGGGCGATCACGTCCAATTTGGGATCCAAAATATCGACGCCGCTGCCAGCCTGGTCAAACATCTGTACCTGCCCGGAGATGTGCACCACGTCTGCCAGGTCGTTCAGGCGATTCAGCACGCGCAGCAGGGTGGACTTGCCACCTCCGGCAGGACCGAACAGAACGGTGATCGAATGGGCCGGGATATGCAGGCTGACCTGTTTCAGCGACTCCGTACCATCCGAATAGCTCAGCGAAAGGTCATTAATCTCAAACTTGTTCACGGCAGCCTCGCAGCTTTCACCACTGGCGGCGAGCGCGCGCCCGCGAGCGAATAATGGTAGCCAGGATGTTCAATCCTAAGACCAGCACCAGCAGCACCAATGCCGTGCCATACTGGATCTCCACCGGCATACCGGGCACCTGGGTTGAGACGACATACAGGTGATACGGCAGCGCCATGGTGGCATCCAGGGGTGAAGAGGGCAGGATGGGCAGGTAAAAAGCCGCGCCGGTAAACAGGATCGGGGCGGTCTCGCCGGCGGCACGCTCCAGGCCCAGGATCACCCCGGTCAGGATACCCGGCAGCGACTGCGGCAGCACCACACGCTGGATCGTCTGCCAACGGGTGGCGCCCAGGGAAATGCTCACCACCCGGAAAGACTGCGGCACCGAGCGCAAAGCCTCCTCTGCCGTGCTGATGACCACCGGCAGGGTCATGATCGCCAGGGTGAACGACGCTGCCAGGATGCTGGTCCCCAGCCGGAAGAAGATCACAAAAATACCCAGCCCAAACAGACCGTACACAATGGATGGGATGCCTGCCAGGTTAATGATGGCGATGCGGATGATACGCGTCCACAGGTTGTCCGGCGCATATTCGGAGAGGTAAATCGCTGCGGCAATGCCCAGCGGCACGGCGAACAGAGTGGTAAAAAAGGTCAGGTATACCGTGCCCAAAATGGCCGGGAAGACTCCCCCGGCGCGCATGCCCTGGCTGGGAAATGCGCTCAGGAATTCCCAGGATATGGCCGGGAAGCCCTGCACAAAGATCAGGGCGACGATATAGAAAATGGGAATCACGGTGAACAGGGCCAGCAGAGTCAATCCGGCAAAACCAGCCGTCTGGACGGCGTTGCGCCGGGCAGAGCTGGATGGCTGAGAGCGAGTCGTGGGTGCAGAATTTTGCATGACGCCCATCAGGATAGAATGCGCTCGGCGCGCTTGCGCTGGCGAAAGATCACGGCTGAGGCGATCAGGTTGATCACCAGCGAAATCAAAAACAGGGTAATGCCGATCAAAAACAAAACGTGATAATGGGTGCTGCCCACAGCTACCTCGCCCATCTCGGCGGCGATGGTTGACGTCATCGTGCGCGCCGGCTCGAACAAGGCACTCAGAGCCTTCGGAACCACCGGCGCGTTGCCGGTCACCATCATCACCGTCATGGTTTCGCCAATGGCGCGCCCCAGGCCCAGCATGATGGCAGTGATCACACCCGAGCGGGCGGCTGGCAGGGTTACGCGCCAGATGGTCTGCCAGCGCGTGGCACCTAGCGCCAGGGCAGCATCGCGGTAGGAGCGGGGCACGGCGTCCAGGGCGTCCTCGGCAACGGAGACAATGGTCGGGATGGAGATGCCGCCTAACAGCAGTGCTCCAGCCAGGGCGGTCAGCCCGGTGGGCAGATCGAGCAGCACACGCAGGTTAGGCGCCAGGACCAGGATGCCGATGAAGCCCAACACCACCGAAGGGATGCCTGCCATCACCTCCACAAATGGCTTCAGCACCTCGCGCGCCCAGCGCGGAGCAACTTCGGCGATGTAGATGGCTGTTCCCAGCCCAAAAGGAATAGCTACCAGCGCTGAGCCCAGGGTGACGATCAACGAACCACCTAAGAGTGGCAATAGGCCGAAGAAGTCCTCGATCGGATACCAGCGACTGCTTACAAGGCTGGAAAGGGGAACTTTTTGCAGGGCGGGCAAGCCTTCTTTCATCAAGAAGATGAAGATCACCAGCACAAACAGGATCGCCGAAGCGCCTGAGACGCGGATGGCGCCGGTGATGATAGTCTCTGCCCAAGTTTTCCAACTATTTTTTGTGACCAAGCAAGCCTCTGTCCTTACTGGCCGATGACCGGCACAAAGCCCAGTTCTCTTACGATTTCCTGAGCAGCGGCTGACAGGATCCAATCCAGGTACGCCTGCTCTGTCTCGGAGGGTTCACCCGCCGTGTACATGTACAGGTCACGCGCAATCGGATAGGTCAGGTCATTAACCGTGTCCACGGACGGGTAATAGTATATCCCGCCTGGCGTCTCGGAAATCGCCAACACCTTCACTTCCGGGGTCACATAGCCTAATCCATCATAGCCAATGGCATTGGGATTGTCGCGCACTTCGGCAGTGATGCCTTCAGAAGAGGGGAGCAGCAGGGTATTGGCCGAAAAGAAAGTTTTATTCTCCGAATCGCCCAGGCGCAAGACCTCTTCCAGGAAGTACACATGCGTGCCGGAATTTGTCTCACGCGACAGGCGCACAATTGGGCGATCTTCACCGCCAACCTGGCTCCAATTCACGATCTCCCCGCTGTAAATGGCTGAAATCTGCTGCAAAGTCAGGCGTTCCACCGGATTATGGGGATTGACGATCACCGCAATGGCGTCGCGGGCGATCACAAACTCCAGCGGATCGATGCCCTTCGCCTGCATGGCGGCAATCTCCTCTGGCTTGATGGCGCGTGAAGCATTGGCGATATCCACGGTGTTGTTTGCCAGGGCCGTAATACCCGTGCCGGAGCCGCCACCGGTGACCGAAATGCTAACTTCAGGACGAACCTGCCGGTAAGCTTCCGCCCAGGCCAGAGCCAGGTTGACAATCGTATCCGAGCCTTTATTCTGGATGGAGGTCACCGCTCCAGATGCCTGGCCTCCGGGAGTGTCTGGCGAGGAGGCGCAGCCCAGCAGGGCGAACGCCAGCAGCGCACACATCAGCCAGGTCAAAGATTTCATACTGGAATTATAGTAGGGTTGGCGTCTGGAAACAAGCTTTTACCCGGAGACAAACTTTTGCCTGAAAACAGGTGAATGCGGTTTCCAGGTGAATGCGGTTTCCAG
>CAYXDC010000071.1:13520-14987 GCA_964463505.1 uncultured Anaerolineaceae bacterium
CAAACTTTTGCCTGAAAACAGGTGAATGCGGTTTCCAGGTGAATGCGGTTTCCAGCATTAGACCAATTCTGCTTACTGGCAGTTGATCCAGGCATAATTCGATTAAAATAGTGCCTATGGCGACAGCCCCTACTCCGATCTTGCAAGCCAAAAATCTAGATTTTTTCTATGGCACATTCCAGGCATTACAAGATATCCAGATGGATATCCTGCCGCAGAAGGTCACAGCCCTGATCGGCCCTTCGGGGTGCGGCAAATCCACCTTCCTGCGCTGCCTGAATCGCATGAACGATACCATCCCCTCCGCGCGCGTCAGCGGAGAGATCTTGCTGGAAGGGCAGGATATCTACAGCGAGGAGATGGACGTGACCGTACTGCGCCAGCGCGTGGGTATGGTCTTCCAGAAACCCAACCCATTCCCCCAATCGGTGATGGACAACGTGGCTTTTGGCCCGCGCGTGCTGGGCTTGGCAAAGCAGCGCGTCGAGCTGAACGATATTGTAGAACGCAGCCTGGTGCAGGCTGCGCTGTGGGATGAGGTCAAGGATAAGTTACAACACGGGGCGCTGGAGCTCTCACTGGGCCAGCAGCAGCGCCTGTGCATTGCCAGGGTGCTGGCGGTGCAGCCCGAAGTCATCCTGATGGATGAACCTGCCTCGGCCCTGGACCCGATCGCTACCGGGCATATTGAAGACCTGATCAGCGATCTGAAACAGCTTTATACGATCGTAATCGTGACCCATAACATGCAGCAGGCGGCGCGTGTCTCAGATTTTACCGGCTTCTTCTGGCTGGGGGAGCTGGTGGAGTTCTCTGAGACACCCGCACTCTTTACCACCCCCACCCAGGAGCTGACCGAAACCTATATCACCGGGCGCATGGGCTAGCCAGCCGTAGGCTGGCTTTTGCTTACAGCGCTCTTATCCCTTAAGCAGGAAAACGATGCGGGTTTTGTAACCCGAGGGCGGCGTATCATCCGGGCCGTTCAGGTAATATTCGTAGACAACCCCGGTTGGCTCGTAGCCATTGGCGTTGATCCAAGCATTTATTTCATCGTAGGCGGAGGCCATCTCTTCGTAGGGTCCGGTGTACTCACAGGTCGCTATGCGTCCAGCCGGAATGGAGGAAGGCTGAATGGCTCCTTTTCCTGGGAGTGAGCGGTGAGTGGGGAAACCAATCTCGATATCCAGGGCCTGCATATCCAGATTGTAATAGGCGACAAAAGGCATCCCCGCAGGATTCTCACCCAGAGAGGTGATGTGCTGTAAGATGTCTCCGTAAGCCTTGCCGAGTATATGGGGGATTTCCTGTGCAGCTACTGTGGTACGGATAGATAGGACTGCTTGTTCAGTCTTCTGGATGGTTTTAATAGCATCTGAAATCATTTTGCCCTCCCGTTTTCAATTGCAAGAGTCAAATAGACTTGATACTATTGTAGATCTTTTGTTCTATTAAGTCAAGGTGAAG
>CAYXDC010000072.1:0-14907 GCA_964463505.1 uncultured Anaerolineaceae bacterium
GGCCGTGCCGGGGCTGGCTGCCAAGGATATCATCGATATCCAGGTGACGGTGGCTGCGCTGGACGAGGCGGTGAAGAATGCGTTAAGATCTCTCGGCTATGCGCAGCATGAAGGCGTGGCGCGTGATCATGTCCCGCCGGGTTATTCCGGGCCCGAATCCGACTGGGAGAAGTGGTATTTCCGCCCGCCGGAAGGCCAGCGCCCCACTCACCTGCACGTGCGGCGGGCTGGCGCCCCCAACCAGCGCTACCCGCTGCTGTTCCGCGATTACCTGCGCGCCCACCCCAAAACGGCGCAAGCCTACGCCGAGCTCAAGCGCCGTCTGGCTGCCAGCCTGGCAGATCCCTATACTTACCCCGACGTGAAAGACCCGGCGGTGGACCTGATCTACCTGGCGGCGGAGGAGTGGGTCACCCGTACCAATTGGAAACCCTGGCTAACGGATGGGTAGTGGCATGATAATATAATCGGCTCAGGTAACAGTCGGGGCTCCCGCACAGGTTGGAAGCCGTGGTTATCGGACGCGTAGCAGCCCTTATTTACATTGATATGCAAGATGGACAGGATCAAACCTTTAATCCATCACCAATTTGATCGATATCCTGTGCATCCATGTCAATTTTCCGATTTACTCTGCGACCCCTGCGGCCTGGCAGGGATTTTTTAAACCGCAGATGGGAATGATCAGGCTTGAATCGGGAATCTCCTGCAATTCCATAAATGTTACCAGATTATGACATTCTACACTTGCATTGCCAGGGCATAACATGCTAATTTGATAACGCTTTGTATCCGGCATGGACATCATGCATGCCCAGACCACACAAGAGAGCCCATAGCAGCCATGAGCGAGCAACCCACCCCGACCCCCAAACCCCAACCCAATCCGCGCGGCATCGAGCTCGAATACAACTCGCTGCGGAACGAGATCCTGAAGCGCATCGAGCTGCGCCAGCAGATCATCTCGGTCACCCTGACCCTGGCGGGTGTCTTTCTGGGCTTTGGTCTGACCACGGACACTGTGGCGCTGGTTTACCCACCCCTGGCAGCTTTCCTGGCTTTCGGCTGGGCGCAGAACGATTTCCGCATTCGCGACCTGGCGACTTACATCCGCACCCACCTAGAAAGCCCCGAAACCGGGCTGGTCTACGAGACCCAGGTGCAGAAAGCGCGTGAAAATGGGCAGGGGTTGGGTACCTGGCGTTTTGTGGTGCTCTCCCACTCCGGGATCTTCATCTTCACCCAGCTCATGGCGGTGATCATCGAGCTGGCGAAGTATGGTCCGCTGGCGCAGGCAACGCAAAGCTTTTCACCGCTGACCTGGTTCCTGCTGATCATTGATGCAGTCGCCATACTGATCGTGCTATGGGTGGCGCGCAACTCGCGCAGGTAGTTGTTCAATGGCAGGCTGGGTTTAACCTACTGAGTGATGAAAAACCTTTTGATCAGACTGGTATCCGGATTTTTCTTCGCCATCCCCGCGTTGCTGGGATTGGTTGCTAACGCGGGATATTTTAAGGGTGAGTACTTCGCCTTATCCTACACCCTGGTATTGGGGTGTTTCTGGTTGGGCAGCTTTGGGATAGGTTTTCTGGCTCCCTGGCTGGACCAGCGTGGGTATGGAATGTGGAAGATATTCTGGCTGCTGTTCGGCGGGGCATGCCTGGCCTGGTTTGGTGCGCTGATCGTGCTGGGAGCACTGAATTTGACACCCTTGTGCATCGGGCAGAATAATGGGGATGGTAACAATTGGATCAGTGACTGCGTGATCCAAACCATAGCGGTCAGCCTGGTTTTCACGCCGCTCGCATTGGCCCTGATGGCAGCGGACGCGATTGCCATCTCGGTGGCGTTCTGGGTGGCGCGGAATTCAAGGCGGTAGACGGGACGCCCGGCGTAAGCTGGAAAACATATAAGTTCGGTTTGTAAGGGCAATCATGGATATCTTTTTGGGTATCTTCCTGATTCTGCACGGGCTGGTGCATGACCTTTACGCCGGGCAAAGTTGGCGCTTGTTTGAGCTGCGTCCCGGCTTGGTCTGGCCAGCCGGCTCCTGGTTATTTTCTAAACTATTTGGGGATGACCTGACCCGGTCTAAGGCAACGATATCACTGGCACTTGTGACATTTGGGTTTCTGGGCGCTGGGCTGGGGTTGTTCCTGCGCCAGGAGTGATGGCGACCTGCAGCAATCAGCGCTGCGGTATTATCCTGCCTGATTTTCATCGTTTTTTGGGATGGCAATCTCCAGGCATGGGATGCCAAAGGTGGGATTGGCATGCTGATAAGCCTGGCAATCCTGGCGATCAATTTCTTTTTTAAATAGGCGCTGTAGTGGACCTGATGGCAGCCGCTTGAAAGCCTAGATGCATAATTGTAATATTAAAAGTACACTTTACATGAATAATGCTATAATTAACGCTGGATTAGAAAAAAAGCAACGGGAGTTGCACCGTTTCTGAGTTTTGGAAGGCAGAAAGGAGGTCGAGCGAGATCTTATCTGGGTCAATTTGATTCTTACACTACGTTGGACAACGCACATTGCTCTTAATCGGAGGATCATATCATGGCAACACAATCAAGTTCTTCAGAATTGACCGCTCAAGAAATCTGGACCGTACAACCCGGAGAACGCCGCTCGGTAGGCGTGATCCATATCGTTATCACCGCGCTGCTGATTGGTATCGGCTTTGTCGTCGGCGCCTTCGGCAGCATCAGCTTCCCATTGGGCTTCGGGGTGAATTTCTTCTGGACCGGCATTGCCGTACAGCAAGTGGGCGCGATCTGGTTCGGAGCATGGGGAGTTATTGCGGGGGCTATTTTCCCCTTCTTTTCCAACGCTATCGCCGGCGGGGCTTTCTATGTCTCACTGGCCTATGTTCCAGCGAATGCGCTACAAGCCTTCCTGCCTGCCTGGGCATTCCGCTATTACAAAGCCGATCCACGCCTGAAGACGGGACGTGATTACCTGGTGCTGCTGGGCGCGATGATCGTCTCCAGCGCCTTAGGCGCGCTATGGTCAACGCTGGTCGTGCTGCGCGGCTTTGGCTTGCTCACGACTGACTCGATCCCGCTCTTCATCTGGGGTTGGTTTGGTGGGAATGTGGTCGCAGGATTGGTCTTCAACTTTGTTCTGATGAAGGCGCTTTCCCCTGTGGTCATTCGCACCGCAGCTTTTGTCAAACGTTGGTGGTCTTAAGACTGATTGTTTTTAATCATCATACTCAGTGGGGGCAGAAATGCCTCCACTGAGCGTTTATTAAGGTGCTTTTTTATGAATAAAACCCTACTAGGCTATGTTCCCAATGAGTCACCGATCTATGCAGTCCACCCGTTCGTAAAACTTTTCTTTTTACTGGTTGTCAGCCTGTTCCCTCTGTTTATCGCTGCTCCGGAATGGAATATCATGATCATGATCTTCATCCTGGTCATGATGTGGATCAGCCGGGTAAACATGAAGACCCTGCGCATTTATATTCCGGTAGCAATCTCCATGGGTACCATTATCTTCCTGTCCTATACGGTACTGGGCGGCATCCACCCTGAATACGAGCTGCTCTTGAACGCAGGTGGGGTGCGCTTCTACTGGGAACGGGTGCGTGATGCAATCGTGGTCTATTTCCGCATTTTGCCGATGATCCTTACGATGGTATTTTTCCTCACCACGTCCCGCGAGCGCGATTTGATCGTCGCCATGCGCAGTATCCGCACGCCCTTTGTCATCACCTACGTATTCGCCATGGCGCTGCGGGCGGCAGGCATGGTGCTGGAGGATTTCCAAATTGTGCGCCAGGCAGAACAGGCACGCGGTTTCGACTCGAAAGGCAAATCATTGGTTTATAAAATCCGTAAGTATGTGATGTATATGATCCCGCTGTTCGCGCTGTCCCTGCGGCGTTCAGAGGAGTTCACCAACGCCCTGATCGCACGGGGTTATGCTTTCACGGGCGAGTTCAGCCGGGTGAAGCGCGCAGATTATGTGCTGACCCATTACCAGTTCCGTACATCGGATAGCATAATGACTGCCATCATCGGCCTGTCATTTATCGCCATTCTCGTTCTGCGCTACGGATTTAACTATTTCAACCTGGATGATTCCTGGATATTTGCCTGGCTACACCAGCTCCTGTGGGGCGGATAGCGGGAGGTATGTGTGACTGCCATCATTGAGTTCAAAAATTATACCTGGCGTTACTTGAACACCAGCGCGCCAGCCTTGAAAAATATCAATTTACAGATTGAAGAGGGTAAATTTATCGGCATCATCGGCCCGAATGGGGCAGGTAAAACCACCCTGGCTTATTCCATGGATGGTCTGGTCCCGGGGCAATATCACGGCATCAAAGACGGCGAGGTCATCATCCTGGGCAAGGAAGTCGAAAAATATGAGCGAGGCGAGCTGCAGCGCTCGGTGGGCATGGTCTTCTCGGATCCAGAAGCACAGTTCACCGCCATGACCGTGGAAGACGAGCTGGTCTTCGGCATGGAGAATCTGGGGATGAGCATCTCCGAGATCCGCGAGCGCCTGGAGTGGGTAACCGATCTGACCGATTTAAAGCATCTGCTCAACAAACCACCGTACGAAATCTCTGGAGGTCAAAAGCAGCGCGTGGCTCTGGCCGCGGTACTGGCGATGACCCCCAAAGTCATGCTGCTAGACGAACCCACATCGATGCTCGATCCGATCAGCCGTAAACGTGTTTTTGACGTTCTGGCGCAACTGAAGCGCGAGCAGAGCAACACCGTGATCGTGATTGAACACAGCCTGGAAAACCTGATCCCCCTGGCGGATCAAATGGTACTGCTTTCGGATGGTGAAGTGATGCTGTTTGATGAGACGCAAGCATTCTTTCAACAGACCAGCCTGCTGGTTGAAAAAGGCATCCATCCACCAGGAGCGGCGCGCTTTTTCCATGAGCTGCAGCAGAAAGGCTACTACGCGGGCGATATCCCACTGACTGTGGAAAAAGCAGCCCGGAAACTAGGCCAGATGCTGCCAGAATTTCCGAGCCGGGAGGAGGCCAGCCGCACATGAATGACAACCAACCCTATATAGAGGTACGCGACCTGATTTACGAATATCCGGATGGGACACGGGCGCTGAACCAAATCAATTTGCAGGTGTACAAAGGTGAATTCATCGCGCTGATCGGCCAGAATGGCTCGGGAAAGACCACCTTATCTAAATGTTTGAACGGACTGTTCAAACCTACTTCCGGCGATGTGCTGGTCGAAGGCTTGAACTCAAAAAACACCCCTATCGTGCAGATGGTGCGGCGAGTGGGATACGTCTTTCAGAATCCGGACCACCAGCTTTTTAACAACAATTGCTGGGATGAGATCGCCTATGGACCGCGCAATATCCAGTTAGAAGAAGCTGATGTGCGGGAGCGGGTGGAAGAGGCGGCCAAAGTGGTGGGCTTGCCGGAGAAATATTATACCGAGCACCCCTTCTTCCTGACCAAAGGCCAGCGCCAGCGGGTGGCGATCGCTTCGATCCTGGCCCTACGCCCGACGGTGATCATCGTGGACGAGCCGACGACGGGACAGGATGCGCGCCAGTCCTTTGAGATCATGGATTTCTTGAAGGATCTGAATGAAACGCACGGGCATACGGTGATCATCATCACGCACGATATGCCGATCGTGGCGCAGTATACCCGGCGGGTGGTGGCGATGGGGTTGGCGCAGATCCTGGCCGATGGCCCCACCGCACAGGTATTCACCCAGACCGAAGTGTTAGCCAGGACTTTCATTGAACCGCCGCAAATCACCCAATTGGCCCAAAAGTCCACCTCATTAGGTTTTTCACCAGGGATCCTGGTGGTTGGTGAGATGTTAGCGCGCTATGAAGAATTGGCAGGCGCAGCAAGAAAGTAATCCTGTTTCTAAGGAAATAAGCTGCCGACACCGGGTTTCCAGTCTTGAAACTCAGTGTCTTTTTTCTATAGTGACTTACAGGTGTGTTCCCAGCGACTTGAAAACTGAAGCGTATAGCGCCGCTAATTCTCATTCAGCCCAGGGCGGCTTCGGCTTCATCCAGATGCTGGTCCCGGGGCAGGACGCGCACCACCCAGCCACCACCCGGTAGACATGCAAACCCGGCCTGCGTATAATATGCCTCTTTCCATCGAGTTTACCGGTTTCCCTTCTGGAGGTTTTCCAATGCCAAAAAGCGAACGCATCACCGTAGAGAATGTCAACGTACCCGGCTATACGCACGCCGTGGACGCCAGGATGTATCACGCCATGCTGCAGGCTTTGATGCAGGTTTTGCCTACACACTCTCCCGGGCTTACCCAGGCAGAGATGCTGGCGGCGCTAATTCCCCACCTGCCCGAGGAGCTGTTTCCCAGCGGGGCCAAGGCTGGCTGGTGGATGAAGACCGTGCAGCTGGACCAGGAAGCCAAGGGGACGGTCGTACGCGAGAAGATCAAGCCCAAGGGCACGCCCACCCGCTGGCGGCGAGCATGAAGCGCCACACCCGCTACCAGGGCGCTATCGTGCAGGATAACAAGCTGCTGCTGATCAAAGCTGTTGAGCTGGCGACTAATGAGTTGTACTACTTGATTCCTGGGGGCGGGCGCGAGGATGGGGAGAGCGAGGCAGCGTGCGTGCAGCGCGAGATGCGGGAGGAGACGCACCTGGAGGTGATCGTGGAGCGCCTGCTGCTGGCGATGGAGGCTTTCCCTGGCGACCAGACCTACCAGAAATACAAAACTTATCTATGCCAGGTGGGAGGTGGCGAGGCCAGTCCTGGCTGGGAGCCGGAGGATGCCGCCGCGCCGCTCTCGACCATGCTGGAGATTGGTTGGTTCGATCTGGATGACCCCCAGAGCTGGGACCCGCTGCTGCTGAGCACGCCATACACGTACCCGCAGGTGCTGATGATCCGCGAAGCGCTGGTTGGCAGGGATGGTTACCAGGCCATAAACAGCGCCTGTAATAGAAAACCGGATAAGTGAGGCTACTTATCCGGTTTCTGGAGGATAGGTAGAAATTGATGATCGCGTAAGGTTTGACCGTTATTGCTTCATCTGAATTTCCACAGAGCAACCAGCCTATTCAGTGTTAGCCCAGGATTTCCAGGCACGCGAGGGCATAGATGCGGGTTGCTTGAACCATTTTATCAATATCAACATACTCATTCGGTTGGTGCGCCATACCCGCTTCACCTGGCCCGCAGATGATCATCGGGAGATTAAAAGCTGGCGAAAGGGCAGCCGCATCGGTGTAATATCGAACACCCTTTGGAGTGGTTTCTTGACCCAGAACCTGGCCCAACGCCCGGTTGAAAGCCTTCACCATGGGGTTATCCGGGTCGGTGGTGATCGGTATGCGGTCGTTTATGATTTTGATCGAGGCTTTGAAATCTGGGTCTGCCTGAGCCAGCTTCTCGATCAGGCCGTTAAATTGAGCATAGATCGCCTGGTGATCCTGGCTGGGGACTGTGCGCATATCGATGGTGATTTCGCAGTAATCCGGTACGACATTGGTCTTTACGCCACCATTGATGGTATTAATGCTCATACTGAAGTCGCCCAGCATGGGATGAACCTCGAATGGGATTTTTATCAATTGTAGCTCATTCAGTAAAGTAACCATCATCAAGACAGCATTTTTCCCAAGATGAGGCATAGAGCCATGGGCCGTTTTTCCATGTGTGGTAATCTCCAGCCAGAGAGCTCCTTTTTCAGCGACGTAGATATCATTCGAGCTCGGCTCAGCAACGACCAGCGCTTGCAAAGGACCTAAATCGGTGCGCCTGGCAATAGTTACCGCTCCCAGGCTATCGGCTTCCTCACCAGCCGTCAGGGCCAATACGACATCCCCTTTCAGCTGCACCCCAGATTCTGCCAATGCCTTAAGCGCTACCATGATCGCAGCGTCACCACCCTTCATATCACAAGTTCCACGACCCCACACCCGACCCTCTGACACCTCCCCTGCAAAGGGGTCATAAAGCCATTTTTCTGCCCCAACCGGCACAGTGTCGAGATGCCCGGTAAATATAATTCCTGGCAACTCGCCACTGCCTTTCAGGCGAGCCAATACGCTGGCACGTTCAGGCGTATGGGTGATCAGCTCAACCTCTAATCCAGCCTCAGCCAGGTAATCAGCGCTATAACGGGCTGCATCATGCTCATTACCAGGTGGGTTGACGCTCTTAAGGCGGATCAGCTGGCTGCACAAATCGACAATCGATTTTTCATCAATATGAGAAAGTAATTGTTCACTCATAACAGGATTTATCATGGACGACCTTCTCCTTCCTCAACCTGGGTTGTTCCCTTACGGTACATTAAACGACCGATGAGGATCGTCCCAAATACTGCCAGGGGGATAACCACATAAGCCTTCCAGGCAAGCAGCAAGGGCAGGGTAGCCAAAATCAGCGCTACAATTGCATACTTAAAACCGCGCAGGGCAAATTGACCAAAAACAGCTCCAAATACTGCTGGTAGGAGGTAAGTCTTGAATGCATCCTGGATCCAGGGCGGGAAGACCTGCACAATCCACCCGGTTGCGACCGCGCCAATGAACACGGCAATGATGCTCAACCAGATCGATACGGCAATCCCAATGGTTGCAACCAATTCGCCCTTTTTACTGCCCTCTTCCACACCAGCTACCTCTTGAGCGACCGCAGCGCAAGGTAAACGCATGTTCGAGATATTGCCAGCAAAGAATGACATGTACGTACCTGCATCACCCAATGTTGGATAGTATGAAATTGGCTCAATGATATAGAAAGGAACTGCATAGGTCAGGGCAAGGCCCATTCCAACCAGAATAGCTTCAGTTGGAGGAAAAACACCATATTGTAGATACAGCCAGAGCGACGGAAGAAACATCAACGCCGCGCCAAACAGGTTTGTGTATCGACCCACAATATGAATTGGCCTGGTGAACTGTTGTTCATAAGTGACTTCATCAATATCCGTAGCCTGTAAATGTGTGCTGGTAGCCATGTTCTCCTCCTAAGCCAGAAGCAAATCGGCTGCTAGTTTGCCAATGATCATTCCCCCAAACATTGCTAACCCCAGCGCCCATTCTTTAAGCCGTGGGGATTTGATCCAATCGGATAGCCTGAAAAAGAATATTGCCAAAATTGCTCCAGCAATCGTGGCAATACCAACAGGGACTCCTGCGGTTGTTTTCATTTTGACCAGGTTCGTTGCCGCATAGTAACCAAAAACGCCCAACGTGGCAC
Organism: uncultured Anaerolineaceae bacterium; assembly: GCA_964463505.1. Classification (GTDB taxonomy): domain Bacteria; phylum Chloroflexota; class Anaerolineae; order Anaerolineales; family UBA4823; genus JAJZSS01. The sequence continues at coordinate 9,213 of CAYXDC010000072.1, forward strand.
AAATGGTCAGCACCGAGAGCCACATATGATCCCCACCACCGATTTTTTCGCGCGCCTTTGCTAAATACGGCGTGAACAACCCGGTAACAAGTAACCAGCCAATGCAGGCTACGTTCATTACAAAAACCACATTGCTAAACCCGAGCATGTCGAAGTTTTCAGCGCCAAATTCTTGTCCTGCTCCGACAGCCGCATTAGATGCCTGCACCAACTCAGTGAACACTGAACCAACCGCAGCCCCCTCTCGTTGCCAGGCAAATCCTGGGCTAAGGGCAACTACCAGAGCCACCATGACGAATATCTCAGCGAAGATTGGTCCAACCGATGTAATCGTAGCACCACGCACAATCCCAATGATTTGCTTCTGGTCCAGTCCATTTTGTTTCATGATATTCAGGGCTTTCATCATAAAAAAAGTGGCCTGATACAACGCAACGGCAGCGATGATGAAACCGGATATCCATATCCAAGGTTCATTCGCAATTTGTTTCCAGTCCATAGCAAACTCCTTTGTAGTAAGACAGTAGAGGTTATCGGTGATTCTGGATATGCATAACCCAATTGCCTAGGCATAGATCTTTATCATGCACAGCAATCATTGATGCCCGGATCAGTCATGACAATCCCTGATCGGTGATTTGGTTCAGCTTCGAATTTGGGGACACAATATATTTGATATGCGGAATAGTCACCCTCCTTTCGCCAGAACACAATCAGATACGCATCTGACCACTCGTGAAAACCCGCAATATTAGTATAGGCTTAAATATTGATCAAAAATAATCAATATAATTATCATATAATATAAAAAAAATACGATTCCATTGAGTGATGGTCTGGCAATCTTCATCACCGAGGATTAATTTCACAGCTACCGTGGCATTGTCCTTCGAAGAGCTGTTGGTGATCACCCATCGTTTTCACAACAAGCCCTTGCTGCCATTCTTCACCAATGACGGGCTTTTTTACATCCGGGCGCTCAGCCAGAACGAAGTCCGCCTGCTGGAAGGCACCTGCCACAGCATTGACGAGATAAAAGCGGACAGCATCCCGGCAATCTGTGCCAGACTTTGCGCAACAGCAATTTGAGAAGCAATTGCAGGTGCGCGGCGGACCCGTGAAGGGCAGTGAACAGGCCGGGCTGGGACCCGGAGTGACCGCAGGATGAGGAGACCCTTCAGGTTTTTAAGTCTCCTGAGACTGCAAAGAGCTAGCCCTTGCGAATAGATTGGTCGGGGGAGTATTTACAGATACCTGTAGGGCGCATTACCGTTCTGGTTTGTAAAAACTGATCAGGGTCTCCCCCTCCATACGAGCACAGCGCAACAATCTCCTGCTTAGGCCTTGTAACCTGATCCGTTCCCATAGTCTCCACGGGCATCCGTTGCCCGAATCCGTTGCATACCAACCTGCCTATTAGACAATAGTATAATTACCCACATCAGCCAGGACCTCATGGGACATCTAACCAGTTACCTCCGCCAGTTCAGCCGCGAGACTTTCTCGTCTCTCCATATTCGTAATTACCGCCTGTATTACATCGGGCAGATCATCTCTACCTCCGGCACCTTCATGCAGTCGGTAGCCCAGGCCTGGCTGGTACTCAAGCTGACCAATTCCGGCCCTGCCCTGGGCATAACCACTGCCTTGCAGTATCTACCTATCCTATTTCTGGGTCCATACGGCGGTGTCATCGCCGACCGCTTTTCCAAACGCAAAATTCTGTACATAACGCAATCCGTATCCGGCGTCCTGGCTTTGATCCTGGGCGTGCTCGTGGCGACCGGTCTGGTAAAAGTCTGGATGGTCTATATCCTGGCCTTTTGCCTGGGCATGGTTACCGTCTTTGACAACCCGACGCGCCAGACCTTTGTTATGGAGCTGGTCGGCGCCGATCACATCCGTAACGCGGTCACTCTGTATTCGATGCTGATCAATCTGGCGCGCATCATCGGTCCGGCGATTGCCGCAGCGTTGATTGCCGCCTTTGGGCTGGCACCCTGCTTCTTTATTAATGGATTTTCTTATATTGCTGTGGTGATCATGCTGGGCATGATGCACCCCGAGGAGCTGATTACCTCCCCACCTGCGCCGCGCGCCAAAGGCCAGCTCCTGGAGGGCATCCGCTACGTGATCTCCACTCCCATCCTCGGCACGACCCTGTTGATGATGGCAATCATCGGCACGCTAACTTTTGAATTTCAGGTCAGCCTGCCTTTATTGGTCCAATTTACATTTAAAGGGGATGCCAGCAGTTACGCTTTCTTGACTTCTGCGATGGGATTCGGGGCCGCGATCGGCGGGATCTTCTTCGCCAGCCGTAAAGGCCTCACACCTTCCAAACTGATCAGCGCCGCCATGTTGTTCGGGTTGGCGGTTCTGGCAGCCGCCTGGATGCCCAGCCTGCTGCTCACCGGTTTGGCAATGGTGGTGGTGGGGGTTTGCATGATCAACTTTACCTCGCTCGGCAACAGCATTTTGCAGCTCACCAGCTCGTCTCAAATGCGCGGCCGGGTTATGTCATTCTGGTCGGTGGCGTTTCTGGGCTCGACGACCATCGGTGGGCCGCTTGTGGGCTGGTTCGCCGAAGCAGCCGGGGCGCGCTGGGGGCTTGCGCTGGGCGGTCTGGCTGCCCTGATGGCTGCCGCATATGGATTGTTCAACTTGCGCAAGATGCAAGTCTCTGAACCAGTCATTGCCGAGGTTGGCAAAACGCCGGTATGACCCGGGCAAAGCATCCTTAAAAGACAGCGCCATGAAATCCTATGAATTCGCCTGCCTCCCAGACCCTACAGGTTTTAGCCCCTGGCAGGTCGTCCCGAAACCAGAGCTGTGATATGATTTCAACAGGTGGCGAGGTTTAACATATCCGAAAGTGGGGTTTGTTGCATGAGCATAGACGAGATCCTGCAGGTGCTTTCTGGGCTGCCCGATTTTGCCACCATGGGTCCCGAGCTGCTGCGGTTGATCGCCAAAGCAGCCCTCCACAGGACCTACCAGCCTGGCGAGTATGTATTCCTGGAGGATGAGCCGTGCATGGGGCTGTATATCGCCCAACAGGGCTGGCTGCGGGCGGTGAAGACCAACCCCAGCGGGCGCGAGCTGGTGGTGCGCTACGTCGGCCCGGGGGAGACCTTCAATGAGATCGGGGTGCTGTGCGAGGGGGTCAACTGGATCTCCGTGGAAGCGCTCGAGCCAGCCCGGGTGATCATCATCCCCCGCCAGGCTGTGCTGGATATGATCGACAAGCACCCGGCCCTGGCCAGAGCCATTATCCAGAGCCTGGCCGGGCGCATCCTGCACGCCATGAATATGATCGTGGACCTGTCATTGCACACCGTGGAGCATCGCCTGGCGCGCTTTCTGCTCGACCAGGCAGTCGGGGATTCTGTGAACCGCAAGAAATGGGCCACCCAGGCGGCAATCGCCTCACACCTGGGGACGGTGCCGGTGGTGCTCAACCGCGCCCTGCGCGCCTTCGTCGAGGAGGGTCTCATCGACCTGGAGCGCGAGCGCATCCACATCCGTAAGCGCGCCGAATTGGAAAAAATCGCCGCCGCCCTGGTTTGATCAACCGCTCAGGGGGAGAAGGAGATCTGCTTTGCGGCGCGCATCTGCGCCAGGACTCTCAATGGCTCAGCGTTATCCGGTTCTTTTATAAAGGAAGTCCCGTAACTCGCGTAGCGGATCACCGCGTTCGTATCGATTAGAAACACCGTCGGCGTCATGGTGGTAAGCAGCATGGTCTGTTTGGGGTGGATGGCATACTGCTCCGCCACCTGCGCGCCTTTGTCGCTGAGGATAGGGTAAGGCGGGGCGTGCCGGCTGACGTGCCTGGCGATCAATTTCGGCCCATTGGGCAGGACCACCAGCACTTCCGTATTGGCGGCTTTGAATTCTGGATAGTCACGGCGCAACTGCGCCATATGCCTGGTGCAGTGCCTTCAGACAAAACCCAGGTTGAAGACCAGCAGCACATTCTGCGAGCGGACAATCTCAGACAGCCTGAAAAGCTTACCGCGATGATCGGGAAGTGAGAAATCCGGCGCGGGGTTGCCCACGCATAAACGGTCCATGCCTGCCTCCATCTAACTACAAAGCAATCTAATTGAGGAGTGATGCAATTCAGGGCCAATCGCCTGATGCCTGTGCCGAAATCCAGGCTGCCTGGCAGTATCCTGAACAATTGAAAGTGTAACATATTATTGTGCCTTGATGCATCATCATCGACAATTTATGGTTACCACAGGGGGCTACACACTTCAGCTGAATTTGGCTCCGGAAAAACCACTAAACAAAAGTTGAATACAGCAGCCTGCAAATTCTGTACACTGGATGAAACAGGGTCGGGATTAACCCTGCCCGAAAAATTCATTATGATCATCCAAGGAGTGTGCAAATGAAAACCAAAGCTCTACAACCCAACCCCACGTTGGCCATCGTGGCCGCGCTAGCGGGCCTGCTGTGCATCACGGTCGTGCCGATGATCACCGCCGACGCCATGAACCTGATCCTGAAAGGCATCCCCGCCAAGGTGGCTGCCAGCGGGAATCCACTGCTGGCCTCGGCGCCCAGGATCGTGATCGGGTTCTTCCCGCTCTGGAACGGGCTGAGCGTGGCAGCCGGTATGGTGCTGTTTCTGGTGGCCTGGGCGCTGTACAAGGGCGAAAGCTGGGCCAAACCGGCAGCGGTGGGCTTGCTGGCGATCCCCGCCATCACCGGGGCATATTATTCGGGGCCGATCATGTCCTTCGCCAAAAGCAAGATGTACTATTTCATCATCGTGGCGCTGATTGGCCTGGTGCCCTATTTCATCATCTTGCTATCCGGCAAAGGCTCCACGAGCGAGAAAGTGGGACGTTTCTTCCTGTTCTTGATGCTGGGCGTGACCGCAGCCTGGACCTTTTCCAACGGCGGCTCGTCGCTGCGCATGTTCTGGGCGCGGCCTGAACCGATTTTTATCCCCGACCAGGGTAATTTAGCCTGGCTGATCGGATATCCTGTGGCCTGGATCGGGGTGGCGGTGACCGTGATGGCGATTCCATTCCTGGCGGCAAAGAAGTATGCCGGCTTCCTGCTGGCGACTGCCGGGATGTTGATCGCCCTGATGGGCAATATGATGTTGTATGTCTTCCACACCGAGACCCAGGAGTATATCATCGGCGTGATCATGGCGCTGGTAACGCTGGGGCTGTTGTGGCTGCCCAAGGCGGGCGCCAGGGCGATCGCGACCGAGGCGGTGCCTGCTTAGCAGGCTGCTCCACATTCAAGCATCGACCTCCCAGGTGTAAGGGTACCTGGGAGGTTTTCCGTTTATATAGAGCCGGGTGAACCCGCCAAAAGTAAGGCGGGTTTTCAACCCGCTTTTTGAGGCAAGCGGGCGAGAAAAAACTCGCCTTAAGCTTGAACTAGACGGCGCGATCTGTAGGGTATCTTGTCGAGGTCGTCCGGGGGAAAGCTTACCTACCAGCAAGAGGCCTCAATTGAGGTTCGTCACAGGCGTCCGGCTGCGCCGGGGTCAAGCTAAAGCTTAACCTACATTGTACTGGCTGCGTCGGAGTCGAATTCAACCATAACGTAACAGTAATTTGAAAACTCGTTTTTTCGTAACGTTATTGGTAACGATTAGCGGACGCTATGGGGGTATGATATAGACAATATCCATGTTATTTATCCAATATAGCGATCTGGAGCT
>CAYXDC010000073.1:0-14813 GCA_964463505.1 uncultured Anaerolineaceae bacterium
GTAGGACGCCTGGGTTTGGATGACCATGTTGGTGGTCCAGAATTTGGCTGTCTCTGCCTGCTCGGGAGTGCGCAGGACGCTCACCGCCCCACCGTAATCGCGGACCTCGGCAAAGTCCAGCAGATACTCGGCATCGTTGCTGGCGTACTCGGGGTCGCTTAGCACTGGAGGCGCAGGATATTGTAAGGTGTATTCTTCTATGCTGGCGCGCAGAAACGGCGGTAGATTTTCCATCCACGCATCCCAGGGAGCGGCGTAGGTGCCATCGGGAAGCAGTAAGGTGGGTTCCCAGACGCCAGGACCAGAGGTCTGGGTGACATAATCACCGAGGCCGGTCAGCACATCCCCGGTCCGCAAGGCGAGGATCCCATTGCCAGCAGCCTGGCCGATAGCAATGCCATCGGTTTTGGCGGTGCCATCCGGGATGGCGGCGAGCGCAGCTGCATAGTAATTCCCCAGCATTTCATCGCCGGGGAAGTAATTATTCAGCACAGTGAAGGAGGCAGCTGCCACGGCAGCTTCGCGCGAAGCGGCTGGATTGGGAAGCACGACCAGGTTATAGGGCTGGTAGCCTCCTTCAATGGCCACCAGCGCATCATAAACCGCAGCCTGGGTGTAGGCCAGATAGACGAACGCTTGCGCCATCGAAACAGGGCCCATGGTCATGGGCATGCCTGGCATGGGCGTGGGCTGCAGGAACTCCTGGACAAAGGCGTTCCAATCAGCCACCACATTGCTGGGCAGCGGGCTGTTGGCGTAGTTGGGGTGGCTGAAGTAACGCGGGGCAGCGCCGGGCATGACCATATCCATGGTGGCGGTCGCCGTCGCATCCAGCGTCAGGCCAGCATCCGCGGCGCGCGCCGCAGCCGCTTCGCGGTCAGCCTGGGTGATTTTCTCGGGCTTATCGGGCGGCGTGGGCGGTTCGGCGCTCACTGCGAAGGTATTGCCTCCCACCAACGAGGTAAGAAATACCAGCAAAAATAAAATATTTAGGAACTTGCGTCGGTTCATGATCTATCTCCTTCAAAAATCGTGGTCAAAGTTGATTAAGACAGCCAAACGAAAGGATCAGGGTTTATTCACGGTTACTTTCCTCCTCGCGGGCCACCATTGCCCCCACCATTCCCGCCTCCGCCGAAGCCGCCACTGCCGCTATCGCCATTGATGATTTGCTGGTAAGTGTTCTGGTCCAGGAACACGGGTGTATAGGTTTCCCCCGTCAGGCTCTCATAGCGCGCTACAAAAGCTCGCAGGTGATTCTCAGAGCCGTCGGTCAGGTTCTGGAAGACCGATAGGATATCGCGGTTATCGATCTGCGCCATGCGGGTTGCCAGGTCGACCAGATCGATCTCCTCGATAAAACAGCCCACCAGTAGTGCATCCGCCGCAGATTGTTCACCCCAGGCGACCAGCTCATAAAACTTGGCCTGCAGGAATTCGTTTTGAAAGACGCCAATTTCGGGCGAAGCCGGGTCATCCAAATTGTACTTATCGAGCAATCCGCCTACGGCATCCATGTGGTTTTGCTCGCTGGCCGCGATGGTCTGGAAAATGTCAGTGCCCCAAATCCCGTACAGCGTCAGGTAAGTATCGCGGGCCAGTTTTTCCTCTTCGCGCACATACAGCAGTGCATCGATCTCAACCGGGTCGAGGGAGGCGGCCTGGACTGCCAGGCTGCCTGTCGCCATCAGCAAAAGCAAGCCGGCGACCAGGCTAAGCACTGAAAATAGTCTCATTTTTTTCGACATGGTAATCTTCCTTTCAAAACATCGTGTTTCATGAGTGTTGGTCTGTGGTTTCAGACAATTCTCCATAGGCCTCCTATCTCCCCATGTTTCAGTTCAGTGTGCTGCAAAAAGCACAGCGGGTCAGCATCCATTCAATGCGTTGGTTGGTATAGATGCCCCCTGGGCTAATCCTGAATTGTTCAATCCATATTTGTCTTAGCGCCTGTATTTCTCTTAAATGTTTTAATCCCGGATTGTTAGCCTGATCAATTTCCCCCAGCAGATATTGGATATCGGCGCCAATCTGCAGCACCCTGGCATTCCAGCGATTTTCCGAGAACGGCATGCTCGATAAGCGGGCGCTGCGATTGTAGCGATCATACCAATAGGGCAGGGCGGTGCGCCGCAGCCATTCCGGATCGGTGACTGCCAGGGTTTCCAGCGCCTGGTACATGGCCTCCACCACTTCGTCAAAGCGGTGTACGGTGCACACGCTGACCAGCACCTGCTGCGCGGTCAGGGGCAGCTCCCCTGCCGGTTTGAGCAGGCCGAAGCCCACCACGCGTTCCAGCAGGCTCTGGAAGATTTCAGCGCTGCAGGGATCGGTGAATTGTTGGCGGCGAAATTCGCACAAGAGATTTGGATCAAACCTGGGGAAGTTGATGGGTAAATGTAAGGCATACTTCAGGTCCACCCGGTTGCGAACTGCTTCCACGATTTGATCATTGGTCATTTCTTCCGCGTACTGGAAAACTGTCAGGAAATTGTTCAGGATGTAGGTCTCCAGCGAGCGCTTCGGGTGGGAAAAGGGTTTGAATTCCAGCGGAATGAGATCCGCCAGGAGCTCGTTGTAGTGATCCCCCAACCTTAAATATATATTGCCCTTGCCATACTGGGCAGCCGCCGCCCGGCGCGTATCTTCAGGAATGGGTGAATAGGCGATCGGATGAAAACTCATGCTGGATCCCGCCCTGTGAATAAATATCTCCTTGCAATTCTGTAAGCCTACTATAGCGATTTAAGCCAGGCAGGACAAGCGCACTAAATCACTGATTTTTGCGCAATCTGAAGCGCAATGAGTACGCGCACGCTCCTTGAAAAACACGCCTAGCAGCCCGCAGAATCTACGCTGAATCAAAATCCGGTCACGTAGTTTCTACGCGACCGGATTTTCATACGGCCAGCCTGACAATCAGCAGGGCAGGAGGCCCTCCCCCACCTCAGGGTTTCAAGGCTGCAGGGTTATTTTGGGGGCTTTTTTCCAATCCAGCCATGCTTTTCCACATAATCCATCAGCTCAACCCGGCTTTTTACGCCCAGCTTACTGACCAGATTGGCCCGGTGCCCTTCAACGGTGCGCTGGCTGAGGTTCAATTCCTCGGCGATCTGGCGGTTGGTATAACCGCGCGCCAGCAGAAGCAACACATCCAGCTCACGCGCAGTGAGGGTTACCTCGGGGGTCTTCTGACTGTCATTGAGTGGCGAGAAATCCCTGACCAGCGCGCTGGTCAGGGACGGATGGATATACATATAGCCCTTGGAAACCGAGCGAATAGCCTGGATAAGCTCGGAATCGTCGGCGCGTTTGAGGATATAGCCATGCGCCCCAGCCCGTAGCATCTCGCGTAGCATGCCTTCGTCTTCATGAACAGTCAGCGCCAGCACGCGTGTGGAGGGTGAAATTTCGCGCACCTGGCGCGTGGCCTCAATCCCACTCAGGCCAGGCAGGCTAATGTCCATCAAGACAATGTCCGGCTTCAACTCGGCCACTTGCCTCAAGACATCGTTCCCGTCCTGGGCTTCTCCGACCACCGCGATGTCGTCTACGCTTTGCAGCAAGGCGCGCAAACCGGTGCGGATCAGGCCGTGATCATCAGCTATTAGAATGCGAATCGACATAAGGAATCTCCACGACGATGGTAGTCCCGCCCCCAGGTTTGCTTTCTACTTGCAAAGTTCCCGCCATCATTTGCGCTCGTTCTTGCATGCCCAATAACCCCAGGTGACCGCTCTTGCGCATCTGGGAAGTTTCGAAGCCGATACCATCGTCTTCTATAATGACAATAATTTCGCCATCCCGCCATTCCAAAATGACATCAATATTACTGGCATTGGCGTGCCGCACGGCGTTGGTCAGCGCCTCTTGCACAATGCGGTACAAATTGGTCTCCACATAATCTGGCAAGCGCACATTATCCCCAAAGCCACTCACCTTGAAGCGCATATTCAGGTGGTAACGTTCACCCAGATCTTTGACCAGTTGTTCCAAAGCGACCACCAGACCCAGGTAATCCAGGCTAGCGGGGCGCAAATCCATCGCCAGGCGGTGCAGCTCCTCTAACACCTGTTCGGTGAGCTGCTTTAATTCAGCCATGCGCGCCATAAAGTTATCCGGCTGGTCAACTTCCTGCTCCAGCAGACGCAAGCCAAACTTGAGCGCCGTCAGCGACTGGCTGGCCTCGTCGTGTAATTCGCGGGCGATATAGCGCCGCTCGCTTTCCTGCACTTCCACCAGGCGCCGGGAGAGAGACTGCAGACGTCCGTGCCCGGCGCGCACCTGTTCAAATAACCAGGCATTCTGTACCGCCATGGAGGCCTGCGCGACAACCACTTCGGCCAGCTTGACATGTTCAAAGTTGAAAAAGGCAGGGCTGGACCTGGCTAGGGCTAAAACCCCAATGGCTTTCTCATTCACCAGGATCGGGATTCCCAGCCAGTTGCGAATGGTCTCGGTTGAGATGAGCATCGTCCAGCCGGGATAGTTTTGAGTATCGGGGATAAGCAGGCTCTGCCGGGTAGTAATCACCTCATGTAAGTACGGGGTGTCCCATTCTTCGAAAGATGCATTGATGGCGCGCTTGGGATCTGGCTCATATTCAAATCCGCACATGGCCTGCAGTCTCAGTTGTGACTCATTCTCCGCCACCACAATATACGCCCGGTCCGAGGGGACCAGGCGGCACACATACTCCAGAAGGGTATTGATCACCTTTTCAAAGTTGAGGGTCTGGGTAAGCGCCCGGCTAACTTCGTTTAATATCTCAGCTACCTGGCGCCCATAGTATTCAGCTGCGTACAGGCGCGCATTTTCCACGGCCAAAGCCGCCGGGGCAGCGAAAGCCATCAAACGCCGGGCTGTCTCTGGCTTAAAAGCGCCTACCTGGTCGCTGGTCAGGTTGATGATGCCCGTAATGCGCTCGCCCACGATCAATGGGGCGGCAAGATATGAACAAGGCCATTCCAGGCCAGGGATGAGCAGCGCTTCTGGAGCAATGCTGGTATCTTCAATCAGCGCAGGCTGGTGCGTGGAGCGCATCAATTCAATCAACGGGAATTCTTCCAGGTGATACTGGTTCGCAGCAACTGGCGCGTCGTGCGGAACTCCTGAGAGGTCGATCTGGTAGACCACCTTCAAATCACCCGCATCAATCAATACAATATTGGCCAGCCGGTAATCGATCGAGCGATGGATCTGCTCCAGGATGGTTTTGAGCACCTCTTCCAACTCCAGGCTGGCGTTCACGGCCAGCGTCGATTCGACCAGCCCTTCCGCCAGGGTACGATGCCTGCCTTCGGCGGCGCTCAAGGCCATGAGGTCGTGGTTCTGTTGTTGTAACATCAACTCAGCGCGCTTGCGTTCCGTCACATCCACCAGGCTGAGCACCACCCCCTGGACGAGTCCATCCGCTCCATGCACGGGCTGTATGCGCCAGTTCCAGTAGGTCACCCCCCGCTCGGGATGGTTGGCATACTCAAAGGGCTTTTCAAGCACCGAGTATGGTTCTCCACTTTCCACCACCTGCCGGAAAATGGCCTGGTTTTCGGCATGCGGAAAGATGTCAAAGTGATTTTTGCCCTCGTAAAACTCCACGGGGTGACCGTCAGCGCTGGCGTAAGCCTCGTTGACCTTGATGAAATTGAAATCTCGATCCATGTAAGCAATCAGCACATCAATGCTATTAAAGGCTCTTCCGATCAGCTCATTTGAATGGATCAAAGCATGCTCGGCGCGCTTACGCTCGGTAACATCCTCGTTGATCACAAATACCCCGTGGAACTGTCCCAGGTCGTCGCAGACCGGGATGGCTGAGTTGAGGATCAGCTTATGCGTGCCATCAAAGCATTCGATCTCGATCTCCTCGTTCAAGGAGGTCTCCCCAGTGCGGATGGCGCGCGCAATCGCCCAGTCCTCCGGCTGGATGGGTTCGCCAGTGCTCAGCCACCAGGCTTTATATTCGCCAAACTGCTCGATCCCGACATACCTGGCGCCAGCCCAAATCTGCTGACCGGCGGGATTGCCATAAATGATGTTGCCGGTTTCGTCTGTGATCCAGGCGCCAACCGGCAGGGCCTGAAAGGCCGTCTTGAACATGGTCTCGCTCCTGACAACGGCCTGCTCGGCGCGCTTGCGCTCGGTGATATCCTGGTTGATGACAATCACGCCCTGGACCGAGTCGTTCGCATAAAACGGGGTTGTAGAGTTCAGGATGATCTTATGCGAGCCATCGAAACATTCAATTTCAAGCTCCTCTTCCAAGATGGTCTCGCCATGCTGCAGAGTGCGCGCGGCCGCCCATTCGGCAGGCTCGACCCGCTTTCCGGTATCCAGGCGCCAGGCCTTATACTCGCCGTACTGTTCAATGCCAACATATTTGGCCCCAGACCAGATCTTCTGGCTGGCCTGGTTGCCGTGCACGATATCGCCCTTGTGATCGGTAATCCACACCCCGACCGGTAAGTTCTCCAGCACCTTACTCAGCAGGACTTCCGAGCGGTAGCGTTCGTTGATCTGGGTAAATAAGGGGCGAAAATGAAAATAGTACAACAGGGGAAAGATTAACGTGATCATAATCGTGGCGTCTACCAGGGTCTCCAGCCAGTAAGGCTCGGGGCGGATGTAATAGATCACGATCATGGCGATGATCTCAGCAATGAAGATGCCCAGGATCAGAAGTCTGGAGAGGCGCCGCTGGGAGAAAGTATCTTGATCTACCGGCCGGTCACCGGTGGAAAAGGTCAGCTTGGGATGATTCATAGGTTGGTTTGCCTCATACGCAGCCCAGCAAGCAGGTTAATGCAGCTCAGTAAATCTTAATAATTGCAGAACACAATTCAGTTATCAGTAAGATTATACCTACAAGTGCCCATTTGGAACTTATCCGATGTGTATGTTTACAGGCTAAAAATGATTTTCTTGTTCAACCCGAGTACTACTGAAAAATACCTGAACAAGCCAAATATATCCTCCCTGGAGGTCAGCGCGGCATTGTTTTGCTAACTGCCCGAAAAATTGTTACAATAAACAAGGCCGGAGCCCCTTGTTGACCAGGCTCCCCAGGCAGGTTGTTCATGCGCTCCTTTTTGCCATCGCTCTGGCGCGGTTTGATCATTTTCCTATGTCTCACAACTCTTGCGGCATGCAGTCCAGCGACCTCCCTCCCGCCAGCATCACCAAGTCCGACAAATGTCAGCCTGCCCGGCGCTCACGTGGCTGCATCCAACATACAGCTGCCCGATTCCCCCATCCTGAACATCCAGTCCAGCCAGCAATTCCGCTTCGAGCACCTGACACCTGAGACAGGTCTCTCGCAAAGCGTGGTGGTGGATATCCTGCAGGACCAGCAGGGCTTTCTCTGGCTAGCCACCCAGGACGGGTTGAACCGCTATGACGGTTATGACTTCAAGGTCTTCCGTTACGACCCGCGCGACCCGGCCAGCCTGAATAGCAACAATATCCTGTCGATCGATATCGATGCAAATGGAAGGCTGTGGATTGGCACCAACAGCGGCGGCCTAAACCGTTATGATCCGGGGACCGGACAGTTTGCACATTACGTCCACAACCCGGCTGATCCCAACAGCCTGTCTGAAAATTCTGTTACAGCCGTCCTAGTTGACCAGCAGGGCATGATCTGGGCTGGCGCCAGCAGCAGCGGCCTGAATCGACTGGACCCTGCCAGCGGGGAGATCACCCGCTACCAGCACGATCCGGCTGATCCCACCAGCCTGAGCTCGAACAGCATCTCCGGGATGGCCCTGGGATACGACGGGGCGCTGTGGTTCAGTACCTATGATGGCGGGTTAAACCGCCTGGAGCCGGACACAGGCATTTTCACCCGCTACCAGAATGATCCAGAAGATCCAGCCAGCCTGAGCAGCAACCTGGTGCAGACAGTGTATGTGGACCTCCAGGGCAGCCTGTGGGCTGGCACGCTGGACAATGGCGTGAACCGCTTTGACCCCCAGGCCCAGAACTTTACCCGCTACCTCCCCGATCCTTCCCGGCCGGACGGATTGGGGGCAGCCTGGATCTACGCTTTTTACGAAGACAACTCTGGGCGATTCTGGATCGGCACCCAGGCCGGCGGGCTGCATTTGCTGGATCGCCAGACCGGTACTTTCACCAGCCTGCGCAACCAGCCGGGTAAGCCCTACAGCCCGGGCAACGATACCTGCATGTCCATCTTTCAAGACCGCTCCGGGGTGCTGTGGTTTGGCACCTTCGGCTCCGGGCTGGATAAATTCGACCCTGCCAAGACCAGGTTCCTACTGGCGCCATCCGACGCCCAGCATCCTGATCTGCTCTCCAGCAGCCAGGTATTTGGGGTTTATGAAGATGCCGGGCAGATCCTGTGGATTGGCACCAATGGCGGGGGGCTGAACCGCTTTGATCCGCGCAACGGGGAGTGGCGGCATTACCTGAACGATCCAGAGAATCCCCAAAGCCTGAGCAACAACAGCGTCTTCAAGATCTACGAGGATAGCGCCGGCCTGTTCTGGATTGGCACCTTCGACGGGTTGAACCGCTTTGATCCGCAAACCGAAACCTTTGAGACGCAGCCAATTGCAGGGGCATATTTTGACGCCTATGAAGATGCCTCCGGGGTGCTGTGGTTCGCCAGCAATGCAGGTCTGGTCTCTTTTGACCGCCAGAGCGGCAAATGGGATCAGTTCCAATACGATACCGCTGATCCCCACAGCCTGAGCACCAATGCCACTCTCACAGTCTATGAAGATAGCGCGGGACAGTTATGGGTAGGCACCCTTAATGGCGGGTTGAACCGCTATGAGCGGGTGACCGGTCGATTCGAACGCTTTCTGAATGACCCGGCAAATCCTAAAAGTCTCAGCGACAACAGCGTGCTGTGTATTTACCCGGCGCAGGACGGCAAGCTGTGGCTGGGGACCAGCGGGGGGCTGAATCTGTTCGATCCCGCCACCGGCGAAGCGAGCGCCTACCGCACTGCCCAGGGGCTGCCCAATGATTTCGTGTATGGCATACTGGAGGACAGCCAGGGCAACCTGTGGATGAGCACCAACCTGGGCATCGCACGCTTCAACCCGCAGGAGCAGACATTTAAAAATTTTGGGATATCCGACGGGCTGCAGGACAACGAGTTCAACCAGAACGCCTACTTCAAGAACGCTGCCGGGGTGATGTATTTCGGCGGGCTGAAAGGCCTGAATGTCTTCCATCCGGAGATGATCCAGGAGAATCCCTTCATCCCACCGGTGGTGATCACTGAATTTAAGCTGTTCAACAAACCGGTGGAGTTTGGGCCTGAATCCCCACTCAAGCAGCCGGTGGAAGCCAGCCAGGAGATACAGCTGGCATATACCGAAGATTTCTTTGAGTTTGACTTCGCCGCGCTGCATTTTTCCAGCCCGGAGGACAACCAGTACGCCTATATCCTGGAAGGCTTTGACCCGGATTGGAATGAAGTTGGCAATCGCCGTTTTGCCAATTACACCGGCGTTCCCCCCGGGGAATATACTTTCCGGGTGCGCGCCAGCAATAGCGATGGGGTGTGGAATGAACAGGGCGCGGCAATCCAGATGATCATCCCGCCGCCTTTCTGGCAGACGACCTGGTTCCGGGCGCTGGTCATCCTAGGTATAGCGGGCAGCCTGGCAGGCGGCGTGTCCCTGCGCCTGCGAGCAGCCGAGAAGCAGCGCCAGCAGCTTGAAAAGCTGGTGCAGGAGCGCACCCAGGCTTTGCAGACGACCATGCAGGAGCTGGAGCAATCCAAAGAAGCCGCCGAGGCCGCCAGCCGGGCCAAAAGCACCTTCCTGGCGAACATGAGCCATGAATTCCGCACCCCGCTCAATGCCATTATCGGCTTTATCCAGGTGCTGCGCCGCCGGGAACATCTGGATGCCCCCCAGCGCGAGAGCCTTGAGATCATCCAGCGCAGCAGCGAGCACCTGCTGGGATTGATCAATGATGTGCTGGAGATGTCGAAAATCGAAGCCGGGCGCACGCTGCTTAAAACGCGTAATTTTGACCTGCAGCGCATGCTGACGGGGCTGGGAGAGATGTTTGCCCTGCGCGCCGACGAGAAAAATCTGGCGCTGGTACTGGAGATAGCGCCTGATATGCCGCAGTATGTCTCTGCGGATGACGGCAAGCTGCGCCAGGTGCTGATGAACCTGCTGGGCAACGCCGTGAAATTTACTGAACAGGGCTATATCCGCCTGCATGTGCGCCGGGTGGAGATGGGTAAGCCTGCCAGCGACCACCCCGTCCAGATCCTGTTTGAAGTGGAGGACAGCGGGCCGGGGATCAGCCCGGAAGAGCAAGCGCTGATATTCGAGCCCTTTGTGCAGTCCCAGACCGGATTGCGTAATTCCGAAGGCACGGGGTTGGGCTTATCAATCAGCCAGGAATATGCGCGCTTGATGGGCAGTGAGATCAAGGTGTACAGTGAGCCGGGTAAAGGCAGCCGATTCAGCTTTGTGCTGCCAGTTAAAGAGGTGGCAGAGAGCGATCTGGAGCGACTGCCTGGCTACCGCCAGGTGGTTGGCCTGGAACCAGGCCAGCCGGTTTACCGCATCCTGGTAGTGGACGACCAGTCCATCAACCGCAAGCTGCTGTTGAACATCTTTCAGCCGTTGGGGTTCGAGCTGCGCGAAGCCGCCAACGGCCAGGAAGCCCTGGACATCTGGCAGGAATGGGAACCGCATCTGATCTGGATGGACATGCGTATGCCGGTGATGAATGGCTACGAAGCCACACGGCGGATGAAAGCCACCACCCGCGGCCAAGCGACGGTGATCATCGCCCTGACAGCCAGCGCCCTAGAAGAAGACCGCCAGATGATCCTATCCGAAGGCTGCGATGATTACGTGCGCAAACCCTTCCATACAGAAGACCTGTTTGATACCTTAACCAAACACCTGGGGATCAGGTTCGTCTATGAAGAGCAGCCCAGCAACGAGCCTGTCCGGCCCGCCTTTGGGACCGATGCAAAATCCAGCGCTGACCTGGCGGTGCGCCTGGGCAAGATGTCCGCAGCCTGGCGCGTCGAGCTGGAGCATGTGACCCTGTTGGGCGATATGGAGAAAATCATCACCCTGTCACGCGCCGCTGCGCCCCAGGATCCGGCCCTGGCGGAGGGCCTCGCCAGCCTGGCAGAAAAGTTTGATCACGAGCGCATTCTGAACCTACTGGAAAAAGCGAGAGAAGCATCAGACCATGCCCAGCCCTGACCCTGCCCCGGATATCCTGATTGTGGACGATAACCCGGCCAATTTACGCCTGCTTACCGAGATCCTGCGCGAGCGCGGCTTTCATTCCAGGGCGGTCACCAGCGGCGTGCGCGCCCTGGCGTCCGTGGAGCTGACACTGCCCGATCTGATCCTGCTGGATATCCGCATGCCGGGCATGGATGGCTATGAAGTCTGCCAGCGCCTGAAAGCCAACCCAGCCACCCGGGAAGCACCGGTGATCTTCATCAGCGCCCTGGACGAGATCACCGATAAGGTCAAAGCCTTCGAGCTGGGCGGGGTGGACTACATCACCAAGCCTTTTCAACTGGAAGAGGTGGCCGCGCGGGTGGAGACCCACCTCACCTTGCGTAGCCTGCAAAAGCACCTGCAGGAAGCCAACCGGCGCATGCGCCGCGAGCTGCTCCTGGCGGCCCAGGTGCAGGCCAGCTTCCTGCCGAAAAAGGAGCTCAACCTGCCCGGTTGGGGGGTCTCCGTTGCCCTGCTGCCCGCCTTACAGATCTCGGGGGATTTCTTCGATACCATCCGCCTGCCGGATGGCAAAGTGGGGCTGCTGATTGCGGATGTGGTGGATAAAGGGGTTGGCGCAGCGCTGTTCATGGCGATGAGCTGCACCCTTCTGCGCACCTGCCTGATGGAGCACCCCCAGAACCCGGAGTTGGTGTTTACAGCGGTCAACCAGCACCTGCTGCGTTTTACTTCTGCCGAGCAGTTCGTCACCGTCTTCCTGGGGATATTAGACCCGGGTACCGGCCAGCTTACGTACGCCAATGCCGGGCACCACCCGCCCCTGCTGTTCAGAGCCACACCTATCGGCGAGCACTGCCTGCTGGCCCAGCACGGGCTTCCGTTGGGCATCTTGGAGGAGGCTGACTGGCAGCAGCACAGCCTGACCATCGCCCCAGGGGAGGCGCTCGTACTGCACACCGATGGCATCCCCGACGCCGAAAACCAGGCCCAGGAGTTCTACGGTAGGCCGCGCCTGGTGGAAGCTGCCCGTAAGGTTTCCCATCAGCCCGCACATATGATCCGAGATGAGATACTGGCCAGCGTGCGCCAGTTTATGGCAGGGGCTGACCTGGCAGATGATCTGGCGTTGATGGTGGTGAAGCGGGAGGAAAACCAAGCCGTCTAAATGAGAAATCGCTGAACCTTCTCAATCCTGGCTCCAATTCAGAGTACAATTATCGCACAAGATATTGCCGGGGAGGCCGCATGACTGCAAGCCAAATTTCCGAAAAAACTTACGCCCTGCTCAAAGGGCGCGCTTTCGCCCACCTGGCGACGATCATGCCGGACGGCAGCCCGCAGGTGACGCCAGTATGGATCGACACCGATGGTGAGTACATCCTGGTGAACACGGCGCGCAAGCGCCAGAAAGATCTCAATATGAGCCGCGATGGGCGCGTGGCGCTCTCTATCATGGACCCGAACGACCCGTATAATTATGTGCAAATCCGCGGGCTGGTGGAGATGAGCACCGAAAACGGGGCATTTGAGCATATTAATGCCCTGTCGCAGCGCTACGTGGGGCATGTTTATTCTGGCGTCCCGAACCAGACGCGCGTGATTTACATGATCCGCCCGTATAGCGAATCAAATGAAGGATGAGCTACGCACGACCGGGGAAATGCTCGCCCTACGTGCACAAATCCCATGAATGAATCTGTCCAAAATATGAGTCGTCGTGAATTCCTAAAGTTGGGGGCCATGTTTCTGGCGAGCGGCGTGGCGGGCGTGGGGGCGCTGAGCTACGCGCGGCGCGTCGAGCCGGAGTGGGTCGAGCTTACGCAACGTGCATTGCGCCTACCGCGCCTCGATCCGGCCTTTGAAGGTTTCCGCCTGGTGCATATCAGCGATATCCACATGGATGGCTGGATGGATGGAGCGCGCCTGGAAACAATCGTGGCGCAAGTCAACGACCTGCAGCCGGACCTGGTGGCGATCACCGGCGATCTGGTAACCCGCTCGCACCAGGATCACCATGCTGAGCTGGTGGAAGGTTTGCGCAAATTGCGCGCCACCTATGGCGTGGCGGCGGTGCTGGGCAACCACGATTATTATTCGGGGCCGGACAAGGTACGCCAGGCGCTGAACGAGGCAGGCGTGCGCGAGCTACCTAACCGGGTGTGGACGCTCCAACGCGGTAAAGCTGCCCTGCACCTGGCAGGGATGGATTGCGCATTTTTTGGGCATGACCGGCTAGAAAAGGTGCTGCGCGAGCTGCCGCAGGATGGGGCGGCTGTGCTGCTGGCGCACGAGCCGGATACTGCCGACCAGAGCGCTGCCAGCCAGCGTTTTGATGTTCAGCTTTCGGGACATTCACACGGAGGGCAGGTGGTGCTGCCGCTGATCGGTGCGCCGGCCCTGCCGCGCCTGGGACGCAAGTACCCCTTTGGCTATTATCAGATCGAGCAAATGCAACTGCTGGTGAACCGCGGCCTGGGCATGGTACATATCCCGGTGCGGTTTAATGCGCGCCCGGAGATCAGCCTGTACGAGCTGCAAACAGGCGCTTAATCACCGATAATCCCCTCTATTGTACGCCGGGCTGTGGGGTAATAACCTATCCGGGCAATCCTGCTCCGGCTCAGTCGCCGAGAATCCCCTCTATCGCACGCACGCCTTCACGTAAGGTATTACCCAGATACACACCGGGGACGCGCATGCGCCACTCGGGCTGCAGGTTGAAAATGAGCCCGCCGAAACCAATCACCGGGCTGCCTGTGCGAGAGGCATCCGGCAGCCAGTGCGGCCATTCGGCCAGCTCGGCGGCGCTGGTCTCCGACATCGCCACAAACACAATCAACTTGGGCTGGAGCTCACGCGCCAGGTTGGCCAGCTCAGAAAGCGGCAGGGATTGGCCGAGATAAGTCACCGGCCAGCGCGAGCGGCGCAAGATGGCGCCCAGGGCCAGCAGGCTGCCTTCGTGCCATTCATTGGGCGCGCAGGCCAGCACCACCGGACGCACCTGGCGCGGCGGCGGGCCGCTCATCATCCACATCAGCAGGCGCTGGCGCAGGTAATGGGTGGCCAGATGCTCGGTGGCGATATTGATCTGACCGGCATGCCAGGCTTCGCCTATGGCGGTGAAAGTGGGGCTGATCACATCCAGGATCAGGTCTTCCGGGGTGGAAAGCGGCAAAGCTTCTCCCAGGATGCTGTCGGCGGCTTCGGTATTATGCTGCAGCAGGCTTTCCAGCAGGCGCGCCTGGGTTGAAGCCAGATGCGGCTGTGTGGATATTTCTTCTACCTGGCTGAGGCGCGGCTCGTTACGCGCCAGCCGCCCGGCCTGTTCCTGGTGGTGTAAGGCCTGGATGGCCTGGGAAGTTTGCAAACCTTCATCAATGCGCGCTTTGACCCAGCGCAGGCGCATGACATCGCTTTCAGAATACAGGCGGTGGCCTCCTTCTGTGCGGGCAGAATCGGGAAAGTTGTAACGCCGCTCCCAGGCCCGCAAGGTGGGCATGCTCACCCCGGTCAGGCGCGCCACCGCACCAATATTGTACAAGGCTTCGTCATTGCCGGTTTGAATTTCAGGTAAGGTTTGCATCCACTACTCCGCTTTGAATAATTTTT
>CAYXDC010000074.1:0-14655 GCA_964463505.1 uncultured Anaerolineaceae bacterium
GGTGATCCAATGTCGGGTATCAACTGGCAGTCGATCCTGATAGCTTTCGTCGGAGCAATATTGTTGATCCTCATATTGCGCATGCTCGGTGGTAGAGGGCGGTACAGAAGGAATGATTAAGAAATTGAATGCAAGCCCACCGTATCATTTTTCGGCCGGATTGCCTACCATGGTGGGCATTATCAGAAGGCTGATCAGGTTCTTTACGCTCACAGAAGAAGACCGGTTGAAGGCTGGCATCTATGTGGGCGGCGAGAGGCATCACAAATAAGCAAGTCCTGCACACTTTCTTTCCGCTAGGTCAACTGCCACTCAGTCAACCGACCAGGTGGCTTCTAATAGATCGTTCAGGTCATTCAAAAGGAGAAATCTCATGTTGTGGACTATCGTCATAATTCTAGTAGTACTGTGGTTGCTCGGCTTTCTCGGCTCCAACATCAGCCCAAGCTTCCCAAAAACAGGCGGTTGGATTCATACGCTAATCGTAATCGCCATCATACTCGTCATATTGGACCTGCTTAATATCATCAACATCTAGAACAGCCCGTATGCGCCTCCGCGTACACCGTAAGTAGTTTGTCCAGCACGAGTTGACAGGCGTGCGCGGAGGCAGCCAGGATGGCGGCAGATGATGAAGAGCCTGGTTCAAGGAGTGGTATTCGCCGTGTAATTGGGGCACGGTGTGAATGGTAATTTAATGAAAATAATCGGGCGGCGTATTGCGACATTGTTGATTCTTACTTTTCTGTCTCTGGCGCTGCTGGCCTGTGAAATAGACCCTGCTGCACCCGTGATAGTCTCATTCGATACGCCACAGCCCTACGCCGCTGCCCAATCCACTCTGGAGTATGGCCAGAGACAGTTGGAGGAGCTCTCACATCAGGCCACAATGGTCGGTTGGAATTTGGCTCAGGCCGCGAATGCCGCGGAGCAGGCCACCCTGGAGTATAACCAGCGGCAGATGATGGAGTTGGCTTACCAGGCTACCGCGGTCAGCCTGAACATGGCTCAGGCTGCTGCTACTCAGCAATCTATAGCGAATGCTGCGGCCATCGCTCAGAGCCAGGCTGCCACAGCTACTTATTCTGCCTACATACGAAATATTACCCAGACTGCACAGGCTCAAGCGATTCTAAACGTCCGCGCCACGCAGACTGCCCAGGCGATTGCTGCCCTGACGGCCATTCCACTGACAATCACCCCACTGGCTGAGACCCAGGCTGCCATTCTATTTGAACAAAGAAAATATGAACGCCAATCCAACTGGGGAGAATTAATCACCCCTCTGATGATTATCCTGACAACCCTGGTGATCGTCCTGCTCATCGTGGGGGGTGTATCGGCCTTCCGACGATTTATGCCGGTGTTGGAGTTTCGCATGCGTAACCCGGGTGAGAATGGCGACCAAAGCGACTTGATTCTGATAGATGGAATGATTGTGGATCTTGATGCTCGTCATCGCCGGTTAACCCCAAGCGAACCAAACCAAGCATACCTCCCTCAGCTTCAGGATGAGGAAATGCCATTGGTGGAAATCATCGGCCCGTCTGAGCCATCCATCATCAACTGGATTACCGAAGCCGAGCAGAAATTACGCGCTGATGGAAAGACACAAGCATGAGTGCTAACCGTTACCTGCCAGCGGCCCGTAACGTGGCCCAGGCATTTCCAGGTATCCTGGCTCAGCTCGGGTTGAAGCCGTTCATCAGTCGCTTTGTTCTGACCGAAACCGAGCAAGGTAATGCCTGGCTGTTTGTTGTCCTGGAGGTTGGCCCGCTGCAACATCCGGAAGATTACACCGCTGATAATGTGTTGCACTATCTCTCCACCGCGCTACGGGGCCTTCCCGTAGTGATTAGTGACTCCTACGGCCTGCGTTACGCTGTGCTTCTGAGTTCAGTGAATTAGTCGAAGTGACCAGACCGACGCTGAGAAACCTATGGAAGGCCGGAACGCTCTACGCTGCCCAGAGCGCCGGTGCTAACAGCAGGAGCAGCTTATACAAAGGATAAAAGGATCACATGATGAACAAGGATATTTTCGAAGGCAAGTGGAAGGAAATGCGCGGACAGATCAAAGAGTGGTGGGGTGACCTCACCGATGATGAACTAGAACAAGCGGCTGGCAATGCCGAAAAAATCGTCGGCTTGCTCCAACAGAAGTATGGCTACACTCGAGAGCGTGCCGAAGAGGAATTCAATCGGCGGATAAAGGAAGTGAAAGATTCGGTTGATAAACCCTGAGATTCCCCCGCTCCTAAGATGAGGGACGAATAAAGGGGACAGATAAGGATTTAGCCACAATTGAGGAGAACTTTATGAAAAAATGTGATGCTGTAATGACAAAAGATCCCGTTTGCTGCCTGCCAAGCGACATGGTGGCAGAAGTGGCACGATTGATGAAACGCGAAAACATCGGTCCGATACCCGTGATCGAAAACGAGGAGACTCGAAAATTGGTCGGTATCGTGACTGATCGTGATCTGGCTTTGAAGATTGTGGCCGAAGGGCGCGATGCTAAATCCACGAAAGTGGAGACGGTGATGACGCGTAAGGTAGTGACCTGCCGTGCTGACGACGATTTGCAGATTGCGCTTGATGCGATGTCCAAGCATCAATTGCGCCGCATTCCTATCGTGGACACCGATAACAAGATCCTGGGGATTATTTCCCAGGCTGATGTGGCGACGCGCATTGACCAGCCGGAAAAAACTGCCGAAATGGTGAAGGAAATTTCGCAATCGAACGCGAAGTAATAGAGACCTCGAAATAGCCCAGTATGCACATTGAACCTATTGGGGCTATTCAAAGTGATTAGCCACCCGCGGTCGAATAAGCGGGTGGCAAATCACTTCAATTTACGAATTCTTCTCGGATTATATGTCTTGTAATAATATGTGATTTTAATTATCGAGTAAGGAGTAAAACCTCATGTTCCCGATTGGTGATGATAATACCTCGCGCAGAATTATTCCATGGGTCACGTATGCTTTGATCGTGCTGAACATCCTATTTTTCATTGTGGAGCTGAATGGGGGCGACGCTTTTATTGAGAAATGGGCTTTCGTGCCGAGCCGCTTCATGGCCAACCCCGCAGGTGATTTTGTGACGCTCTTCACTGCCATGTTCATGCATGCCGGGTGGCTTCACCTGGGAGGCAACCTGCTTTACTTGTGGATCTTCGGCGACAATGTGGAAGACCGCTTCGGGCATGTCAAGTTCACGATCTTCTACCTGCTGTGTGGGCTTGCGGCAACTTTTGCACAACTGGCCTTTAGCCTCGGCTCCAACATCCCAAATTTGGGAGCCTCGGGGGCGATTGCAGGGGTGCTCGGGGCTTACATTTTGCTGTTTCCACAGGGAAAGATCAAAGTATTGCAGGGCCAACGCGTGGTTCAAGTACCCGCGCTGATCGTCATTGGGATGTGGATCGTGCTACAGTTATTTAGCGGGATCGGTTCAATTGCCAACACGGCGCAGACGGGCGGCGTGGCTTATATGGCGCACATCGGAGGCTTTCTGGCGGGCTTTGTGCTGACCTTCTTGTTGCGTGGGAGTCGCGGGTCGCCAGCATTAACTGGGTGAGTATAAATCTGGCTGGTAGCATTACCTGGTTTGGCCCATCCCAAGATATGCCGATAGAGTAGGGAAAGCATGACAGTCCAACTACCTTCACAACCTTATCCTTGGACATTTCGGCGCGTTATGTGGGCGACTCTCGTGCTCGCATTTGTCGCCTATTGCTTCTGGCTGCTCTATCGCTTTAATCAAGTCGTTTTTATCTTGTTTATTTCCATTATGATCGGCACAGTGATCAGACCGGCCGTTGCCTGGTTATACAAGCATGGACTCCCCAGGAAAACGGGGGTAATTCTTGTCTACTTCCTACTACTCGCCTTACTCATCGGCTTCGCGTTATTGTTATTCCCGTTGATCATCGAGCAAGGCTCAACGATTGCTGCCACAATACCGGATTACTATCAAAACCTGCGGGATTGGATGGTTAATGATCCCAATCAAATAATTTTCCGCTTAAGTGAGTTCCTTCCTGCGGAACTGCCAGGCCTGGAGCCGCTCCAACCAACGGGCCAGCAAATGCTGGATACTGCAGGACAGGCATTGGGTTACGTAGGATTGGCGGCTAAGGTCATCTTTTTGGCCACAGCAATTCTGCTATTAGCCTTTCGCTGGACGCTCGATGGGCCGCGCATTATTCAGTCATTGTTGCCGCTGGTTCCGAAAGGTCAGCGTGAGAGCATTGGCGAACTGATTTTAGCCATGGAAAACAAGGTTGGTTTCTACATCGCCGGACAAGCTGTCCTTTGCCTGGTCGTCGGTAGTATGGCGCTGGTTGCCTATTTGCTGATTGGCTTGCCCAATGCCCTGGTGCTGGCACTTGTGGCGGGCGTATTGGAGGCTGTGCCAATGATCGGACCGCTGCTTGGCGCCATTCCTGCGGCATTGATTGCCTTATCCATTGCGCCTTCCAAGTTAGTCTGGGTAATTGTCGCCAGCATTATTATTCAGCAGGTAGAAAACAGTCTGCTGGTGCCGCGTGTCATGCGTAAGGCGGTGGGAGTCAATCCATTCGTATCACTACTGGCTCTTTTTGCTTTTAGCTCTTTACTCGGCATTGCCGGCGCTCTCATGGCGATCCCTATCGCAGCCATCATCCAGCTGTTACTCGATCGCCTCGTTTTTTTTCAAGGAGCGATGGATCCGGAGGTCTCGACGGGGCGCGATTATGCCAGCCGGCTGCGTTATGAAGCACAAGACCTGGCTCAAGACCTGCGCAAACAGGCACGGATCAATAAAGATGGGTCGGATCAATGGGTCAAGCAAACCGATCAGGTCATGGATGAGATTGAGGCGATTACAACCGACCTTGATTCTCTGCTGGCCCAGATCATTCCTTCAGGTGCAGCATGACAAAGCAGCTGATAGGGTTCGGTACAGCGGTGATGACAACATTGCTGGCACTCGTAGTACTGTGGCAGTTCCGGATTGTCGTTATATACGTATTGATCTCAATAATGCTTGCAGGTGCGCTGCGCCCGTTGATTAGCCGTCTGGTCGGGCGAGGTATCCTGGTGCGTGCAGCCTGGATTCTACTGTACCTGGTGGTCCTGGGGAGCTTTGGCATCTCTCTCTTCCTTAGCGGAAAAACCGCAGTCAATGAGATTCAACAATTAGCCCAGTCTGTGTCGGTGCAAGATGCGTGGATTCTACCGATATGGTTGGAAGGAAGCTCATTCCAACAGACCGTGGTTGCCTGGCTGCCACCGCCCAGCAAGCTTTTTGAGGCAATTACCGGCGATCAAGGGCAGCTCGTGCTGCCAGCCATACTCGGCTTTACACAGGGCATTGGCGGCGTCGTGAGCGGAGTAGTCGTTATTCTATTTTTGAGCATCTATTGGAGCATCAACCAAATTCATTTTGAGCGCCTCTGGCTATCGTTGCTTCCATCTGGTCAGCGCAAGAAGGCGCGTGATGTTTGGCGGAGTGTCGAGCCAGATATCGGGGCTTACCTGCGCAGTGAGGTCATCCAGAGTCTGCTGGCCGGGCTGCTATTAGGCCTGGGTTACTGGCTGCTCGGATCTCCATACCCAGCACTCCTGGCACTGGCTGGCGCTATCGCAAGTCTGATACCTGTGGTTGGAGGAGCCCTGGTGGTCATTCCAGTACTTTTGGTGGGGCTGCTGACCAGCGTGCAGCTTAGCCTGGTTACAGCTCTCTATGCGCTGGTCGTTATGAGTGCTGTGGGAATATGGGTCAAGCCACGCCTATTCAGCCGTCGATGGGAGAATCCTGTTCTGTCCGTAGTTCTACTTATAGCCATGGCAGACGCGTTTGGCCTCGTCGGCCTCATCCTGGCGCCACCTGTATCTGTTGTATGCCAGATCCTGTGGAACCGTCTAGTTATCCGTGGCGCGGTTTCAGGAGCAACGGCTCAGGTTTCAGATCTCAAAGAACGGCAAGCACGCGTATGGGACACCATAAAAGCCATGGATGAACCGCCACTACCCCTGGTGACCAGCAGCATGGAGCGCCTCACCCAACTGATTGAGAAAGCTGAACCTGTTCTCCAAGCCGGTCTGACGGCCGCTCTGCCAGCTGAACATTCAGAGCGTTCCCCCGTTACATCTGAATCCAGCATGGTCGATAGCGAGCCCGTTGTTGCTAAAAGATCATGAAGTCTTTATTGATAATTAAACGGCAAGATGTCCGCTGCGCCTGATGAAATTATTCCAGCAAAACGGAAGGGTGGTTGGCTTATGCAGTTGATTAAACCTGATCAAGAGGAAGTAAAAGACCATACAGAAGACAATCCGGCATTGTCCAAAGTCATTGAGCAAAACATTCGCACAATGATCTATCTTCGCCGGAAGGCCGCGTATGAGCGAAGCTTGCAAGACCACATCGCAGATGCCTTTACGTCTTTTTCGGGGCGGATGATCTTTGTTTATGTACATGTTGTGTGGTTTGGTGTTTGGATCCTTTTGAACACCGGAAGTATAGGCGTACATCCATTCGATCCATTCCCATATGGACTTTTGACCATGATCGTGTCGCTGGAAGCCATTTTCCTGTCGACATTTGTGCTGATCAGCCAGAACCGCCTGAGCGAAGAAACCGAACATCGTGCGGACCTGGACTTGCACATCGGTTTGCTGACCGAACATGAGTTGACACGGGTGTTGCAAATGCTCGATGCCATTCAAGACAAAATGGGCATCGAAAACCATGTGGAAAGTGAACTTGCGGACCTTGAAATGGAAACCAAGCCTGAAGATGTGCTGGCTGAAATTGAGCGCCTTCAACAGCTTGCGCGGGGTAAAAACACTCTATCAGCCAAGCTTAATCGCAGCCTGAGATAAACACGTTCTGAGCCAGTTTAATTTTGATCTCCCCCAACTGGCGGAGACAAATACACCCCAGCCAGTGGATGTAAGTTCGAGCCTCTGGTACTAGAATGAATTATGTCTACTCCTTGAACCCATCACCCCTTCGCCAGTCCCTGAATGGTTTGATAGGAGGAGATGCAGTTTTAAGATCCGGCGCACTACGCTGCCCTGAGCGCCGGCGTAATATGGGTAGCTTATTCGAAGGATTAGGAGGTCCATAATATGAACAAGGATATTTTTGAAGGCAAGTGGAAGGAAATGCGCGGCCAGATCAAAGAGTGGTGGGGCGATCTCACCGACGATGACCTGGAACAAGCAGGCGGCAATGCCGAACAAATTATAGGCTTGCTCCAGCAGAAGTATGGTTACACTCGCGAGCATGCCGAACAGGAATTCAACAAACGGATAGCAGAAGGTAAGGAGTATATCAAATGAATCTTATTATATGGCTTATTGCAGGGGCTGTTATTGGCTGGCTCGCCAGCAAGATCATGGGTACCAATTCGCAGCAGGGTCTATTCCTCGATATCGTAGTGGGAGTTGTGGGCGCATTGCTGGCAGGATGGTTCCTTACCCCGTTGTTTGGGATTGGCACGATCAACCAAAACAACTTCAGCCTCCCAGCCCTTCTGGTTTCGCTATTGGGCGCCGTCATCTTACTGGCGATTGTCAGACTTTTCCGCCGGGGCCGTTGATGGTTTCGCTTTTCCTCAGGGCGCAAGGCACGTAGAAGCGCTGCCCTACCCTGCTCGCACAGGTCTGAGGAGAAGATGCTGTTTGAAAACCGTTCCAGTTTTTTTGGAGAAACCCATGCGAGTTGATTCTAAGGTAGATAATCGCCACCATTTACCCGGCAAGAAAAGCCCCCATTGGGGCATACTCACCCTGGATGATCTTCCCAAGGCCAATGTGAAATATAGCCGGTTGATTGTCCAGCTAAAGGCCCGCTATCAAGCCGCCAAAGATTTGGGTGATGATAAGTCCAAGCAGAAAACCGAAGATTTTTCCAGTTAGGAGGATATTATATGGGACGTAAGGGAGTAAGCAAGCACAAGAAAGTCAAAGCGAAAGTCGGTCTGGTTTCGGGGAATAATTCTACACTTATTAGTGGACTTAAAGCCAAAAACCAACCAGAGCAGGTGACAGAGAAAGGTAAGGCTTCGTCGAAAGATAACAAGAAGCACTAAGCCCCCTGGTATGTACAGGATTAGATCTATTTGGGCACAGAAGATTTATACCCACTGTGCCCAAATAGCGCTTAATTTTCAAGTTGTGATATGTAGATGATTGAAAGATGTCGGCGTGAAAACGCTGAAATGGTCATCCCCGAGCATAGCATATGCCCTATCCTATTAGGGCTTAGCAGAGAAATCAGAACTGCAATCATTGGGTTGCCTGCCGCGAGGTAAGAGCGACCTTTCGTATTCAAAGACAGAGTTAGGAGGTAAATATTATGGCAGACAAGAATAGCCTGAAGAAACCCAAACGATTATCTAAAGGAGAGCGTACTCACGTACGACGTCTGAAGCAAGCTGCCCGCAAGGAAGTAGGCACGAATAGCCCACAGCCCAGTCCAGCGCAGCCAGCGCGGGCTCAACAGAAGCAGGACCAATCTTAATCCCTATATAACTGGCAAGCTTATTACCGATCTCCGTTGGCTTCCGCACTATTCGTTCCGGCTTGTGTAGCCTGGTTGATCGAACTGCCCATCGGGATATTAGCATCCTCCAGATCATTTTGCGATTTTTCGAAAGATATTTGACCAGTGCAGTTCCGTATTAGATTTCCCTATATTCTATCCGTCAGATGGAAAGTGTCATCTGGCCAGGAATTTCGTTAGATAGAATGTTACACCTACGGGATGGTCATCCCTGCAAGTAGTGCTCAAGCAGTGTGATTTATGCGGTATTATTTGACAGAATTGACTGGATGAACCTCCAAAGATCAGGAACCTAGACTTACGGAGCAAGGAGTCGCGTGTCAGAGTCGCTCCGCGGGCGACTAGTTATAACGGTAGAAGAAGGAAGAAGCCCCCACACATGGTGATGTGGGGGTAGTTTTGTTGTTATTCTAAAGTTTGACTACAAACTATGTTTTATTGACTGATTTCGATTAAAAATTGATTTCTGTAGCCTATCCACTTGACCAGCCGCATACTCT
This sequence comes from uncultured Anaerolineaceae bacterium, assembly GCA_964463505.1. Lineage (GTDB taxonomy): Bacteria > Chloroflexota > Anaerolineae > Anaerolineales > UBA4823 > JAJZSS01. The sequence goes on from CAYXDC010000074.1 coordinate 9,065, forward strand.
CCTTTCAGTGGAGAAATTTTCGGGCGAGGTGGAATATGATAAGAGAGAAAAAAGGCTTACCAAAAGGAAGATCATTGGTGAATAAAATTTCCACATCTGGGTAACCCACAAACAATAGCATGAAACACACTATTGGAGTAAATAGCATGGACACACTGTCACTGGCAGACATTCAAAAGCTAACAAAGGAGTATGGCGAAGCCTGGGCAGTCGCGCATGTACAGCGGCTCCTCAAGCTAATTGAGCAAATTGGGACCGGTTTGGAGTATGACAGCCAGGTGATTATATGGGCCGTTTACTTGCACGACTGGGGAGCGTTTCCTAAGTATTATCAGAAAAACCTTGATCATGCCCTTATCTCAAAGCAGATTGTGGAAACAGAAATTTTTCCATTGGTAGATCTGCCAACGGATGTCAAAGCAAAAGTGCTCGAAGCGATTGAACTACACGATCTACGTGATCCACGCCCTGCATCCACCACAGAGGCTTTATTGCTGCGAGAGGCTGATTTTCTTGATTTCCTGGGTGCGATCGGGGTTGCCAGGGAGTTCGCCCGGGGGCCAAAGGACCTGCAGAAGACTTACCAGCAAATTCTGAAGCGCAAAGAACTACTACGAGGACGGTTCACAATCCCGCTGGCCCAGAAGATGGCTGGTGAACGCATGGCACGGATGGAAGCATTTCTAGATGCTCTGTTGGAGGAAAGTTACGGCTTCCTATAAACCTGAGGAGACTCGATTTATGAAAAAACGATCCTTTCTCCTGCTCGTCCTGTTGTTTACCTTACTGGCTATTAATCCGACGTTGGCAGCACGCGACGATGACAGTGGACTTGTGGAAATCGACGTATTCATTGAAAACTATATGAAGCACAACCGCATACCCGGCGTGGCGCTGGCCTTGGCCCAGGAAGGGCGGGCGTACTATTCGAAAGGATATGGCAATGCCGGATCCGACCGCCTCATGACCGCGGATACGCCGATGATTATTGGCTCGCAGACCAAATCGTTCACCGCTCTGGCGGTTATGCAACTGGTGGAAACGGGAAAAATTGAACTGGATGCGCCTATCCAGGAATATATTCCCTGGTTCAGGGTTGCAGATGCCAAGGCATCTACCAGGATCACCATTCGCAACTTGCTCAACCACAGCAGTGGATTGTCGGAAACCGGGTATGTGCCTAACTTGCCTGATCGTGCAACGCGTGAAGAGGCCGTACGTGATCTGCAGCGTGCCAGGCTTACAGCCGGGGTCAACCAAAAGTATCAATACTTCAATCCCGGGTATGTGGTCCTTGGTTATCTGGTGGAAGTCGTTACCGAGCAACAGTATGGAGATTATCTGCGCGAGCATATTTTTGAGCCTTTGGGTATGTCGCGCACATCTGCAATCATTGAGGAATATTCTGAGATGGGGATGGCGCAAGGTTATTCTCAAATGTTCGCGTTCCCCGTTCCAATGACCCAACGCATTCCGCGCTATTATCTTCCCGCCGGCTTTATTGTCTCAACTGCCAACGATATGTTAAGGTATTTGATGGCTATAGAGAATAATGGGGGGCTGAATGGGAAGCGCATCCTGAGCGAAAGCGGTGTACGGGCGATGCTCACACCCAATCGAGCTATCGATTCTTATGCCGGGTTTGGCTGGGATATCTTCAGCTATTACGGCGAAGCACAAATTATGCACGGTGGCGCTACCGAATGTTTCAATACCCAGGTCGTCATTTTGCCCGAGCGGGGATTATCGGCGGTCATGATCATCAACCAGGATCATATGTTTAAAGCCACCTATGATTATCCGGGTTTATTCTGGGGCACAGTGGATATGCTCACAAATCATCCGGTAACAAAACAAAACATTTCTTCTGTGTCCATTGGCTGGGGGCTGGCGATTGCATTTATCATCATGTTCGTTTCCGAAGCGCGTGGGCTGCTGGAGCTGCGAGATGAACCAGCCAGGCTGGCTAAACTACCCCGCAAACAGCAATGGTTAAGGTTGATGCCGAATGCCTTATGGATCGCCGCTACCCTGTTAATGGCAACGGTAATCGGACCGGCTTTGGCCGGACGCGGATTCGATCTGCGTTGGTTTATGGGTTTTTACCCAGATGTAGCGCTGCTGACTGGAACCGCGCTCATGGGTGAAACAATCCAGGCTGGGGTAAAAATATATTATGTCCTTATTGATAATTCTGCGTTGGCCTCGAAGATGCTGGAAACTCCCCAAGCCCATAAGGAAGCCGACGGCCTGGGCGTGTAAGATTAATCATCCGATGCTAAAATAAAATCCAAAAGTCCTTACTGGTAGATACTTCTCTGGAAAAATAATCGAGACCGGTGATAGCCTGAAGTCAATGAGGCGAATTCCTTTGCCAAAAACTACTTTCTTCAACACCGTACGGGCGCGCTTGATCCTGCTGGTGCTGCTGGTCTTTATACCCGCACTGGGTCTGCAAGTCTATGATGCTTTAAGTGATCTGCAGGTAAACGTGGAACAGCAGAAACAGGCCAGCGTGCAGTTAATCAAGCATGCCCAGAGTGATTTTGGGAACCTGATCGAGACATCGAGGGCGGTTTTCGCCAGTCTGGCAGGCGTGAATGAGCTAAACAATTCAAATACGTGCAACCAGGTTATTACCGCCATGCAACTTGCCTATGAGCAGCTGGCGCCAGTAGTGGTCAATATCGGGCTGGCTGATGGACAAGGGAATATCCGCTGCAGCATAAAACCGACGCAAGGGAAAGGGAGCATCGGCGAGCAGATCGATTTCCAGACTGCGGTACAAACATTCGAACTGGCAGTAGGCGAGTATCAAGATGATCCTGCAGTTGATAAACCGAGCCTGAGCATTTCTTCCCCAGTGTTATCCGAACAGGGCGAAGTTCAAAGCGTGCTTTTTCTAACGATCGACACGACCTGGTTAGAAAATTGGCTAAAGGATAGTGCTTTGCCACCCAATTCGAGCATTACACTTTTTTCTCCAGGCGGCGAAGGGCTCTGGCGAACTCTCAACGGTGAGGACGTTCCGATTGATGGATCAAACAACCAGCCAGCAACCTGGTACAGACAGCTGCAGAATGGTGACCAGGCCACGATCGAGGGCCAGGATTTCGATGGGGTCTCAAGGCTGCACACCCTGCAGCCGTTAAAAATCAATGCCCAGACTGCTGGCTGGCTACATTTGGGTTATCCGATCAGCCAACTATATGACGAAGCCTATACCCTTTTAGGTTGGAAAATGGGTGTCATCGCGGCGCTGGCGCTGGTGGTATTGCTACTGGCGTGGTGGGCGAGCGAAGCATTATTCCTGCGCCCGCTGAGCAATCTGATGGAGGTTGTCAAACGGGTACAAGGAGGCGATCTGGGTGTACGCGTCTCCGGATTAAAAGGTTTAGGCGAGGTAAACGAACTGGCTAACTCATTCGACCAGATGACGGATGCCTTGCAGCGACGCGAAAACGAACGGCGGCAGATGGAGGAACGATTTACGGCTGCATTTAAAAGCTCGGCGATTGGAATGGGGATGATGGGTCTGGATGGCAGAATTCTGGCGGTAAATGCTGCGGTATGTAAGATGTCGGGGTATAGCGAAGAGGAATTAAAGTGGAGCTATAATCACGACCACGTTTATCCGCCAGATTTAGAGGTTGGGGAAGACCTATTCGCCGAGATGTTAGAAGGAAAACGCGGGTATTACAGTGTGGAAAAACGTTATGTGCGTAAAAACGGCGAGGTTTTTTGGACACGGCTGACCCTATCTTTGGTACGGGATAGACTTGGAGAACCGGCGTACCTGGTAGCAATGATCGAGGATATCGACCAGGACAAGCAAAAAAGCGCCGCGCTGGCTGATTCAGAAGCGCGCTTTGAGGCAATTTATGAAAATGCGGCAATTGGAATCAGCCTGATTGCGCCTGATGGAGAGATATTGGCGGTAAATCCGACATTAATTGAAATGTCGGGTCGTAGTGAAGCAGAACTCAAAGCACTGCGCGGGCAGGGAATCACTTATTCTGAAGATCTCGATGTGGGCCGGCGCGAGTTTTATGAAGTTGTAAACGGGACACGCCAGGCCTATTCTGTCGAAAAGAGGTATGTGCACAGGGACGGCCGGATCCATTGGATGCGCCAGACTGTCTCAGCAGCCCGAGATATAGAAGGTAAACTACTTTACCTGGTAGTTGTGGCCGAAGACATTGATCGGCACAAAAGAGCAGTGGAAGAATTACGCGAGTCCGAAGCGCGCTTCCGGGCAATCCTGGATAATACGGCAGTGGGGATTGCAGTCATGACCCTCGATCGCCACATTGTGCAGATCAACCAGACGGTGACGCGATTGACTGGCTATACCAGCGAGGAGATCGCGCAAATCAATCCCTCTATGCTGGCGATTGAGGAAGATCGCCTTATAGACCGAGACCTGTTTGTTGAACTTGTAGAAGGCAAGCGTAACCAATACCTGGCGGAAAAACGGTATATCCGCAAAGACGGCTCCATTTTCTGGGGTCGGGTTAATTTCGCCCTGGTGCGCGGTCCAGACAACCAGTCACTGTACACGATCGGCATGATTGAAGATATTACCGAAGAGAAGCAGGCTGCCGGACGCTTAGCGGCTCAGGAGGCGGAATACCGGCGCACGCTTGAAGAGAAGATCGCCGAACGCACGGAAGAGCTCAACCTGGCAAATGAGCAACTGCGTGAGAAAGTAGCCCTGGATGCAGTAATAGCCGAGCGCACTCGCCTGGCGCGCGATCTACACGACGCTGTGACACAAACGCTGTTCTCCACCACCCTGATTGCAGATGTACTACCGGATATTTGGGAAATGAACCAGGCGGAAGGACGCCGGCGATTAGAAGAGTTACGCCTACTGACGCGGGGGGCGCTCGCTGAAATGCGCACTTTGCTGGTAGAACTTCGCCCAAACGCACTGGTGGAGGTGCCGCTACCCACTCTATTGCGCCAGCTGGTAGATGCGCTGATTGGACGCGCCCGAATTAATATCCAACTTAGCGCTGAAGATAGCCCTGGTGGAGATAGCGGGAGTGGGCATAAACTACCTGCGGACGTACAAGTCGGGTTGTATCGGATCGCACAAGAGGCACTCAATAACGTGGTGAAACACGCCAGAGCCAGCGAAGCGGCCATCACCCTGCGAACGGGTGATGTGGTGCGCCTGACCGTTGCTGATAATGGGAAAGGCTTTGACCCAGCCCAGGTGACCGCCGATCACCTGGGGTTAAAAATCATGCGCGAACGCGCCGAGACCATTGGCGCAAAAATCAGCATCTATAGCGAGCCTGGCGAAGGTACGCAAATTACCATCATTTGGCAGGGAAAAGAGGAGGCACAATGAACGGGCAAAAAACCCGGGTTATGCTGGTGGATGATCATGCCGTTGTACGCTCAGGGTTAAGCGCTTTTCTGAGCGTCAATCCCGATCTAGAGCTGGTGGGGGAGGCTGAAAACGGAGAACAAGCCGTGGTGCGCGCCGGGATATTAAAACCGGATGTCATCTTGATGGATTTAATGATGCCAGTGATGGATGGCGTGGCTGCCACCCGGGCGATCAAAAAGCAGAACCCTGG
>CAYXDC010000075.1:0-14458 GCA_964463505.1 uncultured Anaerolineaceae bacterium
AGGATCACCTCATCGCCGGGCTGCAGGTCGAGCAGCAGGGCTGCCATCTCCAGGGCATGCGTGCAGGAGGTGGTCAGCAGGACTTTGCGCACTCCCAGTTCAGCTTCGAGCAGCGTGTGGCAGCGGCGGGTGAACGAGCCATCGCCCGAGATCTGCCCGCTGGCGACTGCCTGGGTGATGTAGTCGGTCTCGTTGCCGGTCAGGGCAGGTTTGTTGAAGGGGATGCGGTAAGTAGCCATAGATCAGCGCACCTCAGTGATGAACCATTTATGGAACCAGAGCTGCACTTTATCTACCTGGAAGGCGCCGCGCTGGTACAGTTGCAGGGCTGGCAGGTTGCGCCCCTGGGTCACCACCTGCACCCGGTGGACGCCCGCGGCTTGCAACCAGCCCAGGCCCGTGTGTAAGAGCGCCAATCCCAGTCCCTGCCCGCGTACCTGCGGGGCGATCCCCACCAGACCGATCATTCCCAGGTCATTTTCCAGGCGGCAGGTCAGGTAACCATAAGGCTGGTTGTTGATCTCCGGGATCCACACTACCTGAGCAAAATCACCCAGGCTTTTGGCGATCCACACTGCGTACATTTCGGCGCTGCGGGCGAGGTCAAAATGGATATCGGTAAAGAAACGCGTGTCAGTATGGCTCTGGCGGGCGATGGCTTGCAAGGCAGGCAGATCCAATTCGTTGGCTCGACGCAGTATGGCGCCTGGCGGGATTGCTACGGAAGACTCGCGTTCGCCGGATAGCTCGCGCCCCAGCGTCAGGCGGATATCCACCAACTGAAAGCCGGCGCACTGCGCCGATCTGATCCCGGAAGCGTCGTCAGCGTTCAGCAGCAGGTAGATACAGTCCAGGCTCTGGGAGCGCGCTTCCTCCAGGATGGTTTGCCATTCACGCTCTGCCTGCGGCGCGCTGTTTAGCCTGCCGATGCGCCGGCCGAAAAACTGGCTGTCCCAGGGCAAGAACTCAATCATTCGATGTGCTTCCATCGTCTAGGCGTTGGCGCTCAAACTCAATCACCCTGCGCAGGGTCTGCTCCAGGCTGTAGTGGGGTTGGTAGCCCAGCAAGGCCTGGATCTTCTCCAGGCTGGGCACGCGGCGGGCCATGTCTTCGAATCCAGGTGCGTAGGCTTCATCATAAGGCACATACTGGAGTTCTGAGCGGCTGCCGCTGAGCTGGATCACGCGCTGTGCCAGGTCGCGGATGCTGATCTCTTCGGTATTCCCGATGTTAAACACCTGGCCTACGGCGCCGGGGTGTTCAGCCAGCCCGGTGATGGCTTCGATCACATCGCCTACATCGGCAAAGCAGCGTGTCTGGCTACCATCGCCGAATACCTCCAATGGCTCGTCGCGCAGCGCACGGCGCACAAAGCGCGGCACCACCATGCCATAGCGCCCCGTCTGGCGCGGGCCAACCGTGTTGAACAGGCGCATAATCACCACCGGCAGCCCAAACTGGCGCTGGTAAGCCAGACCCATAAATTCATCCACCATCTTGGAAGTGGCGTAAGCCCAGCGACTGTGCGAGGTCGGCCCCAGCAGGCAGTCGTCCTCTTCATGGAAAGGCACAGCCACGCCTTTGCCATACACTTCCGAGGTGGAAGTGATCAGGACTTTACAACCATAGCGGTTGGCGGTGGTCAGCACTGCCTCGGAGCCCATAATATTGGTGCGGATGGTGTGTACCGGGTTTTCAACGATGAGCTTCACGCCTACTGCGGCTGCCAGATGGATAACGCTATCAGCCTGGCTGGTCAGGCGGTCCAGCACCTGCAGGTTGGTGATCGACTCGCGCACAAACTGGAAGCGGGGATGTGAGCGCAGGGCGGCAATATTTTCCGCCTGCCCGGTGGATAGATCGTCGATTACCGTCACGGTGTGGCCGCGTTGTAAGAGCAAAGTGCACAGATGGCTGCCGATAAAACCCGCCCCGCCTGTCACCAGGTATTTGTCTGTCAAGCTGCCTCCCGTTGTGTACGCTCTGGAGTGGATAAACCTTGAGCATTATAACGCCGATTCGATGCTGACAATTCCGTCAGATGGAGTGGCTTTTTGGCGATTATCGCTTACGATAGGATAACTTATGCAGACCCGTACCCTAGTCATTTGGATCACCTTCCTGGCAGTTTTTGCGATGGCGGCGCGCATGTCGGTGGATACTGACACGTGGTGGCATTTGCGCGCCGGCGAGTGGATGATTGAGAACCGTCAGATCCTGCAGGTAGATTATTTCTCACACACGCGCTATGGTGAGCCCTGGCGCTACCCCGGCTGGCTGGTGGAAATCCCCATGGTTTGGATCTACCGCCTGGCTGGGGCAGGCGGGCTGAATCTCTGGACGGCTGCCATGGTGACACTGGCTTTTGCCTTTATATGGCGCATCCAATCGGGCAGCCCGTATTTACGAGCCTTCATCACCGTCCTGGCAGCCGCGGCTTCGGGAATTTATTGGGCAGCGCGACCGTATCTGGTCACCTTTGTACTGGCAGCGGTTTTCCTGTACCTCCTGGAAAATTGGCGCTGGCATGCGGGGCCAAAGAATGAACGTTGGTTATGGTTATTGCCTGTTCTCATGATTCTGTGGGCCAATAGCCACGGTGGCTTTTTCGCCGGGTTCCTGCTTCTGGCGGTGTACCTGGTTGGTGAGGCCTGGGACTGGATAAACGCGATGCTCCGGCAGCGAAGCTCTCCAGACCAACCCCGTGAGCAGGGTCAGCAGCATGCCTGGCGCTTGCGCAAGCTGGGCTGGATTACCCTGCTCACCCTGTTAGGGGCATGCCTGACCCCCGTTGGGCCGAGTTTGCTGTTCTATCCCTTTCAGACAGTTGAAATTTCCGCCCTGCAGGCCTATATCCAGGAATGGCAGGCTCCTGACTTCCACAACTTGAATGTGCAGCCGTTCCTATGGCTGTTGTTGCTCAGTGTGGGTGCGGTGGGAGCTTCTCGTCGGCGTTTGGCGCTGACCGACTTCCTGCTCCTGGCTGGGTTTGCCTATATGGGCTTCATGGCAGCGCGCAATATCGCCTTGTTTGCCCTGGCAGCGCCGCCGGTATTGAGCCGCTATGCCGCGCACGCTTTTAGCGTGACAGGTCGCGCTTTGCACCTGAAGCCATTGGAAGGTGAAACCCCACCGCGCTTGCGCCGATTAAACGTGATTTTACTGGTGGCGGTGTTCTTGGTGGTGCTGGCTAAAATAGCATTGGTCGTCCCTGGTGATGTCACCGCAGATCACTTTCGGAAACATCTCCCGGTATTTGCAGCTCAGGCCGTTGAACGGGCTGCCCCGCCTGGCAAACTGTTTAATTCTTATAATTATGGTGGCTATCTTGTGTGGGCGCTGCGCGACTACCCGGTCTTTGTGGATGGGCGCACCGATCTGTACAACGACGAAATCATCTCTGAGTGGCTGACAGCCGTGCGCGCCGAGCCTGGCTGGGAAGATATCATCAAACGGCGTGGAATAGGGGTGGTGTTGATCGAACCGGAGATGCCCCTGGCAAACGTCCTCTCCTGGCAGCCTGGTTGGAAAGAGTTGTACCGGGATGAGCTGGCGGTGGTTTACGCACAGACCATTCATTAAGTAACCCAAGTTGCTACCTAACCAGGTAGTTGATAGAGCAGGCAAGCACAAAAAGAGCCACTTTGAGTTCAAAGCCACGAGAAGTAACGGCGTGAATATGTTTAGGAAGGAGCTGCTCAATCAAGCTGCCTGTAGTTTCGATGAGTTTGCGATAGGAAGACCTCAAGTAATGTACCCAAGGTGGAACTGGGCGCTTTGAGTTCTTCTTACGGATCGGGATGAAAGAGATGCCAGCCTGGTTGATGACATCTTCAACATCATAATCGTTGTAAGCCTTATCGCCAGTGAGTTTGGCGCCTTCAGGTAGATCGAAGTGGTACAGTTTCAGAGCACTTGTATCACTGTAATTGCCTGAAGTCAGGAAAAACTCGACGGGCTGACCAGTTTCGGTGATCATCATATGGATCTTCAACCCATAAAAGTAACGTCTTTTGCTGGCCTGATAGCCCCTAAAATCTTCTCCCCGGTACAGCCGACAGCGCTGGATGCGATAGTTGTCACATACCGCAACTGGAAAGCTGTCGATCACATAGATCAAATTGTTGTTCAACTGCTTCCAGGTCTCACCCAGCAGGCTGAACAAAGCCAGGAACAGGTCTGCATTGCGGTGCCAGCGACGATTGAAACGGCTCTTCCCCAACATGTTGGGAATGTAGCCTTCCGTTTGGAGCATTCGGCGAGCTTTTTCCAGATTCCCACCATAATCCAGCGCCGCCACAATCGCCGTGGTCATGACTTCCGCATCCGTCATTTGACATTGAGGATCATCCCGATGGTCAAGCGCTTTCAACATATCGTCACACAGGCAATAAACTGCTACAATTCGGGTGTCCATGTGTTCCTCCGGTTGGTTGCGGTTTGGTCACCATCAACTTTACCAGAGACACATGGACTTTTAGTTTCAACCGCCCAAGGTGGCAACTTGGGTTAAGTAGATTAACTTTAGAAAAGCAAACCACCCGGACTCGATTAACCAGGTCCGGGTGGTGCGTCTTACCGACCAGGGTTAGTGAACCGTCAGCGGTAGAAAGAGTTTATTGGGCTGGTTTGATGGATCAAGGATGATCTGTGCATCAGTGAATGGCCCAATCTTATTGCTGTAATCTACAATGGCCACACGCCAGTAATATGTCGCAGGGCTGGTGTAAATGCGGGAGGGTGTAAAACGGGTATTATTTGTGGTAACGGATTCATAGATGGGTGAAAAAGTATCGTATAGGGAAATCTCAAGTCGATAAGAAGACGCTCCATCCACTGGTGTCCAGTAGAAGGTAGGAGTTTCAACCACAGGCACATTCACAGGCGCCACCAGAGTGGTAATAGGATATTGCTTGGTGAAAGTCGCTGGTGGGCTATAGTCACCCACACGCCCATTGCCATCAATCATTGCAACCCGCCAGGTATAAGTGCCATCACTGTAGCCGTTGGTGGGTGTATAGCAGGACTGTTCAGTATCGATCGTTTCGAGAACAGCGCTGTTATAGGTTATCTGAACTCTGTATTTAAAGGCTGCTAATACTGGCTCTCCATCATCCAATTCCAAAATGGGTGACCAGCATAAGGTTGGGGCGCGGCTGGCTACATTCGATGCGCTTGGGTCGTCAGGTGTCAGGCCGCTGGGATAAGGTAATGTCAGCGTGAAGACCTGGCTGGGTGACCAATCATTGGTGATATTTCCCCAGCGTCGAACGCGCACGCGCCAGTAATAGGTCGCGTTGGCCAGCGAGCCAGTAGGCGTGTAGGAGCCCTGACTGGTGTTGATATTGACTTCCATCGAGCCGAAGTTTGGATCGTTATCCACCTGCAGGTCATAGCTCTGTGCGCCCTCAACCAGATCCCAGGAAAAAGATGGTGTTGCCTCGGTGACCGAGACACCCAGGTTTTCGGGGACAAAGCCCATGCGCTCAAAGCTTGCTCCTTGCGACCAGACCCCAAAATAAGCGTTGCCGACAAGATAGCGCGGTTGAACGCGCCAGTAGTAGGAGTTGTCTCCAATGAAATCGCTAGGCCAGGGGTGTGAGGTAGAAGCATAATAGGGAGTATTTGATTCGAGTCTATAATTCCCGACTTCTGTGGTGAAACTCGCATCCAGATATATCTTCATTACTGCGCCTGCCCATGGAGAACTGCCATCACTGCCCACCGGGTAATCCCAGGCAAAAGGTGGAACCGAGGAGATAGTGGTCGCGTCCCCACCGATGTTATTAGCTGGGCGAAGCTGGTTCATGCGCTCAGAAACGCTGCTGAAGCGGCTGAGTATGCTTTGGATGCCGGGAACTATTGAAAATGGGGGATTATTGGGCACAGAATCGATAGCTATGCCGTTTGATCCACTGATATTGATGCTGGTCAGGGCAATCGTGTAGCTGCCGCTGGTCTCCCCGTATCCAATGGCAGTATTCGGGATCCGCAGGTTAACGTAACCATCTGTATAACTCAATGAGCCACTGATGTTGCTCAAGACATCTGGTGTATCCCAGGTGTCACTACCGCTCATCCAACGATAGACCAGCGTGTGATCTGCAGAGAGCGCGCTGCTATTCTGGAGGATGTAGATAGCATATTCCGGCTGGTGAGCTTTAATGGTGGAAAGCTCGTAATTCAGAGCGTCGTAGGTTGCCCCAGATTCCTCCACGTGGTCTGTATCCAAATAGAGCACGTAAGTCATGTCTGTTGCATCTGTGTTTGCCTGAAAGCCTATGTACCATGCGGCAATGTCCTGACTGACATATAGATCGAGTAACTCGTAGTTATCATCGGTTATGTCGTTATTGTCGGTGCCTATAACCAGACGATTGGCCGTATCTCCAAAAGCGCGCGTAAGCATCCACTGGCTTTGCGAAGCAACCTGGAAACGCCTGGTTTCGCTGACAACCCCCAGCAGGTTAAAACCGGAGAAAGCCTGTACTCGCCAGAACAATGTGGGGAAGTCGAGGCGGCTTAACAAGCGCTGGGCGACACTGGTTGTCGGCGCGTAAGCCGGGTAATCCACCCGTGTGGTTTCCAAAATATCCGTGAAAGCCTCATCCCGGCTGATGGTGATCTCGTAGCTGTCTGCCCCGGCAAGCGGCAGCCACTCGAACAGTGGCATGGTTTCGACAACCTCTGAGCCGTTCACCGGGCGAAGCAGTTGTGTCGCAGGTGTATCCGTGGGCAGCATCTGGCTGGTATCGATCTGTGTCCGCCAGATTTGACTCCACCAGGGCAGGCCGGGTACTTTTTCCAAACAGTCACCACCCAAGGCGTTCAGTGGACAGACACGCCAGTAATAATCTACACCAGCAACTGGCAGGAAGGGGTTGGCGCTGGTAGGTGTGGCATTGGTGTTCTCGGTGTCCACCGTCCACACCGGCGGGTTAATAAAGGTCGGATCACTATTGACTTCGACCCGGTAGAACACGGGCAATGTGTCTCCAGTAGGCGCTGGGCCTGTCAAGCGATGCCAGGTGAAGACCGGTAGGGCGACCGTGCGATCCTCATGCGGCTGCATAGCCACATCCAGATTTGGGCTGGGGAAGTCATTGGGTAAATAATAATAGGGTGGATATACCAGCATCGGCGCCATCATGGTGTAGCTGCTCACATAGGATGCCAGGTCGCTGGAGACACCCCTGGCATTATTTTTATCATAGGGAGTGACTTTCCAGTAGTAGGTAAATTCATTTCCCAAATAATTATTTGGTGCGTACCAGGTATTGGATGTATTCTCAGCAATGCGGTTGGTTTGCAAATCAGGCGTGGTTCCAATTTCGATGTAATAATAGCTGGCCCCTGGCACTGGCGTCCAGCTGAAGAATGGGTGACGTACGGATGGATACCCATTGCGCGGGGTTAAAGTCACGGGTTTAATGTACCACTGCTTTCTAAATGACCACACACCGCTCCAGTTGGACAGTGAGCTGCCAGAGACCGTCTGCACCCGCCAGTAATAGTTAACATCGTTGGGCAACGGGTTTGTAGGGGTGTAGGTCGTGTTACGGGTTTCGATCTGGGTGACATTGGCAGCAAAGGTGGGGTCAGTGGAGTACTGCAGGCGATAAAATTGTGCACCAAGCTCCGCTGTCCAGCGGAAGGTGGGCGTGAAGGTCGGATATGTTCCGTTTACGGGCTCGAGTAAAGCCGGAACTTGATCGTAGCCCATCTGAAAGCCGCGGATTTCACTGGGAGTACCCTGTTGGTTGGCAGGATTGTAGGGCAGCACCCGCCAGTAGTAGAAGCCATTAGCCAGTTTGGTCAGCGGTTGGATTGTGTTTGCCAGCGTGTATAGATCGACCGCCAGGGTTGTGAAATCAGGCGTGATGGAGATTTGCATTCGATACCTGGCGGCGCCTATTACTGGTTCCCAGGTGAATGTGGGCGCGTCAAAAAACTCCACAACCTCGCCCTCTTGAGGCTCGTTTAATATGGGGAGGTTGTCTGGCGTTGCCCAGATGCGTGTAAAACTGCGAATTGGGCTGGGCTGGCTGGCTTCTGGTGCTTCGACTATCACGCGCCAGTAATACAGTGTATTATCGGAAAAATCAGCTACATTTGGGGGAGTGAAAAGCGTGAGAGGGGTCGTATATTGCTTTTTGATGGTAAATGCGATATCTGCACTGATTTCCAGGCGGTAACGTGTCGCGCCTTGCACAGCCGTCCAGGAGAACTCGGGGATGGCAGTCGGTGGCATCTCCAGTGAGCCGTTATACCCGGTGGCTGTAACCGTAAAATTATCAGCAGGCGCGACTGGTGTAGGTGCGTCGATGGCGTAAGCGGGGATTGAATTCAAGGGAGAGAACAGGCTGAGCACGAATGCGCACAGGCAAATAATTCGTAAAATATGCTGGCGTCCAACTGAAAGCAAATTAATTTTGACCATTTGTCCTCCCGCTATATTTAATTCATCTCATCTTAATGATTATATCCAGGAAACATCCCTGTCAGCTTACAAAAAAACAAGGTAGGGCTTTTCGGCGATAGGGTACAATAAATATCATTGGAAGCACAGCGTAGAACTATCCTAAATATAATTTTTCTCCTGCTGGCTTTTGCTGCTTTTGGTGGTTTGATCTGGACTAATATCCAATATGCGCAGCAAAATCCCGGCGGGAATGATTTTATTCCGCGTTGGATTGGCACGCGCCTGTATATTATGGAGGGGCAAAGCCCTTATAGTAAAGCCACTACACTGGCCATCCAGCAGTATATATATAATCGCCCGGCACGTGCTGGTGAAGACCAGTCTTATTTTGTTTATCCTTTCTATTCATTTGTCGTTTTCATTCCTTTTGCAGTATTTGAAAACTATGCCATGGCGCGCGGGGTAATGATGGCAGTGATGGAGGTCGCCTTGCTGGCGATTGCTGGCCTGGGCATCAACCTGGCGCGCTGGAAGATCTCCCCCTGGATGTTAGGACTGATGCTGCTCTTTGCAGCATTGTGGTATCACAGCCTGCGCCCGCTGATCAACGGCAATCCGGCAGTCTTGGTAGCCCTCTTTATTATGGTGGCTTTATGGGCCATACGCGAGCAGCATGATGTGTTGGCTGGTTTTATGCTGGTCCTGGCGACCATCAAACCACAGATGGTGATTCTGCTGATCCCGTTGATCCTGTACTGGGCACTCACCCAACGCCGGTTCATGCTGATCTCGGCTTTTTTCGGGATTTTTACCCTGGTAATTGCTGCTTCTTTGCTACTTCTGCCAGGTTGGCCTCTGGAATTTGTGCGCCAGATCGTGGTCTATCCAAACTATACTTTACCTGGCTCGCCCGGGGCGATATTTAAAGCCTGGTTACCGGGGATTGGCGGCCAGATAGGCTGGGTACTGACGGCAGTCTTGGGGGTACTCCTGGTTATTGAATGGATCCAGGTGGCAGGCAAGGACTTTCGGTGGTTCTATTGGACAGCCTGCCTGACCCTGGTGATCACCAATTTGATCGGTATCCGCACCGCGGTGGCTAACTACATCGCCCTGCTTCCAGCGGTCCTGCTGGTTTTTGCAATCTGGGTTGAGCGTTGGCGTTTGCTGGGGCGCTTCCTGACCGCATTTAGCATCCTGGGACTTACGGTTGGCTTGTGGTGGTTGTTCTTGTCAACCCTGCAAATCGGTGATCAACCTGTCCAGCATCCGGTGATGTTCTTCCCTTTGCCGATATTCTTATTAATCGGCTTGTACTGGGTGCGTTTTTGGGCAACATCGTCTACCCGACTGCTGCTGGATGAACTGCGTTCCTCAAACATCAGCTAAACCAAAAATTAAATTTGTCGGTCGGTTTCTTTTATGAAACCATTACCTATTTCCTTTCCTCGGTATCTCTCTCTATATATCCTCTCGCTGAGTATACTGCTAGGTGTGGCAGCTTTCCAGGATACTCCCGGCTATATGGATGCAGAGTATTACCAGGCAGGTGGTTTCAGCATAAACACCTGGTTGTGGCAGGAGCCTTTCATCTGGAATTATCTGGATGACCCTGCTGGCCTGCCGCATCCAGGGTTTTCCTATTGGATGCCGCTGGCTTCTCTCCTGGCGACAGCAGGTATGTTCCTCACAGGTAGTCTTAGCTTTTCTGCAGGGCGGCTGGGCTTTATCCTTCTGGCTGCCGCCATCGCGCCACTGACTGCCGGAATGGCATACCGCCTGCATCCGGATCGGCGCTCTGCTCTGGTGGCGGGTTTGCTGGCTGTATGCTCTGGATTTTACCTGCCATACCTCCCTACCACCGATACATTTGGTCTGGTAATGCTTCTGGGAGGGGCATTTTTGTTAACCAGCCACGCGCTCGCCAGGGAAGTACGGCATATCCATCAAATCTACTTGGCTCTCCTGCTTGGTTTGCTGGCAGGCCTGATGTATTTAGGGCGAGCCGATGGCATCCTGTGGTTGGGGATAGGATCTGTGGCGGTTGTGTTGTTGCCGCATTCCCCATGGCGTTGGAGCTTGCTGCGCTTGGGGGCTTTATTGCTGGGTGCTCTCCTGGTCATAGCCCCCTGGATGGCGCGCAATCAGGCAGTTTTTGGCACATTTTTTTCCCCAGCCGGCTTGCGCCCTTTGTGGATCACCACCTACGACCAACTGTATAGCTACCCAGCCAGTTTGCTCACCCAGCAAAATTGGTTGGCTTCAGGATTGCCGGCATTGATAGCCGCTCGTCTGCAGGCGTTAGGGACCAATCTGCAGAGTTTGCTGGCAGTTCAAGGTCAGATCTTCTTGTTGCCCTTGATGCTGGTAGGTTTATGGCATTTGCGGCGTGAGTGGATGGTGCAAATAGGAGTGCTGGTATGGACGCTCATCCTGGGGGTGATGACCCTGGTATTTCCCTTCCAGGGCTGGCGCGGTGGTTATTTTCACTCTGTGGCGGCTCTCCAGCCTTTGTTGTGGGCGGTCACACCGTTAGGTTTGAACATCATTGTGGGCTGGGCAGCGCAGCGCCGAAAATGGAATACTGCTCAGGCATTGCGCACCTTCGAGATCGGGTTGGTGATAATGGCAGCAGGTTTTACCTTGCTGGTTACCTTAGAGCGGTTGAATAGATGGAATGTATCAGCCGAGCAATATGCTCGAATAGGAACAGACTTGGACAAGCTGGGTCTGCCCCCTGGTGCGCCGGTATTTGTGAATAATCCGCCTGGCTTCACACTTGCTGCCCATCGTCCGTCTTTAGCGGTGCCGGATGGTGCACCGGAAACTTTACTGGCAGTCGCCCGGCGCTATGGCGCGTGCTGGGTACTCCTGGAACCAGATCACCCGCATGGTCTAGATGGACTCTATGCTGAGCCAGGATTGGCACAAGACTTGCCACTCATCACTCGGTTAGAAGATGCTTACCTTCTGGGGGTGGCAGATTGCACTCCTGAATTGTTGGATATGTCTCTAAAAGGAACCCCATGAAGACGGCCATAGTTATCCACTCCAGGTTGAATTGGCAGAACCTTGTTTTAGGGTTGCTCCTGGCAGCGTTCTCCTTAGGTGGATATCTGGTATGGTCGGCTGCTTTCCATAGACTGGGTTTCCCACTGGACGATGCCTGGATCCACCAGACCTATGCACGCAACTTCGGTGAGCTGGGGGAATGGTCATTCATTCCAGGTCAGCCTTCAGCAGGCTCTACTTCACCGCTTTGGTCTGCCTGGCTGGGGTTAGGTTATTGGCTTGGGGCTCGGCTGGGGATCGACCTGGTTCCATATGTCTGGACTTACCTGACTGGCTGGCTGCTTTTGACCGGGGTAGGCGTGGCTGGAGCACGGTTACTGTCTGCCCTGCTCCCTGGTCGAAGGTGGGCCGCCTGGTTGGCGGCTGGTTTACTCTTACTCGAATGGCATCTGGTGTGGGCTGCCGGCTCGGGTATGGAGACTTTATTAAGCGCGCTCATTGCGCTGTGGGTGCTAGGTTCTCTGGTGGGTACCGAGCGCCACTGGATGGGCATGGGCTTTGTGATTGCTTTGAGCGTGTGGGTACGCCCAGATGGATTGACCCTTTTGGGACCTGCCACGCTTGGATTATGGTTCGGTGGGGCAGATTTAGGGCAACGCTTACGGTCTATCTACAGATTACTGGCCGGATTTAGTCTGGGCTTTGTCCCATACCTGTTCTTCAATTACTTACTGGCAGAAAGCTGGTGGCCGAATACATTTTATGCCAAGCAGGCTGAATATGTTTCACATCTGGCTGTCCCTCTCTGGAGCCGTTATTTGTCCCAGCTCGGCTTACCGTTGGTGGGGGTAGGGGTGCTGTTATTGCCGGGTTTTGTTGTGCTGATCTGGGCTGCTGTGCAAAAACGGAATTGGGGTGTGCTGGCAGGGGTTTTATGGTTTTTGGGGTACCTCTTCCTTTATGCCTGGAGACTGCCCGTCACCTACCAGCATGGACGATATATTTTGCCCGCTATGCCGGTTTATTTCTTGCTGGGGTTGGCGGGATTATTGTTATTCGTACGCATAGATGAAAAATCGTTTGTGCGACGAGTGGTCGGGCGCGTGTGGGCTTTGGCAGTAATCTTAACCCTGATCAGTTTTTGGGTGCAGGGCGCTCAAGCTTATGCCAGGGATGTGGCTGTGATCGAAACAGAAATGGTAGCCACTGCGCAGTGGGTGAATGCTAATGTACCTTCCGACGCCCTTATTGCGGCCCATGATATTGGCGCGCTGGGTTATTTTTCTCGCCGACCCTTACTGGATTTGGCAGGGTTGATATCTCCAGATGTGATCCCCTTTATTCGGGATGAAACGCGCCTGAAGCAATACCTGGACGATCAGGGTGTGGACTACTTGATCACTTTTCCTGCCTGGTATCCCCAGTTGGTCGTCGAGCGTGAGCTACTTTATACGAGTGCTGGGGAGTTTAGCCTAGCTCAAGGCGGGGAGAACATGCAGGTTTATCGCTGGCCTTGAGGTCTGGCCAGCAGAAATTGATCTTCTTGCTGCCTCAGTTTACAAGTTTGTTGGCTCTCCGTTGTTCTGGGTATACTCATGTGCTATACTCAGCCTGGTTGATTTGGCACAATTGTGTATGAGGAGTTACGAATGGAAACTCAATCCGAGCCGGGTAAGTGGGATGCACTGCGCAATGAGCTGCAATCGGAAATGGACCAGTATAAGCGAGAACTAAAAGAAATCGCCCTGATGCTGGAACAGAGTCAGTTAGAGGTAAATAAACTGGCCCAACGTAATCTTTCGATAACTGCTCACTTACAACAGGTACAAACCCAATTTGAAAGTCTCCCGCGCGCCGATATTCGCATGACCTACGATTCGGCGATTGATGCCCAGCAACGCTTATTTGTGATGCGTGGACAGCTGGAAAAACTACAGAACGACCAAAATCATATGAATCACCATATGGCCACACTCGAAAAAATGCTCCAGGTAATGGAGGGTGGCCAGCCAAAAGAAAACCGGATGCGAGGTGGGGGTGATTCTGCCCTAACTGTTGAGCGTATCATTCAAGCCCAGGAAGCGGAGCGCCAGCACCTTTCTCGCCAGATGCATGATGGCCCAGCCCAGGCCCTCTCAAACTTCATCCTGCTCACCGAGATTGCCATGCGCCTGTTCGATATCGACCAATCCAAAGCGCGTGAAGAGTTGGAAAATCTAAAAGCGACCGCCACGGGCACTTTCCAGAAGGTACGTGACTTTATCTTTGATTTACGCCCCATGATGTTGGATGATCTGGGTCTTACTCCGACCCTCAAGCGCTATGTGGAGGCATTTAAAGAACAAACCGGTCTGGATCTACGCCTGTCGGTGACTGGCATGGAACGCCGGATGGAATCTTACCAGGAAGTTATGATCTTCCGGGCAGTTCAGGAATTACTGGGTAATGCGGCTCGCTATAGCCAGGCATCTCAGGTCAAGGTTGCACTGGATATGGGCGATAATATGGTCAAACTATTGGTTGAAGATGATGGCAAAGGCTTTGATACCGATCTTCTGGAAGAACGCCCCAGCTTGGGATTAAAGTTGATCCGCGAACGAGTCGAAATGATGGGCGGTTTCATGGATGTTACCAGCGATGCTGGGCAAGGGACACGGGTGGTCTTTCACATCCCAGCCTCCAGTGTGTCCGTGGAACTAAGCTAATTTCGTGAAAATTGCAAGTATATTGATGTTAACAATGGCGGTGCGCAAACTTCGTTGCACAAATATAATTCATTGCAGAATTGTAAGGCTTTTTGTGGTTCCCAGGTATTGCTTTTTATTGCATAAATCTCTATAATACATTTAGCTTTGAAATTAGAAGCTCAATCATTGAACAAGGAAGGAGGTGAATGCCATGTTGTTCGCACCGAAAGAGAAGGGCCAGGGCCTGGTTGAATATGCGTTAATTCTTGTTCTAGTCGCGATTGTTGTAATCGTTATTCTCGCCCTGCTCGGACCCGCCATTGGTAACGTGTTCAG
>CAYXDC010000076.1:0-14308 GCA_964463505.1 uncultured Anaerolineaceae bacterium
CTCTATCCTGGGTGGGAGTGAGTTCAGCTCCCTGACAACCGATGTCCGTGGCGGTTTCTCCCATTACATACCCATTCCCGAGATACCACCTTATGGGACGTCCATCCTGCAGTTGCAGCTTGATGCGCCTTGAGGCAGGTAGCTGAACCACTACCCACCTACTCCTGGTTCAAAGCGCGCAAGAACTCGAATTCAAGCCGGTTACGATCTGGCGATATTGTGTATCGTATCGGCGCGCCATTTTCCACCAGGCGCGTGCCTTTACTGGCCACGGCGCTCGCCCATGCCTTCGTCAGCGTGGTGGCGCTGGTGATCACGCCGTGGAGCCTGAATTCGCTCAAGACCTCTGGCGCTGAACCTGTTTTTCGTCGCCCTGTGGGCTGCTTCAGCCTGGCTGTTCCGCCGGTAAGATACCGCTCTGAAACAGGGGCAGTCCTGAGAGCTGGGTGAAGCGTGTTTCCTCTGCTATAAATTTTTACACGGTGGAATAGGCCCTACAGGTTTTATTCTTTTCTGGGTATGCTATAACGAATTCCCGTTCATGGAAACTGAATAGCAAGGTTCTACGCAAATCTATAGGGTCGTTGCGCTCCGTTCCCCCTCAATCGGATGCCTCAATATTGTCTTCAGCCTCTCTGGGGCGGTGCGGCGGAAATTGCTCAGGTTGATCTCGTGGTGCTTGCCGCGGTATTCCAGGTTGGGTTTTTATGAATTCCGGATTTTATTTCCAAGAATGAAACCGAATAGACCTACCAGAGATATACCTGTTATTGCCTGGAATGCAATCATAAGTTCAGCAAAGACGCTTGTTGCTGTAAAACGACCAAAATCAGTAGCAGTCAAATTTCCAACGCTGAAAATCAGATAATCGAAAAATCCGGGATAGACCGTCCCATCTGGAGATTTGAGGCAGCCGAAGAGCCAGTAAACCAGCGCGCTTCCGAAGATTAATACCAAAATGCTGGCAATTATATTCCCTAGACTCTCGCCAAAACCACACAGAAGATCGATGAACCAGTAGAGTATAAACTTTGGAAAGAATTTCAACCCCACCGATAAGCGAGAAAATTGGTTTTCCGCAGCACTAGCCTGCTTGTTTTTCGCTGGGTAGATAATCGGGGCATACTTTGGAGAATATGTCTTTTTTTCATTTCTTTTTGATTTTACATAAGCCCAACTAGCATCCTGAAAAAATCCTTGGGATGCCCACACGCCGGTTAAGTTCCGGTAGATCTGCATCGCTTCATAGTGCCGTTTGCGTAAGAATTCTTGGATTTTCTCCTCGCTTAAATACATATAATGATGGTGAAACTCTTCGAAAAGATGGATATCTTCCTGCAGAATTCCATTTCCGAGATTTTTCCGTTTTATTCCAGCCCCTTGAAGGTTTGCCATTGACAGGCTGACCCCTACCATTTCAGCCCCTTCGAAGATTGAATAATCCTCAAAGTTGGCCCGGTAGAAATCACATCCATAAAAAAAAGAATCCTGAAATGTGCTTTGGGAACAACGGATTAAGCGAAAATCGCAAAACTTGAATGTACAGTTCCTGAAGTTTGTTCCACATAGGATAGCACCAGCAAACATAACATTTTCTAGCGTGCAGCCTTTAAAATTTGCATTCGTAAGATTAGTGACCTTGTTCTCATTGAAATCACTGAATACAATATTTTTCAATGTTAACCCGCTCAGGTCGATCGAGCTTAAATCCATGCCCGCCAGATCATGAATTTGATTTTCCCCGGATCTCAATTCATTAATAATTGGTGAAAAATCCATTGATTTCTGCATAGCAGCCTCTGCTGGTGTGCTACTGATGTATAAGTTGATCGGTAAATGTGTTTTACTATCCGAATAGTTGATAAATTTTTTCCGGTATTTTGAAGTAGGTTTTGGTCGTTACCCGTTCATTCGGTACTGGCTTTCTGAAGCCTGCCGGGAAATTGAAATCGATCCCACGGTCTATCCAGATCGTCTTTAATCCCACCCCCTGCGCCCCACTGACATCTTCATATAAATTGTCTCCGACATAGATCGCGTCTTCTGGTTTAACTTTCATCCCCTCCAGGGCGGCTGTGAATAACTCTGGATTTGGTTTGCGTGCTTTTACATCGGAAGAGAAAATAATCAATTCGAAATATTTCTCCAGATCAAACTTTCTGATCTCTGGGATTGAGAATAGTCGCTGCGAATTCGAACAAATGCACAGACGGATATCCTGGCGCTTGTACAGCTCTTCCAATAAAGGATGAGTTTGCGGATAAACAGTCAGATATTTGGTGGTCAAGATTCTGAATAGGAGAGCAGTTTCACGAATAAGCGCATGCAAATCGAGTGCAGGGGAAATTAGTAGACCGGAGAATACGCGCATCAAAACATTACCAATATCAACGTCGGGGTGCTGATTGGGATTTTCTTCATATTCGATTTTTTCCTGGTCTCTGAGGCTTTTATGAAAATCTTCTGGTGTGACTATGATCCCCTGATAGGATAGCCAGGAGGACAAAAAATCATACGCTAATGGATTTGTTTCATCCGTTTCAATATCAATCAATGTTTTAAACAAATCAAAAATCACAACTTTCTTATCTTTCATTCAATGCCTCTCGATTCGATTTTATGAGCCGCAATACCGTTATCCTAATTGTACAACCGAACGCTCCTATTCAGCTTTGTCTCGTCTCCTCGGTTCCATTCCGCTTGCAGCACCGAATAGACATACTCACTGCCCCAGGCGCCTTTGAACCAGATATTCTCGATGAAATGCCCCTCCCGGCGCATCCCCACCCGCTCCAGCAGCCGGGCAGAAGCAGTATTTTCGGCGTCACAGATGGCGATCGCGCGGTGCAGGTCCAGCTCGGCGAACAGGTAGTCCAGCAAGCGGCGCACAGCCTCCGTGGCGTAGCCCTGCCCTTGAAAGCCACTTGCCAGCGAGAATCCAATTTTTGCCTGGCGCAGGTCATGGGCGAGTATGTGAAAAGCGCAGTCGCCGATCAAGCCCGGGGTGCTATTACGTTCAAGGGCAAGCTGGTACCACTCTCCTGGAGTTCCGGGCTGGATGGTTTGCATATCCCGGATAAACGCGGCCGCCTGCTCCAGGGTGTAGGGCGCCTGCCAGCTCTGGAAGCGGGCTACCTGCGGGTCAGAGCGGTAAGCAGCAAAGGCTTCCAGGTCGCTCTCCTGGAACGGGCGCAGGATCAGGCGCGGGGTTTCCAGTTGGTTCATCCGGGCTCGCTTTGCCCGCTGAGTGGGATGATCTTGTACAGCATATAGCGATTCTGATCTTCATCAGCCGAGTAGAACAGGCCGAGCTGTTCGGCGTGCAAGCTCAGGTGCACTTTTTTCTCCGCCAGGCTCTCAAAATAAGCCACATACGGGTTGCTGCCGGCAATTTCACCCATCTCGATGGTCAGGTGAAAGCGGTATGCGTCGCCATCGAAGGGCGCTGAAGGGTCGCTGAAAAGCTGGCCCAGCTCGCGGTTGAGGCGGTTGTGCAGCTCGCGCAGGCTGCCGGTCTCCACCACCCTCAGACCCAGGATGCCATAACCGCTCCACTCATCCGCATAGAATTCATCCAGCTCGATAGGGAAAGGGGCGATGTGGGCGGCTAATTTGTCGCAGTAGGCTTCGAGGCGCGCCAGGTCTTCGATCACAAAGGGCTGTTTCAAACTGATATGGGCGGGGTAGAGCGCGGCGTTGAACGGGATACGGTATTTTTGAGCCAGCTCGCAGGCGATCTTGCGGGTGTAGTTCTGCACTGTGGTATCTGCCAGGATGGTGATGCCTGCTTTCATCAAAGGATCTCCCGTAATAAATTCATGCACCTGCCAGATATTGATCCGCAGGTCACACCGGAGGCTTGCTGTCGAATTTCAGGCGTAGGAGCTCTAAATCCCACAACTGGTACTCAGGAAGCTCATAACCTGCATGAACCTTCAGCTGCGTTTCAGCAGAGATACACTGCACCGCCAATCCGCCGACCTCACCCTGGCCTGCCAGATCTTCTGGCTTGAAGATAAAACCTTCGTCTGCCTCCCATGCCGGGATGCCATGCTGCTGATCATCGAAACGCAGCGCGTGTGCATCGATCTCACGTCCATTCGGATCCTGCAAAACGAAGGCTGTGGCTGTCTCACTCCCACGCTGATCTAATACCCAACGATTCTCCTCCCATAGCTCTTTTAAGTTATAACCGGAGCGGCCCAGGAGTTCGCGCATCTGAGCCACATCATCCAACAGCAGGAGGATGTCGAGATCTTTGTGCGGGCGGGTCTGCTCTCCGAGCAGGGCGTCGATCCCCCAGCCGCCGACCACCCAGACCTGGATCCCGTTGGCGTTCAGGAGTTTGTAGATGCGGAGGGTATCTTCCTCGCTAACCATCTTGTTCTTTCTGTGGATTAGGTTTCACGTATTCAATATACTCGTTCACCACCCGGAAGCCTACCGCTTCGTACAGCCTTTGGGCGGGGAGATTGTTGGTCGAAACGCTGACGCGCTGCATGCCCTGCGCCTGCATGCGCCGCAGACATTCCAGCAGCGCCGCTTTCGCCAGCCCCTGCCGCCGGTAAGCCGGGCGCGTTCCCACCGGGCCGAAAGCCCCGATCTTGTTGAGCGGGTCGTTCCAGCCGTTCACATATGCCGCGATCACCCCGTCCGGAGCCACGCTCACGATATCCAGCTCGGGATCATAGCCCGGCAATTGCATCAATTTCGCATAATCGGCGTCGCTGACCTCGCCCACGCTCCACGGCAGCCACACCACGCGCTGGGCGCCGGCGCGGTTGTTCAGCTCGTCTTGCTGCACGGCGCGCACCTGGCAACCCGACGCGACCACCGGCGCGGGGATGGGCGCATCCAGGCTGTACAGCATATTCACTTCCGAGAACTCGCCGCCGGGCCGGAAGCCGTGCCGCTCCAGGAAGGCCATGCGCTGGGGGTCATCCTGCCGGGCGCTAGAGACCAGTTGGCCTCCCCAGCGCTCGGGGTCGCTCTGGCGCAGCTCGGCCAGGAAAGTTTCTGCCCAATCCAACGCCTGCTCCTCGATCCCATGCCAGGCGTACTGTGGGTGCACCTGCACATCGAAGCTCGGGTCCTCGCCCAGCATGGCGTAACCCACTAGCTTTTCCCCCGCGTGCCACAGGCGGATGTGCCTGTACGGCTCCAGGTGGATGAGCAGCATGAAGAACCAGAACAGCAGGTCGCCCACATGCAGGTAGCGCCAGTCGTCCGTCAGGGCGCGGCTTTCCATCAGCAGGTCGAGCATCTGCTGCAGGTCGGCGTCGCTGGCGTAATTTCGAGAAGGGTTTGGCTCCATTACTTTTAGTAGATCAGGGGAAGCAGCAGCCGGGCGAGCTCATTTTACATCGAAGGTAAAACTCTCCAGGATAGCGTCGAGCGCCTCCTGGTAGGTTTCCAGGTTGTAGGCATGCGCCGAGAGCAGGTAGATCACGCCGTCCTTTTCCAGCCAGATATCCTGGAACTGCCACCACGGCTCGCCCCACGGGCGGCGGTAGCGCATCTCATAGCCATCCACCCCGGCCAGGCTGCGGATCGACTCGCTGGGATCCGTGATTTCCCCTGCAATTTGCGCATAGGTGTTGTCGAAGACGTCTTGCGGGCTCGCTCCCAGCGCCAGCGGCTGCGTCGCCACGGCGAAATAAGCCCCGGAACCGCCCTGCTCCTGGACGCTGGTCACCATCACGTTTTCGGTAAAGCCCAGCTTGTAATAGTCGCGCCCGCTCTGGTAATTGGGGAACAGCTCCGCCATGGGTTGCCAGTCAGCCGGGTAGCTGAAGCTGAAAGCCGCATCGCTGAAGGCGCGCGGGCCAGCCGGCGTACAAGCCGCCAGCACGCAGGCTGCCAGCACACAGCACAGGCACAGAACTGTGCAGATGATTTTCATCATAGCCCACCTCGTCTGGCAATATTTTTTTGCCCGTACGTTCGCCGGCAGACCTACTTGAACGTGAAGCTCTCCAGGATCATATCGATGTCTTTTTGATAGTCACCCAGGTCATCGGCGCGGAAGGATAACAGGTAAAATAGCGAGCCATGCCGGATCCAGACATCGTGGAATTGGTACCACTGACCCTGCCAGTTGCGTTCGTAAGTCGCCGACAGGCCATCGATGCCTGCCACGGAGATTGGCCTTTCAGAGTAATTGCGCACATCCGATTCGATCAGGGCATAAATAAAATCGACATCCGAATCGATAGTCCAATCGGTTGCCTCCGCTGAGGCAACCGAAAAATATGCCCCAGGCGCACCCTCTTCTTTCACGCTGGTTACCGTCAGATCCTCCTGGATGCCCATCCACAGGAACTCGCGCCCACTTTTATAGCTGGGCGAGAGCTCCGCCATGCTCTTCCACTTGCCCGGGTAAGTGAAGGTAAAGGTGGCGAAATCGTAGGTCTGCGTCCCCACCGCAGTGCAGGCTGTGAGCAATACAAGCAATAAGATTGATAAGCTAATTTTTCGCAAAGGGATCCCATTCCTTGAAGGTGAAACTTTCCAGGATCAGGTCGATTTCTTTTTGATACTTGTCCAGATCTGCGGCGCGGAATGACAGCAGGTAAGACAACATCCCATTGGTCAGCCAGTAATCGCGGAGCTGGTACCATTGCCCTTCCCATTCTCGGTCGTAGTGGTACATCACGCCCTCCACGCCGCCAACCGTTACGGGGACCTGGTTCAAATTGCGCGTATACTCTTCCACCGTGGCGTAGGTCCAATACGCGAAGGTCAGGTTATCGCCATGCGCCCTGGCAGACACCATCAGATACACCCCCGGCTCACCAGCTTGCTTTGCGCTGGTCAGGGTGAAGTCTTCGCTGACATGCAGCCACATATAATCTTTGGCGCGCTTGTAATCCGGCGAGATCTCAGCCATCGTCTTCCAGCTGGCGGGATATTTAAGGGTAAAGGAGACGAAATCATACGTCTTGGTGCGCATGCTGGAGCAAGAACTAAGTAGGACGAGCATCAGGAGGGAGAATGCGATTTTTTTCATTTTTAATTTTCCTGCGAAGAGATCAAGCTAATACCGCCTCAGGCAGGCGATGCTCCCTGGGGTGGTGGGCCAACCGGTCAGTTTTCTTTAAAGGTGAAGCTATCCAGGATCATGTCCGTTTCTTTCTGGTATTTGTCCAGGTCGTCGGCGCGCAAGGAAAGCAGGTAAACCAGCGGGCCATATTCGAGCCACACATCGTGGAAATCGAGCCACTGGCCTTCCCACGACCGCTCATAGGTCGCCGACATGCCATTAACCCCGGCAACGCTGATTGGTCTTTCACTGTAATTGCGTATATCTTCTTCGTTGATGGCATACATGAAATCGATAATGCCAGCAACCGGCTCATCGGATTGCTCCAGCGTAGCCACCGAGAAAGACGCCCCGGGCTCGCCTTCTTGCTTCACGCTGGTAACGGTCAGGTCTTCCAGGATGCCCATCCAGTAGTAATCCTGCCCGCTTTTGTAGGTCTCGGAAACCTCGGACATGGGCTGCCAGCTTTTGGGGTAGGTAAATGTAAACGTGTAATAATCGTAAGGTTGCCCTGCGATACCGCAGGAAGTGAGGGTCAGGGTGAGCAGTAGTAGTGTTAAGAGGATGCGTTTCATAGGTCACCTTTTTAGATAATGATTTAATTGATTTTACCAAGAAAACCCGGGTTACCCGGCATCTCGCTGAAAATCAAATTGTAGGACGGGTTTTAAGGCAAGTGCTCTTCTTGCCAACCCGCCATTACGCGCAAACATCTTACTGAAAGCTAAAACTCTCCAATATCATCTCCATCTCGGATTGGTATAGGGACAGGTCCTCGGCGCGGTAGGATAGCAGGTAGAACAGCGAGCCATATTCGAGCCACACATCGTGGAACTGGAGCCACTGGTTTTGCCATAGCCGTTCATAAGTCGCCGATAGTCCTTCAATACCTGCTACGGTGATCGGCCTTTGGACATAATTGCGCATATCCGCTTCGTTTCTGGCGTACAAATAATCGATATCCGCATCAATCACACCGTCGGATCGCTCCAAAGACGCCACAGAAAAATAAGCCCCGGGCTCGCCTGGCTGTTTCACGCTGGTCACGGTCAGGTTTTCCAGCAGGCCCATCCATAGGAACTCGCGCTCGCTCTCGTAGATCTGGGATACTTCGGACATCGGATTCCAGCCGCGTGGATAGGTGAAGGTAATGTTGTAATGATGATAGGTTTTGCCTGCCAGGGAGCAGGAAGTGAGCAGGATGAGCGGCAGCAGCGCGGTGAGAATGCGTTTCATGCAGACCCCTTATTCGATATTGGCTGAATTAAATCCCTTAGCAGAATCATAATCTTAAAATCGGCGGTTTCTGTGCAGTGCATCAGTATAATTATGCCTTACAATCGCAAAATATGGCAGAGCACCTTCTACAATTGGAGAAAAATGAAACGCTCCCCCAAAATTGTCCTGGCTTTGGTTTTGGTTCTCATCCTCAGCCACCCCGCCGCCGCGCAGGTGCCGGGCTATACCAGCTACTTACCTCTGATTGCCAGCGCCCCGCAGGAGAGCTGCGCCTGGCCGATCCCGCCGCAGCCCACCGCCAGCGAGCAGGTGGAGCTAGATACCTTGGCTGCCATCAATGCCCAGCGCTCTGCGCATGGCCTGCCGCCCGTGGCGCGCAGCGCCGGCCTGACCCGCATCGCCCGCTTTCACAGTAACGACATGGCGGAGAATAACTTCTTCAGCCACGATGGCTCCGCCGGTGAGACCTTTTTCGAGCGCATGACCTGGATCTGCGACGAATCCTACTCGAGCTATGGGGAGATCATCGGCGCCAATTCAACAGGCTCGATCGACTGGATGATTGAGCTGTGGATGGACAGCCCCGGTCACCGCGCCATCATCCTGGGCGCTGGCTATACCCATGCCGGGGTGGGCTTCGCCTACGACCCGGACAGCCAGTACGGCTATTACTGGACGGTTGATTTCGGGGGGAGGTGAACAGTACGGCGGGTTTTAAGGCAAGTGCTCTTCTTGCCAACCCGCCGGTGCGCAGTATCACTTATCCGACGCAATAAATAAAAACTCGGCTTTTTCTTGAAAGCCGAGTTTCTGATCCAGGTTTCTATTTACGTTCTCGCTGCGAGCACCTCTCTCACTGCCTCAATCACCAACTCGGGCTGCTCCAGCTGGATGGCATGCACACTTTTTTCAGCCACCACCAGCCTGCTGTTCGTGGATAGCCCAGCCAGCTCCTCCTGAATCGACTTGAACATGGCCCGCGTCTGCTGCCAGCGTTCCTCTGTGTAACCGGGCGGCAGCGTCTCCGGGCGCCCGCCGGCTTCCAGCACCACCAGCGGCAAAGCGCCAAGATTGGGCGGGGCAGGATGCTCAGCGCTGATATCGACCAGCGTCCGGCTCTCCGCCAGCACGGCTGCGTAATAAGCCGGCCTGACGATCATGGGCAGGTAGGTGGCCTGTTCCTCGGGCGTGCGCAGCGAGGCGAAGCGCTTCAGCAGGATGGAGCGCGCCAGCAGCCGCACCAGACCCAGCCGCGCCAGCCAGACCAGGTTCTTCAGCGACCCGATGGAAGCCGTGAGCGCCCGCGCTTCCTCCGGGGGCAGGCGCTGAATCTGATCCTCGTGCGCCGAATCGACCAGCACCATGCCCACCACTTTTTCCGGGTGCTGGCGGTAGAATTCGCGCATCAGGATGCCGCCGTAGGAATGTCCCACCAGCATGTACGGGCCGGGCTCCCCGGCCTGCTCCAGCAGTGTGTGTAGCTCGCCAGCCATCCCCGGGATCGTGCGCGCCTCCTGCGCCGCATCGCTCCAGCCGTAGCCGGCCCGGTCGTAGGCGCACACCCACGCCTGCTCGGCCAGTTCAGGCGCCACCCACCGCCAGTCGTAGGAGCTGTTGCCCATCCCAGCCTCCAGGACGACGACCGGTTGTCCGAGCCGGCGCGTACCGCGGCAGTCCAGGTGCAGGCGGTGGGCGTTGACCGTATAGAGCTTCCCCGGGGGTGGGATTCGCCGCCGGTCGCGCTTCTCAGCGAAGATTTCGAAAATCAAGCCTGCCATCAGCAGGAGTAAGGCGCCCCCCAGCAGCCACAATAGAATATCCATTATTCACCTACCTGAGATGCAATGTGAACACCCATGGATACTCGGCAGCCCCACCTTCGCCGCCAAGCTCAGTCGTTGCGCCGTCCTGGTATTGGATAGCCAGCGGGATGATATCTGAGGATGAGGCCACAAACGGGTTGTCTTCGGTGTAAGCCATCACGGTCTCCGGGGGGATATCGGTCCAGTATTGGGTCATGCTGAACGTGCCGCTCAGGTAGGCCTCCAGCATCCCGTCCGGGTAGCTAGCCGTTGCAGGCCGGACAAAACCCCTCAGATCGGCGTCCATGGCATAGACGCTGTGGTAGGTGATGCACACGCCCTCGCCGCACTGCTGGGTCTGGAATTTGCAGTCGATCACCCCGCCGCCGGTGATGCTGCGCTCCGCATCCTCAAGCACCTCGAAGGGAAAGATCGTCACACATTCCTGTTGGGTTTCCGGGTCGGTGAAGCGCAGCTCGAGTGAGTGCTGCCAGGCAGGCGCCGTGGTTGGCTCTGGTGTAGGCGCCTCAGGGATCAGGGCGGCAGGCGTGTCTGTGGGGGTGGCTATCCCCGGGCTGAGGGCGTCGATCGGGGTGGGGGAAACCGGCGCTTGCGAATTGCAGGCCGTGAGGGCTGCTGCAAGCCCAATCAGAAGGCACAATCGCAGGGAAAACAACCCTGGTTTCTGCATGGTATCCTCCTTGTAGATGATCAGGGCTTAACCATTCTCTTGGGCGTTAACCGGGTCAATCGGTAACAAGCGTCAGGACATCCGCAAAACAAAGCTGTGTCTTGAGCACCCTGCCTGCATTGATTGTATAGCAAGTCGGAGGGGGAAGCAAGCGCCTGTTCTGAAAAACAGCGCTCATTCAGCCAGTGGGGCGATCATCAATAGATCTACCCCGAACGGGTCGGTCACCGGACAGGAGCGGATCGGGCGGTACATGAGCTGGTTGGAAGGGGTTACACCTTTGGCTCCGGCGGCAACGAATGCAGCCTGCAGCGCCTCGGCTTCAGCAACCGTCGCCAGCTCGAAAGTGATCTCCACATTTTGGGGATTGCCCTGGCGTCCCTGCAGGAGCGTCAGCCAGCCAGACCCGACCGGCCAGCCGCGGGTGTCCTTCCCCTCGACGTAGGCCGGTGGCCCCAGCACCTGTGTGTAAAATGCGACCGCCTCCCGGTAGGTCTCGTAAAACAGGGTGACCCCGAAGGCGCCGGTGAAGCGAAATCGTGGCTCGGGTGCTGGTTTCATGAAATACGAATTCTGATAAGCCTCATAATCCATGGCTTGTCCTCCGCATGGTTTTTTTTAAGAGTACTCTCGGGAACAGTCACTAAGGCATGTTCATACTTTTTTCCAGGTGATCCGTTCTCAAATCCAAATGTGGCTGCCTGGGCAAAAATTTAGACCCTCAGCGAGCCACGGAACCCCCTGGCGCCATAGTAAGAGTCTGCGCCGTTGTGATACACGAAGACATGGTTATAGCGCCGATCGGCAAAGATGGCGCCGCCGAGTTTGCGGATCTCAGGCGGTGTTGTCAACCAGCTCGACGTTTTCGAATCGAATTTTCCCAGCTTCTGCAGCGCTTGATACTGTTCTTCCGTCAGCAGCTCGATGCCCATGGCAGCCGCCATATTCATAGCAGAATCTTTCGGCTTATGTTCTTTCCTGGCCTCCAGCGCTTCACGGTCGTAACAAACATTTCTGCGGCCCTGCGGGCTTTCCGCTGAACAATCGTAGAATATGGTTTCGCCCGTCTCTGGATCCTGCCCAACGATATCCGGCTCACCGCCGGTCCTTTCCATTTCATTGAGCGACCACAGTTTTTCGGGGTCCGCTTCCAACCTTGTCTGTACTTTTGCCCATTCAAGGCCTGCATGGCGGTACATGTTTTTCTCAAAACGTGCTTTCAGCGTGTTGAGTAGTTCTTCACTTTGTTCAGGTGACAATTTCATCATGATATGTGGTTCCCTGGCACGCCGTTCTGGATCGCTTTCCGGAAATCAAACTCGAACAGCGGGCACCCCTCCCGGTAGGTATTCAGCACCAGCTCGTAAAAGGAGTGGTACTGCGAATTGGGTACATTTGCCTGGTGGCAGGCGACCAGCGTGATCAGGTTCTGCAGCCGCAGGCTGTCGGGCAGCAGCGCCAGCCAGCTCTCGTCCAGGTGGTTTTCTTCATTATATCCGCGCATGAACCAGCCAAAGAACTCCATGAGCCAGTTTTCCCAGCCTGGCTGATTGAAGCGTTGGGAATAAAGCGGCAGCATCACGGCGATATCGTTGATGAACCAGTTATAGGCGCAGTCGTCGAAGTCGAACAGGGTGATCCGCCCGGCGTCCACATGGAAATTGGTCGGGTTGAGATCGCAGTGCACCAGCCCGAAGCTATCCGCGTCCGGCGTCAGGCGCTCGAAGCGCCTCAGGATGACCTCAATCTCGTCTGCTGCGCCGATTTGCTCGGCGGGCAGGAAGGCGCCCGCCTGGCGCAACGTGTCCTCTTCCAGCCAGTGGTGGCGCCTGACCGGCAGGTGGCCAGGATTGTAAGCCTTGGTCAGCCGGTGCAGGCTACCCGCCAGCCGCCCCAGCGCCTGGAACATGGGCGGATTCCACTCGTCAGGGTTGGATGAATCGATGAAATGCCCCGGCGCGAAGGCAAAGCCCGCTGCTGTGAAGTAGCTGTCCCCGACCGGGTAGTGCTCGGTGAGCTGGCCCCCGCGCGAGCGCAGCGGCTGCGCAGCCGCCACACCGTGGGAGATCAGGTATTCCACCCAGTCCAGCTCGGCCAGGATCTCATCCTCGGTGTGGTGCGAGCTGTGCGTCAGGCGCAAGATGCGCTTCTCGCCTGCGCAGTCCAGCGCATAGACCATGTTGGTCACATCGTCCAGCAGCTCGGGCTCGCTGGTCGCGCCCCACTGCCGGGCGGCAGCCTGGACGATGGTGGGGGAGAGCAGGGAGGTGATTTCAGGGTTCATGACCGGTTATTGCCTGTAAAGAATCGCTGAGAATGGATTGCTATCAACTGATTTCTACCACGAATTGCTGGCAACGAATTTCGATCACGAATTGAATAAATTGGAGTCGAGAAGTACTCATTCAATAATCTTGGATCTGCCTCTCCGGGATTGGTAACTTTCCAAATTTCAGTAAACTTGTCTGCCCATCGCAGATATAGGTAAGCAGTTCTGGTGGTCGGGCTATACAGGGTTTATTTTATCCGCTAATTCCGCCGGGTCCGGATTCGAATTACGATTTAATCACGCCGGCGTGTGGTTGTTGTTCACTGTGTTGCGATCAGTTTTACGGGCGCGCCTTTCGTCCGGCCCATCCAGGATAAATTCTCTAGCTCTCCAAACTGCTCTTTAAATATCCGGTAATAAAGTAATTCTTCTTTGGTATTCAACAACCAGCCATTGGGTAGTTTGCGTTCACGCACAAAATCTGCGCTGCTGATCTGGCTATCTGCATACTCAGCCAGAAGTTCTTCGACGCCGCCCCCTTGCCAAAATTTCGCTTTTTTACGCTGCAAAATCTGTTTGGGGAGCAAATCGGATACGGACTCCCGCAAAATCCATTTTTCTACACCGTTGTGTAATTTATATTTGCTCGGAATGCGCAAAGCATAGTCCACCACTTCTGGATCGAGAAAACCCAGGTGGGCAACCGTTCCATGGGCTGAGGCGCTGCGATCGACACGCTGCAGGGCTGTATTATGCAGTCGCCTGATGATATCGATCAATTCATCCGCAAGCGAGGCCGGGGAAATCCCGTTGAGATATTCATAGCCGGCGAAAAGCTCATCGCCGCCCTCGCCAGAGAAAACAGCCGCCACATAATGAGACGCATACCTGGCGACCAGATAGTTGAGCACGCTGGAGCGCACCAAAAGGGCATCAAAAGATTCCAGATAATAGATGACTTCGGGTAAGACCGCAAGAAATTCATCGGCGTTTACGGTAGCTTCGTGATGGTTGGCCCCAATATAATCTGCCATCTGTCGGGCAAATTCTAAATCTGGCGCTCCGGGTAGTCCGGCAGCAAAAGTATGTAATGTTTTCACTTTTTTGCGCGCTAACGCTGCCATGACACTGGAATCCAACCCGCCCGACAACCACGACCCTACATTTCCATCACCAATGCACTTATCGACCGAGTTTTCCAGTCTGCGTCTCAACTCCCTGGCAATTTGATCCGGTGGATCCGCCAGGGGAGATTGGAGTTTTAA
>CAYXDC010000077.1:0-14092 GCA_964463505.1 uncultured Anaerolineaceae bacterium
GGTTGTGCACGTGTAAATTGCACGCAAACAGGGCTTGTAACTGCCTTTAGTATACAGAAGAAATCTGCATCGGACAACTGCTGCGGGCTCGAGGCCGGATGGAGATGGCGTGCGTCATGCCATGCAGCCAGGCTCAGCCGCCCTCGCCGCCCGGGTTGGAGAGGGTCAGCAGCTCGACGCGCTGGTGCCAGCCCAGCTGACGCCAGAAGGAAATGGCTGCCTGGTTATCCTCGCGCACGAACAAATTCCACTTGCTGATACCGATGCGGATGAGCTGGTACACACAGCGGCTGGCCAGCATACGCCCGATCCCCTGCCGGCGATGGGAGGCGCGCACCGCCAGGTTGTCGATGTAGCCTCGCCTGCCATCATGCCCGCACAGCACCGCACCGACCAGCTGCCCGTCCTCGCGCACCACGAAGCTCAACCCCGGGTTGCGCTCCAAAAAACGTTCTATGGAGCTGCGCGAATCGGCATCGCTGAGATCAAGACCTTCCGACTCGCTCCACAGGGAGCGCACCTCTTCGTAGTCGGCAATGGTCATTTCCTGAAGTAAGGGTTTCATGGGATCACCTCTCTCCTGCGGGCTGCCGGGCGTATTGCAGCAGAAATTTCCAGCGCTGAAGCGGCAGATACCCATGCCGCGCATCCCGGACCTGTATTCAGTATACAAGAGAATCCAGCGCAACACAACAGGCGCGGAGCTTGATTCGACGCCAGCAAGTCCAGGAGCTGTTTGACCGGCGCGGCCAGGTGCATTAAAATCGAACCAGATTCAGGGAAAGGAGCGAACATGGCCCCCAATCATCTCCGGCGTACTCTGGCAATCATCCGTTATGCAGTCTTGTTTCTGTTCTTCATCCAGTCGGCAGGCTTGCTGGTGGAGGCGATCTACATCCTGGACCTGATGAACACACGCCTGGACGAGAAAGCTGCAGGGATCCTGTTTTTCTTTTCACCGGCACTGCTGCTGTTCTTCCGGCGGGGCGACCCCAGCTGGTGGGGGTACCCCGGATGGCTGGGTTGGCTGGCTGCGCTGGCACTGTTTTTCAGCCGGGGGATGGCGCCCTACCTGGATACCAGCGGACGCCTGCTGGCGGCGGGCATGGCGACCAGTGCGGCGCTGATCCTGCTGCCCGTATGGCTGTGGGAAGACCACTCGGGGGGCGAGCCCAGTGCAAGCCGCGCGGCGGCAGAGGGCTTTGCCCTGGCGCTGAGCTTCTCCGTGCTGCTGCGGGCGCTGAATTACTCGCTTGATCTCTCACTCGAGCCAGGCTCCACCTGGCTCGGCTGGCTGCTGGGGCTGATCTGGCTGGGAACGATTTTCTCGAGGCCCACGCGCGCCTATGCGCAAGAAGGAGTAGAGGCCGGCCTGCCCACCGCAGCGCAGGGGAGTGGTGTGGGCGCGCTGCGCAGTGCGTTGGGCATTTTCGCCATCCTGGCGCTGGGTTACCTGTCATTCTTCAGCCCGGCTGTGATCGCCCGCTGGACGGAGGGGAGCTACACCCTGATCGTGAGCAGCGTCAGCCTGCTGGCACTGATCTGGCTGTGGCTTTCCCTAACTCAACCAAATTTCCTATATAAGCTATCGCCGGTACTATTGGCGGCCTGGAATCTCCTGTTCGCCGCCGCCCTCACCGGGCTGATCCTCAGCCACAGCGTGCCGTTCCCAGCCGCGCCGGAGAACCCTGCGGTGGTCGTCGGCGCGCCTGGTGGGCTACAACAGGCGCTGCTGGTGGCCATGCTGTTGCTCTCGCCGGTGATGTATATGGATATGGCTGTATTTACGGGGGTGCTGCAGCGCGCCCAGACCAGCCCGCGGCGGTTGGCAGGTGGATTCCTGCTGGGAGCGCTCTTCTTGGTGCTGTTGATCTTCATGTACATCTTCAGCAATGTGTGGGGCTATGTCGAACCGGTCAGCCCATTCTTCCGCGGTAAATTCTGGCTACCCTACCTGCTGCCGGCTTTGCTGGCGGCGCTCCTGGCACCCTGGGCGCAGCGGCGCATGTCTGGCGAGCCACGCCCCGCGGCTTACGCGGCGCAGCCCAGCCTGCCTGCCGGGCTGCTGCTGGGCGGGCTGTTTGCCGCCACATTGGTTGCAGCCTGGCTGAGCGAGCGCACCCTGCCAGCGCCGGCGGGTGACGTACAATCGCTGCGGGTGATGACCTACAACATCCAGCAAGCTAAGGACGAAGACGCCCAGAGATCCCACCTGCGCCAGCTTGAGCTGATCCGGCATGTCAACCCGGACGTGCTGGCGCTGCAGGAAAGCGACTCGGCGCGCATCTCGCTGGGCAACAATGACTATGTACGTTATTATGCCGGCAAGCTGGGCTACTACAGCTATTACGGCCCCAAGACGGTGACCGGCACCTTCGGCACTGCCCTGCTCTCGCGTTACCCGCTGGAGAACACCAGCACGGTTTTCACTTTCAGCGACCAGGATGAGATCGGCACCACCCTGGCCGAAATCCAGGTTGGGGAGCGGCGCTTCAATATCTATAACGTCCACCCGGATGGCTCGGACACCGCCATGCTGGCCTTTGCCGAGGAATTATTGCGGCGCTCGGCGGGCCAGGAAAATATGATCGCCCTGGGCGACTTCAACCTGCGCCCGTATGAAGAGGCTTACCGGTTGATCGATGCGGTTTTGATCAATGCCTGGACGGCGATCTTCCCGGATGGCGGGACGATGCCCGAGCAGAGTCGCATCGACCACATCTTCGTCTGGCCGGGGCTGGAAGTGCGGGAGCCGGTGTACCTGCTGCCGCCGGAATCGGCCACCGACCACCCCACGCACTGGGCAGAGATCGGCTGGTAACCCGGGCGATCCCCGCTCAGGCCCGGCGCAACCCGAAAATCAGCAGTATCAGCAGGCCAAAACCCAGCGGCAGCAAACCTGCCGGGCACAGCCCTCCAGCCGGCTGCGCGGTCGGCGCAGGGGTATCCGTGGGGCTGGGTGCCAACGTGGCTGG
Source organism: uncultured Anaerolineaceae bacterium (assembly GCA_964463505.1). Taxonomy (GTDB): domain Bacteria; phylum Chloroflexota; class Anaerolineae; order Anaerolineales; family UBA4823; genus JAJZSS01. The sequence continues at coordinate 2,976 of CAYXDC010000077.1, forward strand.
AGGCTGCGTGCGTGTGGCAGAGGGTAGTGGGGTCTCTATGGGGGGATGGGCGACTGCCGTCTGCGTGGGGGGGACTGGCTCAGGCAGCGGCGGTGTCATGGCGATCGCCGTCTGGGTGTGGAAGGGCTCAAATTCCTCCTGCAACATGCGGATCTCTTCGTCGATACGCAATAGCTCAGGGTCGTCCGGGAAGCGCTCCAGGCCGCGCTGCACCAGCTCGCACAGCTCGGCGGGGCAGCCCTCGCCGCGCATCAGCTTCACCCAGCCGCCGCTGCGCATCTGCCAGGAGGCGTATAGGCCATAGGTCTCGGCCTGCTGCGGATCCAGCTCCAAGGCGCGGCGGTAGGCCAGATTGACCTGCTCCGCCAGCAGCTTGCCGCCCCCGTGATTGCCCACCAGCTTGACCAGGGATAAGGCGTTTTCACTGGCCTGTGCCAGCTCCAATTGGGCGGCGACCGAGCTGGGGGAATTTTCGGCTTGCAGGCGCGCCTGCAATAGATCGCGGTAACGCTGCGGCTCCAGCACATCCACGTATATATTGTCTTCTGCGCTAGGCTCCAGATCGGTGAGCTGCCAGCGGATGAGGTTGCCCTCGATCACATAGCCGGGCGGGTTGGGCGCCAGCGGATGGCCTTCGATCGAATTGCCGGATTGGGAGAGGTTCTCGGGGGTGATTTCGTGGGGTAGATAAATGGTGATGGTAGCCACGCCGATGGTATCCTTCCAGCCGGCGCCGGTCTGCAGGATGTACTCAAAGCCGCCAAACGGCCGGCGCCCGGTGGGATATACCGTATAGCTGAGGCGCACGCTCACATCCTGCCCGGCAGGAAAGGTGATCGGGAAGTGCGCCCACTGGCTGGTCTGGCTGGGCTCGATCAGGTCGGGCCCGGTGACCTGCTCCGTCTCGAGCGGCTGGCCATCCACCCAGACTTTGAAGTCCTGGATGAGCCGGTCCGGGAAATACGCCAGCGCCCCCGGGTAGCGCAAGGAGGCTGCCAGGGGGAACCACACATCCAGGGTTTCCTCTACAGTCCCCAGGTTGCGCATCTGGAACTCGGCCTCCACCCGGCCGCGCATCCAGTCTCCCGGGGATTCCCCCATCGCATCCTGGGGGCGGGCATGCTCTTCGATGGTCAGGTCCACCGTTTCGGAGAGCATGCGCACCTGGGTCTCTACGCCCTCTCCCAGCCCCAGTCCGGCGCCAGCCGGGTTCAGGGGCGGCAGGCCGATATCGGCGCGCGCCGGGGAAGCGCTAAACGCCAGGGAGGCGCATAACAATGCGAAAATTCCCCCTGCCAACCAGCGACCGAAGGATGTAGATTGCATGGCTTGCTCCTTTACAGGCCTGTACCACCACCAGCCTGTTAATTATAGACGCTGCAGTGAAAAGGGATGTTCCAGGTATTGGCACACTGGCAGTATTGTACTTTTTATTTTACAGAGAATTCGTTATAATTAATCAACGTTTTTCTAATGGTATTCATGAGTGGCTTCATCTTCTTATCACTGTTACACGCCCAAATGGATCCAATCTTCAAGTCCAATTCACAATAATATTACGCCCATATTTCCTGCCAGGGAAGTAACAGGTATTGAAAGCCATACCGTGGAGAAATCGGGGCACCTTCACGGCAACTACTGAAAGACGATACCTATCTAGCCTCTACAAGCGAGTGAGCATTATGGACGCATTCCTGGTTGTGCTTTTCTTTATGCTAGGTTACCTGTTGGGAGCGGTTTCTTTTGCGCGCATAGCAACCAGGCTGATTGATCCTCAGTCCAACCTGGGCGACGTTTACCTACCGATTGCAGGTACACAAGAGAAAATGAAAATGCATGCAATGGGTGCAAACACCGCCTCCATGAAATATGGGCCGCGGGTTGGCTGCACAATTGGCGCGCTAGATATGTTGAAAGTATTCATCCCAACTCTTGTAATACGCCTGCTTTACCCGGATGTGCCCTATTACTTGTTTCCTGCTTTGGGGGGTATGGTAGGACATAACTGGCCAGTATATTATCGATTTAAGGGTGGACGTGGCATTTCGGCTTTCTATGGGGGATTACTGGCTATCGATCCAATCGGTGCAGTTGTCACCTCTCTTATTGGCATGGCAGCCGGGATGGTGCTATTTAAGGATTTTCTGATTTCATACCTGGCAGGATTGTGGCTTATCGTCCCCTGGCTCTGGTTTACAACCTTTGATCTTAAGTTTCTGTTATATGGTGTGGCGGCTAATCTGTTTTTTCTGCTGGCAATGCTCCCTGAGTTAAGAGACATTCTTCAATTACGCAAGAAATATGGTAAAGGTGAATTAAGGAGCATGATGGACGGCGTTCCGATGGGCCGCTCCATGCTGAAAATAATGGATAGGCTTGGCTTGCGAAAGAACAATCCTTGAATTCACAAAGCATCTTTAATGAATTAGGTTAAGCAGGTGCAAACGATGGTACAGACTTTGATCATCCCTTTAGATAGACGGCGTATACCACCCAACGTGGGCAATAAGGCGATGAACCTGCGCCGGTTGGCGGACAAAGGCTTCCGTATCCCTAAAACGCTGGTCTGTAATTGGAATGCTCACCTACGCTACCTGGAAAACGATCCGACTTTGAACACGGTTTTAAGCAATCAACTAACCAAATATCTCTCGAACCAACAATATTATGCCATCCGCTCATCCGCAAATGTTGAAGATAGTCTGAGCCACTCCTATGCTGGTCAATTTCAAAGCTTCTTGAATGTGTGCGGGCTGGAAGCCATTCTCGAGGCGATCCGGTCGATCTGGCAATCTGTTCAATCCGAAACAGTGCGTGTCTATCAGGAAAAAAAATCGCCAGGGCGTGAAGAAATTCGGATGGCTGTACTGGTACAGGAAATGATCTCGCCTATGCTTTCTGGGGTTGCGTTCAGCAAAAATCCGATGACCGGCATGGACGAAGTTGTTGTCGAGGCTGTGCAAGGCCCAGGCACGCTGCTTGTTCAAGAAGGAGTTAACCCGCTGCGCTGGGTAAACAAGTGGGGTACCTGGTTGCAACAAGCTACGGCGTCGGGAGTCGATTTACAGGTGATAGACGAAATTGTCCAGCAAACTCGGGAGATTGCCAGTGAAATGGACAGTGATGTAGATTTAGAATGGGTTTTTAATGGCAATCAGGTTTACTGGGTCCAAATGCGGGATATCACCTCGATCACTAAACTCAATATCTACTCGAATAGCATCTCCAAGGAAATGTTACCGGGGCAGATCAAGCCGCTCATCTGGTCGATCAACACCCGGCTGGTCAATCAGGTATGGGTGAAATTGATCGATGAAGCCATCGGGGTTACCGGGATAGACCCGGATAGCCTGACCAAAGCCTTTTATTATCGCACTTATTTCAATATGGGGACCTTTGGGAAAGTGTTTAAGAGTGTGGGATTGCCGCGCGAATCGATCGAGATCATGATGGGGATTGTTCCAGCAGAAGTACGCAAACCACGCTTCCGACCCTCTCCAAAATTGATCTTAAAAACACCCCGCTTGCTGAAATTTGCGGCCGACAAATATTATTTTTCAGGCCGAATTAATCGTTTTGTGCCCCAGGCAAAGTTGGCGTTACAGGCATTTTCTTTTAAGGAGATAGAGAAATTATCGCCTGCCAGCTTGTTTGAGCAAATCGATAAGATCTACCAGCTAACAAGCCAGATAGCCTACTACAATATCGTTGGACCTTTGCTGAATTCTCTCTACCACAGCGTGTTTATCCGGCAACTGAAAGGGCTCAATATTGACTATAAGAAATTAGATATAACTGCTGATCTTACCGAGTTGAAGGATTATGATCCCAACCACCATCTGGCTGTCCTGCATGAGCAATACCTGCAACTTAGTGAACCGCTGCGCGCCCAGATACAGAGCAATGGCAAACATGAACTGCCCGATCATCCTGAGATCAATGAACTCAAAAGCAAAATGGAGCAATTTATCTCCCAATTTGGTCATCTGAGCGACAGCGGAAACGATTTTTCGTCGGTTCCGTGGCGGGAAAAACCTGAGATCATACTGGAATTGATATCCCATTATCAGCCAGCTGCCGTAGAACAGTCTGACCGGATCCACTTTTACCAGCTAAAGCCTGGCAGGCTACGCGGCTGGTTCCTGCGCCTGCTTTACCAGCGCGCCAGGCAATACAGCCTATACCGCGAGCAAATTAGCTCACTATATACGTATAGCTATGGCCTTTTCCGCCCTTATTATCTTGCAATAGCTCACCAACTGGTACAGCAACAATCCATCGCCTACCCTGAGGATATCTTCTTCCTGTATGCCAACGAGATCAGCGAGCTGGTAAAGAATAATGCTCTGGCAACGGAATACAAAGCGCGCATTGAAACCAGAAAACAAGAATTGGTGTCCAGCGAGAATATCCCGCTACCAGAAGTAATCTATGGTGAAGATCCACCTCCCATCCATCCCGTAAGCAGTAACACGATGAAAGGTACACCCACCTCGCGGGGTTATTACACAGGCCCGGTAAAAGTGATCCGCGGCCTGAATGAATTTTCAAAGATGCAATCTGGCGATGTACTGGTAGTTCCTTATAGTGATGTTGGATGGACCCCGCTGTTTGCGAAAGCCGGGGCTGTGATCGCAGAATCCGGAGGTATGCTTTCGCATAGCTCTATTATTGCGCGGGAATATAATATTCCGGCAGTTGTCTCTATTCCAGGTGTCCTGCGGTTGGCGGATGGAATTCTGGTGACCGTGGATGGATTTACTGGTGATGTAATAATCCATGAAGATCCTGCAGTCGAAGACCTGACCAGGTGAGGCAGCTCACAGGAGAAATCTATGCCAGTTTTAGAAGCAACAGCTCTGTATAAGAAATATCAATTAGGTGACCATCAGGTCAATGCCCTGAACGGGGTGAATTTTGGGGTGGAGAAAGGTGAATTCGTTGCCATTATGGGGCCTTCCGGAAGTGGCAAATCCACCTTGTTACATTTACTGGGTGGATTAGATAAACCATCCGAAGGTGAAGTTACCCTGGCGGGTCAGCGACTTTCCCTGCTCAATGATAAACATGCCACGCTGGTACGACGGCGGAATGTAGGCTTTGTTTTTCAATTCTTCAATCTGTTGCCCACCCTCACAGCGTACGAAAATATTGCCTTGCCGCTGATTATTGATGGCCAAAAACTGCGCAAAATCCAACCACAGTTGGAGGCGCTCTTGAAACTAGTTGGGATTTACGAGCGGCGCAATCACAAACCAGATCAACTTTCGGGTGGTGAACAACAGCGCGTGGCTCTGGCCCGGGCTCTGGCCACGCAACCAGCTATCGTCCTGGCTGATGAACCAACCGGAAACCTCGACTCGAAAAACGGGATTGCTATTATGGAGCTGCTGCGGAAATCTGCAGATGACCTTGGGCAAACCATCATTGTGGTGACGCATGATACGCGAGCCGCAGCGTATGCAGATCGGGTGGTTTTTCTAAAAGATGGTCAGATCTCGCACGAGCTAAGATTCGAAGCGGGGGCGAGCATCACAGATAACCTGCGGGTTATTATTGAGACTATCGAAATTCTCGAAAGCTAACCAGCCAACGATTATCCCAACCATGACTCTGCTGCAACTGCTTACCTTGCGTTCAATCCGGGCACGCCCAATCCGGCTGTTGTTAAGCGCTTTTGGCATCATATTGGGAGTTGCCGGGATTCTGGCCATTGGAATCACTAACCAGACCGCCCTGGATTCAATCACACGCCTGTTTGAGAACACCTCCGGAAAATCCAACCTGGTAGTGACAGCCTCGGAAGCTGAGCAAGGCGGTTTTAACCAGCAGATCACAAATAAGATTGCTGAATTTCCAGGAATTGCGATTGCCGCACCTTCACTACAAATCCAAACCATACTGGCCACCCAGGCTACCCAAACCGAAATCGGATTAAGCTTTTTCGGGGCCAGCGTGGACGGGTTGACCCTTTACGGGATCCATCCCGAACTGGATACACAGGTGCGGGAATACACTTTGATTGGAGGTCGTTTCTTTAACGCTGAATCAAGCGAAGCAGAAATTGTCCTGGTAGAAAACTATGCGAAAGAAAATGAGATTGAAATCGGCGACAAGATTGAGATTCTGGGCAAAGATGAGCTCATTCAATTACGCGTGGTAGGGTTAATTGCACGAGAAGGCGCTGGACAATTGAACAATGGTTCATTCGGGGTTTTACCCATCCAGTATGCCCAAAAGGTTTTCTACAGGGAAGGAAAAATAGACCAGATCGATCTGGTGGTTGAGCCTGAATTGCGAAAAAGCGCTGAGTTGGAAAATATCAAGGCAGAACTGCAGAAATACTTGGGAGATGCTTATACGATCATATTTCCTGCCTCCCAGGGCAAGCAAATGACCCAGATGCTAGGCAATTATCAGATCGGTCTCAACTTTATGAGTGGGATGGCGATTTTTGTGGGGGCTTTCCTGATCTATAATGCATTTTCCATGACCGTAATCGAGCGAACGCGCGAATTCGGCTTTCTAAGAACCATCGGGTTCACCCGCGCTCAGGTTACTCGCCAGGTAATGAGTGAAGCCCTGGTGCTTGGCATATTCAGCTCTGTATTGGGTATTTTCCTGGGCACCCAAATGGCTCAAGGATTAGCAAAGTTGATGAGCAGCCTGCTTAACCAGAATTTGACGATTGGACAGGCGCCCACAAGTCTCATCGTTACGGCACTAATGATAGGTATCATAGCCACCTTATTCGCCGCGGCGCTGCCAGCCTACCAGGCCGGTCGGATCTCCCCGCTGGAGGCCTTGCGCGTCCGTGCCAGTTCCCGGGAAGGTTGGTTGATCCGGCACGGCTGGTGGCTTGGCTTTGTCCTGCTCAGTGTTTCCACCGTGATTCTCATCATCAATCCTTTCCCCTACGATGTCCAATTTCGACTCGGTAGCATGGTGGTATTCAGCCTGTTTTTTGGGGGAACGTTGATGATCCCAATCTCGGTTGGCTTCTGGGAACGGGTGTTACGGCCCTTGATAAGATTGTTGTATGGAACCAGCGGCCAAATCGGCTGCAGTAATATCCAGCGTGCTCGCCTGCGGACCACCCTGACCGTGGCTGCGTTAATGATTGGGGTTGCCATGATCATTGTGGTTTGGGCCATCACCGGTTCTTTCAAAGGGGACCTGGAAGAATGGTTACAAGGTTATATTGGTGGAGACCTGTATGTGACCTCATCGGTACCCATGCGGGCTGAGGTCTGGAAACGCCTGAAGATTGTCGATGGGGTTGCCGCAGTTGCACCTGTGCGGTATTTTGAGGTCGATTGGATTCCTCCTGGAGGTGAAAAGGAAAAAATCAGCGCTATGGGGATCGATCCTGCTTCTTATATCCAGGTCACTTCGTTTGTTTTTTCCAAGTCGGAAACAGATCCACGCCAGGCGCTCTCTCGTCTGGCAGCAGGTGATTCCATACTTATTTCCAGTGTGATCTCTGAAAAATATGGTCTGAAACCGGGGGACACTGTAAAATTAGTCACTCGTTCAGGTCCACGGGATTTTAGCGTGGCGGGGATTGTGGTAGATTTTTACAACCAGGGCATGGTGCTGGATATGAACTGGACTGACATGAACCGCTATTTTCATCAAAAAGTTGCCAACACATACCTGGTCAAAGTCGAGCCTGGCTTACTTCCCGAGCTGGTTGAGAAGCGCATTGATGCCTTGTATGGAGAACGCGATCACCTGATCATCGAATCTAACCAGGCAATCTTAAGCCGGATATCGACTTTAATGGCGCAGGCATTCAGTCTATTTGATATCCTGGCTCTGATTGCGATACTGGTTGGTTTTTTTGGGATCACCAACACAATGACAATGAATGTAATCGAGCGCACTCAAGAAATAGGTATGTTGAGAGGGGTTGGAATGACACGCAGCCAGGTTCTACGCATGATCCTGGCAGAAGCAGGCATCATGGGGATAATTGGCGGGTTAATAGGGGTTGTCTTTGGGATCATTTTGTCGCATATCTTTTTGCAGGCCATGACTGCAATGTCAGGATATACCATCAGCTATACACTGCCAAATGAGCGCATCTGGTTTGCTTTGATGATAGCAATTCTGGTGGCCAATCTTGCGGCAATCATTCCTGCTGCCAGAGCTGCCCGTATCCACATCCTGGAAGCTATCCAGTATGAATAAAAAATAATCGTCCAGAGTGAGATCACATTTTTTCTTCCAGATTCCGTTGGGAGGCATAAAAAACCATGCAAAAGCAAATAAATCTATTATCCGTACTTGTGGTGGGACTGTTGTTTGTTCTAACAAGCTGTGACCAGATAGCTCCCCAAGCAACAGCCGATCCACAACCCACCGAGCTGCCCCTGGAGCTGGAGCAAACTGCTACCCTGGCTGAAGGCCGGCTTGTCCCGCACAAATGGGTCAGGCTTGCTTTTGTTAATTCAGGCTCTGTGGCCGAAGTGCGAGTCCAGGAAGGCGATACTATCAAGGAAGGTGAGGTGGTTGCGCTGTTAGGCAATCGCGCCCAGCTAGAAGCTGCAATTTCCAGCGCTGAATTCGAGCTATTCTCTGCCGAACAGGCCTACAAATCTCTGAGTGATAACCTGCAAATCACCCAAAATCAGGCTTTAATTGAATTTAACAATGCCCGCCAGGCGGTACGCGATGCAGAGAAAAAGCTTAGTTATCAGAGCACACGCGCATCTCAGGCGGATATTGATAACGCAGCCGCGCAGGTTGTCTTTGCTAGAAACGACCTGGATAATGCAAATGATGACTTTGCGCCTTACAAGAATAAACCTGAGGACAATCTTGTGCGAGCCAGATTACAAATCGCTCAGGCAGCTGCTCAAAAAGCCTATGATGATGCAGTTCGTCGCTACAATGGCCTGACCGGGACAGCAAACGAATTCGACCGCAATCAAGCAGCTACAGAATTCGAGATCGCCAGCAATCAATTGAAAATTGCCGAAGACCGTTACCAGCTGCTTCTCAATGGACCAGATCCTGATGATTTGGCATCTGCCCAGGCGCGAATCGATACAGCCCTTGCCCAATTAACTGCGGCCCAAGCAAACCTAGCTAACCTTGAACTGGTTGCTCCATTTGATGGTCAGATAGTGGAACTCGACTTGATTCCAGGGCAATTTGTCTCACCCGGTGAGCCAGTTCTACTGCTGGCGGATTTTTCGAAGTGGTATGTTGAAACCGATAATCTAACCGAAAATGAGGTAGTAGAGGTTGCCCTGGGGCAGAAGGTATCTGTTGTGCCAGATGCTCTGCCCGATTTGGAGTTTGCTGGAGAGGTTGTTTCGATTGCTGATATTTATGAGGAGAAGCAGGGCGATACTACTTATCAGGTGAAGCTTGCGATTGACCAGGTTGATCCCCTCTTACGTTGGGGGATGAGAGTGATTATTCGCTTTGATTAATAGGTCTGGCACAACCCATAGGCGCTAACCAAAACAAGAACAACCCCCTGCCAACCAGCGACCGAAGGATATGGGTTGCATAGCTTACTCCTTTGCAGGCCTGCACCACCACCAGCCTGTAAACGCAAGACGCATGAGATTTCATAAATGTTCCGGAGAATCGTTCCTGGGCAAACCAGGCTGGGATAATTATAAAAACAAAACTACATTGTGGATGGTGACATTTGTCACTTGTCCGGCGAGTTTGATTTTTGATATTCTTTGAAAGTCAACGCGAAATCAAAACCACACAGAAGGGGAATCCGCAGATGCACACATTGCTCGCAAACCGCCGCCAAATCCTGGTCTTTGTCCTGGTCGGGATTTTTGTGTTACTGGCTGCCGCCAGCGTACCTGTGCTTAGCGCGCCGCCAGAGCCAGAGCCGGAGCGTTCGTATTACCAGCCGCTGCTGCTCGATCCACAGCTGCGGTTGGCTGCGCCGGAAACCAACTACGCCGCGGCTCCGACAGCCCCACAAGCGCTTACCGAAGGGGAAGGGTGGGGGTATTCTGTTGCCCAGCATCTGAGCAACGACAACTGGGATATTTTCATCCGTGATGGCACCACCGGGATCGAGATCCCCATCGCTGCCAGCTCACACGATGAGATCCAACCCCGCCTGCGCCGCGGCGCCGACCGGGTGGCTTACATCTCGAATCTCGAAAGCGGCTATGAAGTGTGGACAATGAATCCGGATGGAAGCGACCAGCGCCGCCTGACCAATGGCCGAGATGCGTATTACCCCAACTGGTCGCCGGATGGGACGCGCATCGTCTTCGAAAGCATTCTCCCGGATGATGAGACCGAAGTTTTCGTGATCAACGCCGATGGCAGCGGGCTGACCCAGCTTACCTTCAGCCCGGGCTACGATGGCATGGCCTCCTGGGCGCCAGATGGCAGCCATCTCCTGTTCGTCTCTTATCGCAGCGGCGGCTATCGCATCTGGCGGATGAATCCGGATGGCAGCAATCTGGCAATGGTGAATACAACTCCATACAGCATGCACCCGTATTATTCGCCGGATGGGCAGCGGATCGCTTTCGACGCCCTGGATACGTCCGGATTTTCCGAGCTGTATTTTATGGACACCGATGGCAGCGGGGCGACTCACCTGTACTCCCCGGGTGACGAGGATACCATTGTCACCGGCTGGTCACCGGACGGGCGGAAGATCCTCTTCACCCACATCAACTGGACCCAGATCAACGGCTACTGGTACTGGACTGCGGCTTTTCTGAGGGGGATCGAGCCCTCCGACTGGCTGAACGAGCGGATCGAAACCTATACCACCAGCGGCCTCGATCTGAATATGGACTGGCAGAGCACCGACAATCAGCCACCAGACCTGTCCTTGCTCCCGCTACGCGCCGAGAGTGGCAGCCCGGTCCATTTACACGTCCGTGGCAGCGATCCGGGAAGCTCCGGGTTGGATTGCTATTCCATCCAGTGGCGCCAGCCGGGCGGCGTCTGGCAGGACCTGGTCCAGCAGGCCCTGGTATCAGAGCCAGTCAGCGAGTTTACCGGCAGCCGCGGCGAGAGCTACGAATTCCGGGTGCGCGGCCAGGATCGGGGCGGGAATATCGAAGCCTGGCCCGAGACTCCTGACGCTAGCACGCGCATTGAAGCCTATGCAC